>PLTN01000104.1 GCA_003164495.1 Vulcanimicrobiota bacterium
CGCCGTAAAAAAGCGGCCGCGGCCTAACTACGACAACGGAGGTAACGAGCGAGTCGCTAATACCGGCTCGCTCTTTTTTTTCATATATGTATCTCGATGGATTCCCGGAACTCGCCTACGCCCGCCTCGTTCGCAAACGCGCGCGGGGCGTGCCGATTCGCGACGGCGGCCGCGCCGTCGCCATCGCCTGGATGGCCGACGGCACCATTTATACGCCCGAAACGATGGTGCGCTTCGACGTTACCGAGGGCGAGAAAGCCCCGCGCCGGATGGCCGATGCGTTCATGCAGACGAACGCCGGAGCGATCCGTTTCTTCGGGGGCGACGACGTCATTCGCGGGGCCCTGAAGGGGCTCGAACTCGACGTCACGGTCGACGGCTACGCTTTTGTTTTCCGCCACGCACCGCCGCTGCCGGTCAAGGTGACCCTACGCGAAGGGTCGATGCGCGACTCCCTGGTGCTCGGCGAATTGGCCCGCGAACAAGCCGCGGCCATGGACGATCCCAAGATCCTCATCGCCGAAATCGGGCATGAGGCCGTGGGCGTCGCGATCACCGACGTGATCGACAAGAATTGGTCGGAACTCCGGATCGCGGTCCACCAGCCGCACCGCGGCAACGGCTACGGCGCCGCCATCGCTGCGACCGCGGCCGACCGGCTCGTCACGACCGAAGGCCGGCTGGTTTGCGCCGGCGTCCATCAGCTCGACGAACGCGCCCGCCTCTCGCTCGAGCGGGGCGGCTTCCGGCTCGTCGACTACTACTTCGTCGGCTCCCGCAAGCTCTACACGTAATCCAGCAGAAGTCGCGATTCGGCGAGGTCGATGTCGTACTGCATACGACTGAAGACCTCGTCGCCGATCTCCCCCGCTCAACTGGCGCGCAACTTCGGGTGGACGCTGAACGTCCACACCCCCACCATCGTGCAGAGCAGACCGGCCACGATGAAGACCAGCCGCAAATCGGTGAAGCGCGCGATGGTCCCGATCACCAGCGCACCGCCGGGCACGAGCCCGAGCGCGATCATCGAGTACACCGAGATCACGCGTCCCCGCATGTTATCCGGAGCCAGCGTCTGCACCAGCACGTTCGAGGACCCGATGAAGCTCTGCGTGCCGAGGCCCACAAAACCGAGCACGAGCGAGCACCACACGACGCTGTCGGTGAGGCCGAGCGTCGCGACGCCGAGCGAGGCGATGCAGCCCGAAACGAACCAGATCACCGCGCGCTTGCGCACGTTGAACGCCGCGATCATCAGAGCGCCGATGACCGCGCCGATTCCCGAGGAGGCCATCAGCGCGCCCAAACCGCGGGCGTCGGTATGCAACACGTGCACCGCGTAGGCGGGCAGCAAAAACGTGTACGAGCGCACCGAAAGCGCGGTCACGATCATCATCAGGTAGATCCAGCGCAGCGCCGAGTGGGCGTAGATGAAGCGCACGCTTTCGACGAAGGCCGGCCAAAACGGCGTGCGCTCTTTGGAACTCGGCGGCGAGGGGCGCATGAAGATCAGCGCCAGCACGACCGCGAACTTCACCACCGCGTTGACGATCATGCACGGGGCGATCCCGGCGGCGAAGATCAGGATGCCGGCCAGCGGCGGACCCGCGACCGCCGGCGTGTTGAACGCGAACGAGTTCAGACCGATCGCATTCCCCACGAGTTCGCGCGGCACCAGAATCGAGACCCAGCTCTGCCGCGCCGGAGCATCGAACGATTGCGTCGCGGCCTGCAGCGCGCTGATCGCCAAGATCACCGGCAGCGACGCGGTGTTCGTCAACAACGTCGTGGCGAGGATCACGGCCAGGATCATCGTCATGATGTTCGTGCTGAGCAAGATCGGGCGGCGCGAGTAGCGATCGGCCAGCACACCCGCATAGGGCGAGGCGAGGAGGACCGGGACCATCCGCGACGCGCCGAGCAGGCCGATGTAGAACGATCCGAGGCCGGCGTTCGGCGCGAGCCGCGCGACGTAGTAGCCCAGCGCGGTGAACTGGATCCAGGTCCCGATGTTGCCGACGAACAGACCGCTCCAGAGCAACGAGAAGTCCCGGTAGCGGAACGGGCCGAACAGGCTTCCCTGGATATTGGGGACGGGGCGTTCGCCCGCACCGGCGGCCTTTTCGGCAGCCGTCATCCGATCGCGCCGCGCGCGGCGTCGATCAGCGCGATCGCCCCGTCGACGCCGAAGCGCGCGACATCCAAAACCAAATCGTAGTGGTGCGGATCGCCCCACGCGAAATCGTACTGCTCGCGCGCGTAGTTGCGGCGGCCGCCGTCGACGCGCGCGATCTCGGTCCGCGCCGCGGCCTGGGTGAGGCCGAGCGATTCGGTGATGTGTTCGATCCGCCACTGCAGCGGCGCGGTGAGAAATACGCGCAGCACGTCGGTGCGGTCGCGCAGCACGACGTTGCCGAGCCGGCCGACGACGATCGCGTTGCCGGCGTCGGCCGCTTCGTGGATCAAGCGCTCGATCTCACGCTGCGTGATCGCGGCCAGGTCTTCGACCTCCGGGGCGGGCTGAAACGATTCGGGCATCGCGACGCTGAGCGAGCGCAGGAGGCGCCGACCGAAGCCGGTCTTCTGGTACTCGATGCCCTCGACGGCTTCGGGCGAGGTACCCAAGCGCGCGGCCACCACGACCGGCAGATCCTCGTCGAGCAGGCGATATCCGAGCAGCTCGGCGAGGCCGTGGATGACGGCCCGCCCGGCCGCACCATACTCGCGCGATACCGTGATGATCACTTGCCCCTGCTTCCGCGGATGGACCGGCAGGTCCGGGTCGAAACGCAATCTCATGCCGATCATCGAGACGCGCGAGCTGCGGAAGGTCTTCCGCTCCGTCAAGCGGACTCCGGGGGCCGGCGGCGCGCTCAAGACGCTCTTCTCGCGCGAGTACGTGGACAAGGTCGCGGTCACCGGCGTGACGATGTCGCTCGACGCGGGCGAGTTGGTCGGCTACATCGGGCCGAACGGCGCAGGCAAATCGACCACGATCAAGATGCTTACCGGCATCCTCGTCCCCACGTCCGGCGAGGTGCGCGTCGCCGGCATCGTGCCGTACGAGAAGCGCAGCGAGAACGCGCGCAACATCGGCGTCGTGTTCGGCCAGCGCTCGCAGCTGTACTGGGATCTGCCGCTGGTGGAATCGTTCGAATTGCTGCGCGCGATCTACGACGTTTCACCGCAGCGCTACCGCGAGAACATGGACTACTTCACCGAGCTGCTGGAAATGGCCGATTTTCTCAACACACCCGTGCGCCAGCTTTCGCTGGGCCAACGCATGCGCGGCGATTTTGCGGCCGCGATGCTGCACGATCCGCGCGTCGTGTTTCTCGACGAACCGACCATCGGGCTCGACGTCGTGGCCAAGGAAGCGATCCGCAACTTCATCGCCGGCATCAACCGCGAACGCGGGACCACCTTCATCCTCACCACGCACGACTTGGCCGATGTCGAGCGGCTGTGCCGGCGCATCGTTCTGATCGATCGCGGCACGCTGATCTTCGATGGCGCAGTCGAGACGCTGCGCGACGGCTACGGCACGCACCGCACGCTGGTGGTCGAGCTTTGCGCGCCGGAAACACACGTCGAGATCGAAGGCGCGGAGGCCGAGCTCACGACGCCGACGATCGCGCGCTTCCGCTTCGACCGGCGCACGATGTCGGCCGAGGCGCTCGTCCGGCGCGTCACCGAAAAGTACGCGGTCAGCGATATCTCGATCGAGGAACCGGAACTCGAGTCGATCATCCGGCGCATCTACCGCGAAGGCTACGTGACCGAGCCCGACGGAGAACCGGCCGCCACGTGAAGTTCCGCGTCGCCCCGTATCTCGAGTTTGCGAAAAAGGCGTTCGCGCGCGAAGCGACCTACCGGATGGAGGTCTTCACCAACGTCGGCTCGCTGCTCGCCCGGCTGTACCTGATGAAGATGGTGTGGGTCGCGCTCTACGCCCAGAACGTCGCCCCGGCGGGCGTGCCGCTGCACGCGATCATCACCTACACCACGATCGCGCTCCTGATGTCGCTGGTCCTCGAGATCGACGGCACGCGCATCATTCGCGACCGCGTGCGCGAAGGGTCTATCGCGACCGACCTAATGAAACCGATCAATCTGCCGCTCTACTTCTTCAGCGACGGCTTCGGGCAAACGCTGCTGCACGCGCTGCTGATCGTGCCCTCGCTGCTGCTGGCGCTCTTCATCGTGCACATCGACGTACCGTCGCCGTTCGTTCTGCTCGCCTTCGCGCTGAGTTTTGCGCTCGGCTACGTAGTGAACTTCTTGATGAACTTCCTGATGAACTCGATCGCGTTCTGGACGCTCGAGACGTTCGCCATTCAGCTCATCATCCGCTGGGTCAGCGATCTGCTCGGCGGCCAGATCGTGCCGCTGATCTTCTTCCCCGGATTTCTCCAGCAGATCGTGCTGGCGCTGCCGTTCGCCGCGGTCTACTCGACGCCGCTGCTGATCTATCTCGGGAAGATTCCGCCGAGCGCGTACGCCGCCGCGTTAGCAACCCAACTCGCCTGGACCGCGGGCTTCGGCATCCTCGCCACGTTCGTGTGGCGCGGCGCGCTGCGGCGCGTGGTCGTCCAAGGCGGCTAAATCGACCAGGTGCGGTGTCCCAGGTCTCCACGACGGGGTTGGGGTTGAAGCCGTGGAGGTCGGGGTTGAGGACTTGGATGTTCCGGAACCACCACAAGAAATCGATCGGGGCATCGCGGACCAGCAGCGATTCGATCGTCGCGTAGGCCGGTTTGCGGGCTGCGATGTCGTAGCTGGTGAGCGCCTTCGTTTGGGCCGCATCCATCGCGGCTGAACAGTAGAAGGATTGGTTGTAGCCGCCGGGCGGACGGTTCGCGCACAGAAACTGCGCCGAGTCGTCCGGATCGACGCCGGCGTACCACGGTAGATCGCCAGTTGGTACTTGCCGTGAGAGCGTGCCGCCCGCGCCGTAGCCGGCGTAGAGCTGCGTGCTCAGTTGCGCGCGCGCGTGAGCCTCGACGCCGATGCCGTGCAGTTCTTCCTGGATCTGCACGACCAGCGACCGAATGCGAACGTCCGTGTCAGTCGAGTCGCCTTCTAGAGCTAGGCCATCGAGGCGCGCCAATCCGGATCGTCGACGAGGAACATCCACGCGTTCACGACACCGCCGACCAGCGCGAGAACGACAGCACGCTGCGGCGCTAAGGCTACTCCCACCCTACCTTATCAACGAAACACCACTTCCAGTCCTCGCCGGGCTCGAGCGACCGGATGATCGGATGCTCGGTGATCCGGAAGTGTTTCGTCGCGTGCTTGTTCTTCGAGTAGAAAAATGCGCACGAAACTCCGTTAGAGCCCGTTTGTCGGGCCGGAACCGAAACTTCGTTGCGCGGCCTTAAAAGTGCCACGGGGCTCGTTTGAGTTCTAGGCCTAACAATTAACTGATTTAGAAGGATCCTACCGTGAACACTAGGGGCTGCAGCGCTGCAATGGTGGACATTAGGTTGCACTTGTAATAGTGCTGCGGTACGTTCTGCGATTGAACGACGACGGGAACCTGACCTGAAAACGAGCCGTTTCCGTCGAGGGTGAAGAACGCTTGCGCCGACGCGTTCGTGCCCGATGTTTGCGAGAGTTCGTACGACGGCCAAAGTGCGCAGCCGACCTCGATCTTGGCATCGGGCAAGATCTTCGACAAGTTCATAGTCACGAGAATCGTGTAGGTGTACGTCGTATTCGCGAATACGGTGGCTGGCAAGAGCGCCATCGCGACTACGATGAGGCTGGCGAAAAGGAACCGTTTCATGCGGGCCTCCGGAATCGTGAAGGTTTATCTCGTCGGTGGCTTCGGCGTCGCGTTGCCACTTGCGGTGATCGGTCCGGTGGTGACCGTCATGCTGGTTGGCGGCGCCGGCGTAGCGGTGCCCGTCGCCGTGATGGCGCCCGTCGTGACGGTCACGTTGGTGGGGATTACATACGGCGCAGTGATGGGCCGCGTCGCGGTTACTGGCGCCGCTGAATTCGACGGCGCGTTCGCCCCAAGAAGTGCGACGGCCGTCCAGAGTATGATTACGCGCAAGGCCATGCGTCCGTGGGTTACTGCCCGCCAATTAATCCGCCTGCCGCTTTGTACCCGTTACGGGTGCCATGCGCGAGCGGCCGGTGCTCGCCGAAGGGCTAGCATCGGCCGGAAACGCTACTCCCAGCCAACTTTATCCACGTAGCACCACTTCCAGGTTTCGCCCGGCTGAATCGACCGGATGATCGGGTGCTCGGTGATGCGGAAGTGTGAGGCTGCATGTTTGTTCTTCGAATCATCGCAGCAGCCGACATGACCGCACTC
>PLTN01000156.1 GCA_003164495.1 Vulcanimicrobiota bacterium
TCACCCGCGATCCGGAGATCCGTTACGTCGGCTCCGGCGCAGCCGTCACGAAGTTCACGCTCGCGGTAAATCGCCGCTCGAAGCAGCAAGAAGAGACGGATTTCATCGACGTCGTCGCTTGGGACAAGCTCGCGGAAACGTGCAACACGTATCTGAAGAAGGGCATGTCGTGTCTCGTCGAGGGGCGCCTTTCGATTCGCTCGTACGAAACGAAGGACGGCGAAAAGCGCAAAGCCACGGAAGTCGTGTGTAACGCGATGCAGATGCTTGATCGCGCCGGCGGCGGAGGCCGCAGCATGAACGGCGACGTCAGCGAACCCTACGAACGCTCAGCCGCACCCGCGCGTACCGGTGCGTCGGCATCCGCCGGCTTCGACGAAGACGCCGCTCTAGAAGACGAGATCCCGTTCTAGCGTTCTAGGCGGTCACACCATTTCGTCTGAAATTTCGCCAAAATGGTGAAACGAATCGCTATGGTGTAGTGATTCGTGCGACGCTAAATAAAACCCCTCCAATGAGCGAAAAGCCCAGCAATTGCTGGGCTTTTTTCGTATTTGTTCGAATCACATCCGGCTCGGATTCAAGTCCAAGTGGGAGACATTCACCAATTCGGCTGTGCCTCAGAAGTGTGCACGGAAAATTTAAATACGTCATGAGTTAGCCCGAGCAAATAGCTCAAGCGAGGATCCCGGCCCTCGATCTGTCGTAGCGCGTACCGCGTGCCTTAAGGGGAGGATGAACTTGACGTCGTAGACGGGCTGCTGTCCGTTACCCGAGTTGGTTCCGGAAAACTCGACGGCCATGCAGATCAGGGTTTCTACGCCTACCAGTGCATGGCGCTTCATCCACTGGCGGGGCCACACGATTGATCGGCTAGTATGGCGCGTTCTCCAAGCACGAGATACGGAAGTCGGCACCCAATGTCAAAATCATGAGGTATGAAACGCACCCGACGTCGACCCCGAAAGGGTGCTGACTGGCTGGCGGGTAGCGCGGCTAGTGGCTTCCGCAACAGTCAGTTTGGGTTATAGTCCAAACTGACGATATACGAGGGGAGGGCATCTACCTCGACGACAGCGCCATAAAAGCAGTCCGTCGCGGAGCTAAGCTGCCGAGGGCGCAGTAAGTCACTATCGGTATCGGCATAATATGCGTACCTGGTGGTTTGAGCAGGTCGGTACGCGGGAAAATACCGGTGACGAATTGGCCCCTGGCGTCATACGTATATTTTGCGGTGTACGTCGCTTGCGAAGTGCCGATAGAGCCAGGCGGAGATGTAACCCGCTAAGGACGCATCGATGAACAAGATGACGATAGATAAGACGTTTACGGAAACATACGAGATGACCGGCAAGTGTCCATTTGGCGGTGACAGAGTTGGCGGTGCATTCGGCACCCCTCCAACTCTGGAGAACTGGTATCCCGATCGCCTGCGGGTCGAACTTCTTCATCAGAACGGCCTGGCGGCAGATCCGCTTGGCGCAGATTTCGACTATGCTGCTGAGTTTGCGAAGCTCGACTTCGAAGCGGTCAAGCGAGATATCAAACAGTTTCTGACGACATCGGTTGCCTGGTGGCCGTCGGATTACAATAACTACGGTCCGCAGATGATCCGTATGGCGTGGCACGCAGCGGGCACCTATAGAATCGCTGACGGGCGAGGCGGTGCCGGGACGGCGATGCAGCGCTTTGCCCCGATCAGTAGCTGGTGGGACAATGGGAATACCGATAAGTCGCGGCGCCTTCTGCAACCGATCAAGCACAAGTACGGCAGTGGTCTTTCCTGGGGCGACCTAATGATTCTGACGGGCAATTGCGCCCTCGAGATCATGGGCTTCCCAACGTATGGTTTCGGCGGCGGACGGCTCGACGCGTGGGAGGCGGACAACGCCACCTATTGGGGCCCGGAAATCTGGAACCCGAAGGACGCCGGCAGCTTCGACAGCATGGTCATGCGCGACAAGCGGTGGCGCGGCAAGAACGGCGATGCCGATTACGACCTCGAAAATCCGCTTGCAGCTTCGCATCAGGCGCTCATCTACGTCAATCCGGAAGGGCCCTATGCGAGCGGCGATCCAATGGGGTCTGCACGCGATATTCGAGTCACTTTCACGCGCATGGCGATGAACGACGAAGAAACCGTCGCGTTGATCGCGGGCGGCCACGCATTCGGCAAGAGCCATGGCATGGTGTCTGCGAAAGAAGTAGGGCCGCCGCCAGAGATTGCTCCCATGGAAGCCATGGGCCTCGGCTGGCACAATCCCAAGGGCCCCGGTTTCGCGAAATACACGATGACCAACGGCATCGAGGGCAGCTGGACCCCGAACCCGACGAAGTGGGACAACAGCTATCTCGAAAACCTGTTCAAATTTGAATGGGAGCAGACCAAGAGCCCCGCGGGTTCGCTGCAGTGGACGCCGACCGACCCGAATGCGCCCAAAACGCCCGACGCGCACGTCGAGGGTCAGATGAATAATCTCATGATGATGACCAGCGACATCGCGCTTAAGGTAGATCCGGAGTATCGCAAGATCTGCGAGAAATTCTTGGCGGACTTCGATGCGCTCACCCAAGCGTTTTCAAAGGCTTGGTACAAACTCACCCACCGCGACATGGGGCCCAAATATCGCTACTTGGGCCCCGAAGCGACGATCGAGGACGATCTGCTTTGGCAAGATCCGCTTCCCGAGCGGAACTATGAGTTGGTCGGCGATGCAGACGTCGCCGCGCTAAAACAGACAGTCATGGCGACTGGCCTTTCGGTTTCCGATTTGGCCTTCACCGCCTTCTCCGCGGCGGCGACGTATCGCGACAGCGATAAACGCGGGGGCGCAAACGGTGCTCGCCTTGCGCTCGCACCTCAGAAGGACTGGGCCGTTAATCGCCGCGCCGCGCCCGTGATTGAAAAGTTACGCGGCGTCATGTCCGACTTCAACGGCAACCAGGCCGCCGGCAAGAAGATCTCACTGGCTGATCTGATCGTGCTGGCTGGGTGCGCCGCCGTCGAGAAAGCGGCGACAGATGCCGGCGTAGAGGCTAGCGTTCCGTTCACGCCCGGCCGTGTTGATACGACGCAAGAGCTTACGGATATTGAAATGACCGAATGGTTGAAGCCGATCGTTGACGGTTTCCGCAACTACGTCGGCGACAATTTTCAAGAAGTCTCGCTGGGAGTTGCGCCCGAGGAATTTTTCCTCGACAAGGCCAACCTGCTGACTCTGACCGCTCCGGAGTGGACTGTTCTAACCGGCGGTCTGCGCGCGCTGAACGTCAACCATGACGGATCGAAGAGCGGCATCTTCACGGACAAAGCCGGCGTTCTAACGAACGACTTTTTCGTCAATTTAACGGACACCGATTTGTTTTGGGAAAAGGCTGACGAAGAGGGTATGAGTTTCGCCCTTCGGGAGCGCGACACCGGCAAGACGAAGTTCACGGCCACACGCAACGACCTGGTCTTCGGGTCAAACTCGCAGTTGCGTTCCATCGCCGATGTCTATGCCAGCAGCGACGGTCACCAGCGCTTTGTGAGAGATTTCATCACTGCTTGGGACAAGGTGATGATGCTCGATCGCTTTGACGTGAAGGGTCACAAGCGCTACGCGCCTATGGCGGCATGAACAACACGCGTCAAACCGGGCACTCACGCCACTCGGCATCGCCTACTTCATGCTCTCGCGTTTCACGTACGAGGTTCCAGCGGATTTGGGATCCTGGACAGTCGTGGCTCAAGATTGCCGATGATTGTGCGGTCGAGATTCTCCGCCCTGAACCAGCAGTCCCCAAGAAGCCGGATCGCGTATGTTCCGCGCTCGTCGGCGATCGTGACGCGTGAACGTTCGTAGGGATTTTGATCGTCGTGCCGCGCTTCTCGTCGTTATGGCGCGGTGGAAACGATCGTTTGATCCAACGACGCAAGCAGCATGCCGAGAAGCAATGCGCCGAAGATCACGATGATTTTCGGTCCTGAACGGGGCTGCACAGTCATGCCATTGCTTACCCAGCTCCTGAGTAATCTGCTCGAAATGGTGAAAAGGGAAGCCGTTCGAGCGAAAATGGTGAAATTTGCGGAAATGGTGTGACAGCGCCGTGCTGACGTTCTAGCGTTCTAGCGTGGATTGGTCAAGAAACTAACGGCAAAGACCTCGCGAATGCGGGGTCTTTTGTGAGTGCTAGGCAGGTGGCACTGCCATTGTTTATGCTACGTACATATGGGACTAGCGAGCGGCGAGCTCGCCTTCCGGAGGGTCGAAGGACCGCGCCTCGGCCTCGCGGTTGATGCGGAAGGCAGAAAGGGCGTGGTTCTCGCGCGGGATGACGACCCACGGCTCGTTCTCGTCGGCGTTGCGGATGATCCCCATCGGGTCGAGGCCTTCCTCGACCTTGCGCGCGCTTTCGATGAGGAGCTTGTGGTAGAGAATGACTCCGGTGTCGATTTGCGTGAGGTGCTCGTTGACGCGGTCCGAGATCGGGCCCTGTGAGACCCACGCGATAAAGTCTTGATTCGGGATCTTATCGCCCGGAACGTACTTTTCGTTCTCAAAAAGATCGTGGTAGGTCATCGTGAACGGCTTGGGTACATCTCCCGGCGCGCGCTTCTTAGTGCGGTAGAACGTCTGGATCGTGTGCGTGTCGTCAACGGGAAGGCGGAATTGGAACGAGGCCGCGCCCTTCGAGCCCTGCGCGAGCATGAGCGGGAAGATCAGCGGATGACCGGTCGTCCAGTCGTCGGACGTGGCGGGGTCCTCCTCCGCGAGCAGCCGACGCTTCATGATTCCGAAGCGGAAAACGTCGAATGCGATCTTGACGTGCTTGGCGACGGACATCGCCGGTGGCTGCCCATCCTTCGCGAGCTCGTAGTTTCCAAAGTAGCCGTGCAGCCATTCGAAGTGGACGGGATCGACCGAGTTGTCCATGCACTGCAGCCAGTTACACGGGAGTGGATAGATTTCGGCGGCACGATCGAGATCCGGCTCGACGAGCAAATCCCAGCGCGGTAACAGCGGCGCGGGAAGCTGTCCCAGATACGCCCACAGCATTCCGCCGAGTTCCTGGATCGGATAGCCTTTGATCTTGATCCGATCCTTGTAGCGCGCTTCCGGGTTCACCGTATCTTCAAACGGCTGCTCGGTGCACTGGCCGGTAGCATCGTAGACCCAGCCGTGATAGGGGCACCGCAGCCCGCATACCTCGGGGATGCCGCGATCCATGCTCACGCCCCGGTGGACGCAGCGCTGGCCGATGAGACCGTAGTTTCCGCTGTGATCGCGGTAGAGCGTAAGGTCTTCGCCTAACACGCGAATTGCCTTGACCGGATTCTCGTCGAGCTCGAGCGCTACGGCGACTGGCTGCCAGTAGCGGCGCAGAAGGTTCCCCATGAACGTTCCGGGGCCGATTTGCGTCAGTTGTTCGTTTTGCGCTTGTGTCGTAGCCATACCTAACACCAATCTCCTCTTCGCACGGAGTCGTCGTTCCGTTTGACTATGGTCACGGGCGATGAAGGCGATGTGAAGGCGCTCTTCATGTAGGCATACCTCACTGGGCGCATGAACGCGCCAATGATTGCGGCGCAAAGAGCCCTGCAAATAACAGGGCTAGAGGTGCAGACCCGATCGTACACNNCATCTGCACTAATTTATAGACTTCGAAAAGGTGCGGGCCTCGCAGTGTTATCTAGAATAGAGAGCGCGTGAAAGATGACATCCTTCCTGTACTAATCGTCGGAGCCGGGCCGGTGGGGTTGGCCCTAGCCATCGGGCTCGGCATGGCCGGCGTGCGTTGCACGATTATTGAAAAGCGCGATGGCTCGGTGCATGTCCCCAAAATGAGCACGCTGTCGAGCCGCGGCATGGAAATCAATCGCCGGCTCGGGATTGCCGACGAGGTAAGAAGGTGGGGTTGGCCGGCGACCTTTCCCAATGACTTCGTCTATTGCACGAGCCTGACAGGCTATGAGCTTGCTCGGGAAAGACTGCCCGCCTACGACGATCTCGCGCTACCGTTCACCCCCGAGCCTCCGCGGGGATGTGCGCAAATCTATTACGATCCCATTTTGCTCGAGCGAGCGCGGTCGTTGCCGTTGGTGACGATTCGGCACCTTACGAGTCTCGAGTCGTTCGCCCAAGACGCGCAGAGCGTGCGAGCAACGATTATCGACGAGACGACGAAAGAGCGTGAAATCATCACGGCGCGGTATCTGGTGGGGTGTGACGGCGCCGGCGGCACCGTGGTGCGCGCGCTCGGTTTTGAATATGAAGGTCTCGGGCATGTCGCGCAGAGCCGGAACATCTTCTTTCGCTCGGCCGCACTCATCGACGTCCATGACAAGGGCTGGGCGAAATTCTACCGTTTCACCGATACCGAGGGGACGTGGAGCGAGCTGATCGGGATCGACGGCAAAGAGTTGTGGAGGCTCACGGTGCTCAATGCCGATCCGGCGTACGACGGGCACCGCTACCTTCGACGGATGGCCGGGCGGGACTTCGCCTACGAAATCCTTTCCGACATGGAATGGGAGCGCCGCGAACGCGTCACCGAACATTACCGCGACGGACGTGTTTTTATTTGCGGCGATGCCGCTCACGAGACCTCGCCCACCGGCGGCATGGGGCTGCACACGGGGCTCGGCGATGCGTTCGATCTCGCGTGGAAGCTTACGGCCGTTATCGAGGGTTGGGGCGGCAACGGATTGCTCGATTCCTATGAAAGCGAGCGACGTCCGATTGCTTTGGACAACGTGCGCGTATCGACGGGGCTCTTCAATATTTTCGCCGAGATGCCGGGTGGTCCGGAGATCGACGCTGATTCGCCGCAAGGACAGGCTTCACGCCTCGGTTTCGCTCGCGAGTACGAACAGCATCACGCGCAAGTCCCGCAATTTACCGAAAATCTGCGTCTCGGCTATTGCTACGAGCCGTCGCCGATCTGCGTTCCCGATGGAACGCAGCGACCCGCCGTGGAAACGAAGACGTTCGTCCCCGTTGCTCGGCCGGGAACGCGCGCTCCTCACACGTGGCTTGCGGATGGACGGTCGACGCTCGACCTGTTCGGGCGCGGATTCGTTCTGCTGCGCTTCGACGATGCGCCGCCGGTGGACGCTCTGCTCGACGCTGCGACGCAACGCGGCGTGCCGCTAGAAGTTGTGGATCTCGCGGGGCCGGAGCTGCTCGGACTCTACGAGCGTCGTCTCGTGCTCGTGCGTCCCGACGGACACGTCGCCTGGCGCGACGATGTCGTGCCGTCTGACCCGTTGGCGCTCATCAATCGCGTTCGCGGCGAACGTTAGGTCTGGTGCGCCTCCACTTGACGGTGCGAGCGAAGCCCGGCGCTCGGGTTCCGGGGATCACATGCGTTGGCGGGATGGTGGTCGTCGCGGTCCGCGAACGGGCCGTCGCTGGGCACGCCAACGACGCAGTCATCCACGCCGTGGCGGCGTGGCTTGGCATACCGCCAAGCCGCGTCGCCATCGAACATGGGGCCACGACGCGGATCAAGCACTTGGCAATCACCAATCTGTCCACAGCGGACCTCGCGCAAGCGGTTGAGCGCCTTGCATCGAGCCGCTCTGCAAAGAGCGACTGACGCGCTTGAAGTCTCGCTTCATCGGCTGATCATGCTGCGGGAGAGCGTACGAATGTGAAGCGCGTTTCGCGCCGGATGCGAAATCCGAGCTTCTGGTAAAGCCGGATCGCGGGGTTCTCGGCGGCGACGTGGAGGAATGGCTTCTCGCCGCGGCTGCGAATGCGCGCGGCGACGTCGCGCAGCAGATACTCGCCGAAGCCGCGCCCGCGGAACGACGGATGCGTCGCGAGCGCGCTGATCTCCGTCCAGTGATCGAATCGCATGCGCGTACCGGCCATTGCGACCAACATGCCGTCGCTTCGAATGCCGCGGTAGTCGCCGAAGGCGATCGTGCGCCGCTCGAACGGTCCGGGCCGAGCGACCTCGAGAAGCGCGAAGATGTCCTCGACATCAGCTGCGCCAAGGTCGTGCACGGTCTCGGCGGCCGGACCGACTGACGTCGAGGTGAGTTGGTCGCCGGTCATCTGGTAACCGTGCCCCGCCTCCTCGATAACCCACCCGTTCGGCGGAAACATCTCGTTCGGCGTGAACGCGACCTCGCGGTTAGCCCCAACCAGCGTGGCCAGTTCTGCCCAGTCGCCCTCCGCCGGCGGTGACGCGAAGGCGGCGAACGGCGAGACGTCGCGATCATATGCCGCGCTACGCGCCGTTGCTACCCCCAGATGCCGTTGCCGTCCGGTCAGCGAGCGCCACACAGCATGATCGAGGCCGCAATCATTACTTGGGAAGGTTGCCACGCGCCCGAATTCGTCGCCACGCTGCACGTGAACTTCACCGGGAAGAGATAACCGGGCGAGGACGTCGTTACAGCATTCGAGGACGCCATTCGCGAGGCGCCGGACCGGCTGCTCAATCGCATCAACGTGTTCGACTTCGCCTTGCGCTACGGTATCGACGAAGAACGCGTCATCGCGGGATTTCTGCACGCATCGCGGCTCGGCATCTTTGAAATGTCCTGGGCGGTGCTGTGCCCAGCGTGCGGCGGCGTGCTCGCTTCGAACGCAACGCTCAAAACCGTCGAACAGGCGGAACACAACTGCGCGTCGTGCGCCGCCGGCTACGAACCGACCCTCGACGAGATGGTTGAGGTGACGTTCACGGTCAGCCGGCGCGTGCGCAAGATCGCCGCTCACGAGCCGGACGATCTGTCGTTGGCCGAGTATTCCCGCCAGGTGGTGTGGAGTTCGGGCATGGCCTTCACGGAAGGCGAGTTCGAAGACGCCATGCACGAGATCATGATCGATTCAATCGAACTCGCGCCGGGAGAAAAAGCCTCGCTCTCGCTCCAATTGCCGGCCGCCTTTGTGATCCTCATGGAACCGGTTACGCACGCCGCGCATTTCTTCGACGTCAAAGGCGAGCCCGTACGCGAGCCTCAGACCTGTTCGATCGTTTACAACAACGTGGCGGTGCCGGCCGGGACGACCTCACCGGCGCCCGGTCCGTTCCGCCTCTCGTTCGAGAATCGCACCACGCGACGCATGCTGCCCAGCGTTTGGATCGCGGGCGACGAACTGCACCGCTTGCTGGGAGGACGCAAGCCGTTCCTGACCGCGAAACGTCTGCTGTGGCTCGATCGTCGAACATCCGCTGGCCGCGATCCTACTGAAAGAGCGCGGGCTCACGGCGCACCCGCAAAGGCGCTCTATCCGTGGCGTGTCGACGAGATGGCGGTCTACGAGATCCCCTGAACGCTGGGCCGGCCGACCGTGACCAAGGGAGCGCGCACCGAAGCGAGCAACCCTCTACCATGACGATGCGCAGTCGCGGGCTCGCCTTGTTGCTACCGGTCTTGGTCGTCGGCTTGTCGTTGGAACTCGCTGCCGCGCTGCACGCGCAATCGGCGCCACCGGTGGCCCTCGCCGGACGCGTCAGTTCGGCGGCCGAAGGCCTGATGGAAGGGGTGCTCGTCACCGCGCGCAAGCCGGGATCGAACATCGAGGTGACGGTGGTGACCGACGCGCGCGGACGGTACCGCTTCCCCGTCTCGCACCTGGCGCCGGGAACTTACGGGCTGAGCATTCGCGCCGTCGGCTACGATCTTGCCACCGCGCCGGCCGTCACGGTTGACGCCGGGAGGACGACGAACGACGATCTGCGCCTCGTCCGAACGAAAGATCTCGAAGACCAGGTCTCCAACGGCGAGTGGATGACCAGCATGCCGGCCACCGAGGCGCAGCGCGTCGAAATGCTCGCGTGCACCCAGTGCCACACCTTGCAGCGGGTCGTGGACTCGTATCATACCGCTGCGGAATTCCGCGATGTCGTGTTGCCGCGCATGGCGGGATACATCATCCAAAGCTTTTGGCTCAAGCCGCAAGCCTACACCTCGGGGCGCTCGAACCAGTCGGGCAACTTCGGGGCCGATATGCCGGAGTTCTTGGCGAGTATCAATCAGAGCTCGGGGCCGCACAAGTGGCCGATCAAGACGTTTCCGCGGCTCAAAGGCCCGTCGACGCACATCATCATCACGCAGTACGATATCCCGGATCGCCTCGCGCAGCCGCACGACGTCACTGGGACGCCCGACGGCACGATTTGGTTTTCGGATTTCGGCCAGCAATTTATCGGCAAGCTGAATCCGCGTACCGGCGCGATTACGCAGATTCCGGTTCCCGAGAACAAGCCTGGCCACTTCACCGGCTCGCTCGACATCGAAGCGGATCCGAGCGGCGATTTGTGGCTGGCGAATCAATACCAAGGCGCGATCGAACGCTACGATCCCAAGACGAATACGTTCGCGCAATGGGCGATGCCGCCGGGCGACCATCCGGACTTCACGCAAGATTCGATGGTCGCGCCGGACCACAGCAACGTCGACGGCAAAGTCTGGACCAACAATCAGGACACGCGCACGTTCTGGCAACTCGATCCGGCCACCGGTAAGTGGAACTCGTTCGGTCCGTTGCTCTATCCGAATACGAAGCAGGTGTTCAGGGCGTACGGCCTGGTCTCGGACGTCAACAATTCACTCTGGCTGTTCGACTTCGGTGCGTCGGCGATCGCCCATCTCGACCCCAAGACCGGCGCCTTCGAGTTGATCCCAACGCCGACGGCGAATTCGCGTCCCCGGCGCGGTCGCGTCGACGATCGGACGGGTATCGTGTGGTTTGCCGAGTTCGGTGCGAATCGCCTTGGGTCGTACGACACCAAAGCCGACAACGGCCACGTCACCGAATACGTGATGCCGACGCCGTGGGACTCACCCTACGACGCTGTTGCAGACAAGAACGGCAACGTGTGGACCGGCTCGATGGTCACCGACCGGGTCTCGCGCCTCGATCCCGCCACCGGCCACGTCATCGAGTATCAGCTGCCGACCAGCACGAACATCCGCCGCGTGTGGATCGACAACAGCACGAACCCGGTGACCTTCTGGACCGGCAGCAACCACTACGCCGACATCCTCCGAATCGAACAGACGCCGTAGCCCTTGTCAAGGGGACGGCGTACAGATCACGCTAGGAAACGGCGTTCCGGCGAGCATTTTTGCGGACACGTCTTTCGAGACCGTTTTCGCGCCGAAGGACTCATTGCATCGCAGATTGCTGAACTTTCTCGAGTCCATACTGCAGATGAAGTCGATGCGCTGTCCCTCATCTCTGCGGCAGTCTTTCGACTCTGTGACAACGGTCTGCGGCGGACGGCAGATGTTGGTTGGGAATACGTACGATCGGATGACGACGAATCGGTTCGTCGCCTCCTTAGCAAAAATGGTGCCGAGGTGATGCCGTCGGTCGAGTGGGCGAAGTTGACCGTGCCGCGCTCACCCGGCGAGCCGGCCTTGGCCATATCTTTGCGCGACGTCAGCGGTCCGATTGGCTTTGCAATCTACGGCGGACATCGAAACGGAATGGGCAAGAGGGTGTGAGCGCCGATGCTAGCGTACCCGGTGGGTGCACTTTAGAATGGGACCGTGCTATAGGAGGGCAACGTGCACGGACAAGGTCTTGCTCGCTTCTGTCTCGCGCTCTTCGCGTGCGCGGTTGCATTGTGTGCCGTGGCTTTTGTCGATCGACAGGCACGCGCGCAAACGTGTCCCGATAATCTGATCAGCGGCGGCATCGCGTGGAACGGTAGCACCGCGCTGCTCGTCGCGTCGCCCGGGATCGAGGGCGGTAACCTCTATTATTTTTGGCAAACGACCGGCACGAGCACCTGGCACAAGCAGCTCGTTGCGGCCGGCGGGTGTCCCGGTCCCGGACTTCAACTTGTCACCGTGCTCGGCTATCGATCGAACGCGATCGCGTGGACCGGCAATTCCGCGATCATCGCCGCCGTCGACCAGCGCAACGGCGGCCTCTACTACTGGTGGCAAGCCGCCGGGACGACGCCCTGGCATCAGCAGACGATCGCAAATGGTCCGCCCGGCTGCTGCAACTTCGGCTCTGTGCAGAACGGCGTGACAACGCCGCACGTTATGGGCTATTCCCCGCCGAGCATGGCCTGGACGGGGCGATCCGTCGTCGTTACGGCGACCGATAAGCACGGGCTGCATTATTGGTTTCAAGAGAAGGGCCAGACGACGTGGTATCACGAGCTCGTGAACGCGAATAGTTCGCTCGACGAGCCGTCGATCGCGTGGACCGGGACGTCGGTCGTCATCGCGGACATCTGCAACGGCGCCGCCCTCTGCTACTACTGGCAGGGCGCCGGATCCAACATCTGGCACCAGCAGGTCGTCGACAATGGCTCCAACGGGAACCCTTCGATCGCGTGGAACGGGCACGCCGTTATCATCGCGGCGACGCATCATGCGACTGACCAGCACCCCGGCACCGCCACGGTGACCTACTGGTGGCAGGCCGCCGGCACGGCGCTCTGGCACACCCAAACGGTGAGCGCGCCGCGCTCGGTCCCGTTCAACGATACCAGCTACCTCGGCCCGACGATCGCAGCGGCCGGCAACTCGATCGTGATCGCCGCCGCGGACATCTCGACGCAAGCGCAGCAAGTGGACTACTGGTGGTCGCCGGCGCTTGAGGGCGGCACGTGGAACTTGCAGAACCTCAACGCCTCCGGGTCCTATAGCGGCGAGACGGGTCCGCGCTCCATCGCCTGGACGGGTGCGTCCGTGATTCTAACCGCGAGTGACGTGTGCGGCAATCTCGACTACTGGTGGCAACGGGTTGGCACGACGCCGTGGAATCACCAGCGCGTCTACACGAACCCGTCACCGCCGGGCAACGGAGGCTGTTGACTACCTCGCAAAATGCTGGGCTTTTTCAATCGAGCTAGGGCGGCTCAGCGCGCCGCGAAGCCGGCGTCTTTCAATCCGCTGAGTATCACTTCGATGGCGAGCGCGGCCTGCAGCGCAGCGAAGACCCAGCCCACGATCTCAAGAGTCGTCATGCGCACGAAGCGCACGATGTAACCGGCGAGCAACATGCAGACGAAGTTCAGGCCGAGCATGATCATCAGCATCACGTCAACCTTGAGCTGGAGCGCGTGATTACTTTGTGTGAGCGCCAAGAAAAGAACGATCGTCACGACGCCGGTCGGGGAGATGATTGTCGGAGCGGCGAGGGGTGAGAACGCCAGTGCTGCGGGGCTCACGGGAGCGCTTTCCTCGCCGTCCTTCCGATCGCCGCCGCCTTTGACGCCCAGCGTCGTGAGGGTGTTGAGCGTCGAGCGAATGAGCAGCACGCCGATGGCGATCTTGAGCGCAGCGAACGAAACGTGCCAGCTCTGGATCGTACTGACGCCGCTGAAGGCGACGAGTGCCACGATCGCGCCGGCGATCAGCGTCGCATAGAGGGCCGCGCGGAGCCGATACCCCCAGTCCCTCTCGCGCGTCAGCATGTAGAACACCGGTATCGTCTTCAACGGACCCATGGCGAGGAAGAGGATCGTGAAGATGTACGTGCTCGGTAACACGTTTAGGAGCTTAGCGGTTGTACCTCAATTACCTCGATCAGGCCAGTCGGATATGGTGAAAAGGAAAGCTGATTTGGCGAAAATGGTGAAATTCGCCAAAATGATGTGACAGCGCCGTTCTAGTGTAATTCGACTTGACGTCGAATTGCGGGCCAACCGCTCCGGGTTGACGCGAGGAGCTAGTGGTTCATCATCATGGCGTGCGCGCCGTGATCGCTCACCTGGGCGGCGAACCAGTGATGTATGGCTGCGATGAGTGTCGGATCGGGCGTCTTGTAGATGATGCTTGCACCGTTCGCGGCATTTACATAGCTGACCGTAATTCGGCGGGCGCCGGCTCGAAGAAGAGCGAGCCCAGGCATGTCGTTGCCGTGGATTGAGGCGGGGTCAGAGAAGTCCCCGTGCGCGAACGCTCGCGCTTCCTTGCGCAGATGCGCACGGATCAGAGCGATTTGGTGTGGATCGCCATCATTTGAGACGACGCTCTCCACGCCGCCGCTGGTGGTGGGTGTGAACATGTGCATCGTGCGGTTCATGTCGAACGGCATAACGCTTTCGCCGCGTTGCTCGACCGTCGCTTGACGTGGCGGACTCGCAGCTGGGTCGGCGGATGCGGGAAATGCGGCCGCCAGAATTGAGACGATGCCGGTCGTGATGACGGCTGCCAGAGAGCGCTTATGCTTCGTTGCGTGTTTCAACGGTTCCACTATACAACTAATGCGCCGCCGCGGGATTGGCCCTGTGTATTGACAAGTGTCGATTCAGATTATAGCATCGAAGTGTGTCGATGCAACGTTGCTGCCCGCCGGCCACGGTTGACCCGGCGGACCGCTCGGAGGACGCCGCCCTGTTCAAGGCGCTGGGCGACCCCCACCGGCTGACCATGCTCGCCACCCTCGCGCGTGCCGACGACGAGGTCTGCGTGTGCGACTTCACGTCCGCGTTGCCGCTCAATCAGCCGACGGTCTCCCACCATCTCAAGATCCTCCGCGACGCCGGCCTCGTCACCTGGCAACGCCGCGGCACCTGGGTTTATTACCGCCTCGCGGTAGACGCGCAAGCACGGATCGCCCGCGCCCTCGATTCGCTCATTCCTGAAAAGGTACACGCATGAAAATGCATCTCAATCTCGCGACACGCGACCTCGACGCGAGCGTCGCGTTCTACTCGACCCTCCTCGGCGCTTCACCCGCGAAGCGGCTCGACGACTATGCGCTTTTCATCACTGAGCAGCCGGGACTCGAACTTGCGCTCGATCTCGACAAAGACGCGAACGCCGCGCCAGGCCAGCATTTCGGCATCGTTGTCGACACGCCCGACGCGGTCGACGCCCAGATCTTGCGGCTGACGGCGGCCGGGTACGCCACCGACATCGAGCGCGAAGAAACGTGCTGTTATGCGAACCAGACGAAGGTGTGGGCGAGCGATCCGGAAGGCCGTCGTTGGGAAACCTACTTCGTCCACGAAGATACCGAAGAACGCGACCAGGACGACATGTCGTGCTGTCGCACGGACGCGGCCGAATCCAGCGCGACCTGCTGCGCCTGACGTGAGCGACATCGCCATGGAGCGGCCGAGGCTCTCGTTCCTCGACCGGTACCTGACGCTCTGGATCGTGCTTGCCATGATCGTCGGCGTCGGGCTCGGAGCCATCGGCATTCACTTGCCGTCGGTGATCGTGCCCATCGGTCTCATCCTGATGATGTATCCGCCGTTCGCGCGCGTGCGCTACGAGTACATGCCCGCGGCGTTACGAGACACGCGCCTGCTCGGGATTTCAATCGTCCAAAATTGGGTGATCGCACCGCTGCTGATGTTCGGTCTTGCGGCCGCGTTTCTGCACGATCGCCCCGACTTGTTCGCGGGTCTTGTCATGGTCGGACTCGCACGCTGCATCGCAATGGTCGTGGTGTGGAGCGAACTCGCGCAAGCCGACCGCGAGTACACGGCGGCGCTCGTCGCCATCAACTCCGTGTTCCAGGTCTTCGGGTATGCGGCGTACGCGTATCTGTTCGTCACCGTCCTCCCTCCGCTCGTCGGCCTCCCGAGCCTTACCGTGCACCTTTCCATCGTCACGGTCGCGGTGAGCGTCCTGATCTACCTCGGTTTGCCCGCGGTTGCCGGCGCGCTCACGCGCCTGGTTTTGCGACCCCGGCTCGGAATCGAGACGTACGACAACCGCTTCGTGCCGGCGATCGCGCCGCTGACGCTTGTTGCGCTGCTCGTGACGATCGTCGCGATGTTCGCTCTGCAGGGCGCGCGCATCATCGCGCAGCCGCTCGACGTGGTCTACGTGGGCGTGCCCTTGACCCTCTACTTCGGCATCATGTTCTGCGTGTCGTTCTGGATGGGCAAGGCCGCGGGCGCATCATACGGCCGTACCACCTCGCTCGCCCTTACCGCGGCGAGCAACAACTTCGAACTCGCCATTGCGGTGTGCATCGCAGTTTTCGGCATCAACTCGGGCGAGGCGTTTGCATCCGTCATCGGGCCGCTGGTCGAAGTGCCCGTGCTCCTCACGCTCGTGCATGTCGCACTGCGCCTGCGCCGCGGGTTTACGCCGAGCACGATTCCCGCGCGACTTCTGGAGCATTCATGAAGCCATCAGTTTTGTTCGTCTGCCGGCATAACACCGGCCGCTCCCAAATGGCGGAAGCCTACCTGCGCCATTTTGCCGGCGACGCCGTTGACGTCGCCTCCGCCGGCACTATCGCTGCCGACATGCCCGACCCCGGCGTCGTCGCGATCATGGCCGAAGACGGCATCGACATCTCGGCCGCGCGCCCGAAACTTTTGGAGACGCAACGGCTCGACGGCGTTGACCGTATCATCACGATGGGTTGCGACGTCGAGGGCGTGCCGCGCATCGACGACGACTGGGGCTTGCCGGATCCGAAGGGTCAACCGCCCGATGTCGTGCGCGAAATCCGCGACACCGTCAAGGCCAAGGCGCGAGCGCTCGGCGACGAACTGCTCGCACGCAGCGCCGAGACAACTGCGCCTGTCTGCTCGACGCCGATCGCGTAGACGGGTGAGGTAATCGTAACCGGCAAAAACAGCCGTCATGACACCTCGGTCCATCGTGCTTGCCGTATGCTGCACGAGTATTCTGCTCGTCGGCATCGATATGACCGCGGTGAACGTCGCGCTTCCGGCGATCGGCGCAAGCTTTCAGGCCGGCGCCAGCGGGTTGTCGTGGACGATCGACGCCTACACGCTCGTGCTCGCAACGTTCATCATGCTCGCGGGATCGCTCGCCGACCGCTTCGGACGCAAGCGTGTCTTCGGGATCGGTCTGGTGGTCTTCATCATCGGTTCGGGGCTATGTGCCGTCGCGCCGAATTTGGGCGCACTGATCGCATTCCGAGTACTTCAGGCACTCGGCGGCTGTATGCTCAATCCGGTCGCAATGGCGATCATCAGCAACGTCTTCCAAGACCGCGCGGAGCGTGCGCGGGCCATCGGTGTCTGGGCCGGCGTCACCGGGCTCGCCCTTGGACTCGGTCCCGTCGTTGGCGGAGCATTGGTGAGTTCGCCGCTGGGATGGCGCTGGATCTTCGTGATCAACATCCCGATCGGCCTGATCGCGATGCTTCTTGCGCAGCGCGTGGTGCCCGAATCCAAAGTAGAACGTCCGCGCCGCTTCGATCTGGTCGGTCAACTCTTCGTCGCGGGAATGCTGGCGAGCTTGACGTACGGCATCATCGAAGGTCCGCGACTCGGATGGGGGTCACCGGCAGAAGCGGCGATCCTCGGTCTCGCCGCGATATGTCTGATCGGGATTCTCGTGTACGAACCGCGGTGCGCCGAACCGCTGCTCGAGCTACGTTTTTTTCGCAGCATCCCTTTCACCGCGGCCAACGTGATTGCAATCGTGGCCTTCGCGGGCATAGGCTCGTTCCTGTATCTCAATAGCATCTATTTGCAAGATGCGCGGGGCTATAGCGCGTTCGACACCGGTCTGCTCATGCTGCCGGTTTCGGTGGTCAGCGTCATTTGGGGACCGCTCAATGGGCATGTCTTGGCGCGTTTCGGCGCGCGCATCCCGTTCGTGTTGGCCGGCGTGGCGTTCATCGTCGCAGGTGTTATGCTGGCGACGGTTACGACGGGCACGTCAATCGGCTGGCTTCTCGTTGCATACGCGGCGATGGGCTTCGCCAACTCCGCCGTCGGCTCGCCGATCACGCACACCGCAGTTGCCGGCATGCCGCCCGCACAGGCCGGTGTCGCCGCCGGCGTCAATTCGACGACGCGCCAATTCGGCCAAACGATCGGCGTTGCTGTTGCCGGCGTCACCCTGGGAGCCGCCCCAGTCGCAGAGCATATGCCGCAGCTTGCGGCCGCGACGCACCCCGGATGGTGGCTGATCGCCGGATACGGTTGCGCGATCGTCGCGCTGGGCTACGTAAGCACGACCTCGTTCGCCAAGGAGACCGCGCTTCGTGTCGCAGCCTAGCCGTGGTCGCTCGCGCGCGATGCGCTGCTGAGCAACTCGTTCGCCGGAAACCGTCGCTTGATCGCGCCGTAGCGGTAGGCGACGTCGATGATCGGCTGCAGCGCTTCGAGCGTCAAGGTCGGCTCGAACACGGCGCGCGGCACCGTTTGCAGATCGTCGATCGACAAGCCGCTTTGCTTCGAATAGAAGCGGACTTCGTCGGTCGGGTGGCTGTTTGCCCAGGCCGAGTAGCGCTGGAACACCGTGATGAACGTTCGCGTGAGATCGCGATGTTGGTCGACCCACGGCGCCGTCGCGTACCAGACGCCGGTCAGGAACTTCGGCGCGATCGCGTTGTAAACGTTCGTGACCTCGCGCAGCCCGCGCGAGCCCGTCGAGTGAAGCGTGAGCACGTCGGTCGTGCCCGCATCGATGCGCCCCTCGACGATGGCCGCCGGGACGGCCGAGTTGGGGACCTCGACGAAGCGCACCGTCGACGAATCGCCGCCGGTCGCATCGACCCACGCCCGCACCGCGTAATTCTGTGTGCCGCCCAGCCCCGGGACACTGACCGTCTTGCCGTTGAAATCCTTGCCCGTGTGCAGCGGCGAGGAGACGGAGGCCATGAGGACGCCCTGGACCGGGTTAGTCGAGCGGTGGAGGTCCGTGCCGATCACCGCCGTCACGGGCAATCCTTTATCATAGGCGACGACGAGCGAGAGCGAACTGGTGAAGCCGATGTCCGCCGAACCCGAGAGGACCGCCGCGATGCCGGCCGGCCCGTTGTTTAGCGCGATGATCTGCGCGTCGATGCCGGCGTCCTTGAAGTACCCCAGATCGTGCGCGTTGATCATGCTGATCGGGATCTCGGTTGGCGCGGTTACGATCCGCAGCGGTTGCAATGGCGTCTGAGCAACCACGCCCACGGGCACGCCGGCCACGCCGGCAGCGAGCGCGGTGCCGGCTCGCCGGCAGAAATCGGTTCGTCGCATCGCTGCATCCGTTCGAGACACGAATGGCAGTTGCCGCTCGAGATGATCGATCGGAAGCCGCTCAGCGGTCCGATCGACGATCGGCCTCGATATGATACTGCGCTGCGGTGCCCGCTAACGCGAGGCGGCCGACTGCCCGGCTGCCCGCCGCTAGCGCCGATTTGAAGATTTTGTGAAGACGTTGCCTTAAAAGTTTCACGAATCGATGCGATGGTGGCGTTCATGCTGAGCTCTCAAGACAATAAAACGAACCGCTTCCTCCAAAAGAAGTTCGTCAACGGATGCGGCATCCCGACGACCGACTTTCGCTTGGCTCGCAACCATCGCGAGCTCGTGCTTGCGCACCAGGCCCTGGGTTTTCCGGGCGTCCTTAAGCTGCAATTCGACGGCCCCGACGCGGAAGGACCGTGGGTGGTTCGCGATTTCGACGACGTTCCGCGTGCATTGCAGGAAACGAAGGGACGACCGCTTCTTTGGGAGCGTTTTGTTGAAATCGATGCCGAGTTCACCATCTTTGCCGAGCGCAAGGCGGACGGCACGATCGACACCTATCCGCGGCTAGGCACTGTCGATCGGGATCTTTGCGATCGTGCACGTGCCGGCACGGCGATGCTCGGTGAGCGGTTTGAGATCGTCGGTGCCTACCACGTCCACTTCTTTCAAACTGCCGCGGAGTTGCTGTTCGACGAGCTCGTGCTCGATACGCCCGACGTTTGAAGTAGGCGCGCTTAGAAGTTGCCCAACGTGACGGTCACCGTGCCCGGAGTAAAGCTCACCGACGGGTTCTGATCGCACACATCGTCATAGGAGAACGCGTAAGCGAGTCCGGTGACGTTCGGTGAGATCGTTGCGGTGTTCTGGTGGAAGTATTGCGCCCACCAATTGTACGTCCCGCCGACCGGATACAGGGAGTTTTCGTATGTCGCAGGTGCGGTCTGGCAGGTCGCATCGTTGAGCGATGATGTCACCACACCGGCCGGGCTCACGGCCACGCCGCGATTGAACGCCGCTGCAAGCATCTTGCCCACGTTTTTCTCGTCGGCCCCGCCCGTCGCCAGTGAGTTCTGGTTCGTCCAGACATCGATCGATGAGATCACGTTTTGCGGGCCCGGGTCGACTCCCGTCCCGGTCAGCGAGAAGGCATACGCTGTTTGTCCAAGGGCGACGGCGACGGAGAGCGCCGTCATATTCGGGTAACCGCTGCCGGTACTCGGGCCGAAGAAGGCGAGGCTTCCCGGGACGTACCCGGCCGGCGTCGGGATCGACGGGTTGTTCGTCGGAAAAACGACACCCGTATAGTAGACTTGCGTCGACTGTTCGAAGGTCACGAGCGGCGTCGTCTGCCACGCCGTGTACGCCGCGGAGATCGCCGAAGCGAACGTCGTGGTCAAGGGACCCGAGTAGGCTCCGACGGCGACGATCGTCTGCGGAGCGATGGCGCGCAGGTACGTCAGTCCGGCCGGATACGCGCTCGGCGCGCCGGCCGGCACGGAGACAACGACGCTGCCCAACGATGTTCCGGTGCCGCCGACCGGCGCCGGCTGCGTTGCGAAGTAATTCAGGATGGTGTTACGTGACGCCGTAAGGACCTGCGGTGGGGCAACGAGCGTGCCGGTGCCGGCGACTCCGGAGAGTTGCATCGGAAAGCCGAACTGGTTGACTTGCGTCGTATTGCCGTTGAACACACCGTTACTGTCGTATGAAAACTCGATCCAATCGAAGAGTGTCCATTCTCCCGGCTGACCGGTTCCGTTCCCGAACACCGGCGCGGTGTAACCGCTCGCTGACACCGGTGTGATCGGGAGTTTCGGCGTGCCGACCGAAACATAAATGCGGCCGCTGAATGCCGACGTGCCGGTGCCCAGACCGGCGAGTTTAGAAATCGCCGAAAGCGGCAGCGACAGCTTCGTTCCGATGGTCGCAGGAATGCCATAATCAGCCCAGGCGCTGGGATAGTTCCCACCTGTTCCGCCGCCGCCGTTGATCGCCGAGGCTTGGGGCGACGGCAGCGCGTTCAACTGGTTGTTGTTGCAGCTGAAGTAATTGGTGTCATCGCCGTTGTTCGCGCAATTGGGCTGGGCCGGCGTGGGATTGCCGGGAACCATCGCTTGCATTTGGGCCGGTTGGATCACGGTGGAACCGGGCGCCACGGCCGTTCGCGTGGTGGTTTGAAGCAGCGATGACGGCTGCATCCAGTAATCGGTTGAGGTCGTCTTGATCGTCCCGATGACGTAAATGTACACCGGAGTTCCGGTCGGTAGATTCGTTTGCGTCAAATCGAGGACGAGTTGTGGGCCGCTGGCTGTTGGAGCCGCCACGACCGGAACCGGCTGGGCCGTCGAATACAGCAGAAACCCGTACGATCGGCCGCCCTTCAGCAGCAGCGATCCCGGAGCGCCCGCGAAACTGATCGTGTTGCCGCTGACGGTGCCGGGCCCCAAAATATTCGTCCAGCCCGTGGACTGCGAAGGATCGTCAAACGCAACATACGCTGAGTTTGCGAGCGACGTTGCCATCGCGGCCGGAACGGTGAACGTGAAGCCCGGCGTCGACGCGAACGAGACGTTGGCGGTCGGTGTGAGCACGACGTAGGCGACGGGTGTCAACGTCACCCCGATTGTCGCGGGCGCGCGTCGCGCCGAAGCCGCGATGCGCTGCACGGACGACGGAGTTACGAATCCGGTCGGAAGCGTCGTCGAGAGAATCGCGCTGATCGTGCCACTGCTACCGTCCGCTGTCGCGGGCAACGAGACCGTCGCCGCGTAGCCTGACGGATTCGAGACGCTGACCGTCGCAGTCGCTGTTCCCGCCGCAGCGGTCGCCGACGGAATGGCCGCCGGAGTTGCCAGCGGTGTGTACGTTGTCGCGCCGCCCCCGCATGCAGTGAACGTCACAGCAAAAAAGACGATGAGTATAAGACTCAGCACGCACGAGCGAAACACAGGCGACCTCCTAATTTCGGGCGATCTTCGCAGTTAAGCGACTTGCTCCTCGTGAATTTCTCGCTCGAAGATGCGTGAAGGAAGCCGCTTCACTGAATGGTAGTGTGAGACAAAGCGACGGCCGTTCCGGTCGCCGGCGTCTTTATTTCGCGGAGGTAGCAGATGTCAGAGCGCCTAGACTCCCTCTCGCGGGCGCAACTGATCGGCGGCATGATTGCGACCGGAGCGCTCGCGGCGTGTGGTGGCCCAATCGCCACAACCCCCGTCCCCCCGAACTGCGTTGCCGCGACGAATCCGGTTGGGGTGAACGACATCTTTTCTGATCCAGCCTTCCAGAGCTTGGACAAAGCGGCTCTGGCAGAAATCTTTGACCCAACACCCCAAATCGAAGCGCTCTATCAGGGATACTTCGCCCAATCTGGCCAGCAGTTACAGAGTGACCGTGTAATCCGGAACATTCCGAACGCCGGTATCGTGATTCGATCTCCCGGGACGTACACGTTTGGTGGAGACATTCAGTGGACTCCGAACGACGCCCAGTGTTCGGCGATCACGATTCAATGCAGCAACGTGACGCTGGATCTGGCTGGCTTCGCACTGATAGCGTCCGTCTCCGACAAGAGCCAGCAGATCACCGGCATCCTGGTACTCGGACCGGCCGCCAACCCAACACTCGGCAACATCACGATCACCAACGGCACCGTAGCGAATGTGTCGGAGTATGGGATCCTGGCCACGAGTGTCTGCGGTCTGAACATTTCGCGCATCGCCGTAACCGGGGTGTGCATGCAAAACCTGGCCGTCCGGTTTTTGACCCCAGCTGGAATCCAGGTCAGCGGCTCGATAAACGTTGCGATCTCCGACTGCAGCGTTGCGCAGTTGAATGTCACGACTGATTCCAGCGCCGGCATCTTTTTGGTCAGTACGATCCAGGCAACGGTGAGCAACTGCAGCACCAGTGGATTGGTGAACAATGATGGCGCCGTGCAAGGCTTCAGCTACATCAAATGCATCAATGTGACGACCACCGGCTGCACGGCGCAGTCCCTTCAATCACACTTCAACGGAAACGTGCTGACGACAGGCCACACCGTTCTCGGATTCTGTCCCATCTTGTGTTGGGATCTCAGCTACGTCAATTGCTCGGCGTCTGGGTTGACCGGCTGCTGTGACGACTGCCACGGCATGTCGGTATTCCTGGACGGACAGGTCACCGTTAGCGGCTTCCGAGCGGACCACATCGTGGACGGCGTTTCGCCGTCGAACGCCGGGGCAAAAGCGACGGGTCTCGAGGTCTATGGAGTAGCCGTGACGGTGACGGATTCTGCTGTCAGCGATATCAAGGCGATCAATCCGCAAGACAAACAGGCCACGGGATTCAGCGCGTGGGGACTGGATATCCAATTCGAACGCTGTGAGGCCAGCAACGTGACGGCGCAAGATGATTTCGGCGTTGGGGCGCGTGGTACGGGCTTCGGCTGGGCACCCGATCCGCGGAAATATTTCTGTTACATCGGCGCGCTCGGCGTTACGTACACCGACTGCATCGCAGATCAGTGCCAGGTGGGCTTCGATACGTGGTACCACGTGGACTCAACGTGGATACGCCCGATAGAAACGAACTGCGGGATTAGCTTTCTCGTCGAGCCAAGCGCGACGAGGACACTGTCCGGAGATCCCTGTTCCGAGTGCAGTCCGCCGATCTCGGTAACGCTGACGAACTTCGAGAGCGGAAATACCTACCCGCAGTAGGCGCGCCGAACCCGCTACGGATTCGTACCGAGGTAGCGCTGCAGAAAGCCGAGCGTTTGTACGGCGGCATCGAGCGCAGCCGGTTGGTCGTAGCCGAGATGATGACCGAGCACGGTACGGTTCGGGCCGGGAAAGTTAAACGCATGTTTAGCGTCAGGATACGTCGTGATCGAGACAACCTTGCCGGCTGAGGCAGCTCCGTCGGCCAGCGCCTGACACGCCGGTGCGGGTGTCCAATCATCGGCGTCGCCGTCGAGGATGCGTAGCGGAACGCCGACATTAGCTGCAACACGTCCACTACAGGGTGGATAGTATGTAACAGCGACTTGTAGTCCAGCCGGGAGCGCCGTGCCGGGCGCTGTGTCCATGACGTCGAGCGTCGCGAGAGCGCCCATCGAGTAGCCGACGATCGCCATCCGATTCGGATCGATGAACGGCTGCGTGCGCATCCAGGCCAGTGCGGCTCGCGCATCCGCGGCTTCGACTCGGGCACCGGTTACCGGATCGCTGCAGGCGCTGTGCGAACCGCTCGGCGCGAGCGAGTCGATCGCCACGGCGACGTAGCCGCGGCTTGCCAGCCAATCCGCGACCCCAGCGTACGCCCGGCTATATCCCTCGCAGCCGTGCAGCACGAGTACTCCCGGTGCCACGGCGACGCGCGGTGGTTGTGCGACGTATGCGGGGACTGCCGGCGTTCCACCGGCGGCGGGAACGCTCGTGTTCTGACCCGCTTCCGCGCTTTCAGCCAGCAGTGCAAAGCAGCACAGCGCAATGGTGACGAGTCGAGTTACTCTCATGCTCGGACGATAACGGCACAATGTGAAGACCGTGTGCACGATCCCGGGCAGAACTTCGATTTGGGAGATCGGCTGTTTTTCATTCATTTACAGCACTGAGGTAACGCGGGGCCCAGCGCATTTGCTGGGCCTCTCCTCGACGTGAAGCTTCCCGGCAAGTGCCAGTGCCGGGAGGTCATCGATTCAGGGCGAAGGGGCGCCCCGAGACACATCGCAACGAAGAGAGGGCACCACACATGTCAGTGAAGGTCGGCGATCAACTACCGGACGGCGAGTTGAAGGAGACCACGGAGTTCGACTCCGCCACGCAGTGCGCAATGGCACCGAAAGACGTCAAGGTTGCCGACGCCGTGCGGGGCAAGAAAATCGCAATCTTCGGCGTGCCGGGCGCGTACACGCCGACCTGCTCGGCGAAGCACGTCCCGGGCTACCTGAAACACTTCGAAGACCTGAAGAAGGCCGGCATCGACGAAGTTTGGTGCGTGGCCACGAACGACGCGTTCGTCATGGCGCACTGGGGCCGCGAACAAAAAGCCCTCGGCAAAATCCGCTTCCTGGGCGACGCGACGGCTGATTGGTCGAAGGCGCTTGGGCTCGAGCAAGGCGGCCCGGGAATGGGAACGCGCACGAAACGTTTTTCCGCGTTGGTCGACAACGGTCGCATCGTGCAGTTGAACGTTGAGGAGCCCGGCAAATTCGAAGTGTCCGACGCGGACACGCTGCTCAAACAGCTCGGAAGTGCCGCGTGAATATTGTCGTTTTCGGACCGGCGCGGCGGGTCGGCGTTTTGGAGGGCGATCGCATCGTCGACCTCAACGCGGTGGATGCGGAGCTTCCGCCTGCGCTGCTGCCGCTGATCGAACTCGGCCAGAACGGGAAAAGCCGCATCGCCAAAGCCGTCGCGCAGGTGCGCGGCGGTGCGGTCGACGGCACCAAAGTGCTGGCGGCTGCCGGCGTGCAGTTGCACGCGCCGTGGGCGGGTAAACGCGTTGCCTGTGCAGGCGGAAACTACGCCGCGCATTCGTACGGCATGGCGATCAATCGCGGAACGACGGACGTCACGATTGAGAAAATGGCGGCGCAAATCCGTGCCGCCGGGAACTGGGGCTTCTGGAAAGTCCTGGATGAGGCCGCCGGTCCGGGTACCGAGATTCCGTATCCGAGTCGCGCCGACTATTTCGACTATGAGGGCGAGNNGTGCGGACTATTTCGACTATGAGGGCGAGGTGGCGATCGTCATCGGCAAACGCGGAAAGAACATTCCGGCCGAACAACTCGGCGACTACGTGTGGGGCGTGACGCTCGCGAACGACTGGAGCAACCGCGATTCCGGCGGTCCGCAGCGCGCGATGAGCTTCAATTTGCCCAAGAACTTCGATTTCTCGCTCTCAATCGGGCCGAGCATCGCGATCGATGGCGTGGATCCGCAAAACGTGGACGTTGAAACGCGCGTCAACGGCGCCGTCCGGCAACACTACAACAGCAAAGACATGGTTTTCTCGTTTGCAGAGTACCTGGCGTTTCTGTCGATTGATTTCACCTTCGTTCCAGGCGACGTCATCCTCGGTGGGACTGGGGCCGGCACGGCTCAAGACAGCACGAAACCCGATGCGAACGGTACGCGCCCGCGCGACCTATTCCTCAAGAAAGGCGATACGGTTGCGATTTCGTCACCGTCGATCGGGACACTCGAAAACCAGGTCGTCTAAGCGCGACCGTAAAGTAGGAGGGCCATATGGGGGAATCCCGGTTCAACGCCATGACGAGCGCACGCGTCGTCACGGCGATCGCCCTGGCATCTAGTATCTGCTTGTTGGGAGCAACGCCCAAGCCGGCAAAGCCGGCAAAGCCGGCCGCGGCGGCAGCTGCTCCGGCTGAGTGCTCGCCCTCAACCGCGAAGGCCGCGGTAAGTTCGCAAACGATCATCGGACAACAAGCCGCGCGATCGAAAGGCCTGAACAGTTATCAAGTCCCGCTCGACATCGGCACGAAAATTCGCGTTGCATTCGCTCTCGTGCCGGTGAAGCTCGGCGGAACCCAGTTCTTCAAGGCGCCCGCTCAGGTGGCCGTTCAAGTGAAAGAAGGTCGCAAGGAAGTCGCCGGATTGATCAAGGCGATCGACTCGCTTGCCGCCTTGCAAGTGCCGCTGAAGACGTCGAAATTCGAAATTGATCCGACCAAACTCAAGACCGTAACGAATCCGGACTGCAGCAAAGACTACGAGCTGGAGGGAACGCTCAGCGGCGTCAGCGACGTCGTCTTCAAGGTGAACACCGTCACGTACGTCATCGACGAAGCGTCCCTCACGTACGCGGACGGCGGCACGCTCGACGCCAAATATACCTACAAGACGGTCAAGGATACGAAGAACTCGTACTACATGCTATCGACGATGACGGTGACCGCGAAAGCCGAATCGTACAAGGGGAACGCCGACGTCAGCTACGGCGACTACGTACTAAACGGAACCATCCCTGCGACGGTCTTCGAGCCGTAACACCTACGCGCCGGAAAGAGCGAGCAGGCGGTTTCCGAATATGCGTAGCGCGTTGCCGCCATAGATCGCGGAGACGTCCGCTGCCGATAATCCCGAGTTAGCGATGTGCTCCACCATCAATTGGTGCCCGTCACCGCGGTTGAAGGGGATGTCCGTGCCCATCAGCAGACGATCGGCACCAAATGTTTCGCAGGCGCATCGGAGCGCCGGCGGGTGCCCGTTCACGGTGTCGTAGTAGAACCAGCGTGCCTCTTCGCGTGTGAGTGCCGGACGTTGCGGCGCCCAGGATGCGGGCAGAACGTCATGATGTGCTAGGCGCTCGGCCAAAAACGGTGCGCAGCCGCCCAAGTGGGCCGAGATGATCTTGATATGCGGGTACCGGCGCGGAATGTCGGCCTTCACCAATTGGAGCAGGCATAGCATGTCCTCGAACGGTGCCCCGATCGACCACGTGAAGTCCGCGATCGCCGCCGAATGCACGCTGGAACCCGACGGGTGAATGAAGAGCACGGCTTCCCGGCGGTCGAGTTCGGCGAAGAAGTCGGCGAAGGCAGGGTCGGCCAGCGGCTTTCCCGCGATCTCGGTTGTTGTAGCGATCCCCGCCATTCCCAGTTTGTCGAGTGCCCGGCCGATTTCTCCGACTGCCGCGTCGACGAACGGCAACGGCATCGTCGCAAAGGCCGCAAAGCGGTCGGGATACCGGCGCACGAGTTCCGCATACGCATCGTTCACGCATTGCGCTGCCGCGAGCGCTTTGCTCTCATCGGTTGTTGCGGGGACGGCGTACGAGACCGACAGGATCTCTTTGTCCACGCCGGCGCGGTCCATCGTCTTCAGGCGTGCCTCGATCTCTTCGGGTGAGTCGCCGCCACCGAGTTCGGAGATGAAGACGGGCCCGGCGGACCCACCTAGGGCTTTGAGCTGCTTGAGATATTCGCTTGGAAAGAGATGGGCGTGAACGTCGATGCGCTTCATGCCCTTAGACTACCCCTCGCATGTGACGCGCATGTGAAGGGGCACAGCTGCCTCGTCCCAGCCCCCCTTCACATTTCCTTCCATCCTGCGCCGTACGCTTTTTTTACCTCACCCAACGCTGAGAGGAAACTTTCGTGCATCGATCGACAAGTCCAACGATCAGCTCGGACGAAACCGTGACGACTGGTATCCTCGGGGCGATCTACATGCGCCGTGCGATGCGTGCATACACGTCCGCGCCGGTCGAACGCGCAGTGATCGAATGCCTCATCGACGCGGCCATTCAGGCACCGAGTTACACCGATAACGAACCGTGGTCGTTCGCCGTCGTCCACGGAAGGGACGTGCTGCGCGGTCTTTCCGACGAGGTGAAAGCCGCAGCTCTCGCGCTTCCACCCGAACATGCGATACCCGAGCGGCTCCGGCGCGAACTGGCCGATCCGGCGTTCAGCGTTTTCCACGACGCGGCAGCCCTGGTCGTCATCTGTGCGACGAGTCCGCGTCAACAAGACGCTGAAGATTGCTGCCTTGCCGCGGAAAACCTCATGCTGGCGGCCCTCGCGTACGGCCTCGCCAGCTGTCCGATCGGATTTTCGCGCCCCTGGCTCCAGCTCCCGAAGGCCAAAGCCGAACTCGGTATCGACCCCGCGCACGTTCCGATTTTTGGAATCGCGATCGGGCATCCGGCGGTGCAGCCGCCCTCACCGGGACGCCGGACACCGCGCATCGTCCATTATCCCGCATAGGCGATTTGCGTTCGGGCGTCCACGAAACGAGGGCCGGCGGAACTCAGTGCGGCGCGTTGAACGGCATCGTCGTGGCTGAAGCGGCGATTATTCGCACGGAACGACTTTCGAAGACGTTCGACGCACGTGGACGCGGTAAGGTCGAGGCGGTCCGTGGTATCGACCTGACCGTCAATGAGGGCGAGATCTTCGGTTTGCTCGGCCCCAACGGCGCCGGCAAGACCACGACGATGCGGATGCTCTGCACGCTGCTCGTCCCCACCGAAGGCCGCGTAACCGTGGTCGGCTTCGATCTTGGCACGCAGCAGGCCGAGATTCGCCGGAACATCGGCTACGTTGGCCAGAAGGGCGGAATGGAAGCCGTCGCGACCGGTCGCGAAAACCTGATGCTGCAAGCCCTGCTCTATCGCATGACGCGTGCCACCGCGAAACGTACGGTCGACGCGCTGATCGAACGGCTGAACCTATCCGCGTTCGCCGACCGCACGGCCGATACGTATTCGGGCGGCCAGCGCCGCATTTTCGACCTTGCCGCCGGCGTCGTCAACGCGCCCCGGCTGCTTTTTCTTGACGAACCGACGACCGGGCTCGATCCGCAAAGCCGTGCGCGCGTGTGGGAAGAAGTGAGCGAACTCAACAAAGCCGGGACGAGCATCTTCCTCACCACGCACTACCTCGAAGAAGCCGACGAGTTATGCAGCCGCGTCGCGATCGTCGACCACGGCGAGATCGTGGCACTCGGAAGCCCGGCCGAACTCAAGCGCCAAGTCGCCGGTGACCGTCTCACATTCGGCTACGATAACGCGAGCGACGTCGCTGCGGCTGCAGCGCTTCTGACGGGCGACCCGCTCGTGCTCGAGATGCGCATCGACGGCAGCCTGCTGCAGATCTACGTCCGTGAGGGCGACGGCGCCCTGCCGGAACTCATGCGCCGGCTCGGCGCAGGAAGCGCTCCGCCGAAGACCGCGCACCTAGCACGCCCGACGTTGGACGACGTGTTCATCAAGCTGACGGGCCGGGCACTCGCCACCGAAAGCGAGAGCCGTTAGCATGCGCGATGCATACTTGATCGCCAAGAACGAATTGCTCGTAACGGTCCGCAACCCGTATTGGCTCTTCCACGGCCTCGTGCAGCCGATCATCTACCTCGTCCTTTTCGCGCCGCTCCTCAACGGCGTGGCGGGCGTACCGGGTTTTCCGGCGCACAACGCGATCCAGTTCTTCGCACCCGGACTGCTGATCATGAACGTGCTCTTCAGCGCGGGCTTCGAAGGCTTCACCCTACAGGACAAGGTCGATTCCGGTTTCCTCGAGCGCCTGCGCGTCACGCCGATCAGCCGGCTCTCGCTGGCACTGGGCTTCATTCTCCAATCATCGGCGACGCTCATATTCCAGAGCCTGGTGCTCATCGTGTGCTCGCTCGCGTTCGGGCTGAAGCTCGACATCCTTGGCGCGATCGTGCTCCTTGCACTCATCGTCCTGATCGGCGTTATGATGGCATCGATCTCGTTCACCCTCGCGCTGATGACGCGTGAGGGCGGGATCCTCGCCGGCATCACCAACACGTTCATCCTCCCGCTACTGATCCTATCAGGCGTAATGCTCCCGATCGGCTTCGGCCCGCCGATCATCCAAACGATCTCGCACCTCGACCCATTCTTCTACGCGGTGAACGCCGCGCGTTCACTCGTCAACGGAACGCTGGCCAGTCTGACGATTCCGGAGGCATTCGCCGTGTTCGCCGTCCTAGCCGGACTGACGCTGACGACGTTCATCCATTCGATGCGCGAGGCGGTCGCGTAGCGTGTCCGACGCGAGCCTTTGGGACGAACGCTATCGGTCAGCCGACGCGATCTGGTCAGGCGATCCGAACCCGCAGCTCGTTGCCGAAGTTGCCGGACTCGCGTCCGGAACTGCGCTCGACATCGGCTGCGGCGAGGGCGCCGACGCGGTGTGGCTCGCCGAACGCGGTTGGCACGTGACGGCAATAGACATTTCCGGGGTGGCTTTGGAGCGCGCACGCAGCGCTGCCTCGAATGCCGGGGTTGCGGAGCGAATCGATTGGCGGCACGGCGACATCGCGACATGGGCGCCGGAACGCTCCTACGATCTCGTATCGGCGCAGTTCATGCAACTCGCACCATCGCTCCGCGACACCGTCTTTCGGAGTATTGCTGCGGCAGTGGCGATCGGCGGCACGCTGCTGATCGTTGGCCATCATCCCAGCGATCTCGAAACGACCGTACGCCGTCCACGTATGCCCGGGGTCCTGTATACGGCTGAGGAGATCGCTACGCTGTTCGATCCGCATGCGTGGGAGACGCTGGTCCAGACGGCGCGCTCCCGCGGCGTGACCGACGCGAACGGTATTCCCGCGATCGTTCACGACACGGTGTTGCGTTTGCGGCGCCGGCAATAGGCGCCACCAGAAATTGCCGCCCGGTCCGGTCAGGATCGCAAAAGCGAGCGGTTGTTTCACACCTCAAGGATAGCAATGGATGCTCGGTGGAGCAATTGCGGGACGACCGATTTTCACGATGCGCCGGGTTGCGCCGAAATTATGTGAAGGTGCCTTCACAATTTCCTGACGTTTTCTTCTTATCCACTCCCTAGCATCTCTGCTAAAGACACCCGTTCGAGAGTGGAGATCAGGAAACGATGCTCAGTGCCGCAGAAAATGAACGCTTGACGCGGGTCGGACCCGGAACTCGGATGGGCGCCATGTTACGCCGGTACTGGATGCCGGCGTGTCTTGCCGAGGAATTGCCGGTTGCCGACGGCGCGCCGGTCCGGGTTCGGCTGCTTGGCGAGAACCTCGTTGCGTTTCGCGACACGAACGGCGACGTGGGCATCGTCGAAGATGCGTGTCCGCACCGGCGCGCGCCGATGTTCTTCGGCCGCAACGAAGCGTGCGGCTTGCGCTGCGTGTATCACGGATGGAAGTTCGACCGCCACGGCACGTGCACCGACATGCCCTCGGAACCGCCGGATTCGCTCTTCAAGACGAAGGTGAAGATTACGGCGTACCCCACCCACGAGGCGGGCGGCCTCATCTGGACGTACATGGGAGCGCCCGAACAGCAACCGCCGGTCCCGGATTACGAGTGGATGCGCCCGCCGGCGACGCACCGTTATATCTCCAAGACGTTCGAAGGCTGCAATTACTTGCAGGCCATGGAGGGTGGCCTGGATACGGCGCACTCATCCTTCGTTCACAACGAAACGATCGACGGCGGTGCCTGGTTCCGCAGCAAAGACGGCGCCCCGCGCATCGACGTCGAGAAGACCGGCTACGGTTACACGTACGTCTCGACGCGTACGATCGATGCCGAGACCGATTACGTTCGCGTCTATCATTATATCATGCCGTTCACGCAACTGCGCGGAGCGGTTCAGTCGTTCTTCGGCGGCCGATCCGAGGTGCCGAAGATCGACGGTCATCTCTGGGTCCCGATCGATGACGAAACTTCGTACGTCTACAATTTCATGTGCGCGTACGACGAGAGCGCCGTCATCACGCCGGAAATCGCCGAGCGCTTCGAAACCCTGCTCGGCCGCGGCAAAGACGACGTGCTCGCGGGATACAAGCTCAAGCGCAACCCGTCGAACGACTATTTGATCGACCGCGAAATGCAGCGCACGAAGACGTTCTCCGGAATCGTCGGCATCAACACACAAGATTTTGCACTTCAAGAAGGGATGGGTTCGATCGTGGACCGCACGCAGGAACATCTTGGGACGAGCGATCGTGCCATCATCGCGATGCGTCAACTGATGCTTGAAGGGACCCACGACGTCGAGGCAGGACGCGCGCCGAAAGGGACGGATCCGAACACCTATCGCAACGTTCGCGCCTACGACGACTTCGTTCCGCACGGCGCGGACTGGCGAACGCGCTTTGCAGATGAGGTGCTCGCGAAATGGTAACCACGTGGCACGACGTCCTGGTGTTTTGCGCCTCGCTCGCGGGCCTGTTCGTCGTCGGCGATCTCCTCTCCACGATGCTCTATCACGTTCCGCAGCATATCTGGGGGAAGCTGCACTTGCGAACCCATCACGACAATACGCGCTCGTACTGGGAGCACTCTATCGTGTCCGTTGACCCGGCGATCGTGCTCGACGGGTTTCTCGGTGCCTTGCCGTATTTCGTACTCGCCGCAGTGCTCACTCGCTTCGGAACGGCAGCGACCGCCGGGGCGCTTCTGGGACTCGTGCTCGGGCAGTTGCACGTGATGTACCGGCATACGTGCGAACTCGGATGGAAGAGTCCGGCCTGGCTCACGCGCGCCGCGCACGCCGTCGGACTCGTCCTTCCCGAAGATCACAACGGACATCATAAAAATCCCGACGCGGATTTCGGCGACATCTTCCGGTTTTACGATGCGCCGGCGCGCGCCGTCATCGGTGCCGCACGTACCGGCGCCCGGCGACAACGCCGTTTGCAGCGTTTACGCGAGATGCGTTTGCTTCGGCGCCGAAGCCAGAATATTGCTACTTGACGACGACCTGGCGGCGGGAACCGCGGCTTCACGCCAGCGCATGAAGGCCATCCCGCAGCCCGTCTTTGCGGTAGACCGGTATGCGGGCACATACTCGATGATTTCGCTCTCGCATGCAGCGACCGCGCCGGCGAGAACGAGCCAATTGCGGATCTCCGAGGTTCCCGAAACGAGCCGTTCGGGCGGAATGGCCTTGAGTGCGGCCACATCTCGCTTCTGGAGCGCCGCGAGGACAGAGCGGTCGAAGGCTTCGTCGACGACGAAGTGCGAGAGACCGCCGGTCGCGATGACGCCGACCCGCACGTCTGCATCGAACGACATCACCGCGCGCCGCAGCGCCCGGCCGAGGTCGAAACACCGTGCCGCGGTGGGTTGGTTCGGCGGATAAAAGCAATTCACGAACAGCGGCACAATCGGGATCGGGCGACCGGTCATCAAACGCCGTCGTACAAACGTGAACGCGTGTCCGAGCGAGCGGCCTGCCGGCTGCTTCGCGTAGGCGGCGATATCGAACGCGTCCGCGACGAGCGTGCCGATCAAGTGCGTTGCGAAGCGTGCGTCGACCGGATACGATTCCGGTGCGTCGGCGTGCTGCGACCAATACGCCAGTTGGATCGAGGGATGCATGGCTTGCTTGTCGGGACTCGTATCGACGATCGTGTCACCGTAGAAGATGCCGAACGCCGGCGTTCCGTCGTCGAGGAAGAGTTCGCGCTGATCGTCACCGATGACGATCAAAACGTCCGGGGCAGCTTCCTCCAGCGTGCGGGCCAGTTCACCGATCGCATCTTGACACGCGCGATCTTTTTCGCGCATGCGCTCTATTGCCAGCTGATCGTCGATGTCGTGCGTGGAGGCTGCCATAAGGGCGTCGAAATCCAGATAGGGGCTCTCGCGGTCGCGATCCACGTGGACGTGCCACTGATCGGCCGGCGTGCTGACCTGCGGGCTATGCGACGATGCAATTCCGAGCGTGATTCGTGCCATATGAACCTCCTGGGCCCTCCGATCGTGGCTCGGGCTTGTGAAGTTCTCGCGAATCGTTCTTCATCGGAGCGCCACATTTTCCGGATATACTCCCGGCCATGATCGCAGCAGATAGAACGCAGACCAAGACCGGAGCTCGCGGAGCCATGACCGGAGCACGCTACATTGAAAGCTTGCGCGACGGCCGGGAAGTCTATATCGACGGCACGCGAGTCGACGACGTAACGGTTCATCCGGCGTTCAAAGACATGATCGGCGAGCTCGCGCGCTGTTACGACTTGCAGAACAGCCCCGCGTACCGCGACGAGATGACGTTCGTCGAGCCGGATTCGGGCGTGCGCACGAGCCTTTCGTGGCTGCTCCCGCGCTCGGCCGCGGACCTCAAGCTCAAGCGCCGCAACAGCGAGCTCTGGAATGAGTTCACGTGGGGTCAGCTCGGCCGCAGCCCCGACATCCTCGCGCCCTATATCATCTCGGCGCTGCATCTCAAAGATGCGTTCAGCGAGGTGAAGCATCCGCGCTGCGACTTCGGCGAGAACCTTGCAAATTATTACCGCTACTGCCTCGAAAACGACATCTTCCTCACGCACGCACTCGGCGATCCGCAAGTCGACCGCAGCACGCAGCCGCAAAATCAGCAACGGGAGATCCCGGAAGACGAACAGGTCGCGCTGCACGTCATCGAAGAGACCGCCGACGGTGTCATCGTCAGCGGCGGCAAGCAGCTCTCGACGGCCGCGACTCACGCCAATGACTGCTATGTCGCGCTCTCGGCGACGTTCGCCATGCGCAACGATCCGCGCTGCGTCCTGGCGTTTTCGATTCCCCTCGCATCACGGGGATTGAAGATTCTGGCGCGCGAACCGGTGTCGCGCTGGTTCGGTTCGTGGGGGCATCCATTGCAGATGCTCGACGAACAAGATTGCATGCTTTTCTTCGACCGGGTGCTGGTGCCGTGGGACCGGCTGTTCATGCTCTACGACGCCACGCCGATGATCAAAATGCTCGGCGCCGGCGGCGGCAGCGTAAACTTCAATTTCCTCGGCTGGGCCAATCTCTGCCGTGCCTACACGCGCATGAAGCTGATTACGGCCGTCGCGACGATGGTGGCGGAAGCGATCGGCGTCATCGAGTACCGCGAAGTTGCATCCAAGCTCGGCGAGATGGTCACTTACTGCGAACTATGGCGCCACGCGATGGACGGCGTCGAACACGAGGCCGGCCCGACGCCCTCCGGTCAATGGTCGCTCGGTCCGGGCCGCGGACTGCACATCTGGTTTGCGCAGACATCGGGCCGCATGACGGAGCTCTTGCGTGAAATCTGCGGCTCGGGGATCATCATGCAACCGAGCGAAAACGATCTCGCCAATCCGGAGATCCGCGCCTATCTCGATAAGTACATGCGCGGCAAAGGCGTCGGCGTCGACTACAAATCGCGGCTGTTCCGGCTCGCGCACGAACTCGGCGCTTCGTCGTTCGGTATGCGCCAGGATATCTACGAATATTGGCACGGCGGCGACCCGGCGCGCAACCGGATCAACCTGTTGCGCAGCTACGATCAGTCCGCGATGCGCGGCCGGATCGAGGAACTCCTGAGCCGTCCGCTCGCGCACGGCACGACGAGCTGACTAGAAACGTCCCGCTAGCCGCCGACGCTGACCGCGCTATGTCCAAAGAGCGGCGGGATGTAGCGGCCTGCGGCCCACGCGAGCGCGAACACCAGTGCCCCGAATGCGACAATCTCCAATCCTTTCGAGATCGGATTACGATTCGTATGACCCGCGGCAAAGAACCCGATAGCAAACAGCGCAAGGACAGCGAGCAGCAACGCTAGCCAGACGGCAGTGCCGAGCGGAATCCCAAACGCATACGGCAGTACCGGAAGCGCTCCGCCGATGGCGAACGAGGCGGCCATCGCGAACGTACTTCGCAAACCTCCACTCTCGGCTTCGCGAAGATCGATACCGAATTCGTCGCGTACCATCTCGTGAAGCCAGATCTCGGGATTCTTCTTTAGACGGTTGACGATCGCGAGCGCCTCATCGTCCGTAAATCCTTTTAGGCGATAGTAAGCGACTTGTTCGGCGAACTCTTCGTCGGGCGTGTCGATCATTTCGCGCTGTTCGAAGTCGATCGTGCTTTGGACGACTTCTCGTTCGGATTTTCCACCCAGGTATTCGCCGACCCCCATCGATAGCGCGCCGACGAGGAGCGAAAGACCGCCGGTGATGAGGACGGCGGCGCGATCGTTCTGAGCGCTGCCGACGCCCGTCACGATGCCCAAAGTCGTCAGGATCCCGTCTTGGGCCCCAAAAACGATCTCGCGAATGCCGCGTTGTTGCTCGAGCCGTTTGCGCTCCGGCGTATCGGGGATCCGCGCCGATATGCGCCCGTGCGAATTAACTGGGACAACGCGGCTGTCGACGGTGACGCCGAGTGCATTGGGCGGCTCTTGCATGACCTCCACTCTTTCCAAATAGGGCCATACTGAAGCCTCCATCACATAGACGAAACCGGGACCGACGCCGGCAAATAAGCATCCCACGCGTGGAGGGGCCGCAGCCGAGATGTTTTCTTCGTCTGGTGCCCTTCCATTCGCCCCAAAACATCGGCGAGGGCAGTGGTCGCTTCGGCGAGATACGGTCCCTTGTTGAGCATGACGCACTCGGCACGCTCCGCCATTGCCGCGTCCGTGAACTCCCCGCGCGACGACTGACCCTCCCGGACGAGTTGTTCCAGCACTTGGGTCGCCCAAATTACCGGTATGTGTGCGGATTCGCAAAGCCAGAGGATTTCTTCTTGAATCTCGGCTAGCCGGCGGTAGCCGATATTGACTGCGAGATCGCCACGCGCGATCATCACGCCGACCGGATCGCGACTGGCGGCAGCGACGATCAGCGCCGGCAGGTTCTGGACGGCCGAACGCGTCTCGATCTTGAGGACGATCGCCAGCGGCTTGCTCGCGCGGCGTCTGTGCCGGCCGATTTCGAGTTGCAATTGCGCGACATCGTCAGGCGTGTTGACGAATGAGTAACCGACCATGTCGCCTTCTGCGATGATGAATTCGAGGTCGGTCTTGTCCTTGTCGGTGATCGCCGGCAATCCGAGTTCGCTGTCGGGAAAATTCAGGCCGCGCATCGGTCGCATCCGCAACCCCTTCGCGGGAGCGTCAATGAATTCAATGACGAGCGCACCGCGATGGACGTCGACGACGCGCGCTTCGGCCTTGCCGTCGTCGATGCACACGCGTGCACCGATCTGAACGCGCGATGCCAACTGCGGGATCGATGAAGATAGGGCGATCTCGAAATCCTTGCTGAGNNTCCACCCGCAGCTTTGGGCCGGCGATATCGACGTACACCGGGCATGTGACGCCTAGTTCTTTCGAGGCGGCCCGGGTGTTCGTGACCATCGCTCGCCAAATGGCTTCGTCGTCGTGCGCGCAATTGATCCGCACGACATTCGTACCGGCGACGAGCAGTCGCCGCACGTACGTCCGATCGATGGCAGCTTCGGTTGGGAGGGTCGTCATGATGCGCACCGTCCGTCCGCCCGGAGGAGGGCCGAGAAGCTCCTCGGCGGCGGTTGCAAGCGCCGCCTGTCCGGCGAAGAATTCGGTAGGCGTGGGATACGGCCGCGGTTCGGTTTCGCCCGTAGCGCGGCCAAGTGCGGCAATCACCGCGTCCAAATTCGGCAAGACGTGACTCTCGCAACGCCCGAGCGAGGACAATCCCAGCGGCATCAGTGCCAGCTGGACCTCGCGAAGATCCCGCCGCCGCAGCGCCAGGTAGTGGGCGAGGTTTAGCGCGCTCGGTAGAAACGAAGCGCGCGAAATATTCGGCCGCCATGCCTCGAATTGCGTGGTAGCCTCGGAGTTGATCTCGGCACGGATCTCCAGCAACTGCCGAAGCAATGTTCGCGGGCCGGCGTCGGCTACGGTATCCATCAACCGATGAATCTTGCGACCAGATCGTTGAATTTCTCCGGATTTTCCATGAACATGAAGTGGCTGCCGCCTTCGTTTACCTCGAATATTTCGGCCTGAGCACCCTTTATCTGATCGCGTATCCACAGCTGGGATTCGAACGGTACAGGGCTGTCCTTGCCGCCCACTACAAGCGCGGGGACGGTGATCCGCGGGATCGTGTCGCGCCAGTCGTGTGTAGCCCAATTATAGAGCAACTTCGCCGCTAGCGGTCGTGGGAGGCGGAAGTCTTGCAGCACGATCGCATCGACGATGGCGCGCGGCGTCGTTTTCGACGTCATGCCTCGGATCAGCGCGTAGGTAACGGCACCGCCGTTTACGCCGGCAATTCCGTTGACCTCGCTGTACAAAGTTTTGAGATCAAAGTTGCTGCCCGCCAGCTTCATCTCCGCCTCGGTCATCGTCGGATTCGCGGTAGCAAACGGGCTCTGATCGACAAAGATCAGTTTGGCGATGCGATCGGACCCGAACAGATCCCAGTACGACCAGAGGACTGCAGCCCCCATGCCGTGACCGAGGATAATTGCTTCGTCAAGGTCGAGCGCGGTCAGGAACTCGTGCAGGTCCTTTGCCATTCTCGAGAGCCGCATGCCGTGAATGGGCTTGTCCGAAAAGCCGTGCCCGCGCAGATCGAGCGCGAGCACGCGATACCGGTCGCTCAGACTGCTCAGCTGCGCTTCAAAGAGCTTGGCAGAATGTGACCAACCGTGCACGAGAACGAGCGGTGCGCCGGAGCCGGATTCGACATAGCGAAGTTCGACACCGTCGTTCGTCGTGAAGCTGCCCGTGATCGGTTGCGTCGCCTTTTGACCGTTCGTCACTGTGCTCGTCCTTCGTTCTCGGTGTGTTACTGCAGAGCATACACCACACTTCGGAGCGAGCGGTGAATTCCGCGTTCACAAACCGAGCCGGAAGATTATCGTTCCTTAATTAAACAAGATGTGTTAACGTGCGCGCTGGCCGAGGCGCTCCATTTTTCGCAATCGACAGGACTGCCGCCGGGTTCCGCCTTGCTCTATGCCGCCAATGATTGTATGACGCACCGGGCCGAAGCCGACGAGGCCGAGGATGTTGCGTTCGAAACTGCGCAGGCTGTGTGAACGATAGAATAAACGGTACACAAACGCGGGCATCCCCATAGTCACGACGACGCGGGCCGATTTACCGCGCAGCAAGTGGCTGAAGAGCCCGAGCTTCACCTTCTGGCCGCAAAAATGCGGCCGAAAGAGCTGCTCGAGGAAGCCCTTGAGCAGCGCGGGCATATCGCCGAGCCACAGCGGATAAAAGAAGACGACGTGCTGCGCCTGGGAGATCGATTGCTGGCACTCCGCGATCGATGACGGGGGTTCGCCATCGAAAAACTCTTCGGCCGTCCGGATGAGCGGAAAGTCGGTCGATGCAACATCGATTTCCGTCACCTCGTGACCGGAACGCCGCGCGCCCTCAGCGTATGCAGCCGAAAGCGCGTACCCGAAGTGCCGGCGGTTCGGATCGGGATGGCCCTGAATGAGGAGAATGCGCTTGCCCATGCCCGGCAGGCTGTCATGGTGTGGTGAAGGCCGTGTGAAGACTAGTCGGTGATGAGGCCGATGCGGTCGTCGAATGCGAAGAGAGGCGCGCTCGAGAAAACATCCGTTGCGATATCCACGAGTTGGCGGCTTTGCATGCGCAGCACCGCTCGCGCGTGGCTACCGCCTTTGGCTCCCTTGGAAACGCGGAAGTCGTGTGTCAACGCGGATATGAAGAACAAACCGCACGTATTGGGCAACTCGTTGCTCTCGGTTTTCGTCATGCCGTTTTGCAATGGCATTCGCCCCGAGAATTTACCGTCTCATTTAAGCCTATCGAACCGGAGGAGCGTCCTGCAAAGGCGCGTTCGGTTCCACTGCGAACGGCCTCCCGGGTGTACGGGCGGATTGTCTTCGGGGCATCAGCGATACTCTTCGGCGTCGTCTCGCTCATGTGCCTAGCGATGCGCCTGTTGGCTACGATGACGGCGCTCTTCGGCCTGTTGGTGTGGGTACCGATGATCGCAGCTCGCTCGGCGACGCTTTCCAACTGGAGCGAAATCAGCGAGAACTACCTGATCGCCGCGGCCGCATGGCTCGTGGCCGACCTCCAATCGTAGGCTAAAGCAACTCATGGCCGAGGCTGTTTCGGACGGACTACCTCAGCCGCAGCGACGGCTCGCGGTGTTTGCAATTGCCCTTGCGTCCACGATGGGAACGCTGGACGTCAATATCGCCAACACGGCCTTGCCGGCGATCGCGCGGGATCTCGGTATTGCGCCGGCCACGTCGATTTGGATCGTGAACGCCTACCAAATCGCGTCGGTCGCCTCGTTGTTCACCTTCGCGGCGCTCGGTCAACTGTACGGTCCGGCACGCGTGTATCGACTTGGCGTCATCGTCTTTATTCTCGCGTCGGCGGTGTGCGCGCTCTCGCATAGTTTTGTGCTGTTGATCGGTGGGCGGGTTCTCCAAGGGATCGGTGCTTCGGCGATCTTCTCGATCACGCCGGCGCTCTACCGTGAAGTCTTCCCGCGAGCGCAACTTGGGCGAGCGCTCGGGATCAACGCGACGATCGTTGCTACCAGCACCGCGGCCGGTCCGGCGCTGGGCGGTTTCATTCTGGCGATCGCGCCGTGGATGTGGATCTATGCGATCAACATTCCCTTCGGTCTTGCGAACATTGCACTCAACCGTGCTTTGCCGCACGACGATCGGAATGACGGCCGCCTCGACGTTCCGAGTGCCTTGGCGAGTGCTCTCGGCTTTGCGCTTTTGATTTCGGGCTTGGGTTCGTTTGCCCGTCACGGTTCCGCGGCGGTCACTGCATTATCGCTCGTCGTAGGAGCGATCGCCTTCGGCTGGTTCGTCGTGCGGCAGACCCGTTTGCCGCGGCCGATGTTAGAAGTGGGGCTGTTCCGTATTTCGGCGTTCACGTTAGCCGGCACGACGGCATTCGTCGGTTTCGCGGCTCAGGCACTCGCCTACGTCAGCCTACCCTACTTCTTTCAGCGCGCCTTCGGCGCGACACCGCTCGAGTCAGCACTGCTGATGATATCGTGGCCGATCATGTTGGGACTTACGTCGCCGCTCGCCGGCCGGCTCTCCGACCGGTTCTCACCCGGCGTTCTGGCCACGGTAGGACTCGGACTTCTCAGTTGCGGGCTCGCACTCTACGCCATGCTTCCGTCGCACCCGGCGACGTTCGAGATCGTCGTCGCCGGTGCGGTCTGCGGAATGGGTTTCGGCCTCTTCAAGTCGCCGAACGATCGCGAGTTGATGATGAGCGCGCCGCGCGAACTCAGTTCGAGTGCCTCCGGCGTGCTCGCCGCGGTGCGGACCAGCGGCCAAGCCGTTGGCGCAACACTGGTTGCCATTACGTTTGCAGCGTTCGGCGCATCGGTTGCAGGCGCAGCAGCCGATGCCGCGATCGCACCGGCAGCGCACGCTGCGCTCTGGCTTGGCTGCGTGTGCGCGTTTGCCGCGATGGTCGCAAGCGGTTCTCGCCTACGACTGCGCGGCCGCTAACCGGCCGAAGGATCGTCGGATGGACCGGGGTCGGCCTTGGGCTCCCAGTGATCGCCGCGTTTCTCGAAACCGTGCTTCACGGCGCTCCATGCGACGCGGTGCGCGCGGGCCTCGTCGCCGCCGTATTCGCGCTCCGCATTCTCGAGCGTCGCCTCATAGGTGTCTTGGGCCTTTTTCGGCGAACGCTCGAGCGTTGAGGGCAGCGGAGCGAATTCTCCGGCTTTTCCTTTGTTCGGCATAGAGCGGTTATACCCAGAAGCGTCGCCGCTTCGGTCGAGCGAGGTGTTGCCAGCAGCGCGGAAACCGCTCGCGATAGCGCCGTGCGTCTGCCTGCTCCAGCGCCGCGAACTCGCCGAAGGAGAACGCGTGCACGCCGGCCGGGGCGTGGGCACGCAGCGCAATGCCGGCGGCAACCGCGTCATGCTGTTTGCCGAGCAATGCCTGCAGCTCCTCAGCCCGACGTGCGAATCGGCGCGCAGCATGGCCCACGATCGGCGTCAGTGCTTCCGCGGCATAGCGCACGTGCTTGGCTTGAATTCGAATGCGGTGCAGGTCGTGGTCGGTCGGCTCGGCTCCCCCGCGACGGACGCGCTTGCGCAGCTTCTTCCAGACGCGTTGCATCAGTTGCGGCACGACCGAAGCCGCAGACCGCTGGGGCCGGCAGACGCGCGGCGCGTTCGCTGCCGCGATCATCGCATCGAGCAACTCCGTGTAGGCCGCATCGCGCAAGGCGTGCTGAAGCTTTTGGTACGCGGCATCGCGCCGCTCGCGATAGGGTGCCAGGGCTTGCTCCGCGTGACGGCGATCGGTGACCGGCAGGCGCTCGACGTACTGCGCCAGCCCGGCGACCAAGACGTCCGCGTCGCGCGCCGTGCCCAGCACCTGCCCAAGCCAATGCAGGCGCTCGCCGAGTTCATCGGCCCACTCGCGATCCGTAATCGGCGCGAAGGTTCGCAAGTGCGAGCGTAACTTGCGCACCGCAACGCGGGCATCGTGCACGGCACCGGGGTTCGGTGAAGCGCGTAAGATTGGATCCGTCCGCACCAGGCAATCCACCGACACGGCCAGCGTTGCCCGGACAAGTTCGAAGATCGTAGCGTTATCATGCAACCGCATCGTCGGCAAGGCCGGCTCAAGCCGGCCCTCAGCGAGAGCAATTGCGGATTTCGCGACCGGATTCACCTTTCCGGCGCCGCGTTTGCGCAACTGTTGCTCGAGCCGCGGCAGTAACGCAGACGACGCAGCAGCGCGTAACTCAACCTCGAGTTGCCGGAAGCGATCGACGAGTTGATTCGAACGCAACACCCGCACGTCGTCCTCAACGACCTCTGCGACCGTCGATCCCCGCGCGGTGCACACGTTGCGTTGCGTGCGGAGGGTGCGCAGGTCCGCGAGCGGCCGTGGTTGCCGGCCGCGCAGCAATGCTGCCGCAAGGTCGAGTGCGGCATCCGGTATTCGATCGGGATCACCGGTGAACGTGTGCTCCGTGCGATAGACGGCCCCGCTCTTCGCGGGCCCGGCCAGCTTCAGCGTCCAGCCTTCTCCTTGACGGTAACGTAAGCTCGCCCCCCACCGAGCGAGGCGCAGATCATCGGTGTCGTAGTACGTGGTGTGTAGGCGGTGCAACTCGGGCGCCGACAATCGGAAGCGCCCGAGGCGCTTCGCGAGCCGGATCAGCGAAAACTCATTTGGAACGTCGAGTTTGAGCTCGCGTTCGCGGGAAGCGGCCATCGACGTTATGCGAGCTCCTTCAGCGCTCCGGCGACCGCCATGAGATCCGCGCGAAAGGCAAGCAACTGCCGACGGCGCATGTCATCGTCGATAGCGCGCAAAATCGAGGACGGATGCACGGTCGCGATGACGTGCGGGGCGATGTCGGCGGCGACCAGCTTCCCACGGTTCGGCGTGAGCTTGAACGCGGGCCCCAGTAAGCTCTGCGCGGCCGTTGCGCCCAATGCGACGACCAGCTTGGGCTTCACCGCGCCGAGTTCGGCTTCGAGCCACGGTCGGCACGATTTCACCTCATAACGCTTCGGCGCCTGATGGATGCGACGCTTCCCGCGCTCGATGAACTTGAAATGCTTCACCGCGTTGGTGATATAGGCGTCGTCGGGAGCGATACCGACCTCTTGCAGCGTGGTGCGCAGCAACCTACCGGCCGGCCCGACAAACGGTTCGCCGGCGCGATCCTCCTGATCCCCCGGCTGCTCGCCCACGAAAAACAGCGGCGCATGCGCCCGTCCCGCGCCGAACACCGTTTGCGTCGCGTGAAGGTACAAGTCGCAGCCGTGGCAATTGCGTGCGGCCCGCCGCAGCGCGGCAAGCGAATGGGATGCCGGAATGAAATCGGCAGCCGAGGCGGTCGATGGGCCGGTGGGCATAACCTAATTCTACCCACATTCCTGAGTGGGTTATGTACGCTGGACCTAATTGGTAAGGGGATCGGCGAGATATTTCTCGATGATCGGCGCGAGTTCGGGCGCATCTTTCAAGTTGTAGTGGCTGTAGCCGGGGACAATTGCGAGCCGCGCCTTCGAAAGCTGGGTGTTCATCCAGCCGGGCTCACTTACGCCGCCGCCGAGCAGAGCAAAATACTCCGCGACGTGTTTCTGTGACACCGAGTCGTTGTCTGCGAAGATCAGCAGCACCGGCATGGGCAGCGCCTTCACGTCGGCAGACCAGTCGTAAGAAGCACTCAGCATCTTGCCCATCTTGTCGAGGAATTGCGGGAAGCGCTGCGGCTCGGGCCATTGCGCCGAGAATGTTCCGGTAGGCATGTGCATCAAATGTTCGGCCATAGCGGCGCCGACATTTGCCATGCCTTTGCGCGCTTCGGGGTACCAGCCGCGCTTGGCGTACGGACTGGAGATGACGATGAGCCGGCGGACCTTCCCGGGATGCTGGATGGCCGTGCGCAGACCGGCCGAAGCCCCGAGCGATAAGCCGACGACGTCGGCCTCGGCAATGTTGAGCTCGTTGAGCAGCGCGGCAATGTCGTCGCCCATGGTCTCGAACGAAATCGGGCGGTCGGTGTCGGCCGTACGGCCGTGGCCCTGTAGTTCAACTGCGATCACCTTATGGGTCTTGGCCAAGGGCTCGAGCAGCGTGCGCATTTCGCCGATCGTCATCAGGCCGCCGTGCAGAAGGACGAGCGGCTCACCCTCTCCGTAGATCTCGTGATAGAGCTCGATGCCGTTCACATCGGCATAGCCGCAGGAAACGGGTGCGAGCGGTACGTTTGGCATGATCGCCTAAAATACGCAATTACGTGTGACGCTCCTCGACGCAACCGGTCGAGTCGCATCAAGGGTGGGCCATGCGGGCTTTGAACCTTCCGCAATGATTGGCGCGTTTCGCGGCCGAAGAAGAAGCGCGTGCGGTTACAGGTACATCCGTGATGATCCCCGTGAGCGATCTTCCGGATGGCGCCGCTCTCGAGCGGCGCGCCGCCTACGCCGATCGGGCGCAAGCCGCGCTCTACGTGCTCGCCTCGCTCGTCTTGCTCGGCCTCACATGGCAAGGCATCTCCTTTATCGTCGGAGCTGACGTGTTGCCTGGGCCGATTGCCTCGGTTCTCGCGATCCGCCGTTCTGCTTCCGACGGTTACCTCTGGTCCGATATCGGGATCACCGCGTATCGCATCGCCGGCGCTTTCGGGATTGCGCTCGTCGTCAGTATCATTGCCGGCGTGCTTCTCGGTCGTGTCCGCTTTGCGGAGCGCCTCTTCGGGCCGTGGGTCACCATCGGTGCATCGGTTCCGTCGCTCGTCGTGATCGTCGTCATTTACCTCGCCGTCGGTATCAACGATCGCGCGGCAATGATCGGCACGGCGTTGATCGTTGCACCGTCGATGACGTTCGCCGTGTGGGACGGCATGCGAGCGATCAATCCGGAATTGCAAGAGATGGCGCGCGCCTTTGCGGTACCGCGACTGATGATCGTGCGCAGGGTCGTTCTGCCGCAGACGATGCCGTTCATCTTTACCGCGGCGCGCACGGGGCTCTCGCTTACCTGGCGCATCATGATCTTCGTCGAGCTTCTGGGGCGACAATCGGGCGTTGGCTACCGCATCCAGTATTTCTATAATCTCGTCGACATGAATCGGGTGGTCGCGGCGGCGCTGCCGTTTGTCGTGCTCATGCTGGCGTTTGAATTCGGCGTGTTGCGACCGCTCGAGCGCTTTGCCTTTCGCTGGCGCCGGATCGAAGCGCAATGAGCGCGCGCCTAGTTTTTCACGGCCTCCGGCGTGTCTTTCGCAACGGCCGGAGTTCGTCGGTCGCCATCGCGGAGATCGATCTCACGCTCGAGCCGGGCAGCTTTACGGCGGTGGTGGGGCCTTCCGGGTGTGGCAAGTCGACGCTGTTGCACATTGCAGCGGGACTCGACACGCAATACGAGGGCGAGTTTGAGCGCGAACCGGCGAATGCGACGTTGGCGTGCCTCTTTCAGCAGCCGCGCCTGCTGCCGTGGCGTACCGCCTGTGACAACGTTGCCTTCGTGCTCGAAGCGCGCGGCATTTCCCGGACGGAGTCGCGGCAGCGCGCCGGCGAGTTCTTGGCCCTGGTCGGCCTCACCCAAGCGGGTGAGAAATTTCCATCGCAACTGTCGGGCGGAATGCAGCAGCGCGTCGCACTCGCGCGCGCGCTCGCGGTTGACCCGGACTTGCTCCTCATGGACGAGCCGTTTTCGGCGCTCGATGAGCTCACCGCCGCGCGCTTGCGCGAGGAGTTGGTTACGCTGTGCGCTCAGAAGCAACGCACGATTCTGTTCGTCACCCACGATATTGCGGAGGCCTGTTACCTGGCCGAACGCGTCGTCGTCATGAGCGCGCATCCGGGCCGGATCGTCGCCGAAGTTTCGATCGACTTGCCGCGTCCGCGCCGGCCGGATGATCCGCGTCTGGTGGAGTACGCCGGCCGGGTGTTGGCTTTTATCGATCACGGCATGTCCCAAGGAGTAACCCATTGAGCACCTACGCGCTGCCGCATGGCATCTATCCGTATCTCGTGTCGCCGGTCGACCGGGATGGCCGGGTTGACGAGGCGGTGCTGGAGCGCCTCGTATCCGATCTCATCGCAGCCGGTGTCAACGGCGTCACGCCGCTGGGCAGCACCGGCGAAATCATGTACTTGACGCCGTCGCAACGCCGCGCCGTCGTCGGCGCGACACTGCGCGTTGCAAAGGGCCGCGTGCCCGTCATCGCGGGTGTGGCGGCCTTCGCTACGACCGATGCCGTGGATCAGGCCCGTGAATTTGCCGCGCTGGGTGTCGACGGACTGGTTGTCATGCGTCAAAACGCATTTCCGGCTTCAGAAGAAGGCGTCATCGACTACTTCACGGAGGTTGCACGCGCGGTTGACATCCCGATCGTCCTCTACACGAACCCGACGTTGCTCGGTAGCGACTTCACCATCGACAGCCTCGTTGCGCTTTCGCGCGTTCCGAACATCCGTTACATCAAAGACGCAACGGGTGACACGGGACGCATCCTCACGTTGATCAACCGCTTAGGCGGCAAGCTCGAAGTGTTCAGCGCGTCGGCACACATTCCAACGTTCGTCTTTCTGCTGGGCGGCGTCGGTTGGATGGCCGGACCGGCTTGTGTCGTACCGGAGGCGGCCGCGGAACTCTACCGCCGTGTGACCGCCGGCGACGTGCAAGGCGCGCTCGCATTGCAGCGGCCGCTCTGGAGCATCAACGAATGCTTCCGCAAATACCCGCTTGCGGCGTGTATCAAGGCGGCGTTGCAGATTCGAGGCTATGCGGTCGGCGACCCGATCCGTCCGCAGAGCGCGCTCGGCCCGGCCGCGCGTGAAGAGATTTCGGCCGCACTCGCCGACGCCGACCGGGCGATGAAAGGGTGACCGAAACCGACTCCGTGCGTGAACTGCGGGACGCACTCGGCGCCGCAGCGGTTCGCACCTCGGCGCCCGAGATCGTGCGCTTCTTGCGTGACAATTCGTGGTTATCGCCGGTGCTCGCGCAGGCCCTCGAGCGGCGGAATGAATCGGACGGTTCTGTTTTAGGCGTGCAAGCCGTGGTCACGCCGGCAACGGAAGCCGACGTCATCAGTTTGGCAGCGATCGCGGCGCGGCATCGCCTTCCGTTGACGCCGCGTGGCGCCGGCACGTCGAATTTCGGACTGCTCACGCCGGCGGAAGGCGGCGTCATCGTCGACCTGCGCAGCATCGCGGGCCCCCCGGCCCTTGCGGGCGATTCGGCAAATGCGCCGGCGGGCACGCTCCAGGGCAACATCGAGAAAGCCGCGCACGCACAGGACCGCGAGTTGCCGGTGATGACGACGACCTACGCACAGGCAACGGTCGGCGGCTGGATCGCCGGCGGTCACGTCGGCTTGGGCAGCGGGGTCTACGGGTCGGTTTGGGACGGAAACGTCGTATCGGCGCGCATCGTGACGATCGAAGAGCAGCCGCGCGTCATGGAGTTGCAGGGCGATGCAGTCATTCCGCTGCTCCACACGTTCGGTGCGATCGGCCTGATGACCGAAGTCGCCCTGCGGACCGTTCCGAAACACGACTGGCTCGAAGCCGTCGCCTTTTTCCCGGACTTCGATCACGCCTCGGCGTTCGTCACCGAGGTTTCGCGCGATAAGAAATTTCGTCACCGAGCGTGTGCGGCACAAGAGGCCGAGCTGATGCCGGGCTTGAGTTCGCTCGCGCCGATTCTGCAGCCGGGTGCCGGTGTGCTCTTGCTGATCGACCGCGAACAGGTGTCCGATTTTCGCCAGGCGGCGAAACATCACGGCGGCTCCCTCGTCGAGTGGCAAGATTGGGATATCGACGGCGGCGGTAAGCCGTCGATCGCGGCGATGGTGTACGGTCACCGCATGCTGTGGGTGAAGCGCTTGCTTCCGGAAGCGGCCTTCCTGCACGTCTATTTCGATCCCGATGATCCGGATGCCGGCGTACGGGCGCTAAAGAAACGGTACGGCGACGAGCTGCTCGTCGAGATGAAATACGTGCGCTCGCCCTGGATGTTGAAGGCGCTCGGATATCGGCCGGATGCAACTCTACCGGCGGCCGTCGTGTCGCTGCGCGACGGCGCAACGCCCGGTAAAGTTGAAGAGGTTCTGGGCTTTTGTGATGAGATCGGGCTGCAATATCAGAATTCGCATACCAACGTGATCGAAGATAACGGACTCTTTCCCGATGTCGCGCCGATCGTTGCGCTCAAGTCGGAAGCGGACCCCTACGATCTCTTGAACCGCGGACGATTACGCTCCGCATCGAGGCGAACATGACCCTGGGACGGATGGATCACGTTGCAATCGAAGTTGCGAACCTCGACTTGCGGATCGAGCGCTTGTGCCGAACCGGCGGGATGCGCCTCTTGCGGCGCGGCGAGAACAAACGCACCGGCGCACGGCTCGCGATGGTTGGAGACGCGACGGGGATGAAGCTGGAGCTCATCGAGAACCCCGAGGCGCACGAGCCGCGCTTTCTGCATATCGCATTTCGCAGCGGCGACATCGACGCTTCCCTTGCCGCGCTCGTGGATCAGGGATGGGAGAAGCTGCGCGGCCCGATCGAGCTTGCGGAAGCCGAGGCGAGTTCTATTCTCATGAAGGACGATGAGGGCTTCGAACTCCAAGTGCTGAGCTATCAACCGACGAGCCCCGATATCATCGAATGGACGGAGGAAATCTCATGAAACGATCGGCCATGCTGGCGGCAGCAGGCGCTACCGCGGCGACGGCGCTTGCGTGGCCTGCTTACGTTTCGGGGCAGACGCTCATCCCGGTACGCTTTGCGCTCATCGGCTCGGGCGGTCAGGATGAAGTCTCGAACGTCATTCAGCAGTTCGGCTTCGACAAGAAGTATGGTCTCGCGCTCGAGGTGATCGATTTCACGGCGCCGGGACAGCAGTATCCGATGTTTCGCGCCGATGCCATCGATGTTGCGGCGGGCAATTTCGTCGACCTGTTGCGTCAACGCAAAGCGGGGGTCGGACTGCGTGCCTTTCACGGCTTCCAGGGGTACTCCAACCTCATCGTGACGAGGCCCGATTCGCCGATCAAGACCTTCAAAGACTTGAAGGGCAAGAAGGTCGGGCAGTTCGGCACCACGTTCCTCGATTGGCTGATCATTCGCGCCGCGGGGAAAAAAGCGTACAATCTCGATCTGGCAACGGACGCCGAACTCGTCGGGGGCGCGCCTCCGCTACTGAATCAGTTCTTGGCCAAAGGCGACGTCGATGCCACGCTACAGTTCAGCAGCCTTACGCTCGGCCCGATCGCGCAGGGCCAGCAGCGCGTGGTGAGCGAGATGTCCGATTTGATGCGAGCGGCGGGTTTCGATCCCCGCAGCTTCTACGTTCAATGGCACGTAACCGATAAGTGGACCGGCGCGCATCCCGGTGCGATCGACAAGGTCAAAGCGATGTTGACCGACGCGTATGCCAAGCTGAAGAGCGACGACAGCGTTTGGCCGGCGCTCGCCGAGAAAATCCACATCACCGATCCCGCGCTCGTTGCGGCCTATCGCGACCTGGACCGGAAAATCGATAATCCTCCGTACGACCCCTCGCTGCTCGCGCCGACGCAAAAGCTGCTCGATGCGATCGTCGCCATCGCGGGTGAAGACGCTGTCGGTGTCACGACGCTCGATCCTGCAGCATTTCTCTTTCCCGGTCGCCGCGGGTAACCGCGACCTTTGTCGAGCTTTGACGAGAGCTATGACGTTGTCGTCATCGGCTACGGCTTCGCCGGTGCGGTGGCGGCGATCAATGCGTCCGACGCCGGTGCACGCGTCTTGCTGGCCGAGAAAGAGGCCGCCGGCGGTGGCATCTCGATCTGCTCCTATGGTGCGATCCGTTCCGCACATAGTGCGGACGAGGCCTTCGCCTACTTAAAGGCGACAAACGGCGGCCGCACGTCCGACGACGTGCTGCTGACGCTGGCGACCGGCATGGCGAAGGTCGAGTCCGAGGTGCGCAAGCTCGCGGCGATCTGCGATGCCGAGATCGGGATCCGCGAGAACGGAGGGAACTACCCGTTTCCGGGTGCCGCCACATTTTACGACACGAATATCGTCAAGGTGCCCGGCCATGACTCCGCCACGGCGCTTTATCCGCATCTCATGGGTAGCGGAAATGCAAACGGCTGGCGCGTCTTCAAGATGCTTCAAGAGAATATCGCCCGGCGCGATATCACGGTGCGTTGCTCTTTGCCGGCGCGGCGGTTGATTGCCGACTCGCAGCGCGCCGTGCAGGGCGTGAGCTTCACGGGCCCCGATGGCAGCGAAGTGCGTGTCGAGGCGAAGCGCGGTATCGTCTTGGCGTGCGGCGGCTTCGAAGCTGATGCCGACATGAAGCGGCAGTACTGGGAAAAGACGCCGGTCCTCTCCGCGGCCACGACGTCCAACACCGGTGATGGTATCCGTATGGCGCAAGACCTCGGTGCGCAGTTGTGGCACATGTGGCATTTCCACGGATCCTACGGATTCAAGCATCCCGATCCGCGGTTTGCGGATAGCATTGGGATCCGCGCAAAGCGCTTGCCGGACTGGGTGCCCGGGGAGGAAGACGAGTTCAACGTAAAGATGTCGTGGATCATCGTCGATCAGGACGGCAAGCGGTACATGAACGAGTGTACGCCGTACACGCAAGATACGACGCACCGTCCGATGGAATTCTACGACTCGCAGCGGCAACGGTTTTCACGTATCCCGTCGTTTCTGGTGTTTGACGAAAATGGACGCAAGCTCTATCCCGTCGGCGCGCCGACGTTCAACAAGGCGGAGCTTGCCTACGATTGGAGTCACGACAACCTGCGCGAAGTCGATCGGGGTATTCTCAAAAAAGCAGACACGGTAGCCGGACTGGCGCGCGAGATCGGCTGCGACCCCGTCGAACTGCAAGGAACGTTTACGCGCTGGAACATGCTCTGCGCGCGCGGCGGCGATACCGATCAAGGCCGGCCGCCGGGCTCGATGATGCCGCTCGATACGCCACCCTACTACGCGGGCGCGATTTGGCCGGTCGTTTCAAACACCCAGGGTGGTCCGATGCACGATTCCCGGCAGCGCGTGCTCAATGCATTTGGCGAACCGATCGAACGGCTCTATGTTGCCGGCGAACTCGGCAGTATCTTTGGACACTTGTACCTCGCCGGGGGAAACTTGACGGAATGTTTTATCGGTGGGCAGATCGCGGGCACCGAGGCCGCCGCGCTGGAACCGCGGAATTAGCGGCGATGCTTTTGCGAAATCTCGTCCTCGTGCTCGGAATGTTCGTCATGCTCGCCGGCCAGGCATCGGCTCAGGAGCCGATTGCCGTTCGTTTCGGTGTCAACGCTTCGGGCGGGCAGACCGAGGTCCTCGACGCGATCAAGGCCTACAACCTCGACCGCAAATACGGCTTTACCGTGCAAGAAGTCGACCTGACCGCGCCGGGTCAGCAATACGTGATGTTTCGTGGCGATGCGATCGACGTTTCGCCCGGTACCTTCGTGGATCTGTTGCGCCAACGTAAGGCCGGCGTCGCGCTCCAAGCCTTCCACGGTTTTCAGGGCTACAACAACTACATCGTCGTGAAGCCGGATTCGCCGATTCGTTCGTTCGCCGACCTCAAGGGTAAACGGATGGGTGAATTCGGTACGACGTTTCTCGATTGGCTCATCCTGCGAGCGGCCGGGAAGAAAGCCTTCGGCTTCGACATCGAGACCGACGCAACGCTCGTTCAAGGTTCGCCACCGCTTCTCAACCAGTTGATGGCCAAGGGTGAAGTCGATGCGATGCTGCAATTTTCGAGTTTGACCCTCGGACCGATCAAGGCCGGCGAGCAACGCATGGTGATCGACGTGCCGGGTCTGATGCGCAGGGCCGGTTTCAATCCGAATGCGTTCAACTCGAATTGGAACCTTTCCGAGAAATGGAACACGGCGCATCCGGGCGCACTCCGGCGGCTTTCGGCGATGATCGATGAGGCCTACGCCAAGCTCAAGACCGACGATGCGTTATGGCCCGGGATCGCCGCAAAGATCGGTTTTACCGATCCGGCCGTCGTTGTCGCTTATCGCAATCTCGCGCGCCAGGAAGACAATCCGCCCTATAACCGGGGCCTGATCGGACCGACGCAAACGCTCGTCGATGCCATCAGTTCGATTGCCGGCTCGACGGCGGTCGGGTTTACGGCCATCGATCCGGCCGCGTTCCTCTTCCCGAACGAGCGCCGCTGAACGCGGGTACGAGCAGGCGACCGTCGCGGACATTGCGGAACGCGCCGGACTCACCGAGCGGACGTTCTTCCGGCACTACGCGGACAAGCGCGAGGTGCTCTTCGGCGGCTCGGCTGTATTGTAGGACGAGCTACTGCGGGCACTCGACGCGGTACCGCCGGCAGTTCCCGCCATCGAAGCGGTTCGCATCGCCGTCGAAGCCGTGGCGACCCTGATGCACGGACGGCGGCCGCCGACATGGGGATCGGCGTGTTCTACCTGGGGTTCGTTCGCTGGGTCGAGGATGCGGAAGAGCGCGAACTCGTCGCGATCGTTCACGAGGGATTCGATCAGCTCAAAGCCGTCGCATCCGGCGCGTGAGCGTGTCAGGCGCCGTGGAGTATGTCCAACGCGGCGCCTGCGAGCGCGCGCGCCCCTAAGAGCAAACAGCTTTCATCGAGGTGAAAGCGCGGCGAATGGTTCGGGACGCCCGCCGCAGCTTGCTCCGGATTCGCGCAGCCGACGACGAAGTACGTCGTCGGAACGTGGTGACCGAAGAACGCGAAGTCGTCGGCGGCCATCATCTTCTTGCCCTGACGCACGTTTGCGGGGCCCGCGGCGCGCTCCAGCGCGGGAACGATGCGCTCGGCCAGTGCGGCCAGCGAAAACGTCACCGGATATTGGGCCTTGACCTCCACATTCGCCTCGACGCCCGAACTCGCGGCGATCATCTCGGCGGTGCGTTTGATGCGGATGTGGATGTCCTTGCGCATTTCTTCATCGAACGTGCGCAGCGTACCGCCCAGCTCCGCGGTCTCGGGGATGATGTTGTGCCGGATGCCGCCCCGGTTGATCGTAATCGACAACACCGACGGCTCGCGCGTCACGTCGACCTGGCGGCTGACGATCGTCTGCAGACCGAGCACGACTTGGGCGGCCGAGACGATCGGATCGATCCCCGTCCACGGCCGGGCACCATGCCCCTGGCGGCCTTTGAGTTTGATCGAGATGATGTCGGCACTCGCCAGCATCGCGCCTTTGTAGTAGAGGATCTGATCGCTCGGAATCGGTGAGACGAAATGCAATCCCATCATCATGTCCGGCTTCGGGTCGTCGAGAACGCCCTCGCGGATCATCAGCGCCGCGCCGCCCTCTTCACCGTCGGGTGCGCCCTCTTCCGCCGGCTGAAAGATGAACTTCACCGTACCCGGGAAGTCGGTATGGTGCTTCGCGAGCGCTTCGGCGACGGCCATCAACACGGCGGTGTGACCGTCGTGTCCGCAGGCGTGCATCACACCGACCGACTCGCCGTTGTACGTCGTTCGCTCCTCGGAACGATAGGGGACGTCGACTTGCTCGACGATCGGGAGCGCATCCATGTCGGCGCGTAAGCCGATGATGGGACCCGGGCACGCGCCCTCCAATACCGCGACCACACCGGTATGCGCGACACCGGTCGTCACCTTGAGCCCCAAGCGTTCCAAATGCGCCGCGACGATTCCCGACGTGCGCGTCTCGCGGTTGCCGAGCTCCGGATGCTGATGGAAATCACGGCGCCAAGCAATGAGGTTCGCTTCGATCTCGCGCAGGTAGCGGTCGACCGAGTTTCCCAAGTCACCCGGCGTTTTCATCGTAACGGCCATCAGCGTGCGCCGGTGTGCATCGGTATGCCGCCGGGACCGCTGACCGCGGAGAAGCTCTGCCTTTGCGGATTGAAGCTGGTGAGCACGACCGCATCGTCGGTAAGCCCGTGCTGGTCACCGCTGCGGAAATCGTAGGTGCCTTCGACCCCCGTGAAATTGTGTACCGATAGGATGTACTGGCGCAGTTGATCGGCGGTTGCGTCCGTCCCGAGTTTTCGCAAACCGCTCAGCACGATGTTGGCAGGGTCCCACACCGACGGCGCGGAGCCGGGCTGTGGCGTCTTCCCATCGGCTGCGTATGCGGCGAAAAAGTCGACCGTCGCCTTGCGCAGCGCCGGGGTCTGCACCGCCGGCGGCGTCAGGTACGCCGGCCCCGGCATCACCATTTCGCTCGGCAGAAACTTCGCATACCCCATCAGTTGCGCCACTTGACTGTTGGCGTTCGACGTCTCGACCGGCAAATTCAGCCCGACGTCGTTGAAGTTGCGCAGCACGGTCCCGAACGGCGTTCCCGAAACCCAGACGATGACCGCTTGCGCGTCCGAGTTCTTGATGCGAACCGCTTGTGCGTTGACGTTCACGTCGGTCGGGTTGAAGTGCTCCCATTGCAAGACTTGCATGCCGCTGTTCTCGAGCAGGCCCAACGAGTCTTTGGTGGCGGTGTCGTCGACGAGCCCCGACCCGTCGGTGCTGGTGATGATCGCGATCTTCTTCCAGCCGCGCAAGCGCAAGTAGCGAATCATCCCGTTGACGAACGGGTTGAGCGCGATCTGCGCGGAGAAGACGAAGCCATCCTTTGGCGGGTAGATCGACGGTACGAGACAGTAGTTCACCGGACCGTTTTTGAAGAGCGGCATCATCGCGCCGCACAGCGACCCGCCGTCCGATCCGAAGACCACTGCCGGATGATTCGCGAGCAGTTGCGTGCTCAGCTGGACGGCGTTTGCCGGCGACGATTGATCGTCGTGGATCACGAAGTGGATCGGCGTTCCGCGAATGCCGCCGGTACGGTTGGCGTAATCCTCGAACACCTTGAAATTATCGGCTTGCTGATTGCCGACGAACGCATAGCTGCCCGTGAGCGATATGATGACGTCGATGTTGTACGGCGTTGCCGGTACGGCCGGGGCCGGGCCGAGGGCCACGATCAACCCGAGTGCCAGCACGACCGCGGCGGAGCGAAATTTCCTCATGAAAGCTCCTAGACGATAGACGGCCGCAACCCTTTCGACCTATGTCCGAGCGACCGGGTCGAATGCCGGGCCGCCCTTCGCCGCGCGTACGTATTCCTCGCGCGGCGGCGAAAAGAAGTCGATGACGACGGCGGGATCGTCGCCGATGACGATCGTGCCGCCGTGCGGAACGCCCTTCGGCACGTAATACATCTCGCCCGGGCCGAGCCGCGAGGTAACACCGCCGATTTCCAGCTCGATTCGCCCGCCGACGACGATACCGAACTGTTCGTGCTCGTCGTGGTGGTGTATCCCCGTACGCTCCATATCGGGCGGAAACTCCCATCGCACCGCCGTCGACCGCTCACCCGCGATCACCGCTCCCGATAAGCCCGGCCGAATTTCCGTTTGTACGTAATCATCGAGCGTGTAAAAACTGCGGTTCATGCGGGATTCTCCAACAGGGCGTAGTGCAGGCATGCGGTAATTCGCCGGAGATGACGGATCTTTTGTTGCTGGTCGAACTGCATGCGCTGGAAGCGGAATACTGGTACGAGGTCGACCACAACTGCGGCCGATCGGCGCACAACTTCTACGAGTCCGACGGAACGTTTACCATCGACGGCAACGTGCTGCGCGGACGCGACGCCATTGCCGGATTTTACCGCCGCCGCGAAGAGCGCGGCAACCGGACGGCCCGCCACGTGATCGCGAATCCGCGCCTCACCGTCGTCAGCGAAGATCACGCGCGCTTTGAATCCATCATGTCGCTATTTGCCGACGACGGCGTGCCGGTGCTCGAATCCAAGCCCGCAATCATGATTGCCGACGCCACCACGGAGTATGTGCGCGCCGGCGGCACGTGGAGCGTCCGCGCGCGCACGCTTCGGTCGATTTTTGAAGGCGGCGTCGGCGCGATCAAAGCTTGACCGGGGGCTGCCCGGAGTTGTGCGCTGATTCGGTTCACGGTCTTGCCGAGGCGCTCGATCGCGCGTCGCCGGAATCGCTCGTTCAGCTGATACGACAGCCCGGTCACGGAAAGCGCCGCGACCACGTTTCCGTCCGTGCCGAAGATCGGTGCCGCGACTGACGAAACGCCCGTTATGAACTCATCGCAGCCGAGCGCGTAGCCATTTTGCCGCACCGCCGAGAGTTCGTCTTTGAGCCGGTGTTGATTCACAAACGTTGCGGCAGTAAATCGTTCGAGTGTCTGGGCGGTGAAGCGCTCGATCGCGCCGTCATCGCAAAAAGCCAAGTGCGCTTTGCCGCTGCTCGTCGCGTGTAACGGAACGCGCTCGCCGGGGTTCAGTAAAAATTGCTCGAGCTCGCCGGCGCGCAAGCGTTCAACGTGAACGATCGATCCGTGGCGCCGGTCGAAGACGGATAAATGCGTGCTCAATCCCAGCGTTTGACGAAGGTCGAGCATTTCGGATCGCGCCAGCCCGCGAATGGCGTTGGTCCCCATGGCGACGCTCGCGTAATCGATGAACTTGAGCCCGAGGGTATACGTGCCTGCCGGCGTTTTGCGCAAATAGCCGTCGCTGCACAGCGCGGCGATCAGCCGCGAGGCTGTGCTGCGCGGAATATCCAGGCGTCGCGCGATGTCGCTCACGGCGAGAACGGGACCGTCGACGGAGAATTCGCGAATGACGCGCAGCGCTTTCTGCACGGTCAACGAGGTCTCGCCGGCTGGGTGATTCATGGCAGCTCGGCTCCGATCGTGTGAGCCGCGTCGCGCAGCAGGGCGACCGTCTTCGCCAACGTCGCAGGATTCCAGAACGGCAGCTGCATCTCAACGCTCAGAGCGCCCGCGCAGGTGCCGGATGCGCTGAAGATCGGCACGCCGAGACCGCGCCAGCCGATTTGCGATTCCTCGATCTCATCGGCATAGCCGTCGCGGCGAATGCGTTCGAGTGCGCTCGTCAGGGCTGCACGTTGCGTTAGCGTGTACGGAGTGCAAGGTTCTTTCGCCCGGCGCAGTACGTCGTCGACGAAGGCACCCGAAGCGAACGCCAACATGGCTTTTCCGCCGCTCGTCGCGTACGCCGGCCAGCGCTTACGCGGGGAGCGATCCTGTTCGCCCTCACATACGCCCAAGCGTTCGAGGAAAACAATGTCGAGGCCATCGAGAACCGAGAGCGTCGTCGCGAGCCCGGACTCCCGCCGGACGCGAACGGCCTCCGGCAACGCCACGTCGTAGAGTTCGGAACCGCGCGTTGCCGAGAAGCCGATTTCGCGCAGCAAGAGGTTCAAGCGGTAGCGTTTTGACGGCGTCTGCGCGAGAAACCCTTCGTTGCAGAGTGCGCCGACCAACCGGCTCGTCGTCGCCTGCGGCAGCGAATACGCGCGCGCGAGTTCGCGCACGCCCCATTCGGGCCGTTCGATCGAAAACGCATCGAGGAGTGCGAGCGCATTGTGGACGGTGGTGAGAGGCTTGCTCGTGGACGGCATCAGATGCTCGCAACCTCCCGCAGCGCAGCGTTCGCGATCAGGGTCGTATCTTTGAAGCACGTGATGAGCGCAAACCCGCGTTCGGCGAAACGTCCGGCCGATGCACCGTCAACGCAATGGATGCCGGCGATGATTCCGTGACGCCGGCAAGCCGCCGCAATCTCCTCGATCGGTTCGCGAAGCAGCGGTGACTCGGGGCCGGCAAGGGTCGCGTGTCCGAACGCCAGGGTGAGGTCGCTCGGCCCGATGTAGATCCCGTCGACGCCGGGCGTTCGAGCGATTTCATCGACGTTGGCCACTCCGCGCTCGGTCTCGACCATCACGAAGCACAGCACGTCTTCGAAGCCGCGCGCCGTCTCCGGCTTGTCAAAGAGCTGGGCTCTCGTCGGACCGTACGACCGGGTGCCGCGCGGCGGATAACGGCAGGCGGCCACGGCTGCCGCTGCATCGGCGCCGTCCTCGACCATCGGCACGATGACCCCAAGCGCTCCGGCGTCGAGGGCCTTCCCGATCATCCAGGGGACGTTCGTTGCCACGCGGGTCAAAGGAAGCGCGCCGCAGCGTTCGATCGCCCGAATTCCGTCGACCAGGGTCAGGTCATCGAAGAACCCGTGTTGTTGGTCCAGGCACGCGTAGCGGATTCCCGCAACGCACAAGACTTCGATCGCCGCCGCGGACGGGATAGAGCACCATGCCCCGAACGCGGCCTTTCCGGCCCGCCAGTCGGCTCTCAAGCCGGCGATCTGCTCGCGGCCGGATTGTAGGGTCATGGGCACCTCGTTCGCTGCGTTCCGGATAGTGGACGGGTAGCGTTGCGCCAGCCCTTTTCCGTTGTTACGGTCTGTGTGCCTTGAGGGGCTCCGGAGGATCAGGAAACGATGCATTTAGAAGGTGAGCGAGCGTTCGCCGCGGTCGATGTACCCGAGGAACTCGCATACGATCGAACGGGTCCGAACACGCCGGCAGGGCGTTACCTGCGCCAATTCTGGATCCCGGTCGCGCAGATCACCGACGTCAAGCCGGCCCGCGCGAAGACGATCACGATCATGAGCGAGAACTTCACGCTTTATCGCGGGGAATCGGGTGAGCCGCATCTCATCGCGCACCTCTGTCCGCATCGCCACGTCGCGTTGGCGGTGGGCCGCGTCGAAGGGGAATCCGTCCGGTGCTTTTACCATGGCTGGAAATTCGACCAACACGGCGCGTGCGTCGACCAGCCCGCCGAAGACGAGGCTTTTAAAGATAAGGTGCGCGCCGCCGCGTTCCCGACGCGCGAGTACCTCGGGCTCGTGTTCGCGTTTCTCGGCCAGGGAGAGCCGCCGCCGTTTCCGCAGTTCAAGCGCCTCGAGCGCCCCGGTGAGGTCGTGACGTGGAGCTACGTGCGGCGCACCAATTACTTCAATTCGATGGAAAACGGGGCCGACCACGTGCACGCAAACTTCGTGCACGAACGCTCGGCCTTCTCCACGGTCGGAGTCAATCGGGAGATACCGGAAATCGAGCCATGGGAGACGGACTTCGGCATCGCCTTCAACACGAAGTACAAGGACGGCAAGAACGGCCGGCATTACGTCGTCATGCCGTTGGCCGCGTTCATCATGATCGCCGAAGAGGGCCTCGATCACCTCGTCGATCACCTCGCGTTCCGCATTCCGATCGACGACCAGTCGCATCGCGCGTTCATCGTCAACCTCTTCGAAATCTTCGGTGAAGAGCGGGACCGTTTCATGGAGAAGAAACGGCAGCAGCGGCTCGCCTTGCAAACGCTTCCGCCGATCGACGACGTCGTGCAAGCGGTCATTCGCGGCGAGTTGCATATCGACGAGGTACCGGACCGGCCGGATCTCGTCGGCATCCAAGACAGCGTCGTCATGGAAACCCAACCGGGAATTACCGAACGCGAGCCCGATCAACTCGGACGTTCCGACCGCGCGGCGATCTTGCTCCGACGAATCTACGCGCGTGAAATCGATGCGTTTGCGCAAGGCAAACCGGTGAAGCGCTGGACGTACCCGGAAGATTTGTCTCCCGTTCCGGCGGTGTGATCCCGCTTCTCGCTGCTGAAGAAATAAGGTTCATATGATGAAGCTGCTACAACTATGTCTTGCTTTGGTGCTGCTGGCGGGCATGGCGCCGGCCGTTGCGATCGGAGATGAGGCTCTCACGATCAACGTGATCTTGTCACTTACCGGCCCGGCAGCGTTCGTGGGGGTGGACGAAAAAGCGGCGGTTGCGGTCTACGAGAACGCGATCAACAAATCGGGTGGTATTCGTGGCCGCCAAGTGCACTTCCAGATCTGGGATGATCAAAGCTCGCCGCAGGTGGCCTTGCAGCTTGCCAACGGCATCATCGACAAGCACGCGCCGGTCATCGTGGGCCCGGCCGTTACCGGAACGTGTGCCGCGACCGACCCGGTCGTGAGATCTAGCGGTCCCGTCGAATACTGTCTCTCGCCCGGGCTCCAGCCGCAGAAGGGCACCTTTGTTTTTTCCAGTTCGCGTTCGCTTGACGCGACGCTGCTTGCGGAAGCGCGCTTCTTGAACGACAAGAACTACGACCGCATCGGCGTGCTGACGGCGACGGACGCGTCCGGACAAGCCGGATCGCATGGGCTGTATGATGCGATGCCGGCCTATCATTCGTTGCAGATCATCGACGAAGAAAAGTTCGCGCCTTCGGCAATTACGCTGAACGCCGAGGTCTCCAAAATACTGCAACTCAAACCGCAGTGCATCTTTATTTTCGCGACGGGGCCGGCATTCGCCACCGCGTTGCGTGCGCTAAAAGACGCGGGCGTGGATCTTCCGGTCTTTACGTCATCGGCGAATCTCAACAAAGAGCAGCTCACCCAGTACTCGGCATTTCTTCCCAAAGATCTCTACTTCGACGGCTTCCCGTTCCAAGTGGGCGTGCCGATGGGCACCGCGGGTCAGCGCAATGCGTACGCGACCTTCGTCGCGGCTTTCAAGTCCGCCGGGGTCGTCCCGACGACGACGAGTGCCTACGCCTGGGATCCAATGAACATCGTCGTTTCGGCGTTCAAGCAGGTCGGCCCCGATGCGACGTCCACACAAATTCGCGACTATATCGCAAACCTGCACGATTTCGGCGGCGTGAACGGATCGTACGACTTTCGGTCGGGCGATCAGCACGGACTCGGCACCGATTCGGTCGTGGTCGTGAAGTGGTCGCCGGCCGCGGGAGCGGTCACCGCGGCGAGCGGAACGGGAGGTAAGCCCCTATGAGCAGCGTTCACGCGTTGAAGAGCGACGACATCGTCGACTTCAATGAAAACACGGCCCTCGACCTCATCTTGGCGACGGTCAAAGATACGCCGAGCCCGCGCAACCGGGCCCTCTTCGAATCGCTCTTGCGCCATTTGATCGCGTTCGTGCGGGAAGCGCGGCCGACGCCGCAGGAATGGCGCACGGGACTCGACTTTTTGAAGCGCACCGGCCAGATGAGCACCGATCTGCGCGATGAGTTTGGTCTCATCGATGCGCTGCTCGGTACCGAAATGCTCATCGACATCATCAACCGGCAGCGCCCCGAAAATGCTACGCCGAATTCGGTGCTCGGGCCATTCTTCAATCCGAACGCGCCGCGGAAGCCGTACTTGGCCGACATCACCGGCGGTGTTCCCGGCGAGCGCGTCGTGCTCTATGGCGAGGTCACGTCACTGGACGGCAAATCGGTCGCCGGCGCCGACGTCGACGTGTGGCAGACCGACGAGGACGGCAAGTACGACGCGCAGATGCCGGGGCCGTTCGAGCTCAACTTGCGCGCCAGGTTCACGACCGACGCGCAGGGGCGCTATGCGTGCATTACCGTTCGAGCGCATCACTACGATGTTCCGACCGACGGCACCGGCGGGGAAATGCTGCGGGCGATGGGCCGCAAGGCGGGCCGTCCGGCGCACATCCACATGATGGTCGAGGCACCGGGCTACGACACCGTCATCACGTCGATCTTTCCGAGCGGCGACCCGCTGATCGGCAGCGATGCCGGTTTCGGTGTGCGCAAGCGGTTGATCGCGCCGTATGCGAAGGCAACGGCAGCGGACGCCGAGCGTTTCTCGATGCCGCTGCCGTTTGCAACGATGAAGTTCGACTTCGCGCTGGTTCCGCGCGGCTAGACGAGGTCGAACCGGTCGAGGTTCATCACCTTGTCCCAAGCCGCCACGAAGTCGCGCACGAACGCGGCCTCCGCATCGCCGCAGGCGTGCACTTCCGCCAGGGCCCGGAGTTGCGAGTTCGACCCGAAGACCAGATCCACCACGGTACCCGTCCACTTGATCTTTTCTGTGGCCCGGTCGCGCCCCTCCAATACCCCATCCATGGTGGCGGACTTCCGCCACATCGTCCCCATGTCCAGCAGGTTCACGAAATAGTCGTTACTCAAGGTCCCGGGACGCCGGGTGAAGACACCATGCGGTGACCCGCCCACGTTCGCGTTCAAGGTCCGCAGGCCTCCGATGAGCACCGTCATTTCGGGCGCGGTCAAGGGCAGCATATGCGCCTTGTCCACCAGCAACTCGGC
>PLTN01000058.1:0-43566 GCA_003164495.1 Vulcanimicrobiota bacterium
AGTGGCGGGCGGTGCGGCAATCGTTGACCTCAAGAAAGCCCCAATAGTTTTCGCTGGCCTCAATCGGCAGCAAGAGGATCGACAACGTATGCGTGTCGCGCATTATTTGCGCGACCAATCCAAGGGACGTGTCGGCGAGCGCGCTCACCGGCTTGCGCTCCAACAGCGGTGCGAGCCACGTGGCAATCTCCACCGAATTCCGACGGCCCAAAACGGCCGCGAAGGAAAGGGGCAGGAGATCGGCCGACTTTTGCCAGGTGAAAAAGGTGGGGACGCTGAGGGAAACGGCCGGAGCCGATCCCTCTATGACGCTGAGCCGATCGATGTCCAATGCCTCGCCGACCGCCTTCAGCGCGTGCGGCATCGAGTCGGGGAGCGACGGAGCGGTCACGAGCATGGCGGCACTCGCCGTGATGGCATGGAGGACGCGATCCCGGTATGCCAGGCCGTCCTGGGCGGTTCGGCGCGTGGTGATGTCCTGCGCCGACAGCAAAAACACGTCGCGCCCGTCAAAAACGGCCCCACGCACGGCGACGTCGCACCAGAAGAGGCGGCCGTTCTTGGCCCGGCAAGCCCATTCGAACATGAAGGCTTCACCCGACGTCGCGCGGGCGCGCAGCGCCGCGCGATACGCGACCGTCGCGGGAGCAACGTCGGCCGACAGGTGCTCGATGTCAAGCGCGAGCATCTCCAGGCGCGTATAGTCGAACATTTCGCACAGGCGCGGGTTCGCGTCGATGAACGCGTCGTTGTCGACCGCGATGACGAGGATGCCGGTATTGACCGAATCGAAAATGACTTGGCCGGCGTTCCCCATATGGCAGGCGTATTCGATCTGAAGTCGATGGTCCCCGTCGTCTCAGGAGGTCGTCGGCGGCCTGATCTGTAGCAGTGGCGGGTAATCGGCGGTCGGACGCGATTTTACAAATTCATCAGGTGAATGCGGGCTAAGGGGAAAGCTCTTCCAGCGTTCGGAGCTTCGTTTCTTCACCCATCGTCGCCATGACGATCGCGCCGAAGAGCGCGACCAAAGCGAACATCACGAAGATCGCGGTGAGTGCTTCGGAGCCCGTTGTGAGCAGCGCACCGATCGCGAGCGGCGCGATGAAGCTCGCCAGGCGGTTGAGGCTGCTGCCCGCCGCGGTACCCCACGCGCGCATCCGCGTCGGATACTGCTCGGGAGTGAACAGATAGACGCCAAGATTGTTGACGCTCATGGTCGAGGTCATACCGAATCCGAAGATCACCAGCACTTGCCAGCCGTGCACGTGAAAGACGCCGCCGGCCAGCGCGCCGCCCAGCGCAAACACCGCCGACAAACCGAACCCAAAGGAAAACCACGGAACGCGCCCGACACGATCGATGAAGCCCGCGGTCGCGTAGGCGAAGATCACTTGGAGGATCGAGCTCGCCACCGAGAGCGCGAGCGCCGCCGACGTCGGCAGCCCGCCGATCTTCATCAGCAACAGCGGCTGCCAGATCTGGAAGCCGTTGCTCACGAAATACGAGCAAAACCACTGCGTCCACACGACGAAGGTGCGCTTCGCGTAGCGGCCGCGGAAGAGCTCGAAGAAGCTCGTGGATTCCTTGACCACGGGCGGCACGTCGACCGGAGCGGCCAGCGGAAGATTGCGGCTCCGCGCCTCTTCTTCCATCGACGTGACGATCGCATCGGCTTCGGCGAACCGCCCTTTGGATGCGAGCCAGCGCGGCGATTCCGGCAACGCAAAGATCGCGACGATCGCGACCAGCGCGGGGATGCCGCCGATGCCGAACAGCACGCGCCAGCCCAACTCGGGGCCGAAGCTGCTATAGAGCAGCAGGCCGGCGAACGGCGCCAGCACGAGGCCGTAGATGAACATGGTTTCATAGAGCATCACCCACTTGCCGCGCACCGCGCTGCGCGCGTACTCGTTGAAGAGCGCGGCGGCGATCGGCACCTCCGCGCCGAGGCCCACGCCCTGAATCGCGCGCGCCCAGAGCAGTTCGTGTTCGTTGGATGCGGTCGCGGCAAAGAGCGAACACGCCCCGAAGATCAGCAGCGATGAGATGAACGCCCACTTGCGGCCGATCCGTTCGCTGAGCCAGCCGAAGCCGAGCGCACCCACGATCTGCCCGAGGAACGCCGCGCTTCCGAGGGCCCCGGCGCTCTTGAAGTCGATGTGGAAGGTCGCGATGATCATCGTCAGCGCGCCCGCGATGCTCAGCGAATCGAAGCCGTCGAAGAGCGTGCCGATGCCGAGCAGCGACGTAATGCGCAGATGTAACGGCAAGAATGGCAGCCGGTCCATTCTTCCGGCGATCCGTTCGGGCGTGACCTCGGATGGCGCTGATGGATTCATTTGAGCGGTGCTCCTCCGGCCTGGCTCGCGGCGACCATTTCTTTGCGCTGCTTATCCCAGCGGGCAACAACCACCGCTGAGTCCGTCAGGCCGTGCTGATCGCCCGACCGGAAATCGTAGAGGCCGTTGACGCCGGCATAGCCATGGAGCGTCCCGATGTAATCGCGTAACTGCTGGGGCGACGCGCCGGCCGGGAGCGCGCGCAGCGCGTCGACCGTCAGTCTGGCCGCGTCCCAGGCGAGCAGTTCGGTCGCTCCCGGGGCCATCCCCGAACCCTGGAGCGCGCGGCTGAGCTCGTTGCAGGCATCTTTGAGCGGGCCTGGACGAAGAACGTCGCGCAGGTTGTAGATCGACCCGTTTGCGAGCAGCGTCGTCGGCAAAAAGCTCGCGTACTGCGCGAGCTGCTGCGGCGTCGTGTTGGCCGAGCTCGTGTTCACGGGAAGATCGAGTCCGGCATCGCTCAGACCCCGCAGAATCGTTCCGAACGGTGCGCCGGCGGCCATCGCGATGATGACTTGAGGATTGCTCGCTTTGAGGCGCGCAATTTGGGCCGCTACGCTGACGTCGGTCGGGTTGAAGCGTTCGACGTCGACGACGCTCTCGTCGTTCGCAAAATGGCTTTGGATGATCTGGATGACATCGTGCGCGCCCTGCTCGCCGCTGGCATCAGTCGTTGCGATGACGCCTACGCGCCGCCAGCCCTTGTCGCGAAAGTACCGGACCGACGCCATCTCGATGTATTCCGTGCTGATATATCCGGCAAACGAAAAACTGCCGGCAGCCGGATGCATCGCCGGCGAGAGGCAGTATTGCACGGGTCCGTTCGCAACGAGCGGAGCCATCGCGAGACACGCCGCGACGGTACCCCCGCCGAGAATGACGGTCGGGTTATTCGCCAGCGCCTTCCCGGTGAGTTGCAAGGCAACTTGCGGGCTCGATTGGTCGTCGAGAAACTGGAACTCCAACGGCACACCGTGGATGCCGTGCTGTGCGTTGGCGAGATTCTGGTAGATGCGAAGAATCTGCGCTTCGCTCTGGCCGAAAAAGCCGGCGGAGCCGGTGAGCGGGAGATCGACGGGGATAACGAAGGTACCGGCGCCGGACGCGGGAACGCTCGCCGCCGCGACGGCTAACCAGCCGAGGAGTAACGCGGCGAATGCGGCGCGCACCCGGTCAGGCCAGCGCCGGCGCACGCAGATAGCGCCCGAAGAAGTCGAGCACGCTCGCCCAGGCCGCCGCCGCCGCCTCCGAGTTGTAGCCCTCCGGGCGCTGGTCGTTCATGAACGCGTGCTCGGCGTTCGGGTAAACGTGAATTTCATGCACCTTTCCGGCCGCTTCGAGCGCATCCCGGAATTTGTAGACCGTGTCGACGGCGATGCCTTTGTCCGCTTCACCGTACGCGCCGAAAATCGGGCACGGCATTTGCGGGATCAGATCGATCGGAGACGGCCCATGCATCGTCGGCCGGTTGACCGGCCGTCCGTAGAACGCGGCGGCGGCCTTGATGCCGTCGCACTTTGCGGCCAGGAACAAGGCCTGCCGTCCACCGCCGCACCAGCCGATCACGCCGACACGATCGGGGTCGACGAAGGTTTGGCGCTGCAGCCAGTGCACCGCGTCGCACAGATCGCTCGTGCTCTGCTCGTCCGACGGCGAACCCACGATCGTGCCGCCTTCCATCGTCGGTTGCTGACCGCGCGCCGCGTAGTAGTCGGGAATCGCGGCCACGTAGCCGGCCGCCGCGAAACGTTGCGCGACGTCGCGCATGTGCGGCGCACCGGCGGGCACCTCGAGCATGCCCCAGAACTCGTAGCCGAGCACGAGCGCGGGAAATTTCTGCGCTCCGTCAGGGCGCGCGAGGTACGTCGTCACGGCCACCCCGTCGGATGCGGTATACGTTGTCGTTTCAGTCTGCACGCTCACGGATGTTGGCCCTCCAAGCCCGGCCCGCTTGTTTCGATCTTGCTATTATTGTGCTAAAGCTGCTGCGGTGCCGCGCGGCGGCGGTATTCCGACGGCGTCATGCCCGTATATTCGACGAACACGGCACTGAAGTGGCTGGCATTTCGAAAACCGAGTTCCGCTGAGATCTCGTTCAAGGGCCGCGTCGTATTCGCAACCGACATCTGAGCGATAGCGATGCGCCGCTCGAGAACGTACTGGTGCGGCGTCTTGCCGGTTGCGCGTTTGAACACGCGCGTGAAGTGAAACGTGCTCAAACCGCTGACCGCGGCGATCGCGTCCACCGGCAGCGGCTCGGCGAGGTTGCGCTCGATGTATTGCTGACAGAGCTGCAGCCGTTGCGGTGAGAGGCCTTTGACGCTCCCGTGCGCGACGGGCGCGTTCAGACGGCCGCGCAAGATGTGACCGAGCAGCGCATATCCCAACGCCTCGGTATAGATCCGGCCGCGATGCCCGGCCGATCCGAATTCTTCAGCCAGCGCCGCGACCAGACGATAAACGGTCGGATCGGTGAGTTTCTGAAACGGCAGCGCCGTATCGGGTTCGCTCAACCCGATTTCAGCGGCCAGCCTTTCGATGAGTTCGGCCTCGACCGTGATCATCAAGTTATCGCCGCTCTCGTGGAACGACGACTGGCGTTGCAGCCAAGCGGGCAGCAGCACGAGCTCGCCGTGGTCGTAGTGCCGGCGTCCGCCGGCTGCAAGGCGCAGATCCCAACCGGCCCCGAGCGTCGCGATGATGCGCAGCCGGCGTGCCGGGTTGGCCGGGAAGACGCCGCCGCCGATCCGTACGCGTTCGACTCTGAATCCGTGCAGTTCGAGCGTTTCGCGCGACGTCACCGGCACACGATGAACGGCTGTCATGAAGCGCGCTTCGCGGATACCGGCCCGCTTCCATGCGGCTCGCAGAAGCAGGTTTTCGACACAAACGGCAATGGGACCGCAAGCAGTTTGCGCGCCCAAGCCGGAAACCGGCCGGCATGGAGCTGGGCATTTTCGATACATTTTCGCCGGATCAGCGTGACGATCTCGCGACCGCCTATGAAGCGCACATTGAAGATGCGGGCATTGCCGAGCGGCTGGGTTACAAGTACTACTTCTTCATCGAGCATCAAAACGCGCGTTACCCGGTCATTTCGGCGCCGTCGGTGTTCCTAACGGCGTTGGCGCGCGCGACGACGACGATGCGTATCGGTGCGATGGTCTTTCAACTTCCGATGCACCACCCGGTTCGCCTGGCTCAGGACGTCGCAATGATCGACCAGCTCTCCCGCGGACGCATCGAGTTCGCGATTGGTTACGGCACGCAGGCCCGTGAGTTCGATCCCTGGCGGCTGGATTACGGCCAACGGCGGTCGATCGGTCTCGAGGTGATGGAGGTCGTGCTCAAGGCCTGGGCGGGTTCGCCGTTCACCCATGAGGGAACGCACTTTCACTTCGACGGAGCGATGCCGCAACCGTTACCCTACCAAAAGCCACGCCCCCCGGTGTGGATGGGTGGGCACAGCCCCGCATCGATCGCCTACGCTGCCGAGAACAACTTCGACTTCGCGCAAAACATGGACGTCGATCGGACGATCGCGGAAAAATTCGCGGCGTTTCGCGCGGCCTGGAAAAGCCACCGGCACCCGGGTGCGCCGCCGCGCACGCTCCTCGTGCGCCACGTACACGTCGCCGAGACGGACGCGCTCGCACGTTCCCAAGCGGAACCGTTCATGCTCGAAGGACTGACGGGCCAGGCCGGTGTCGCTCGAGCGCTCGCCTTACGCGATGACGAGAAGACGCCCGAGATGCTCGAGATCGCGCGTATCTACATCGAATCATCGAAGTCGTACGACTTCTGGATCGACGAAGGGCTAGCATTCGTCGGCACGCCCGAAACGGTCGCCCGGCAAATCCGCGCGCAACACGAACGCTGCGGCCACGACATCTTGCTCCTGCACCACCAAATCACCAGCATGCCCTACGATATGGCGCGGGCATCGATGCGGCTCTTCGGCGAACGTGTGATCCCGCTGGTTACGTAAGCGCGGTCAACCGGTTGACGGTATGCGAGGTGAACGTGATGATGGCGTTTTTCTCCGGGTCGCGCAGCACGCCCATCGGCTCCCCGCCCGCTTCGACGACCGAGATCTGTTCGTCGAGCAGCTTGCGCAACATCACGACGCCGGTGTCGGAAACGCCGAGGTGTTCGGCCGTGCGGTCGACGATCGCGCCCTGCGTTTCCCATGCCATCCGGTCCTGACTATCGAAGTTGTTCAAGGCGTAGTCACCGTTGGGTAAGACGTCGTCCTTGAGCACTTCCACCGGGATCGTTGACGGCTGCGCTTCGTCTTCACCCGTTTCGTTGGGCGTGAACCACGCGACGAAGATGCGGGTGCTCGTGTCGTTCACCGGTGTGCGCCAATGCTGCGTTTCGTTCAGGCCCACCGGGATGCGCAAGATGTTCGGAAAAATCAGCGGTGGGCGCACTTCTTCTTCGAGGTTCCCGTCGCCGAGATCGTAGAAGCAGCGTTTCTCGATGCCCCAATCGCAGAGCGCGTAGTCGTACGATGCGATCGGGCGATGAAAGTAATCCGCGCCGGGGCTCTTGAGCCCTTTGCTCAGCATCGTGTGGCCGTGCAAGTAATACGTGTGGACNNGGTGCCGGCAGCGGGCCCATGTAGACGAAGAGCAATCCGCCGAGTTCCTGCACCGGGTATGCGCGCTGGCGTAGGCGGTCTTTGTACGTGCTGCTCTCGGGTTCGAAGGGCTGCTCGAGGCACGCTCCGTCCGGCGCGAATTTCCAGCCGTGATAGGCGCAGCGGATCGCGTCCCCTTCGACAAAACCATAGAAGAGCGAACAGCCACGATGCGTGCAGCGCTCGGCCATGCACGCGTACGTGCCGTCCTCACCACGATAGACGACGAGATCTTCCGACAGCACGGTCAAGCGCTTCTTCGGATGGTCGCTCGTGAGATCGGACGCGGGTGTGAGCGCATGCCAATACCGCCGCAGTAACTGGCCTCCGGGCGTACCCGGCCCTACCTGCGTCAGGCGCGCGTTTTTCTCGGCGGTAAGCATCCTTCCGATCTTAGTCGCTGATCGGGAGGGTGTCAATTTCGAGGGGCAGACCCCGGCGCGTAGACGATTTCCGCCGTTGGGAAGCTCGGAAATTTCGCGTACCGCGCGGTGATGTCGATCCAGGGTTGAATCTGCGCCGTCACCAGCTTGTCTTCGAAATTCGTCCGCGGCGACGCGGCCACGACGGCCGGGTCGGATTTCAGGTGGTTCGCGATGATCGGAACCACCTTTTGCGGGTTTGCGTTCGCCCACTTACCGGCTTCGGTGATCGCCGATGCAAAGCGGGCGACGACGTCGGGATGCGCCTTGGCCCACGGCCCCATCGCGTACCACGCGCTGGCCAGATAGACCGGCGCGATCGCATCGTCACCAGCCACGAGGAAGCGCGCGAGGTTGCGCTGCTTGGCCTGGCTGATGAATGGTTCCACGAGATAGCCGCCGTCGATCCGCCCGGCGGCGATCGCATCGGCGATCTGCGGAAACGGGATCTCGACGAACTTCATGGTCGACGAATCGCCGCCGTGTTTATCGACCCACGCGCGCGGCAGATATTCGGCCAGGGTGTTCAAACCCGACGTTCCGAACGTTTTACCGTTGAAATCCTTGCCCGTTTGGATCGGCGAGTTGACCCCGACCATGATGCCGGCGATCGATCTCGCTCCGTAGATGACGCCGGCCGGCGCGATCATGACGAACGGCAGACCCTTCGCATGCGCCGTCGCCAGCGTTGAAACGGTCGCGTAGGCGATGTCGTAGGTTCCGGTGACGAGGGCCGCCGCGATCGCGACCGTCGACGGGCTCGCGATGATGTCGACGTCGAGGCCGGCGCGGTCGAAGAAACCGCCTTCTTTGGCATAGTAGGCCTCGCACGTCGGTTCGATCGGAATGATCGCGACGCGCAGCGGCGTCGCGGTTTGCGCGGCCACCCGGCCTACCAGTGCCGGTGCCGCTACGGCGCCACCGAGGGCTTGTATTGCGCGTGCGCGAGTGAGCATGTCCGGAGCATACCGGACGCGACGCACGAATCCTCGGCCGCCGGTACCTGAAGGACGATCGTTCAGCACGTACGCGTTGGCCGCTTCGCGGTGTGCGTCGTCGACGTGCTCGTCGAAATATTTCCGCAACTGATCGTCAGTCGCGCCGTCCGCGATCGGCGCATCAAGTCACTTTTACCCCGCTCGCAGGCCTTCAACACCTCGACGTCTGAAGCCGGGACCCAGCACGAAGCCGCCGCGGGAGACGACGATGGAACGGAAAAAAGCCTCCGATTTCCCCCAAGAACTCCTCGACCTCTTTCAACTCTACGTGCACGGCGAGATCAATCGCTCGGGCTTTCTCAACGGGGCCGCGAAGTTCGCCGTGGGCGGGCTGACGGCGGCGGGCCTCTTGGCCGCGCTCAAGCCGAACTTCGCCTGGGCGATGCAAGTGCCGCCCGACGACCGGCGCATACGCGTCGAATACGACACCGTCGCATCGCCCCAAGGCAACGGCTCGATCAAGGGCTATTTGGTGCGTCCCGCTGCTGCGAGCGCAACGGCGAGAGTACCTGCGATCGTCGTCATCCATGAAAATCGCGGGCTCAACCCGTACATCGAAGACGTCGCGCGCCGGTTGGGATTGCTCGGCTACATGGCGTTCGCGCCCGACGGCTTGACGAGCGTCGGCGGGTATCCGGGCGACGAGGAAAAGGCCACCGCGCTTTTCAGCACCGTCGACAAAGGCAAGATGACCGAGGATTTCGTCGCGTCGGCGAAGTGGCTGCAAGCGCGACCGGAAAGCAACGGACGCTACGGCGCGGTCGGATTCTGCTTCGGCGGCGGCATCGCGAACACGCTGGCCGTTCGCCTTCCGGATCTCCGCGCCGCCGTTCCGTTCTACGGCACGCCGCCGGCGCCGTCCGACGTGCCGGCGATCAAGGCCGCGGTGCTGGTGCACCAAGCCGGACTCGATACCAAACTTGCGGCCACCTGGCCCGACTACAACGCGGAGTTGACGGCGGCGCACGTAACCCACGACGGCTACATCTACGCCGGCGCCAATCACGGTTTTCACAACGACACCACGCCGCGTTACGACGCCGCGGCCGCGACGCTCGCGTGGCAGCGCACCGTGGCGTGGTTTGCCAAATACGTGAACGCGGCTTAGGACGCGGCGATCATCTCCGCCGCGCGCACGCGGCGCTCGGTGAATTTCTCACGCGCGGCCAGTTCGAGCGTGGGGTCGATCATGTCCGGCTCGAGTGACTCGGCATATGTCACCCGCACCATGCGATGCACGGTGGCGTCGTCGATCTTCGTGTACTTCTGCAAGATCACGGCCGACTTGTCGTGGTTCGCGTTCGCCCAGCGCGCGGTTTGATAAATCACCGTGGCGAATGCGTGGGCGGCAGCCATGTTCTTCTTCTGCCAGTCGGCGGTCGCAAACCAGCCGCCGATCATCAGCCGTTTGCCGATCAGGTCGAACGGCTTTGCCAAAATGCGCACGTCGGCCAGGCTCGCCGCCAGCGACGGTTCGGAGATGACGCCCGCCGCAATCGTGCCGCGGTTGAGCGCCGCGCTCACTTGTGAAAACGGCATCTCGAGGATGTTGACCTTGGACGGATCGGCGCCGTTCGCTTCGAGCCAGGTCACGACGGCCAGATGCGTGATGTCCTTGATGCCGGAAACCGAAACGGCTTTGCCTTCGAGATCGCGCGCGCTCGCGATCGCTGAATCTTTTGCGGCGCACAGCACGATCGTCGGCGCCGCCGCCGTGTACATTCCGCCACCCGCGATATACACGAAAGGCAAGCCGCGAACCGTCGCGTTGGCCAGCGTGATGACGCTCGAGATCCCGACGTCCAGCGCACCCGAAGCGACGCCGGTCGACACTTGCGCCCCGTTGGCGAACGTCGTGATCTCGGCATCGATGCCGGCGCGCGTGAAATAGCCGAGATCTTGCGCGTAGTAGGCTTCGGCGAAGCTGTCGTTCGCCGTTGCACCGATCCGCAGCGGGATGCGCGTCTGCGCCATGGCCGCGGGACGCAGCGCGCCCGCGAGCGTGGCGGCCGCGGCGCTGAGAAACAGCCGTCGGCCGATCACGATTTGCGCCGCGGCAAATGCTGCGGGATCACCGCGAAGCCCGGATCGCCGAGCTGCCACAGCAAGAAGCTGTACTGATCGGCGAGCAGCGCATCGCTCTGCGCGCGCGACGACGCCAAGAACCCGTGGCCGGCATCATAATCCACGCGCAGCAGAATCGGGCGGCCGCTGCTCGTTGCGGCTTGCAACCGCGCGGCGAACTTTCCCAGCTCCCACGGCGGAACGCGCGGATCGTTGATGCCGGTGATCAGCATGACGGCCGGGTAGGCGACCCCGTCGCGAACGTGCAGGAAGGCATCGATCGGGTAGAGATCGTGGAAGCCTGCAGCGGTGGTCTGCGTGCCGAATTCCGGAATGTTCGGCGGTCCGTTGGGCGAGAACTCGCTGCGCAACGCGTCGCTGACGCCGACCACGTCGAGCGCTGCCGCAAAGAGCGCCGGCGCTTGCGTTATCGCGCCGCCGATCGTGATGCCGCCCGCGCTCGTTCCTTCACCGGCCAGGTGCTGCGGGCTCGTGTAGTGATGCGCGACCAGCCAACGGCCGCAGCCGATGAAATCGTCGATCGTGTGCTGCTTCGTTGCGAGCATGCCGGCGCGGTGCCAATCCTCGCCGTACCAGCCGCCGCCGCGCACGTGGCACACGGCGTAAACGCCGCTGCGTTCCAGCCACGCGAAGCGTCCGGTTTCGAAATCAGGAAAGACCTCGGTGCCGTATGCGCCGTAGCCTTCGAGATACGTCGGGTGCGAACCGTCGCGCATGATGCCTTTACGATAGAGGATCGACAGCGGAACCAGCGTTCCGTCGGCGCTCGGCGCCTGCACTTCCTCCGACGTGTACGCCGACGCGTTGAACGGCGAGGGCGGCTTCAGATCGGTTCTTACCACGGCGAGCATGGCATCGTTGCGATAGTACAGCAGCGTGTGCGTCCAGCCGGTGAGACCGAACGTCGTTCCGGCGACCCGCGGATCGGTGATCATCGTGATCAGCGAGCCCGTGAACGGCATGGTCACGTCAGCTTCGGCGCCGGTTACTTTCCCGTCGTCGTCGAGCGGGAGCCGTGCGATGCGCCCGAAGCCGCCGACGCGCGAGCGCACGTAGAGACCGTCGGCGGCCACGCCGATCTGTTCGACCACCGCGCGCGACGGCGCGACGATCGTTTGGGCAGCCGTCAAATCCGGCGACGCCAGCGACGTCGCCAGCACCTTGAAGTTCGAGGCGTTCTTGTGCGAGAGCAGATAGATCGTCGAACCGCGGAAGTCGAACGACGTCACGTCATCCGCAACGTCGGCGATTTTCTGCCAAGGCGCTTGGGCGTTCGTCACGCTCGCCGCCGGCGCGGCATAGATCGCCATCTCGTTCTGCACGCCGTTCTGAACGACCGCCAGCGTGTAGTTCGAAACCGGCGTCGTCACGATCGCGACGAAGCCGGCTGCGGGGACCGGCACGCCGGGAGCGACGCCGAAGCCGCCGACGGCGACATCGGTCTCGGGGTCCTGGCCCAGGACGTGTAAGAACGTGTGCACTTTCTGTTCTTTGTCGGTAGCCGGCTCGCCCGGCGCCAGCTTGTTCTCGCGCAAGTAGTAGAACGAAGCGTTGTCCGGGCGCCAGCTCGAGACGCCGTCGCGCGCGCGGGTGATCGCGTCGGGCAGCGCACGCCCCGTTGCGGTCTCGATCACGTGCAGCACCGACTCTTCGGATCCGCCTTCGGAGACGCCGTACGCCACGTATTTGGCGTCCAGCGACGGCGCGAAATAGTCGACCGTGTAGTGCTTGCCCTTGTCGTCCGTCAATTGGCTGGGATCGATCAGCACGCGCTCGGGAGCGCCCGACACCGGCCGCACGTAGAGCTTCGGAAGATTCTCGCCCGGTTTTTGCTTCTCATAGAAGTACCAGTCGCCGACGCGTTGCAGTTCGCCGACGAGGACGCCCGCGTTATTGAGCTGAGTGATGCGTGCGAACAGTTTGGTACGCGCCGGTTCGAGCCGCGCCAGCACGCTCCGCGTGTAGGTGTTCTGGCTGCGAAAGAAGGCTTGCACGTCCGGGCGTTTGAGGTCTTCGAAGTAGCGGTACCGGTCGGTCACCGTCGTTCCGAAGAGCCGCTGCGTGACCGTTCGCACCACCGCCGGCGGCGGCGGCGTGGGCAGAGCAGCCGGAGTCGCAGAAACGGCCGGCAGGCGGGCGGCGCCGGCCGCAACGGCAACCAGTACCGCACCCACACCCCACGAGCGAAGGGACACGAAACGCTTCATGCCGTGCCGATACGCCGCCAAGCGTGTTTGCTCATGGCAATGACCGGCCGGCGGCGGCGGTCGTGGGCGGCCGCTCGATTCGTTCGAGGAACGGTTCGAGGAATTTGCCGGTCGCGCCGCGCCGGTAAAGTGCCGCGAAGCGAATGCGCAAACGAGGAACGATCGAGACATAGTGCACGCCGCGAATCTTGACGTCGCGCGCGGCCGATGAGAGTAGTGCAACACCGAGACCGGCGGAGACGAGTCCCAACAGAATCTGCACGTCGGTCGTTTCCTGGACGACGCGCGGCGTAAAACCGGCCTGCCGGCACGCCGCGAGGACTTGATCGTAGACGGTCTCGCCGAATTTCGTGGGCGCGGTCATGACGAAGTCCTCGTCAGCCAACTCGCCGAGCGCAATCTGCCGTCGCGTCGCGAAGCGGTGTCCCTCGGGAATCGCGGCGGTTACCGCTTCTTCCGCGACCGGTACCACGGCCAGACCGTCGTGTTCCGTTGCCAGCTCATCGGTGTAATGCACGAAGCCCAGATCCAGCGCACCGCTTTCGAGCGCCTCGACCTGCTCTTGCGACCACATCTGACGAAGCTCCACCTTGATGTTGGGCCGATCGCGACGGATGCGGCGGACGGTGCGCGCGATCGGGATGAACGGAAAGATGCGGCTGAACCCGAGCATCAATCGCGTGTTTGCGGCCGCGTTCGCAATCTGAGCCGACCGCAGCGTTGCACCGGCGGCATCGAGCGTGCGCTGCGCCGGTTCGAGCGTCGCGCGGCCGAGTTCGGTGAGCACGACACCGCGAGCGGTGCGGACGAACACGTTGCCGCCCAGTTCGATCTCGAGCTTTTGGATCTGGGTGGTCAGGGCCGGCTGAGCGATCGCCAGCGTCTCGGACGCCCGGGTAAAACTGCCCTGAGCGGCGATCTCGGCGAAATATCGAAGCTGTCGAAGTTCCATTAGGTATGCCTTACGCTGCCACGGCTCACGAGGGGAGTCATAGCAATTAGCGATGGCTATATCCTTTCTGGATATTGGACACAGATTCCGGCCGGTGACATGATGATGTCCGCAGCCAGCTCAGGCCTCCAAACGAGCAGAAAGACAACAGCAGCAGACCAATCATGAAGACCATCACCACCCTCGCGGCGACCCTCTCGGCCGCCCTCCTTCTCTCGGCAACGCCCGTCTTTGCAGCCGAGGCAACCCCGCATCAGGTGGGGCCGATCCACATCGACGCGGCGCAGCTCTTCGGGCAGAACATCGAGGACGAAGACAGCGACGGCACCGTAGCGACCTCCGTCAAGATCGAGTTCACGAACACCAATCCGTCGCCCGCAACCGACATCGTGTTTGCGCTTGAAGCCGGCGGCGTCATCGTCGGTACGGTCGAAGACGCCGGCTCGTTCGCCGACGGCGTTAAGATCAGCCACACCCTCGCCGACGACGAACTCTTCGACGCTCAGCAAGTCGCGGTCGAAAAAGTCACCTTCGCCGACGGCACCGTCTGGAACAGCCCCGACGTGCCCGCCTCGCCGGCTGCCGAAGAGAGCACCGCTTTCAACGTAACGCCGGAGTTCTAAGCCCCGACCGCCGGCCGTAACGACGCCGGCGAGAGGCGCTTCGCGACGACGAGATACGCAGCAGCCCCGAGCAACGGCATCACGCTCACGTCGATGAGTGCCGCCTCGGGGCCGAAGCGCGTCACCGCGATTCCGACCACGGTGACGAGCACCGACCCTACGCCGAACGCCACGCCGTTGATCAAGCCCAGCGCCATGCCCAGATTCCGCGGCAGCAGCGATTGCACGATCACGACGCCGGGCGCGTTCTGCACCGACAAAAAGATGTTGCCGAGCAGCAGCAAACCGATCCCGACGACCGTGGGGGCAAAGAAGAATCCGAGCAAACACGGTACCGCTGCGACCAGTGCGATGACCGATGCGGTCACCGAACCGAGCCGGTCGCCGAGATATCCGCCCAGATACATGCCGATGATGCCGACCAGCAAAAACGCCGTGACGAGTTGTCCCGCTTGAACGATCGAGCCCCCGCGCGCGGCCAGCAAATTGGGCAGATAGGTCATGAACGCCGCGGTCGTGAGGAAGCGCGCGGCCGTGCTGGCGACGACGAGGCCGATACCGAGACGATCGATGCTCGCGGCGGCCGCGGGATCGAGTTTGCGCTGCGTTTCATGCGCCGGCTGCGCCATCACGTGCGCGCGGCGGATGCCCACGTACACGCAGGCGACCGCAACCAGACCGAGCGGCAGCATCACGAGCGACGCCCACGTGCCGAAGTGCGCGAGCAGCGCGGCGATCGCCACCGGTCCGAACGCGAAGCCGAACGAACCGCCCATCTGAAACACGGAAATGCCGCCGGACTTGCGCGAGCCGCTCAGGAGCGCCGCATATTTTCCGGCTTCGGGGTGCATCACCGCCGAACCGAGGCCGCCGATCACGACCAGCAGCGAGAGCATCCACAACGAACCGGCCAGCGATGCGAACGAGATCGCCGTTACGACCATCAACACGCCGGTCGGCATGAACCACCAACGCCCGTGCCGGTCGCTATAGGCGCCGAAAAACGGCTGCACGATCGAACTGGTCAAATACCAGAGGAAACCCACCGCGCCCTGATACCAGGCCGACAACCCGGCGCTCGTGGCCACGAAGAAGATCGTGAGCGCAACGGTGCCCGAAAAGAAGTCGTTGACGCCGTGTCCGAAGGCGATCGCCAGCAAACCGCTGAGATTCCAATCCGCGCCTTTCGCCTTTGCGACCGCTTGTGCCATCAAGTTGTCTTCGGCGCCGCGCCGGACGGATTCCCCGTAGGCGGCCGCTAAACGTTAACGACGTGCGATACATCTTCTACGGTGCCGGGGCCATCGGCGCCACGCTCGGAGCGCGACTCTTCGAAGCCGGCCGCAACGTCGTGCTCATCGCGCGCGGCGAGCATGGGCGGATCATGGCCGAGCGGGGCTTGCGTTTCGGAACGCCCGAGGGCTGGCGCACGCTCCGCATCCCCGTCGTCGCGCATCCCGACGCGCTGACCTTCGGCGACGCTGACGTCATCGTGCTCTCGATGAAGAGCCAGGACACCGCGGGCGCGCTGGAAGCGCTCGTCGAACGCACGCCGCGCGACATCGCGATCGTGTGCGCGCAGAACGGCGTCGAAAACGAACGGCGCACGTTGCGGCTCTTCGCCAATACGCACGGCATGTGCGTGATGATGGCCGGCGTGTTCACCGAACCCGGCATCGTGCACCAGCACAACCCGCCGCACGGCGCGCATTGCGACATCGGCCGCGTGCCGCGCGGCATCGATTCGCTCGACGCGGCGATTGCCGCCGATCTGGAGGTAGCCGGCGTGCGCAGCAGCGCGTCCGCCGACGTCATGGGGCTCAAATACGCGAAGCTGCTCTCCAACGTTCTCAACGTACTCGAAGCCGCCGCCGGCAGCGCGGGCTACGGCAGCGACCTCGGCAACCGCACGCGCGCCGAAGCGGAAGCGGTGTTCGCCGCGGCGGGGATCACCGTCGGACGCGGCCCCGAAAACCCGCGCACCGCGATGCGCTTTGGCGAAGTCGAAGGTACCGCACGTCCCGGCGGCTCGACGTTCCAAAGTCTCGTGCGCGGGGCGACGACCCTCGAGGGGGACGATCTCAACGGCGAGATCGTCTTGCTCGGACGCCTGCACGGCGTTGCAACACCGGTGAATGCGATGTTGCAACGTCTTGCGCGGCGTTTGGTCTCCGAGCGTATTCCGCCCGGCTCGCTCTCCCTCGCCGAGCTGGAAACGCTCGTATAGACGTTAGTTCCGGTGGTGGTCGTCGCTCGCCCGCGTCGCATGCGCTTGCGGATGGGCGACGGGTGCGGGCCGGCTGTAGGCCGGTGCCGCGGGCCGGTTGTACGCCGGAGCTGCGGGTCGCGAGTACGCCGGAGCCGCAGGCCGCGTGTACGCCGGCGTTGAGGGCCGGTTATACTGCGGTTGCGCATAGCCCGGCGTTGAGGGCCGGTTATATTGCGGCTGCGCGTATGCCGGAGCGGCCGGACGTGCGTATGCCGGGACGTTCCCGCCCGTCGCGTTCGAGCGGTTTGCGCTGAAGCGCGACCACGAATCGTTGCCGTATGACGGCGCAGCGGCACCCGGTGTTTGCGGATGATACGCCACGTGCGTAACGCGGGCGACCGAAGCTTGCTGCGTCGCAAACGGCGTGCGCGCCGGTGCGCCGGCCGGTGTGCCGGCGAAGGAACGGTTCGTGAACTGCGGACGCGCCGCGAGCGACGGTGCGACCGCGCGCTGCGTGAACCGCAGGTTCGCTTGACTCGGAACGATCGGCAGCGCGCCTTGCATCGGTACCGTTTGGATCGTGTGCAGTTGCGCGGTCGAGACGACCGTCGGGTTGCCGAAGCGGCCGTTCTGGAAGTTCTCGCGCGTGACCGACGTGAACGCACCGTTCACTTCGATGTTGCGATAGTGCACGTTGTTGTTGATGATCGTCGTGTTGTTCACGATCGTCGTTGCGTGCGGGCCCCACCACGGGTGGAACGCTTCATACGGTGCGAGCGGCACCCAGCCGATGTTGCCGAAACCGATGCCGACGCTCACCGCGCCGATGTTGAAGCCGACGAAACCGACGAGTGCGGGGCTCCAGGCCGGCGCGACGCGCGCCGGAGCCGGCGGATACCAGGCCCAGTGATTGTAGGCCGTGCTGAAATACCAGCGGCCATAGTGATACGGAGCCCAGCCCCACGGTTCGGCGGCGACCCACGTCCAGCCGTAGCCGTCTTCCCAAACCCAATTGCCGTTGCGATACGGTGCCCAGCCCGCCGCGACCATCGTCGGAATCCAGACGTTACCGTACGTGCTGTCATCGACCCAGCGCCCGTTGTCCGCGAGGTCGCCGACACCCTGAATGTTCGTGTTCACGTATTGGCCCTCAGCCGTGGCCGCCAGATAGATATGATCGCGGTCGCCGTTATAGGAATCGAAACCGTCGAGTGCGATCGCGGCTTGCGTTTGAATCTGCGGATTCGCGGCCGGGCCGTCGGCGATGAGCGTCGTGCCGGGCTCCAGCGACTGATTGCCTTGCGGCGTCACGATGTCGGCCCGTCCGGCGCGCACGGTCACCGCCGTCTCGCCGTTCTGATCCACGGAAACGCGGAAGCTTCCGGCCGTGCGCGGAATGACGGAGATCGACGGCGTGTCGATCGCCGATTGACCGTCGGTATCACCGAAAAGACGCAAGTCGATCGTACCGGCGGCGAGTTGCATTTGACGGTTGGCCGGATCGACGTCGACGAAACGGATCTGCACGTTTTCGCCGAGGCGCACGGCCGAGCGGCCATCGAAGCCGACTTCCGCGCGGCCGTCCTGACCGGTCGTTACGTAATCCGCGCCGAGTACCGGGGCATTCGCAACCGCCGCGAGGGTGGAGTTGTCGTCGCCGCGCTGGATCGCAACGTCGCCCGAGAGCGCGTCGATGCGCGCCACCGGCCCGGGTGCGGCCTGCGCGGAGGAGTCATCTTGTGCGAATGCCGCCAGCGGAAGCGCCGGCGGCATCAGGAGTGAGAGCGCCACAGCGATGACGAGCGGCAACGCACGCCGCTGCCGGAGAAATGATGAGTGCATGAGGGCCTCCGATGAATGTCTACCCTGGAACGGCCCGCTTCCCTCGCGGAGTTCCGCCCTCGTCGGGGGGCTCTGCAAGCTTAATCCGAGTCCAATCTTCGCAGCTCATGGCGGCGGCTCGCTCGCCGATACGTTGTAGAGACAGCTTCCGGACGCGTTACGCGACCGCACGCTTCACTTGGTAAGGGGACGATCGTTGTGAAGGTTCGCTTGGCACTCATAATTGCCGCCTTTTCTGCAATGCTGGCGCCGGCGATGGCGCAAGATACGCAGGGCCTCGCGCCGGCGGATGAATACTTCGGCCACTATAAATTGAGCGTGCTGGGAATTGCGAACACGATTCGCGATGCCGGCGCGCGCATCGATGCGGGCACGGATCCACGCTCGATGTTGAACGGTCCGCTCAGCTTCGTTAACGACGCGATCAAGGATTGGGAGAGCCAGTATCCCGCCGATCCGTGGATCTCGAAAGATCTGCTGGCACTCGAAACGGTGTATCTGCGCGTGCCGACCGACGAAGGCTTCCGTCTAGCAACGCAAACCGAGTCCTGGCTCGTCGCCGACTATGCGAATTCCGATAATGCCGCCGACGGCCGCAACGAGTTGGCTGCCAACCGAATTCCCTATATGCCGCAACAGGTTCCGCAAGTGGCCCAAGCGCCGGCACCTCCGCCGCAGCAGTACTACACGCCGCTGGCGTACGCTGCGCCGGCACCGCCGCCGCAGTCGGCGATCCCGTCCTATGCGGTTCCGTGGGAACGCTTTGCAGCGATGCGTGCGCCGTTTCCGCCGCCGCCCCCGCGTTATCGTTACGGGTACGGTTACTAAACGCTCGCGGGCGGGTATCACCCTGAAGTGATTCGCATCCTCGTCGGTCTCGTTGGCCTGCTGGCAGGCGTCCTTGCGTTTGCCGCAAGCGGTGCGCAAGCGGCCGGCCCCGCGCAAGCGCTCGGGGTTACGCTGCACCACAACGCTGCAGCGACCGAGCGATTACCGCAGTACCTCGCCGCCGCACCGATCGCGCTCCACGTCGGCGGCTATGCGCGACGTCTGCAATCGCTCACCGTCACGGCAACCGGACCCGGCGGTGAAGCGATCAGCACGGCGCTTGCACGCAGCGGCAACACCTACATCGGGAATCTGCACTTGCCCGTACCGGGAACGTGGACGGTCGCGTTCTCGACGCAACTCGGTTCGGTCAGCGCCGCGCTCGCGAACGTACCGCTCGACGTGGTCGACGAAGACGCCGCCGATCTCGCAGCCCGTCTCGCCTTCGCGCTCTCGGCGCTATCGATCGTTGTCGGTTTGGCGCTCGTCTTCCGCGTGAACGGCCGCCCGTTCGCGCTCGCGTACGTTAAGAGACGTAGCTGACGTTGACGCTGTAACCGCCGGCTTCGGCCTGGTGGAGGACGCTCAAGACGGAATCGATGTCGGAATCGACGTCGATGATCTCGCCCGCGCTGATGCCCACCGGGCCCGCATGCGCCCACAGCAAACGGCGCGCAGTTTGGAACGCGGCGCGTAAACGCTGCGGCGTTGCTTCGAGAACCGGCCAGTCGTCGTACGACGCCGCGGGCACGATGCGCCATCCGTCGCCCGAGCATTCGACTTCGTCGGCGTAGGCGTGCGGAACGTTCGCCAGGACGTCGAGGTTGGCGCGATCCTGGATCGTCGTCGCGACGTCGGCTTCTGCCAAACGAATCACATAGCGATAGAATGACGAATTTGCGACGGAGCACATCCCGGCGGGCGAACCGACGCTAACGCTTACCATTGGCCCACGGCCTTCGCGTGCCGGCAAAACTCACCCCTCTCGGACGATGCCGCCGGCCGAGATCGCGAGATCGAGCACGCGTGACGCAACGCCGTGCTTGGCAAAGATCGCCTGCATGTGCTCGCCCGCATCGCAGCCGGGCCGTACTAGCGCGATCACCGAGGGACCGGCTCCGGAGAGCGCAACGCCCAGCAAGCCCGGCGTATCGAGCGCCAGCATCTCCGGCAATCCCGGCACGAAGGACGCCCGGAACGGCTGATGCAGCCGGTCACGCATGGCGGTGCGGAGCAGATCGACCTGACCGCTCGCGAGGGCGGCCGCCAAGAGCGCGGCGTGCCCGACGTTGTAGACGGCGTCACGGCGCGGATAGGCGTCGGGCAAGATCGCGCGCGCTTCGCGCGTGGGCATCGAAAAATCCGGCACCACGACTTGCGCGCGCAGTTCGGCCGGCGCGTCGAAACGCGCGTAGACGACGTCTTCGCCCTCGGAAACGGCGACGACGATGCCGCCGACGATGGCCGGCACGCCGTTATCCGGATGGCCTTCCAACACGGTGATCGTGCGCGTGAGCTCTTCGATCGCCGGTTCGGGGTCGCGCAGCGCCGCCGCGATGGCCAAACCCAGGGCCGCCCCGGCCGCGCTGCCGCCGAGCCCGCGTCCGAGCGGAATCGGATTCTCCACGGCGATCGCAAGCGGCGGCGGCGTCTGGCCGACGCTCGCGTAGAGGGTGCGCATCGCGCGCAGCATCTCGTCGCGCAAACCGCCGTGCGTCGGCGCTTCGGGGCCGCTGAATTCCCACGCCGGTTCGCTGCCGGCATCCAGCACGCGCACGTCGGCCCGGATGCGCAAGTCGAGCGCGAGACCGATCGTGTCGAAACCCGGACCCAGGTTGGCGCTCGTCGCGGGAACGCTGACGGCGAACCGCTTCACGCGGGGGCGTTGAGGCGGTCGATGACCTCGGCGGGATCGACGCCGCGCAGGATGTGGTTGGCGAACGGCGCCGCGCTCTCGTGATAGTTGGCGGCGTACGCGCCGTCTTTCAGAACGTGTCCGGTGAGGATCAGCACGATGTCGTCGCCGGCGCCGATCGTGCCGTTGCCGGCCAGCTGACGCAAGCCGGCCAGCGTTGCCGCAGAGGCCGGCTCGCAGCCGATGCCGTCGCGGCCAACGATCGCGCGCGCATCGGCGATCGCGTCGTCGTCAACGTGCAAGACGGTACCGAGCGAGGCGGCAACCTCGGCCCGCGCCTTCTTCCACGATGCGGGCGCACCGATCTTGATCGCGGTCGCGGTCGTCTCGGCATGCACCGGGATCAGATCGGCCTTGTCGCGGAACGCGCGCGCGAACGGCGCCGCGCCGGACGCTTGCACCACGGCGAGACGCGGCAGGCGATCGATCCAGCCCAATGCCAGCGCTTCGCGAAAGCCTTTCCCGAGCGCGCTCGTGTTGCCGAGGTTTCCACCCGGCAAGACGATCCAATCGGGCACGCGCCAGCCGCGCTGCTCGAGCAGCACGAACGCAGCGGTCTTCTGCCCTTCGATGCGATACGGGTTGACCGAGTTCACGATGGCCACGCGCTGCGGATCCATCGCGCGCACGGTCTCGAGCGCAGCGTCGAAGTCGCCGTCGATGGCAACGACGGTCGCGCCGTAGTCCAGCGTTTGCGCGACCTTCGCTTCGCTGATCCCCGTCGAAGGCACGAGCACCACCGCGGAGATGCCGGCGCGCGCCGCATACGCGGAGAGCGACGCCGACGTATTGCCCGTACTGGCGCAGATCGCGACGCGCGCACCGGTCGCGGCGGCGCGCGAAATCGCGACCGTCATGCCGGCATCTTTGAACGATGCCGTGGGATTCATGCCGAGGTGCAGGCACGAGAGGCGCTGCACGCCGGCATATGCGGCACTGCGCGGCGCATCGTAAACCGGCACGTCACCCTCGCGCAGCGTAACGATCGAATCGAACGGAATCGGCGGCAGCAAATCGCGGTAGCGCCAAACGCCGCTGCGATCCCGCATATCGTTGGAGTTGCGGCGCGCGGCGATGCGATCGCGATCGGGCGCGGCACCCGGAGCGGCGGCAAACGTCTCGAACGCCAGCAATCCTTCGCACGAAGCGCAGAACATCGCGTCAGCCGCGGCCGCGCGGCCGCATTCGCTACAGACGAGGTTCACGCGGTCGTAACTGCCCCTTCCGACGCCGAACCCACCAGGCGCGCGTACTTCGCCATCACGCTGCTGTTTCCGTAACGCGATGCGGGCTGCTTGACCGCAGCCAGCCGCTTCTTCATCTCGTCATCGGAAATGTCGAGGCTGAGCTTGCGGTTGTCGATATCGATCGTGATCGTGTCGCCGTCCCGCACGGCCGCGATCGGTCCGCCGACGAAGGCTTCCGGCGCCACGTGGCCGATCATCAGCCCGCGCGTTGCGCCGCTGAAGCGGCCATCGGTGATGAGCGCAACGGTTTCGCCGAGTCCTTGACCGACGATCGCGGCGGTGACGCCGAGCATCTCGCGCATTCCCGGACCGCCTTTGGGCCCTTCGTAACGGATGACCACGACGTCGCCGTCGACGATCTCGCGCTTGTCGACCGCGTGCATCGCGTCTTCTTCGCGTTCGAACACGCGCGCGCGCCCGGTATGGAGCGAGCGTTCGTGACCGGCCACCTTGACGACCGATCCGTCGGGCGAGAGGTTCCCGCGCAGAATGACGATACCGCCGGTCTTCTTGAACGGCTTCTCGGCGGTCGCGATGACCTTTTGGCCCGGCGTTTCTTTGATGTTCGCGGTTTCTTCGGCCAACGTGTGGCCGGTCGGGGTGAGGGTCGTGCCCTTCACGAGACCGCCGGCGATCATGCGCTGCGCGATCAGGCCGATGCCGCCCGCTTCATCGACGTCGAGCGCGACGTATTGCCCGCCGGGCCGCAAGTCGGCGACGATCGGGGTACGTTCGCTGACGCGATCGAAGTCCTCGATCGTCAACGGAACGCCCGCTTCGCGCGCCATCGCGAGCAGATGCAAAACGCTGTTGGTCGAACCGCCCGTTCCGGCCGCCGCGGCGATCGCGTTGTCGAACGCATCGCGCGTGCAGATGTCGCGCGGCAGCAAGTTGCGGCGCAACAGCTCCATGACGATCTGCCCGGCGCGATAGCCTTCTTTTTCTTTGCGCGGATCGGTTGCGCCCGGACTCGCGCTGCCCACCGGCGAGAGGCCGATGAATTCGAGCACGGTGGCCATCGTGTTGGCGGTGAACATACCGCCGCACGCACCGGCACCAGGGCAGGCGTGGTTTTCGATCTGCAGCAGCTCGTTATCGTCGATTTTGCCGGCCGCGTGTGCGCCGACCGCTTCGAACACGTCGCCGATCGTGAGATCGCGACCCTTGTACTTGCCGGGCGCGATCGAACCGCCGTAGAGCACGAGCCCCGGAATGTTCAAGCGCAAGAGCGCCATCGCGGCGCCCGGAATCGTTTTGTCGCACGCCACCAGCGCCACGACCGCATCGAAACCGTAACCGCGCGCGACCAGCTCGATCGAATCGGCGATCACCTCACGGCTGATAAGCGAGGTTTTCATCCCCTCGGTGCCCATCGAGATCCCGTCGCTGATCGCGATCGTGTTGAACTCGAGCGGCGTTCCGCCGGCCGCGCGAATTCCCGCGCGTACGTGGTCGGCCAGGCCGCGCAGGTTGAAATTGCACGGCATCGCGTCGGTCCACGTGTTGGCGATGAGAACCAGCGGCTTTTTGAGATCTTCGTCGGTCAAACCGACGGCTTTGAAGTACGAGCGCGCTGCGGCCCGATCGCGTCCATCGACGACGACCGAACTCCGCACGCGCATCGCGTCTGAAACGGACATGGGGAGCCTCTTCTTCATGCCGAACAAGATTGCATCGTGATTGACCAGCGGACGCATATCGGTTTCAGCGGGCAGGATGTTCCCCCCGAGGATGTCTTCAATCAGTGCGTCCGCTGCGGGCTGTGCCTGCCGACCTGTCCGACATACGTCGAAACGCTGGTCGAGACGTCGGGGCCACGCGGGCGGATCGCCTTGATCCGGGCCGTTGCCGAGGGGCAACTCGACCTGACGAGTCCGGGCTTCATGCACCAGATGAGCGAGTGCCTCGATTGCCGGGCCTGTGAAGCGGTGTGCCCATCCGGCGTACGTTACGGCGAGCTGCTCGAGCCGACTCGGACCCAGATCGTGCGCGCGACCGCGCCCGGACGCTCGCCTGCGGCGAGTATCGGCCGCAGCGTCCTGATCGGGACGCTGTTCTCGCAGTTGTGGTTCATGCGTCTGGCCGCGAGCTTCGTGCGCTTCTACCAGCGCAGCGGCTTACAAGCGTTCGCGCGCTCGAGCGGCATCCTGCGGGCGCTTCACCTCGACGAGCTCGAAGCGCTCGCACCGCGGATGTCGTCGCCGTTCTTCATCGCAGCGGGCCAGCGTTTTCCCGCGCAGGGCGCGCGCCGGGCCACCGCGTTCTTGCACGCGGGCTGCATCATGCACGTTGCCTTCGCCGACTGGGATGAAGCGTCGGTGCGTGTGCTAACGCGCGCCGGGATCGACGTCGTCGTGCCGGCCGATCAAGGCTGCTGCGGCGCGATCACGATCCACGCCGGCGAAATGGATCGCGGACGCGAGCTGGCCAAGCGCAACATCGCATCGTTCGAGCGCAGCGGTGCCGACGTGTACGTGATCAACGCCGCCGGCTGCGGTTCGGCGCTCAAGGAATACGGTCAGCTCTTTCACGCCGATCCGGCCTGGCACGAGCGCGCGCTCGCCTTCAGCGCCAAGGTTCGCGACATCACGGAATATCTCGACGAGGTCGGGATCGGGCCGGGACTCGGCACCGTGAATGCCGTGGTCACCTACCAAGACCCGTGTCATCTCGCGCACGCGCAGCGAATCACGGCCGCGCCGCGCCGGCTGCTCGCGCAGATTCCGGGGCTCGAAATTCGCGAGATGGAAGAGAGCTCGCTGTGCTGCGGCAGCGCCGGCATCTACAACGTCACGCAACCGGAGATGGCCGGGCGCCTCGGCCGCCGCAAAGTGCAGCACGTCGTCGACGTCGCGCCCGACATCCTCGCCACCGCCAATCCCGGTTGCGCCCTGCAAATCGCCAACGGCCTGCGCACCAGCAACCCGAAGATCGAAGTCCTACACGTAGTGCAACTCCTCGACCGCGCCTACTCTGCGGGAACCGGGACCTTCAAACAACTCCTTTGAACGGACCGCAGCGTAGCGAGGACCGTAACGGGTTAAGGCGGCAGCCTTAACCCTTGTACTCGCGCCACTCGGCGATTTTGCCGTCGCGGGTGTGGACGATCGCGCAGCCGGGGCTACCGGTCCAGGTGCCGTCTTTCAGTTTGATTTCCCACGTATAGGCGACCGCGAAGCGTTCGCCGTCGCCGAACAGATCGTGGACGGTCATGCGCCACTCGGGTCCGCCGTGAAAAAACGGCTTCCAGTGGGCGGCGATCGTTTCGCGGCCGACGACCGGATCTTTCTTGGCTTCGTGAAAGATGCCGTCGGGCGTGAAAAACGCAGCCGAGCCGGTTTCGTCACCGGCTCGCCACAGGTCGAACATCTTCTCGAAATCGGCGACGGTCATAGGTCGCCGACGCGCACTCCGTCGTTGAGCGCATCGTTGAACGTCGGATAGACCGCGAAGATCTTCAGCAGCCCGGTGATGCGCAGCAAACGCACGATCTGCCCTTCCTTCACCACGAGCCTCACTTCGCCGTCGAACTCTTTGGCGCGCCGCTGCGCGCCGATCAGGGCACCGAGGCCGGTGGAGTCGAGAAAGTCGACGTTGGTGAGATCGACGATCAGCCGATGATCGCCGCGCGCGGACGCTTCGAGCAGCGATGCCCGAACGGTCGGCGAGGTTGCGATATCGAGGCTGCCGCTGAGTTCGAAGACCTGCATGCCGTCGACGACGTGCATGTGCAGTTTGAGATCTTCGTGATTGTGATTGTGATTGCTCATGATGTCCAACCCTTCCGAAACCGCCGGGAGAGCGATGCTGGGGCGGCTGGACTCGAACCAACGCATGCCAGGATCAAAACCTGGTGCCTTACCAACTTGGCTACGCCCCACAAAATCGCGCCTACGGCGCCAGCGCGTCTAGTTAGACGAGGGGCCCTCTGAGCCTTTAGGTACGCACGCGGAACACGCGATCGGCGAGCGCCGACACGATCGGGATCGTGAAGAGCTCGCCCCGGCCTGCGCGTGCGGAGTAGGAAAACGCGAGCACGGTGAGCACCACGAACACGATCGCGTCGAGGAGCAGGCCAGCCATATAGATGCCGACCGTCGTGCCGGTCGAGATGCCGGCGTCGATGATGACGGCCATCAGCGGCAGCGCCATCACGACGACGAAGCCCACGCCGGCCAGAATCCCGAACGTCAGAGCTTGACGCGTATGAATACGCGTCCACCGAGACGCATCGGGCAATTCCCGGATCAGCGCGGCTAGTGCGAGCGGCCATACCAAGTACGCGCTTGCGGCGCGTTGATAGTCTTGCTGCTCTTCCATTATCACTAGGCGGCTCGTCCGAAGGCCGAACGCGAAGGATTCACGGAACGTGAATCCACTAGATCAGTCGTTTTGCTCCGAGATACCGCGCCGACCAATAGCTCTCGTGAAGGCTCGAAACCGTCACGCCGCGGCTCGACGAAGCGTGCACGAAACGATCGTTGCCGAGGTAAATCCCGACGTGTGACGGTCCAGAAGCGTACGTTTGAAAGAATACGAGGTCGCCCGGGACCATCGCGCCGCCGGCGATGCGTTTGCCGGCATAGTATTGCGCGTCGGCGGTGCGCGGAATGTGATAGCCGAGCATCGCGAACACGTGCTGGACGTAACCGGAGCAGTCGAAACCGCTTGAACTGGTTCCGCCGAACACATAGGGCACGCCGAGGAAACGCATCGCGTTGCGGGTCAGCGTCACCGCCAGCTGCGCGCTGCGGTTGATGATACCGTCGGCGAAGCGGCGAACCAGACGCGAACCGCTGAGCCGCGATTCGGCCGGCGTCGCCTGGGTTGAGGGATCAACACCCCACATCGCCAGATCGGCACCGGCGGTAGGAGCCACGGCCTCGATGGTGGCGGCACGAACGCTCGTGGCTTGTGACGCGGGGGCGGCGTCGGCGGCAGCGGTGGCAACCGTCACGGCCGGCGGAAGCGCCGTTTCAGCGGCTCCGCCAATAGCGAAGCTCGTTGCGGTCAAAAGGACCGTACACGCCCCGGTAACGAGGAAACGAAACAAGAACTGCTCCTTCTTCCAACACTTACGGGGTTAGTTGACGGGTTAGGGCGGAAGAATCGCCCTCGAGCCGACCGGCTCGTTCACCCCTACCGGGAATCCCCCGTTCCGGTCTGCGAGGCCGGACTCAGTGATACGTAAGCAGAGACTAAGGTGTGGGTTTGATCACCCACTAAATCAGGGTTGGGGGAATCGACTAAGGATTTCCTTCCGGAAAATAGGGGATATTAAGTTTCCGCAATGCTCCCGGCGGCGGTACGAATTACCCCGGCCACAGTTTCGGCGACTTCGCTCGTGGTCGCCTCATCGGCGGCCTCCACCATCACCCGGACCAGCGGCTCCGTCCCCGAGGGGCGCACCAGGATGCGGCCGGCCAACCCCAGCCGTGCCTCGGCGGCGGCCACGGCGGCCACCACGGCCGGATCGCCGGCGATACCGCGGTCCCCCACCCGGACGTTGATGAGGATCTGCGGGAACACCGTCAGGGTCGCCGCCAGGTCGTGGAGCCGCAGCCCGCTGCGGGCGGCAATCGCAAACAGGGTGACCGCCGTCATCAGCCCGTCGCCGGTTGTGTTGCGGTCGAGGTCGATCACGTGGCCCGACTGTTCACCGCCCAGCCGGTAGCCGCCGGCGCGCATCGTCTCGAGGACGTAGCGGTCGCCGACCGCAGCCCGCAAGAGGCCGATGCCGGCTCGCTCCAGGGCGCGCTCGAGGCCGACGTTGCTCATGACCGTCGCGACGACCGCGTCACCGGGCAGCGCGCCGCGCTCGTGACGGTCGCGCGCGAGGATCAGCAGCGCGTGATCGCCGTCCAGCACCGAACCGGCTTCGTCGACGAACTTCGAGCGGTCGGCGTCACCGTCGAGCGCGACGCCGGCGACGCGTGAGTTGCCGCGTGCGATCTCGGCCCGGACCGTCGCTTGCAGCATCGCAAGGTCGGTCGCACCGCAACCGACGTTGATCCGCGAACCGTCGTCGGCAGCGTTGATCGCGATCACTCGCGCACCGAGGCGGTCGAAAACCTGCGGTCCGATGCGAAATGCCGCACCGTAGGCCGCATCGACGACGATGGTCCAGCCGCTGAGATCGCTCCCTGCGGCGACGAGCATCGCGACGTACCGTTCGGCGAGTTCGGGCCGCGGGGTTGCGACGCCGATGCCGGTGTGGGTTGGACGCGGCAGCGTCGGGTCATCCAGCCGTTCGCCGATCTCATCTTCGACCGCGTCGGAGAGTTTGAAGCCGTCCGGTCCAAAAAACTTGATGCCGTTATCTTCGATCGGGTTGTGCGAGGCCGAGATCATCACGCCGGCCGCCGCACCGAGACTCACCGTCACCGCGGCGACACACGGTGTCGGCACGACGCCGAGCAGCACGACGTTACGCCCGGTCGAGGTGATCCCCGCGATCATCGCGGCTTCGAGCATCGTCCCGGAGATGCGCGTGTCGCGGCCGATCACGATCGGCATTTCGGGCGACGCCGCATGCGCGATCACCGCCGCGCCCGCCCGCCCAATGGCGAACGCGAGCTCCGGCGTCAAGTCGGCGTTCGCGACGCCGCGCACGCCGTCGGTACCGAACAGCCGCGTCACGACTTGACGCCGGCGGAGTTGGTCGACGGCGCGAAGCGCGCGCGCACGCGCACCAGGTTCGGCGAAACTTGTGTGTTCGCGACCTCGTTGCCGTGCGCGTCCGCTGCGATCGGCCGCACCATCGCATCGAAGCTGCCGGGCTTGGTGCCCAGCGGAATCTCGATCTTCACCACGTCGACCTTCGCCAAGTCGTTGGCAATGCCGCGCACGGTGGTTACCGACGGGTTGACCGTCGACGACTCCACGACCAGCGAACCGTTGCCGTCGGCGTAGGAAATGCTCACCGGCACCGTTCGCGTCTCCAGCCGGTCGACGCTGAGCGTTACCGACGCCGGCGAGAGCGATTTGATCACGAGGTCGGGCGCAACGATCTTCACCGGCAGGTTCATGATGCCCGGGTCGGGTTTGTCGTTGAGGTCGAGGACCGCTTGGATCTGATCGGGTTTGATCGGCGGCCCGTTGCGCGGCACCTCGACCGTCACGATCGCCGTGTGCTCGTCGTAACTCGCCACCAACCCCGGCCGCAAGCCGGTGATCACGACCGGCACGCTGAGCTGCTGATCGAAATGGGCCGTGATCGAGGCCGCGGCGGAAAAATGGAAATAAGCCCACGCCGTAACGGCGAGGGCCAAGGCCAGCACCTTAAGCCCGAAGTTTCTCTTGATCGCTTGAAGCACGGGTCATTCGCGTCAGCAGGTTGGCAAGCCACGGCGGGGGTTCGGCGGCGTGCGCGCGCCGGCGCGGCCGGATGCACGCTTCCAGGACTTTGCGCAGCCGCTCTTCATCGTCGATGCGGACGGACAAACGGCCCGCGCGCGCGACCGACACGGTGCGCGACTCTTCGGAGACGACCACGACCACCGCGTCGGCCTGTTCGGTCAAACCGATCGCCGCGCGGTGCCGCGTTCCGAGATGGCGCTCGGCCACGATCGCGTTTTCCGAGAGCGGGAGAAAACACGCGGCGCCCTCGATCAGGAGATCGCGCACGATGACCGCGCCGTCGTGCAGCGGCGACTGTTTGTTGAAGATCGCCAACAGCAGGTCGCCGGAGAGCTTGGCATCGAGCGCGGTGCCGCTCTCGACGTATTCGCGCAACCCGGTTTGCCCTTCGATCACGATCAGCGCGCCGAGGCCGTCGGCCGCGAGCCGGAACGCCGCTGCGGCTACCGTGCCGACCAGTTGGTTCGCAATGGCTTCTTCGTCGGCAGGCGCGCGGTGAAAGAAGCGCCCGCGGCCGATCTGTTCGAGCGCGCGGCGCAACTCGGGCTGAAACACGATCGGCAGCGTGACGGCCGTGCCCAGCAGCAGATACTGCATGACCGTGGCCAGAACGAGCAGGTGCAACAGGTTGGAGAGGCCGAGAACGATCACCAGCGTCAACAGGCCGAGCACGATCTGGACCGCGCGCGTGCCGCGGATGAGGAGCAGCAGATAGTAGATCAGGATGGACGTGGCGACGATATCGATCGCGTCCGTGATGCCGAACGTGAACGAGAACGCTCCGAAGTAGGGGATCATTCGAGCCCGACCAGGTGGCGCTCGAGGATGCGCGATGCGTCGAGTTCCGGATCGGCCAGGCCGACCGCCGCCAAGTGCGCCGCTTCTTCGTCTTCGATCGGTTCGGCCTCGGCGACGGGGACGAAGTATGTTTCGATCGTGATGAGATCGTCGATCAAATCGGGCCGCGTGACTTCATCATCGAAGCTCACGGTCACCACGTCGTCGCGTTCGAAGCACGACGTGATCCCCGCGGGCGCGCCGGGGCCGGCCAGTGCGGCCAGCAAGTTGGCGCGCACGGCGGGATCGGCAGCGATGACGGAACGGACCACCTGCACTCTCACCGGGTTCGCATGACGTCACCGCAAGTCCGCCGCGCGATCGTAATCGCGGTCGGACGCAACGCCGCTTGGGTTGTGCGAGACGGCGAACGCGAACCCGTGCTGGCAAGCTTCCGCAAAACGCTGGCCCGGACGGTGCTCGCGCCGGGCGATATGGTGACCGTTGCGGCCCTCGATGAGGAACGGGTCGTGATCGACCGGGTCGAGCCACGCAGCTTCGCGTTGGTCCGGCACACGGCCGGCGGCCGCACCAAAACCATGGCTGCCAATATCGAGACCATGGCGATCGTGGTGGCCTTAACCGACCCCCCACCGAGCCTGCCGATGCTCGATCAGCTGATCGCGTTCGCCGTGCAGCACGACGTCGAGGCGGCACTGGTCCTGACCAAGGCCGACCTCGCCGAACCCGGCGCCGTCGAGCGGATGCGCGCGGTCTACGGCCCGGCGGGCATTCCGGTCATCGTCGTCCAGCCGAGGTCCGGGGACGGAATCGATGAGTTGGCGGCCTATCTTACCGGCCGTCACGCGTTGCTGGTCGGGAATTCCGGGGTCGGCAAGAGCAGCATCTTTCGCGCGCTGGGCGGAACGGCCACGGTCGGCGATCTCTCGCGATTCGGGCGTGGCCGCCAGACGACGACCTCGGCGCGGCTCTTCCAGACCCAGGGCGGCTTCCTCGTTGACAGTCCGGGGATCGGCGAGTTCATCCTAGATCCGATGCCGCCGGCCGAACTGGCGGACCTGTTCGTCGAGATGCGGGAACCGGCCACGCGCTGCCGGTTCGATGACTGCCGGCACCTCCACGAGCCCGACTGCGCCGTCCGCGAAGCCGTCGCCGAAGGCCGCATTGCCGCCAGCCGCTATGCCAGCTACCGCGCCCTCCGGGAAGCCCAAGACGACAAGAAATCCTGGAGCACCTGAAGCCTTGTCGAAGGGGGAGTTTTTTGGTATGCTGAGCGGCGTGCCCGGACGACTGCGTCCGAGTCGAAATTCTATTGTCCGGAGCCGAACTTGCCCAATATCAAGGCCGCGATCAAGTGGCAGCGCCAAACCGAACGCCGTACGCTGCGGAACCTCGACCTCAAAACGCGTCTGAAGACGCTGTTCAAGAAGGCCAAGGCCAATCCGGAGCAAGCAGGCTCCGTTCAGGCACAGTTCGACAAGGCCGCCCGCAAAGGGATCATCCATCCCAACAAGGCCGCCCGCAAGAGCGCCCGCCTGGCCCGCGCGATCCGCACCGCGAAGGCCGCTGCGGCCGCCGCACCCGTGGCCACCGCCGCTCCGGCCAAGAAGCGGTCCACGAAAAAGGGCTAATCCCGCCGCAAGAGATCAGCGAAGCCGCTCGGCACCCGAGCGGCTTTTTTGTTTACGCAGCAACTCGACCGAGCGCTTGGGGTCGATATTGTGCAGACGGCCCCCGTCGCTCGCCGTGGCCCCCGCACGAATCAGCGCGATCGTCTGCTGCGGCGTGAGCGAGGGGTCGAGCGCGATCAATTTGCCCGCCAGGTTGGTAACGTTTGGCGCCGACATCGACGTGCCCGACATCCGCACGTGCTGCCCACCCGGGACCGTGCTGTCGACGTGATAGCCGTCGGCGTCGACCAGCACCGTCTTGCCGTAGCTCGAGAAGGAAGCTTCCTTGCCGGCCTGATCGGTCGCGCCGGCGACCAGCAAATTCGGCAGCGCGAACGAGGCCGGCATCGTTTCGTTGAAGCCCGAGTCCGCATCGGAATTCCCAGCCGAGCAAACGAAGAGAATCTCGGGCGCGCTCTTCAGCGCCGCATAGAGCCCGGCGCGATCGATCGCAAACAGCTTGGCCGCCATCGCCTTGCGCTCGGCCGCATCCTTGCCGATGTTGTTTTTCTCGAGCGCGTCCTCGACGCCCGCGGGGCTGCCGCCCCAGCTCATGTTGACGACCCGCACGTGATGCGCCCGGAAATAATCGACGTAGATTTTATAGTCGGCCACGTCGCGACGCACGAGCGCTTCGGTGGGCGGCGTCGGCACCAGCTTGTAGTCGAATGTCAAGCGGGCAACGACCAGGCGCGCGGCCGGATTCCCGCGCAACGCGATGCCGGCCACGTGCGTGCCGTGCGCGAATTCCGCAAACATGTTGAGGTCTTGGAAGAACGGTCCGACGTCTGCCGATTTTAGCCTCGCGAGGCGCTTCTTCACCACGGTCGCTGCCAGGCTGTCGATCGACGACTGCAGGTCGCTGAAACCTTCGAGAAAATCGATCGCGGCCGGATATGCTTCCCGCTGAGCCGGCGTGAGCGGCGCGAGCGCACCGTGCGTCTTCATGCCGCTCAAGTCGAAGGCCAGACCGTGCGGATCGAATTCTTTCGGCGCGGGATCCGTGTAGAGCTGGTGCGGGAACATCGTCACGTCGGTGCCCGAATCCCAGATCGCGATGCGCACGGCAGTGAGACCGTCTCCCGCGTGCAGGGTCATCTCGCGCGCGGCCCAGATGTCCGGCTTGACGACCGTGTGCTGCGCGACGAGGGCGCCGATCACCGCCGAACCCTGCGGCGCGGCCGGGATGACGACGTCGACGATGTAGCGCGACTGAATGACGAGCGATGCGCTATCGTTGCTGAGCGTGTGCGACTTCGACGCGCCGGGATCGATCCGGGCGGCGATATTGCCGGCCATCATCGCCGGCGTCAGAATATCGTAGGTGGTTTTGGTTTGCTGCAGCAGCGAACCAACGACGCCCCACGGCAACGGCGCGAGCGCCGCTGCGTACGCCGCTTTGAACGCGGCTTGATACGCGGGGCCGGAGGTTGCGCCGGCTTGGGACCGGGCGGCGACGATCGCGCGCGTCGTGAGGCCGCTGAGCAGCTTCGCGTCGGGTTTGTCTTCGAGCGAGCGAATCTGATCGGCCGTCTCGAGTGCCGCGGCGTCCTCGGTCCCCGAGAGGATCTGCAGTTCGAGTTTCTCTTCGAGCAGGCTGCGCAGCGCGCCGTGATCCCGGATGTCGTAATTCGCCAGCAGCGAATCGATGTCGGACCGCACTTTGGCGGCCAAGAGATCGAAGTTCGGGCGGTCGTCCGCGACCAACGCGGACGGTGCGACCGCAATCGGGTAGGTGAACGCCGGCAGATCGGCGGCCGAGTTGACGATCTTCTTGTCCGCGGTCTGAGCACCGGCAGGCAAGGCCAGCGCCAACGCGCACGCCAGAACGGCAACGAACCGGACCAACAGACGGGTGATCGGTGAAAGCGCCACGACCGCACGTTGCTCGACGCTGCCGCGGCCTCCCTGCCCCCGCTCACGCCTCGAACGTAACGACCAAGCGCGTGTCTTTGGAACGCGCAGCTTCGGGCAGAACGCGGCTGCGCAACGCATCGCGCAGCGCGTCGAGTTCGCGCGTCTTGACGGCGATGCGATACCGCCACTCGTCGTTCAACCGCGCCAGCGGATAGGTGGCCGGCCCCAACACTTCCCAGCGATCGTCCGCGCGCAGCAACTCGGCGTAGCGCTCGATCGCGGACTCAACGCTCGCGCGGCTGCGGCCCATCACGCCGGCAAACACCAGCCTCACGAACGGCGGCCACTGCAGCGCGCGGCGTTCCGCCAGCTCCTGCTGCGCGAATCCTTCGTAATCGTGTTTTGCGGCGAACGCAATCGCCGGATGCGCCGCGCTGTACGTTTGGATGAAGGCTTCGCCGGCCCGCGCACGGCCGCTGCGTCCGCAAACCTGCACCACGACATCGAAGGTGCGTTCGGCCGCGCGATAGTCGGCCACGTGCAGATCCAGGTCGGCCGCGATCGCGCCGACCAAGGTCACTTCCGGAAAATCCAAGCCTTTGGCGACCATCTGCGTGCCGACGAGGACGTCGGCTTCGCGCGCGAAGCGATCGAGCAGCCGCGCGTGATCGCCGATGCGCGTCGTCGTGTCGGCATCCATGCGCACGACGCGCGCCGACGGGAACAGCGCTTCCACCTCGGCGGCGACCCGCTGCGTACCGACGCCGTACGGCGCGATCGGGCCGAGCCCGCACGACGCACAGATGTCCGGGATCGGTTGCTGCGCGTCGCAGTAGTGGCAGCGCAGCCGGCCTTCGTCGCGGTGCACGACGAGCGAGGTCGAACAACGCTCGCAGTTGGGTACGTAGCCGCACGCACGGCAGAGCACGAAACGTGCCGCACCGCGCCGGTTGACGAACAGGACGCTCTTCTCCCCGCGCTCGAGCCGCTCGCCGATCGCGGTTACCAGCCGCGTGCTGAAGATCCGGTTGCTGCCGGCTTCGAACTCGCGCGCCATGTCGATGATGTGTGTCTCCGGCAGCGGTTGCGCGGTGGCCCGTTCGCGCAACCGCACGAGCGGAAAACGTCCGGCCTTGGCGCGCGCATAATCTTCGAGTGCGGGCGTGGCACTCCCCAGCACCAGCACGCCGCCGGCGCGGCGCATGCGTTCGCGCGCAACGTCGACCGCATGGTAGCGCGGCGTGTTGTCCTGGCGGTACGACGATTCGTGTTCTTCGTCGACGACGATCATTTGCACGTCCGGCAGCGGCGCGAACACCGCGCTGCGCGCGCCGACGATCACGTCGAGTTCGCCGCGCGCCGCGGATTGCCACGCGTCGTAGCGTTCGCGTTCGGAGAGGGCGGAGTGCAGGACGGCGACGCGTTCGCCGAAGGCCCGCTCGAAGCGCTCCGCGGTTTGCGGCGTGAGCGCAATTTCCGGTACCAGCACGATCGCGCGCGCCCCGCGGGCCAGCACGCGTGCGATCGCGTGCAGGTACACGAGCGTCTTGCCGCTGCCGGTGGCGCCGTACACGAGCAGTTGCGCGTAGGTTCCGCCGTCGGTGGCGGCGGCGATCGCATCGATCGCACCACGCTGTTCGCCGGTCGGAACGAGATCGGGCAAGTTGAGCCGCGCGGCGCGGGCGGCTTCGAGCGAGCGCGCCGATTCGATCACCGCGCCGGCCCCGATCGCGCGCCGGATCACCGCGTCGCTGAAGCCGGCCAGCACCGCATCCGTACGGCGCACCGGGGCGTGCTCGCGCACGTATGCGGCGAGCGCAGCGGCACTGCGCCCGCGGATCGGCGCCGCACCGGGTTCGAGGATGCGAATCGTCCGCTCGTTTACCGGCGGGCGCACGAACGTCCGCCGCCGCTCCAACGCGCCGCCGCGCACGAGCGCGCCGATCGCCGCGATCAGCGCGCGCCGGTCACCGCTGCGGCGCGCTTCGGGATGGCGCAGCAACGCCGCCGGCGAGATGCCGCCGGCGGCATCGTCCCAGAGCAAGCGCACGAGACGTTCGGGCACGCTCGGAAAACGGTCGGCCGCGGGGGCTGCCCCGACCGGCACGAACCGCTCGACGACGCGCGGCACCGCGTCGGCCAGCACGACGGTGGTCAGCGCTTCGCGCAGCGAGCACAAGTAGGTCTGTGCAACCCAGCGCGCGAGCGCCAGCCCTTCGTCGTCGAAGGCGCGCGGTGCATCGGCGCGCGCGGCGACGGCACGCAGCTTGATCGCGGCATCGGTGACGTCGCGCTCCGCCGTGACGACGTAGGCAAACACCTCACGCGAACCGAGCGGAACGCGTACGATGTCGCCGACGCGCAGCGGCGGTCCGTCCGGGACGCTGTAGGTGAGCGCGCGATCGAAACGGGCCGTGGTCAGGTGAACGAGAACGTCGACGGCCCGCACGGAACACTGGTTCGTGTCCCGCAAACGAGGGCCCCGTCGAGGCCGAAATAGGAAACCGCGTTGCGCCCGCTCCGCTTGCTATGGTACATAGCCTCGTCGGCGCGTTCGAGCAGCTCGCTCGGCGTCACGGCATCGGCCGGGTAGGCGGCGACGCCGATGCTCGCGCTGATCGTGACGTCCGCGGGCGCCGCATCCGAACGCAAGGCCGTGAGATCCAGCGTTGCGATCGCCCGCCGCACCGCTTCGGCGCGTTCGACGGCGCGAGACTTCTCCGTATCGGCAAACACGATGCAGAACTCGTCACCGCCGTTGCGAGCGACGAGATCCTCGCTCCCGCACGCCGCGCGTAACACCCGTGCCAGCGCGCGCAGCAACGCATCGCCGCCGGCATGTCCGTAGGTGTCGTTCCAGCGCTTGAAGTGATCGGTGTCGACGAAGAGCAGCGCGACGCGCGCCAACGGCGCGAACCGCGCCCGTTCGATCGCGAGAGCGAGCCGTTCGCGCAACGCGCGCGGCGAGAGCAAGCCGGTGAGCGCGTCGTATTCGGCACGGCGCAGATACGCTTCGCGTTCGTGGGCCAGCGCGTAGGCAAAACCGGCATGGTCGGCGAGCGTGACGATCGCCTCGAGCGTCGCATCGTCGACCGCACACGGCGCAGCGGCGTAAACGACGCTGGCGCCTCCGGCTTCGCGTAAGAGCGGCACGGCGACCGCGAAAACATCGGCCGGATGAAACCCGCGTGCGCCGCCCTCGCCGATGACGGCACGGTGGCCGCGCGCGAGTGCTTGCGCGGGCAGCGTGCGCAACTCGCCGCGCGTGATGCGAACGCCGGCGAAGTACATCACCCGCGCACCGGCGGCGGCGACGCACACGAGATCGCCGTCTTCTTCATCGAAGATCAGCACGGAATCGATCGCGGGCGCAACGCGGCGAATCGCCGCATCGAGTTCGGCCCGCACGTCGCCGACCGAGCGCGTTGCCGCAAGCCCGATGCGCCGCACGCCTTCCACGAAGTGCACGAGGTTCATGCCCCCGTACAGTGCCCGGCCCGCGCCGGGCGATTCTCGTTAGGGAATGAGTGCGCGCAGGCGGTCGGGTTCGACGATCACGACGTGCGCGGTCCGCATGTCGACGAGCTTATCGTCCCAGAACCGGTTGAGGGTGCGGTTGACGGTCTCGCGCGTCGTCCCGATCATGTTGGCCATTTCCTGATTGGTCAGGCGCAGCGTGATCCGGGTGCCGTTATCGACGCGTTCGCCGAACTGATCGCTAAGGTTCAGCAGCAGCGAGGCGAGGCGCGCCCGGATGTCCTGGGACGTGGTCGCGGCGATCAAGGCGTTCGCGGCCCGCAGCCGCTCCGAGAGGGCGATGACGAGCGAACGCCCGATGCGCGGATTGCGGTCGAGCAAGACCAGGAAGTCGCCCTGGCGGATCGCCCCGACCTCGGTTTCGGTCAGCGTTTTGATCGACGCGCTGCGCAGCGAGGAATCGAACATCGACATCTCGCCGAAGAAATCGCCTTCTTTGAGGATCGAGAGAATCGTCTCGCGGCCGTCAGGTGCGATCCGGCACACAGATACCGATCCCTTGACCAAAATGAAGAAAGTGTCGCCAGGGTCGCCCTCGCGCACGATGAATTGGTGTTTTCCGTAACGACGGTCGGTGACGGTGGCAGCTACGGCAGCTGCCTCGTCATCCGCGAAGTCGCGAAAGAGCGGAACGCGTCGGATGGACGCGACGTCGATCATATCGAGGACGGAGTTTGCATCTTCGTCGCTCGCGCCCTGTAAGATTGGGAGACCGAGGAGGTGCCGATGCCCGAGCCCAGCCTTCTTCCCGAGCGGATCTTCGGACTCTCCGCCGTGGATGGACGGCGCGCGGTCCGTCCGGGTGAGGTCATCAACTTCCACTTCCGGGCGAAAAACGGGAACCAAGTTGCGACGCCGCCGGCACTGCTGGTCCTGGTGCTGCCGCCGGGCTGGTCGCCGCTCGACAAGCTCGAAGCCGAGATCCCGTCCGTGGCGCCGGGCGCCGAGCACAGCGTCGGCTTCCGCGCCCGTCCCGACGTGGCCGACGCGACGACCGCGCACTCGCCGGTCCAGGCCGCGCTGCATCTCGACACGCTGGTCCTCGGCTCCAACGTCGTCCACATGCGCGTCTTCGGGCATCCGCGCCTCAATGGCCCGGCCAGCAGCGTGCGGATCGAGCCCGCCGAGGGCGACGCGCTGCGCGTCTCCGTGACCGTCGTCAACGAGGGCGATTCCGCCGCCCGCGGCGTGCGCGCGGTCGTGCCGCCGCCGCCGGGCTTCGGCGCTGAAGAATCGGCGATCGTCGCGAACGTAGCCGAACTCCCCCTCGGGGGCACGTTGTCGTTCTCGTACACCATGGTGCCCCTGGGGCCCGCCGCCACCACCGTGTGCATCGACGACGCGTACGTGGTCTACGACGGCGGCCGCGTCGCGCTGACGACCGGCGCCTCGGCGCTGCTGGCTCCACACATCGCGTTGCCGGTCATCGAGGCGGAACGCCGGGCCAGCCGCCTCGACTTGAAGATCCGTATCGCGAACGACGGCTGGGTGGCCGCGCGCGACGTGCGCTGTGCTCTCGATTTGCCGGCCGGCTGGCGCGTGCTGCGCGGCACGATGCGGGCCGACGGCGCGCCGCCCGCGATCCGCCGCGACAACGAATCGGAGAACGGCGTCGCGATGGCGCTGCCGCTCGTGCCGCCGCGCGGCTTCGTCGATCTGACCGTCGTGGCCAGCGCCTCACGGCCGCGGGTCGAAGGCGATCTGACCGTGCGTTGCGGGAGCAATACGGTGACCTTCACGATCCCGGAAGTCGCCGAACGTGCCCTGCGCATCGACGCGCGACCCGAATCGGCGTTCGCCGAACCGGGCTCGGTCATGCCGATCGCGATCGACGTGCACAACACGGGCGAGACGGCCGAACGCGTCATCGTGACGCTCGACGAGCAGCCGTGCTGGAACGGCGAACTGCGCGCCGGCGCCGCCGCGGCCTTCATCGCACGCCTCACGTTGCCCAGTCATCTGAGCGACGGCGACGTGCTGCCGGTGTCCGTTAGCGCCGGCGGCGACGACGGGGTGCAGCTCGCGACCGCAACCTTCGATCTGCGCACGGTCGACCGGCCGTGGATCGCGATCGACGACGTGGTTTGGGAACGCGGCCAAGCGCGCGTCACCATCCGCAACGTCGGTGCAACGGCCGCGCGCGACGTGCGGCTCGACGGCGAGAGCGAGATCCTCATCGCGTCGCTCGCACCGGGCGAAATCCATTCGATCGTCGTCGCCCCGCCGGTCGCGCGCGCCGGTTCGCTGGTCGGACACGATGGCCGCACCGTACCGATCGGCTGGGACGATCAAGCCGCGCCGGTCGACGTCACGGCCCAACTCGTCGCCGCAGCGACGGCCCGCACCGGCGAACGCCTCGACGTGCGTTTGCGCATCACCGGGGCCGGTGCCGTGCAAACGTTGCGCGTCCGTCCGCGGGCGCATCCTGCAGCGGTCTATGTCGGCGGATCCACCACCGTCAACGGACACTCCGTCGTCGACGGCGTCGAAGGGCCGCCGCTGTTCACGCGCGACGGTCTCGCGCTGCACGAAATTCCGGCCGGCACGTTCGTGGAGATTGCGTGGTCGCTCTTGCCGCGTACGCCGGGCGAACTGATCGTCGCTACCGACGTCGAGGCCAACGGCGTTGCGGTTGGCGTCGAAGCCCTCAACGTGGCGATTGCCGATGCCCCGCCGTTCGGCGCGCGTCCGAATGCGCTTCCGTTCCACATCGACGCCCCGACCGTCGGCGATTTCAGCATCGTCGCGCCGTTCACGGGCGAGCCGGCCGCGCTGCCCGCCGCGGCGGCGCCGACCGGCATCGATGCTATGCCGGCCGCTCCGGATCCCTCCAATCCGGGCGCCTGGACGCTCGCGCCGCCCGACGCGCCCTCCGAGGACACGAGCGCCTTTCCGGCGACCGGCGGTGCGGTGGTCGCGTGGTTGACGCTCGATTCAGTGCGCTCCGCCGCGATCGTGCGCGTGCTGCGCGGCGCACGCGGTGCCGGCATGATCAGCCACGTGCCCTCGCTCGCCGTGCTCTTTCCCAACGCGCTCGCTTCGGGCGACGCGTCGCTCGACGCAGCGTTCGCGGGCGCATCGGAAGCGATCCGCGGAATGTACGAACGTCTCTTCGTGAAACTGCGCATCCCCGGTTACGGCGTGACGCCCGCCGATCTGGAAGATGCGGCAACGCGCACCGAATTGCTGGCGCTGCTCGAACGCATCGGCACGGCCGGCGATCCCTCGGCTCCGCTCGACACGCAAGCCGACGTGTACGTGCGCGTCGACCGCAACCGCCTGCGCGCGGCGCGTGCGGCGCTCGCGCAAGCCCCGCTCGGCGGACCGTATACGCTGGCCGCAATCGCGGCGCTGCTACCGCGCCTCGGAACCGGCGATGCGGCCGTTGCCGTCGGCGCGTACGCGAGCGAACTCGCGACGACGTTCGATGCGGCCTGCGCGTTCTCACGCGAAGAGTTCGCCGCGTACCTCACCTCGCAAAGTTCGCCCGACCTCGATCATGCGCGCGCCGTTGCCGTCGCCGTGCTCGACGCGCACAACGAATTGGCATCGCCGTGAACGAAGCCGTTCCCGCAGCGCTCGCGGTCGCCGGCACCGCGCTGATGGCGGTCGCGTTCTTCGGACCGTTCCGCCGTCACGCGATCGCCGCCGAGGGCGAGGCCGAAGCCGCAAACGGCGCAGCCCGCAACGGTACGGTTGCGTGGCCGGCGCTCGTTGAAGCATCGGCGTCGGCGATCGACGCGCCGGCGCGTATCGATCTCGCCGACGCGCTCGGCGCGCTGCAGTCGGCGTGGTCCGAATCGATCTTGCGGAAAGCCTACGAAACCGAATCCGATCCCGGCGTGCGCTCGGCGATCGAGGCCGCCCTTCGACAAGCTCAGGACAGGCCGTTGTCGTCGAGCCAATCACTCGTCACGTAACACCAGAATGCGAGCCCCGCGAAGCGGCCGTACGGCTTGAAGCGCCGCACGATTGCCGCATCGGAACGCGGTTTGCGCCCGCTGAGCCGTGCATACCGCGGCCGCGTCGACGAATCGAGAACGGGACGCGAATAGCGGCCCATCAACATCATGATGTGGGCGGCGGCGTACGGGCCGACGCCGGGGAGTTCCAGCAAACGTTTTTCGAGCGCTTCGTCCGGGAGTTGCTCGGGCGGCGTGTCCTCGAGGGCATCGAGGTCGATCTCGCCGCGCGCCACCGACGTTGCGATGGCGCGCAGATACGCGCCGCGATAGCCGGTGCGCGCAACGTCGCGATACCACGCCTCCCCGGCCTTCACCATCGCTTGCGGCGTCGGAAAGAGCCGCGCTCCGCGCACGCCGCGCACCGGTTCGCCGAGGCCGGCAACCAGCGCATCCGTCATGCGAATCGTGGCTGACCACGTGCAGTTCGTCGTGCAGATCGTCTTCACGACGTCCTCGAAGAGCGTCGCGCTGTGCACGAAACGCCCCGCGCCGCGGGTCACCCAGCGCAGCTCCGGATCGCCGGCGGCGACGCGATAGAATTCCGAGTAATCCCCATCGAGGTGCATGATGCGCCGCACCCGCGCGGTGAGTTCGGCCTGCACGGCCGCGCCGCGGAGCGCGCCGGACGCGGTCACCCGTGCGAAGCCCGGTGCGCCGGGGCGAATCTCGATCACGGTCGAGCGGCCGCCGGAGAGCCGCAGCGGCATGCGCAGCGAGTCGCCCTCGTCGGGAACGTCGTTGGGCGACAAGGCGATCAGCCCGTGCGAGTGGATGGTCCGGTGAAAGTCGACTGGCTCGCCGCCGGCGCCGCGTAAGGGAAGGTCGAAGGTCACTCGGAAAACTGTCCGACTGTTTCGACCGTTCTCCTGGTGTAAGCAAGACCACGCCGCACCCAGTCGCCGAAGGCTACACTCACGACATGATCGATCGCCGCACTGTCCTCACCGCCATTGGAGCCCTGACGCTCTTCCCGGCCGTCGCCCGCGCCGCAGCCGACACCGACCGGCTCGTTCTCACCGACGCCCAGTGGAAGGCGCGCCTGACGCCCGAACAGTTCGACATCCTGCGCCGGCAAGGCACCGAGGAGCCGTTCTCGAGTCCGCTCGACCACGAGAAGCGCGCCGGCACGTACTATTGCGCCGGCTGCGGCCTCGCGCTGTACTCCTCGAAGACGAAGTACGATAGCGGCACCGGCTGGCCCAGCTTTTGGAAGCCGCTGCCGAACGCGGTCTCAACGCAGAAAGACGACTCGCTGCCGGGCGAGGAGCGCAACGAAGTACACTGCCGCCGCTGCTCCGGTCACCTCGGTCACGTCTTCGACGACGGCCCGCCGCCGACCGGACTGCGCTATTGCATGGACGGCGTCGCGCTGAAATTCAAACCCAGCTAATATAAAAAGGTCTCGGCTACAAACCGGGACCTTTCAACATTTCCTCTGATCGGAGCGCCCTTCGACGAGCTCAGGACAGGCTCCGCGAGCACCGCTACGAGTGCTTAGCGCTTCGCGCTACGCACTCTGGTCTTTCGGGCGGTCGGCGTAGATGAGCGTCGGCTGCTCCTTCTTGTCGACGACTTCTTTGTTGACGACGCACTTCTTCACGCCTTGCAATGAGGGCAAGTCGTACATCACGTCGAGCATGATCTCTTCGAGGATCGAGCGCAGGCCGCGCGCGCCGGTCTTCCGCGATTGCGCGCGGATGGCGATCGCGATCAACGCTTCTTTGGTGAACGTCAGCTCGACGCCGTCCATGCCCATGATCTTCTGGAACTGACGCACGAGCGCGTTACGCGGTTCGACGAGAATGCGGCGCAGCGCCAGCTCGTCGAGCGCTTCGAGCGTCACGACGATCGGCAGACGGCCGATGAATTCGGGGATGAGCCCGAACTTCAGCAGATCTTCCGGCATCAGTTGCTGGAGCATCTTACTGGACTTCTGCTCTTTTTTCGACTCCGGATTGGCGCGGAAGCCGAGCGAGTTCGAGGCGACGCGGCTCTCGATGATCCGTTCCAGACCATCGAATGCGCCGCCGCAGATGAACAGCACGTTGGTGGTGTCGATCTGGATGAA
>PLTN01000058.1:43627-46035 GCA_003164495.1 Vulcanimicrobiota bacterium
CCGACGTAGCCGGCTTCCGTCAGCGAGGTCGCATCGGCCATCGCTAACGGGACGTCGAGAATCTTCGCCAAGGTCTGGGCGAGGTACGTCTTGCCCGAGCCGGTGGGGCCGACGAGCAAGATGTTCGACTTCTGCAGTTCGACTTCGTCGGAGCTGGCGCCGGCGTTCACGCGCTTGTAGTGGTTGTAGACCGCAACCGCGAGCGATTTCTTGGCACGCTCTTGACCGATCACATACTGGTTGAGGATGTGATTGATCTCTTTGGGCTTCGGAATGTTCCGCAGCCGCAGGTTCTCGTCGACGTTCTTGTAGAGCTCTTCTTCGATGATCTCGTTGCAGAGCTCGATGCACTCATCGCAGATGTAGACGCCGGGGCCTGCGATCAACTTACGCACCTGCTCCTGCGACTTACCGCAGAAACTGCACTTGAGCTGACCCTTCTCATCCCCGAATCGGAACATATCGTCTTTCTGGTGGGTGCTAAAGGACGGGTGCGCTGGGCGAGACGGAGCGGTTTTCTTTGGTGAACACCTGGTCGACGATACCGTACTCGCGCGCTTCTTCGGCGGTCATATAGTAATCGCGTTCGATGTCCTTGAGAATTTGCTCGATCGGCTTCTTCACGGTCTGCTCGTAAATGCCGGCCAAGGACCGGCGCGTAGCGATGAGATCGCGGGCATGAATTTCGATATCCGTCGCCTGGCCACCCACCTGCTGGACCCACGGCTGGTGAATCAGGATCTTGGCATAGGGGAGGGCGTAGCGCTTGCCTGGGGCACCGCCGGTCAGCAAGATCGACGCCATCGAGGCGGCCATACCGGCGCAGATCGTCGCGACGTCGGGCTTGATCAGGTTCATGGTGTCGTAGATCGCCAAGCCGGCCGTTACCGAACCGCCCGGGCTGTTGATGTACATGTCGATGTCTTTGTCGGCATCCTCGCGCTCGAGGAAGAGCAGCTGGGCAATGATCAGCGACGACATGCCGTCATCGATCGGCCCCTGCACGAAAATGATACGTTCTTTGAGCAGCCGCGAGTAGATATCGTACGCCCGCTCACCGCGCGCGCTCTGCTCCACGACCATCGGAACCAAGTGACCCAAGATGGAACCTCCTTTGCCGAGAGACCGGCGCTATGCGCTTTTGGTTGCCGGAACGCGCTTAGCGCGTTCGATCAAGCGATCGATGGTCTTCGTGCGCACGATGCCGTCGACCAGCGCACCGATGTTCCGGCCCAGCAATTCGAGGATTTTTTCGCGCGGCTGCCCGTACTGGCGCGCTAGCGCACCAAGCTCCGCTTCGAGGTCGGCCGGGGTCGTTTCGATCTTCTCCCGCTTGGCGATTTCCTCGATCAGCAGCGTGGTTTTCACGCGCCGCTCGGCTTCCTCGCGGAAGTCAGCCCGGATCTGCTCCTCGGACTTCTCGCTCTGCTGAAGGTAGGTTTCCCACGAGATGCCCATGCGCGCGATGTACTGCCGAGACTCGTCCAGCAAGCCGTCGATCTCGCGCTCGACCAGCACCTGGGGCAGCGGAAAATCGTTGGCGGCAACGAGCTTCTCGAGCAGCTCGGTGCTGATCTGACGGCGGGCCTTTTGGGCCGCGACGCCGTCGAGCCGCGCGCGCAGCTCGTCTTTGAGCTCCGCGAGCGTTTGGTGCTGCGAGACGCGCTTAGCGAGCTCGTCATCGAGTTCAGGCAGCTCGGGTTCCTTGACTTCGTGGACGGTGATCGTGAAGGTCGCGTCTTTGCCGGCGAGCTCGGTTGAACCGTACTCATCGGGGAATTTCACGTTGATCTCGCGCGTCTCGCCCGCTTTCATGCCCACGATGCCGCTTGCGAAGCCGGGGATGAACCGCTCCTCGGAGATCTCGGCTTGCTGGCCCGTGGCCGTGCCGCCGTCGAAGGGCACGCCCTCGATCTTGCCGGCGTAGTCGATCGTGGCCGTGTCCCCGAGTTGGACGGGGCGGTCGACCGGTATGAGGGTCGCGGCGTCCTTGCGCATCGTTGCGAGGGCCCGGTCCAGGTCGTCGTCGCCGGCCTTTTCGGGGACGTCTTCGACTTCGATTCCCTCATAGGGTGCGGGTTCGATCGGCGGACGAACGGCGACGACGGCCTTGAAGCGCATCGGCTGGCCCTCTTCGTCGGGCAGCATTTCCATCTCGGGCCGCGCCAACGGCTCGATGGCGTGCTCTTTGACCGCTTCGGCGTACTTCTCGGGCACGAGGTCTTCGAGGGCGCGATCCATGATCGTGGCCGTGCCGTACGTGTTCTCGAAGATCTTGCGCGGAACTTTGCCCGGACGGAAACCCGGGATCTTCGCGCTGCGAACGAGCTTGCGGAACGCGGCGTCCTGTGCCTTATCGAACTCTTCGGGGGAGATCTGGATCTCGAGTTCGACCTGCGTCGGGTCGA
>PLTN01000173.1 GCA_003164495.1 Vulcanimicrobiota bacterium
CTCGCGCAGCAGTTGCTCGATCTGGGCGCGGATACGCTCTCCATCGCCGACACGATCGGCGTTGCCACCCCCAACCAAGTCATCGAGGTGGTAAGCGGTTTGCTCGACGCCGGCATCGCGCTCGACCGCTTCGGCCTGCACTTCCACGATACGCGCGGAACGGCACTCGCCAACGTCATGGCCGGCTTGCAGCTCGGCGTGCACGAGTACGACTCGTCGGCGGGCGGCCTCGGCGGCTGCCCCTTTGCGCCCGGAGCGACCGGCAACGTGGCCACCGAAGACGTGCTCTATCTGCTCAACGGGATGGGGATCGCCACGGGGATCGATCTCGCGAAGCTGCGAGACGCGTCGCGCTTCATCGACGGCGTGCTCCACGGACGCGTCGTCTCGCGCGCGTACCGGGCGCTCGAAGCCGCCGCGTCGCGGGCCTAGCGGTTGAATTCATCGCTGCGCGGGTGCCGCGTCGCGCTGCTGGCGCCGATCTCGTGGCCGGCACCGCCGCCCGGCTACGGTCCGTGGGAACAAGTCGCCTACAACATCGCCGACGGCATGCGCCGCCGCGGTTTGGACGTGACGCTCTTTGCGGCCGGTGACTCGCAGTTCGCCGGCCGCCTTGCATCGGTCGTACCGGTGGGAACGAGCGAAGACCCCACGCTCAACGGCGACGTCTATGGAGCGCTGCACACCGGCCGGCTGTTCGAACGCGCCGGCGAGTTCGACCTCATCCACAACAACTTCGATTGGAAGCCGCTGACGTACGCGCTCGCGACAACGGCGCCGCCGATGATCACGACGATCCACGGCTTTTCGGCGCCGCCGATCCTCGCCGCATACTATGCCGGCGCAGCGCGCAGCTTCTACTGTTCGATCAGCGACGCCGATCGCGACCCCGGCCTCGACTATCTCGCCACCACCTATAACGGCATCGACCCCGATACGTTCACGTTCAGCGATCGCGCCGGCGACTATCTGCTCTTCTTCGCGCGCTTCCATCCGGAGAAGGGCGCGCATCTGGCGATCGAGATCGCGAAGCGCGCCGGCGTGCGCCTCAAGATCGCCGGCATCCCGCACGACCTCGAATACTTTCGCACGCAGATCGCACCGCACATCGACGGCGACGCCGTGCAATTTCTCGGACACGCACAGGGAAAGGCGCGTGACGCACTGCTCGGCGGCGCGCTCGCGCTCGTGCACATGACTACCCGCCCCGAACGCTTCGGTCTGACGCTGATCGAAGCGATGGCATGCGGCACGCCCGTGCTCGGCGCCGCTATGGGCTCCGTACCGGAGATCGTGATCGACGGCGTCACCGGCTTCACGTGCGCTACCGCCGACGACGCCGTCGCGCGCGTACCCGAACTGGCCGGCCTCTCACGCAGCGCTTGTCGCGAACACGTCGTCACGACGTTCTCCACCGAACGCATGATCGACCGTTACCTCGCCGCGTACGGCGCGGCGCTCGATCTCCGCACCCCGCCACCACCCTCACCCGAACGTCTCGCCGCTCGCCGGCACGACTGGTGGGATCGCCCGATGGCCTTCACCGACAGCCCGCCCCACGCGAAAATCCAAACCTACGAGCTACACATCCGCGAAGAATCCTAGACAGAACAGCACCATTTTTCCGTATGTCATCCCGAGCTTGTCGAGGGACAGCCGCGAACCTGAACGTTAGTGGAGTTGCCCTGCACATCGCGCACGACCTTGCGGTCCCTCGACAAGCTCGGGATGACATCCGTTTTACGGGACGTTGCCGATGACAGAACGCAGAGAGGTTGCGAGGTAGCCTCGGGCTACTTCTAGGACGGCGACTTCGTGGGTGGCGGCGCCGCAGGCGAGGAGCGGGTCTTCGGCGAGGATGCGGTCGAGGGCTTCGCGCGATTCAGATTGCGCGATGATCATGCCGCCCGCGGCGCGGTCCTCAAAGGGGCCGCAGAGCACGAACGATGCGTCGGCGTGTTTGTTGATCCACGCACGATGGCCGTCGATGTGCGCCAGGTACAGATCCGGGTTCTGATTCTTCACGTGCACGATGTACAGGATCGGTCTCGCCATAACGCCCTCCCTCGAAGTAGCGTGCGACCTCGACCGCCTGAGCCATGCCGGCGTCATCACGAATCATGCGCCGGTGCGGCGGTCCAGGTCTCGGCGTTTGCTTCCCAATAGGCCGCGGCGCGATCGCGGTCCACGGCTTACGTCCGGCTCGTGACGCGGTCGTCGACCCAGTGCAGCGCGGCCCGCGCCCGCTCGGCACGCGCGATCGCGTCATCGACCGTTTCGCCGAGCACCGTGAAGTGCGCCATCTTCCGCCGCAACGCCGCGTTCGTTTTGCCGTACACGTGCAGCTTGAGATCGGGATCGCGGAGGATCTCGCGCACGCCTTCGAGCCGGTTGCCTTCGCCGGTGCCGAGGATGTTCACCATCACGGCCGGTGCGAACAGCTTCGGCGTAACGAGCGGCAGCCCGCAGATCGCGCGCACGTGCAGTTCATACTGCGAGATCTGCGTGGCGTCGAGCGAGTAGTGCCCGCTGTTGTGAACGCGCGGCGCGATCTCGTTTACCAGCAGCGCGTCGCCGGCCTGAAAAAACTCCACGCAAAACGTGCCGACGATGCCCAGCTGCGTTGCGATCGTCTTGGCGTAGGCATGCGCGCGCTCGGCGATCGCGGGCGGCACGCGGCCGGGGACGATCGTCATCGCGAGCACGCCGTGATCGTGCACGTTTTCCGAGACGGGAAAGGAGACGACGTCGCCGCCTTCATCGCGCGTGGCGATGATCGAGAGCTCGCGATCGAACGCGATGAGCTGCTCCCAGATCAGCGCCGCGCCGGCGGCTTCTGCAAACGCCGCTTCGGCGGCCGCGCGATCGCGCACCACCCACTGGCCCTTGCCGTCGTAGCCGCCCATCGTCGTTTTCAGCACGCCTGGAAAGCCGATCGTCGCCAGCGCCGCGTCGAACTCCGCGCGATCGCGCACCGGCGCGAAGTCGGCCGTCGGAATCCCGCACTCGCGCACGAACGTCTTCTCGAGGATGCGTTCTTGGGTGATGCGCAGCACCGCGGCGTTCGGATCGACGAGCCGCCGGTCGGCTTCGAGCGCCAGCACCGATTCGAGCGGGATATTCTCGAACTCGTAGGTGACGATGTCGCTGCGCGCGCCGAGTTCGCCGATCGCGCGCAAGTCGTCGTAAGCCGCAACGAGCTGCTCGTCGGCGATCTGGCCGGTCGGCGAGTCCGGGAACGGTTCGAGCGTGACGACCCGATAGCCCATGCGCTTCGCTTCGAGCGTGAGCATCCGGCCGAGTTGTCCGCCCCCGAGGATTCCGATTGTGCGGATCACAGGACCGTTGCTTCTACCTCACGGGCAATGCGCGCCGTGCGTTCCTCGAGCCGTTGCGCGAGCGCCTCGTCGGTCAGCGCGAGAATGCGCGCCGCGTAGAGCGCCGCGTTAGCTGCGCCGCCGATCGCCATCGTCGCAACCGGCACGCCGCTGGGCATCTGCGCGATCGAGAGCAGGGAGTCGAGGCCTTTGAGGGCCTTCGATTCCACCGGTACGCCGATGACCGGCAACTGCGTCTTGGTGGCCAGCATGCCGGGCAGATGCGCGGCGCCGCCCGCGCCGGCGATGATCGCGCGCAACCCGCGGCCTTTGGCTTCGGCGGCATAGCGGAACATCAGGTCGGGCGTGCGATGCGCGGAGACGACTTTCATCTCGAACGGCACGCCGAGCTCTTGCAGCATCGTTGCGGCCGAGCGCATCGTCTCGATGTCGGATTGCGAACCCATCACGATC
>PLTN01000207.1 GCA_003164495.1 Vulcanimicrobiota bacterium
CAGCAAGCACGACCTGCACATTCACGTGCCGGCGGGTGCGGTGCCGAAGGACGGACCGAGTGCCGGTATTTCGATCGCAACGTCGATCGCTTCGCTCCTGACGAACATCAAGGTCGATAGCGATCTAGCGATGACCGGTGAGATCACGTTGACCGGACAAGTGCTGCCGATCGGCGGCGTCAAGGAAAAAGTTCTCGGTGCGAAGCGCGCGGGGATCAAGAAGATCCTCTTGCCGAAACGCAACGAGATGGACCTCGAAGACGTGCCGAAGGAAGTGCGCGACACGATCCAGTTCTTCTTCGTCGAAGAGCTGAGCGAAGTGTTCATGCACGCGCTGGGCAAACGGATCATCACCCCGGTGTTGCTGGGCGTGCCCGAAGAGGCCCGCCGCAGCAACAACGTGGTGGCGCTGCGCCCCAGCAACAAAAAGGCCGGCCGTCCGGAAACGCGTAAACGCCGCGCTCCCGTCGGCGCGGCCTCACGCAAACGGAGTTAGTGGAACGTAAGTTCTAGTTGGTAGGTTGCCGGCTTCGGCCGGCAACCCGGACCAACGTCGAACTTGTACTGCGCGCTCTTCGCTTCATCGACGGCGGTTGCATCGGTTTTTGCGTTACCGCTCGACTTCGCGAGCTTCGCGCTCCTCACGTGCGCGTTCGCATCGAGCGCGACGTCGATCGCCGCCGTGCCCGGCGCTTGGCGCGTATCGGGAATATCGAGTCCGGCGACTTCCACGGCCGGATCGCCGCAGATTGCGGCGGCTTCCGGCGGCGGCGTCGGCAACGCCGGCGGCGCGGAGCCGACCGCTGCCGGCCGGCTGAACGAGAGCAGCGGCACGTTGAACTCTTCGGGCACGATCGCGCTCGTGCTGATGCAGCCTTGCGTCGGCGGTGCGAAACGGAAACGCTCGGCGGCCTCCACCGCGGCTCGATCGAACGTCGCGTCGCCTGACGATTCGTACATCATCACGTGGCGGACGCGGCCGTCGCTTCCGATGTCGATGAAGAAACGTGTCCGGCGGTTGGTCGGATGGATGTTGTCGGGCGCGATCACCTGTGAGGTGGCGAGCACGCGGGTCTCTTGCGGAGCCGCACACGATGCCAGGTAGGCCGGCGCACCGGCCTGTGCCACGAGCGTGGAAAGAATGAGCGCGAACATGCCTGGATGGTTCGCGCGTGAGTCGCCGGACACTCCTAGGCGGCTTGGGCGCAGCCCAAACGCTGTTAGGCGATGAGCGGCATTGCGGTCGGCCGGTCGACACGGCAAGTCGAGCCGCCGTGATCGCTGCGCACGGCTTCGCCGAGCGTGCGCGCGGCATGCCGTTCCGAACCGGCGATCACGCGGCGCTCTTCCGCGGTATCGAACTGCGCGTCGGGAGTGAGCGATCGTTGCCATTCACGCGGGCCGTCGTGGACGGCATGATCGACCTCGTGCCCGAGACCGAGCGCGGGCGATTGCGTTCCACCGCCGGACGTCCGCAGCGCGCTGTGCGGATCCCAGTGGATCGCGTGCGTGTTCGGATCGTAGTAGTCTTCGTTGTTGCGATTGGTCGTGAGCGAGACGTGCTGCTTGCCGCTCTCGAGCCGCGCGAAGAGCGCGCGTTCGACCGGATCGCGGCTCAAGTACTTCACCGCCGCATCGAAGTCGCGCCGAGCCGCCGTTGCGACGTCGAGCGAGCCATAGTGAACGAACGATATCATAGCCCCGTTCGATCACGCATAAGCGCGATCGCGACAAGGGTTGCTATGTCATTCCGAGCAGCGCCGAAGGCGCGTCGTCGAGGAACGCGCCACCATCCTCGCACGCTAATCGCCGAGATTTTCTCCGGTTCCTCGACTACGCGCTGACGCGCTCCGCTCGGAATGACACTAGAGGACGGAGATGGTGCCGTCTCCGTCTTCGGTTATGCGGCCGACGATCGCGCAGGTGTGCGTCGGGGCGAGTTCCTTGTACATGGCGCGGATATCGCGCGGTTCGGCCGCGATCAGCAAACCGCCCGACGTCATCGCATCGGAGAGGGCCACGCGGATGGCGCCCGTCACGTGATCGGCAAACGACGTGAACTCGGCGTGATGGGTGAGGTTGCCTTCGGTGCCGCTGGACACGAAGTCGAGATCGATCAATTCGAGTACGCGCGGGAAGATCGGGACGGCCGCCGCTTCGATTTCGATGCCGACGCGCGACGCGCGCGCCATTTCACCGGCGTGTCCGAGCAAGCCGAATCCGGTGATGTCGGTTGCCGCGTGTGCATCGTGCGCGAGCATTGTATCGCGGGCGGCCGCATTGAGCCGCGTCATCTCGCCGATCGCGACCGTGAGATCGGATTCAGGAATGCCGTCGCGGCGCCGCGCGGTCGTCAAGATGCCCGCGCCGATCGGCTTCGTGAGCAGCAAATGGTCGCCCGGCCGCGCGCCCGCGTTGGTGACGATCCGGCCCGGGTGAATCGTGCCCGTCACGGCCATCCCGTACTTCGGCTCTTCGTCTTTCACCGTGTGGCCGCCCAGAATCACGACGCCGGCCGCGGCGGCGACCGCCGCTCCGCCTTCGAGAATCCGTCGCAAAATCGACTCGTCGAGCGTGTCGATGGGAAACGCCGTGATATTGAGTGCGGTGACCGGAGTTCCGCCCATCGCATACACGTCGCTGAGCGCGTTCGTCGCGGCGATCCGGCCGAAGTCGAACGGGTCGTCCACGATCGGCGTGAAGAAATCGACCGTCTGCACGAGCGCGAGACCGCGCGTGAGCTGATAGACGCCGGCGTCGTCGCTGGTGGACAGCCCGACGAGTACCTTCGCGTCCTCAGGAAAGCGCACGCCCGCAAGTACCCGGGCGAGGTCGGCGGCGCCGACTTTACTCGCACAGCCGCCGAATCGTGAGCACAGGCTGAGACGCACCGTTTCGGGGGATTGCATGTCCGCAGGATACAACATTACGTGTATCTATCGCACATATCTCCCGGAGGAATCCGTGTCTAAGCAGCTGCTGTTCATCCCAGGCCCCGTGACCGTCGCCGAGCCCGTGCTCGCGGCGATGGGGAAGCCGATGATCGATCATCGCGGTCCTGAGTTCAAGGAACTCCAGGCGTCGATCGTGCGCAAACTGCAGCCGGTCTTCGGGACGACGAGCGACGTGTTGTTGCTCGGCTGCTCCGGCACCGGCGGCCTCGAAGCGGCGATGACCAACATGTTCGGCCCCGGCGAAAAGGTGCTGGTTGCACCGGTCGGCGTTTTCGGTAACCGCTTTGCGGAGATCGCCCGCACCTGGGGCGTCGAGGTTGAAATCCTCGACACCGAATGGGGCAAGGGCGTCGACGCGAAAGCGCTCAAAGCGCGCCTCGAAGCCGACACGAAAAAAGAGATCAAGGGCGTCGTGCTCACGCACAACGAGACCTCGACCGGCGTGCAGAATCCGCTCGGCCCGCTCGCCGATTCGATTCGCGCGCACGGTGCGTATTCGCTCGTCGACACCGTCAGCGGCTTGGCCGCCAGCGAGTTCACGATGGACGCGTGGGGCTTCGACGTGGTTTGCGCCGCATCGCAGAAGGCACTCGGCGTTCCGCCCGGCATGGCGATGGTCGCGGTGTCGGCGCGCGCGTGGGACAAAATGAAAACCGTCAAGAGCCCGCGCTACTATCTCGACCTGCAAAAAGCGCGCGAGTTCCAGGCGATCGGTCAAACGCCGTGCACGCCGCCGGTATCGATCGCGTACGCGCTCGACGTCGCACTCGATCTCTACGCCAAAGAAGGCGCCACCAACGTGTGGGCGCGTCATCAGCGCAACACCGATGCGATCGTCGCGTTCGCCGAGGGCGCCGGTCTCCAACTGTTTGCCGAACCCGGCATGCGTTCGGTGACGGTGACGGCGATTCACGTGCCGGCCGGAGTCAACGGCGATGAGATTCGCAAGAAGCTGCGCGTCGAACACGGTTTCGTGCTCGGCGGCGGCCAAGAAAAACTCGCCGGCAAGATCATCCGCATCGGCACGATGGGCGCCATCACGCAAACCGACGTGCTCGCGATGCTCGGTGCGCTCGAGATCGAATTGCTCAGCGCAGGCTTGAAGATTCAAGCCGGCAGCGGCGTGCAAGCCGCGGTGCGCGCCTTCATGGGGCCCGTCCCGGCCTAGTGGAACTCCGCAACCTAGGTTCGTCCGGCCTACGCGTTTCGGCCGTCGGCCTAGGTTGCAACAACCTCGGCGGGCGGCTCGATCCGTCGGCCTCCCGCGTCGTCGTGCAAGCGGCGCTGACGAACGGCATCACGCTGTTCGATACCGCCGATCACTACCCGCTGACGTCGTTCGGGAAATCCGAAGAACTGCTCGGCGATGCGCTCGGCCGCGCGCGCGCCGACGTCGTGATCGCCACGAAGTTCGGTCTGCCGATGGATGCGGAAGGCAAGAAAAAAGGCGCATCGCGACGCTACATCATGGCGGCGGTCGAAGCGAGCCTGCGCCGTCTGAAGACCGACTGGATCGATCTGTATCAAGTGCACATCTTCGATCCGCTCACGCCGATCGAAGAGACGGTGTGCGCGCTCGACGATCTCGTGACGCAAGGCAAAGTGCGGTACGTCGGCTGTTCGAACTTCGCCGCGTGGCAGTTGACCGAAGCGATCTGGACGGCGAAGCTGCAACATCGCACGCGCTTCATCTCCTATCAGGACGAGTACAGTTTGCTGCAGCGCGAGATCGAACGCGAGCACACGGCGGCGATGATCGCCCACGGCGTTGGTTTCTTGCCGTATTTCCCGCTCGCCAGCGGGCTGCTGAGCGGGAAGTACCGCGGCGGCGCGCGGCCGGCCGGCACGCGCCTGACGCGCCCCGGCGGCCTGGCCGACACCTTTCTCACCGAGGAGCGGTTGGCGCTCGCCGAACGTCTAGGCGAATTCGCCGAGGCGCACGGCCACACGTTGCTCGAGCTCGCATTCTCGTGGCTCCTGGCGCGTCCGGCGGTGGCCAGCGTGATCGCGGGGGCCAGCAACGCCGAGCAAATCGCGCAAAACGCCAAGGCCGTGAGCTGGACCCTCACCCCCGATGAGCTGACCGCGATCGATGTGATCGCCCCGGGCCCGGTGCGCGTCGGGCACTAGGAGTCATCCCGAGCTTGTCGAGGGACAGCCACTCAGCGACGACGATAGAGGCGGTCCCTCGACAGACTCGGGATGACAAACCGCAACCTGAGGGTTGCGTATCGGCGCCGCCATCGAACGACTACGGGCCTTGGTAGAAGTCGATCCCTGACGGCTGCGGCGCGATCGCTGTGTCGTGAAAGCACCACGCGAAACGTTCGGCGCTGTCGATGAGGCGCGGGCCGGGACGGTTGACGTAGGCGTTACCGTCCATCACATACGCGCGACCGCTTCTCACCGCGCGCAATCCGTTCCAGACCGGGTTGCGCGCGAGTTCGGCGGCGGCGCGTTGCGCGTGGTCGAGATCGAAGCCGCACGGAACCACGACGACGACGTCCGGATCGGCGTGGGCGATCGCCTCCCAGGTCAGCGTTTGCGAATTGGCGCCGGGATTGGCGAGCAACGGGGTTGCGCTTGCGAGTTCGACGAGACCGGGCGTCCAATGGCCGCCGCTCATCGGCGGATCCGTCCATTCCAAAATCAGCGCGCGCGGCGATGCGTCGCGCGGTGTGTTTCGCAGGACGGCTTCGCGTAAACGCAAACCGGCGACGACCTCGGCTGCTCCGCGCTCGCGACCCGAGAGCTCGCCGAGAAACACGATCGTGGCGTAGACGTCCTCGAGGCTCGACGGTTCGAGCGAGACGACGCGCGGATCGCCGCGCAGCCGTTTTGCGGCCCGCGCGACGATCTCGTAGGACACCGCGCAAACGGCACACAGTTCTTGCGTGACGATCAGATCAGGCTCGAGCTGCGCTAGGCGTTCCGCGTCGAGCGCGTACAAACTCGAGCCGCCGTGCACGCTCGCGCGTACGTGCCGGTCGATCGCGCCGGCGGTTACGGCATCGCCCGGCAGAAGCGATGACGTGAGCGCGACGCGCGAGCGTGCGGCCGATGGAAAATCGCACTCGTGCGTGACGCCGGCGACGCCCTCGCCTGCGCCGATCGCGAAGAGAATCTCGGTCGCGCTCGGCAACAGGCTGACGATGCGTCGCGCGATCACATGCTAACGATTGTTTCCGAAGAGACTTCCGAGGACGGACGCGGCCACACCGCCCGCGACGCCGCCTTGTACCGCCGGCGGTGCCGCTTCACGGCCGCCGAGATACGGCGAGATCGCATGGGCGAGATTGGGCAGCGTCAGCGATTGCAGCCAAACCTTGCCCGGGCCGGTAAGGCGCGCGACGAAGAGACCGTCACCGCCGAAGAACATGTTGCTGATGCCCGGCAACAGCGTGACGTCGAAGTTGATCGACTCGGTGAACATCCCGACGTGACCGGGGTGCGCTGAAATCGTTTCGCCCGGCGCGAGATCGTAGGTGATCACCTCGCCGCCGAGCTCCACCCACGCTTTGCATTGACCGCTCAGGCGCTGCATGATGAAGCCGTCGCCGCCGAAGATGCCGGCGCCGAGCGAACGCTGGAAGCCGATCCCGAGTTCGACGCCGGCGGTCGCGCACAAAAATCCGTGGCGATGGATCAGATAGCCCTGACCCGGTGCGACGTCGAGTTCCATGATGCGCCCCGGCACTTTGGCCGCGAACGCTACCAGCCCCGGGCCGCCTTGCGTGGTGAACTCGGTCATGAACAGGCCACCGCCCGAAAGCGCGCGTCCCAGGACACCGAACAGGCCTTTGGCTCCGGCCGCCATCGGCGTGGTGTTCATCGTGACGGTTTGGGTCATCCACGAGAACTCGCCGGGTTCGGCGACGATCTTGTCGCCGGCCTCGAGACCGATCTCCAGAACCGGCAGTGTATCGCCGGTAATCTTCGTTTGCATCGTGCTACCTCGTCGCGCTGACTTGGCACGGAGTGCAAGCACCCTCCTGCCTTCGCGTTTGGGCTACGCCCAAGCCGCCCCGGTGCAAAACCTAAACGTGGTGGCGGCTGAAGTACGGTGCGGCCAGCGGCTGGATGAACCATGGCATTAAGCTGCGCACGGCCTCGTCGACGGCGGCATCGGGTTGCGTGACCAGCGTGACCAGCGCGGAGCGTCGGAGATCGTGGCGCAAGTCGCCCGGAATCGGAAAGAACAACACCACGTAGAGGACGAGGAACGCACCGAAGAGCGCTTTGCACGCGCCGAGAACCGCGCCGAGCACGCCGTTGACGAGTCCGACCACCGGGAGCTTCGCGACGCGTCCGAGCAGCCAAGCGATCAGCAGCACGATCGCGTACGCGACGATCGCGAAGAGCAACAGTCCGACCGCGTGCGCCGAGCCGTGAGTGATCCCGGTGATCGTCGTGACCCCGCCGTCGAACGCACCGTTGTAGCGAAACGCCGCAACGATCGCCACGAACACGGCAACGCCGCCCGCGAGTTCGGAGACGAAGCCCTTCGAGAATCCCTTGACCGCAAAGAAGATGGTGATCCCGCCGATGATCAAATCGGGCCAGGCCAGCATCACCCGCGCAGGGTCGCTCCGAAGCGAGTCTTCAGATCGGCGACGATCGCGGCGATCGTCGCGTCGGCGATCGCATCGGTGAGCGTGGCATCATCGCGTTGCAGCGTAACGCGCACGGCCAGTGATTTCTTCGCCACGTCGATTTGCGCGCCGCGATACTCATCGAAGATCTCGGCCCCGCGCACGCCCACGTGGGCGCGCACCGCGGCGAGTACGTCGGCGCCCGGCACGTCGGTCGCGAGCACGAGCGCGAGATCGCGTTCGACGGGCGGGAAACGTGACGGCGCAACGAACGGCGCGATCGCGCGCTTCGGCAGCGCTTCGAGCAAGATATCGGCCGCAACGACATCGTCGACGATACCGTACGCACGCAAGAGACGCGGATCGACGACGCCGATCGTCGCCACCGGCACGCCGTCGATGTGCAGCCGGGCGGTTTTCCCGGGGTGCAGCCACGGCGCGGTCGAGCGTTTCACTTCGGCGACCTTGCCGGTCATCGCGCGCACCGCGGCGAGCAGGTCGGAGAGCAGGGCGGCGTAGGGCGTACTGCGCCAGGCCGGTTCGTCGACGTGAGCGGTCGCGGCGAGCAGGAGCGCGGTGTTGCGTTCGGTCGGATACGGTAGCGCGTCGGCGAAGACGTGGCCGATCTCGAACGTGCGATAGGGTCGCAAGCGATCGCGTGCGACCATGGCGAGGTGCGCGTGGATCAATCCGTAACGCAGGTAGCGCTGATCGTCGGAGAGCGGGTTCATGATCTCGGCCACGGCGGGAATGTCAAAGCCGAGCGCGCGGTCGCGTTCGGCGATGGCGGCGGGCTGCAATGCCAGCGTCATGCACTCGCGATACCCGAGGCCGCACAAGAGTGTTGCAAGGTCGTTGTCGCGATCGAAGGCCTCGCTCGAGAGCGGCTGCGCACCGACCACCGGCATCGCGCTCTCGAGCCGGTCATAGCCGACGACGCGTGCGATCTCTTCGACGAGGTCGGCCGGGATCGCGATGTCGCTGCGCCAGCCCGGCGCGGTGACCGCGAACGTCGTGCCGCGATCTTCGAGGCGAAAGCCGAGCGATTCGAGCGCGCGGGTGACGGCGGCGTCGTCGAGCGCGAAGCCGAGCAGCCGTTGCACGTCGCTTTTGGGCAGCGCGATCGGCACGCCGGGCGCCAGTTGCGCGCCGTAGGGTTTGGGCGCGCGCACGCTGCCGCCTTCGGCCGCCAGCAGCACGGCCGCGCGGGCCGCACCGAGGTCGGTCAACGCCGGCGGTAGATTCTTCTCGTTACGCGTCGAGGCTTCGCTGCGCAACCCGAGCTTGACGCTCATGCGCCGTACGCGCGGGCCGCTGAAGTTCGCGCTCTCGATCACGATCTCGCGCGTGCTATCGCTGACCTCGCTGATCTGCCCGCCCATCAGGCCGGCAAGTCCGGTCGGCTGGTGTTCGTCGGCGATCAGCATTGCGGTGGCGTCGAGCGCGCGCTTCGTGCCGTCGAGCGTGGTAATCGATTCGCCGGGCTTCGCATCGCGTACGATGATGTGCGCGTTCGCGATCTTCTCGAAGTCGAAGAAGTGCAGCGGCTGGCCGGTTTCGAGCATCACGAAGTTCGAGATGTCGACCAGGTTGTTGATCGGGCGCTGGCCCGCGAGCGCGAGGCGCACGCGGATCCACGCCGGCGCCGGGCGCACCGTGAGGTTGGAGACGCGCTGCGTGACGTAGCGGCGGGCATCGAGCGTCTCGAGCGTCACCCGCACGTCGTCGCTCTCGCCGCTCACGGCAACGTCGGTCGACGGTTCGCGCAACGGCACGCCGAACGACGCTGCGAGTTCGCGCGCGAGGCCGAGCATCGACATCGCATCGACGCGGTTCGGCGTGACGTCGACGTCGAGCACCGGATCGCCGAGCCCGAGCATTTCCACGACGTTCGAGCCCAGCGCGAGATCGTGGTCGAGCTGCATGATGCCGTCTTCGAACCAATCCGCTTCGAGCGCCAGCTCGGCCGCCGAACACAGCATCCCCTCCGATGCGATGCCGCGCATCTTGCGCGGTTCGATCGTTAGTTCGGGCAACTTCGCACCGATCGTTGCCACGGGAATCACTTGGCCTTCGGCAACGTTCGTGGCGGCTGTGGCGATCGTCAGCGTACGGTTGGAGCCGATGTCGATCGTACAGACGACGAGCCGGTCGGCGTTGGGATGCTTCTCGATCTTCGCGATGCGCCCGGTAACGACGCCCGTGATCGTGGGGCGCGTTTCGACCGCATCGACCGGGAATCCCAGCGTCGCCAAACGCGAGATGACTTCATTTGCATCATGCGGCAGCACGACGTAATCGCGCAGCCAGGAAATGGGCACCCTCATGGTTGCGGAGTGAGCTCCGTGTTATCGTGCATTATTGTAGGTGTTGTTGCGAACTCGGATTGGGGGCCCCGTGCGAAGCATGGGGGGCGCGCAGCCTGGGGCGGAGCGCCTTTCAACTTGTCTGTTCTAAGAAGCTGGGCGTGTTTTCGACGAAGTCGCGGATGTCGTTCATTTCGTAGCGCACCATCGCGAGGCGTTCGGGTCCGACGCCGAAGGCCCAGCCGGCCACCCGTTCCGGATCGTAGCCGACGGTGCGCAAGACGTTGGGGTGCACCATTCCGGATCCGCCGATTTCGATCCAACCCGAACCACCGCAGGTGCGACAGGTCGTCTCGGCCCGGTGACCGGTGCCGGCGCAACCGGGGCAGGTCGTGTCGATCTCCGCACTCGGTTCGGTGAACGGAAAGAACGATGGGCGGAAGCGCACTTCTTGCTGCGGGCCGAAGAGTTCCCGCATCATCCCGGTCAGCACGCCTTTGAGATGACCGAAGTGGATGTCGGTTCCGATCATCAAGCCTTCGATCTGATGGAACTGGTAGAGATGGCGTGCGTCGACGGCATCGCGGCGGTACGCCTTGCCCGGCACGATGATCGCGATCGGCGGTCCGGATTCGCGCATCGCGCGAACCTGCATCGGCGAGGTGTGCGTGCGCAGCACGAGATCGGGGCGCAAGTAAAACGAATCGAGTCCTTCGCGTGCCGGATGATCGGCCGGAATGTTGAGTGCGTCGAAGTTGTTCGCGTCGGTTTCGATCTCCGGGCCTTGCAGTACGGCGAAGCCGAGACGCGTGAAATAGCTTCCGATGTCGCGCATCACGCGCCGGATGGGGTGAATCGAACCGATGCGCGCCGGCGCGCCGGGCAGCGTGACGTCGATCGTCTCCGAGAGTTGCGCTTCGAGTTGCGCGTTGCCGAGCTTGTCGATCGCGCCGGCCAGCGCGGCTTCCATGCGCTCGACCGCGGCGTTGATCACCTTGCCGGCGTTGGGGCGTTCTTCCGGTGCCAGCGCGCCGATGCCGCGCCGGATCGCCGTCACCTCGCCGCTNNAGCCGGTCTTCGAGCGCCGAGAGGTTCGTTGCGAGGTCCGTCATCCCGAACGCCGTTGTTGGACAAAACAAAACGCCCGGTCCTTCGACCAGGCGTTACGTGGGATCAACTTGTTCTGGGGCCGCTTCTGCTGCTACCCGGCGCTGGTGGCGGTCGGATTCAGTCGCCGGTAGACCAAATACGCGTTGATCGATCCGGTCGTGGCGAACAGTTTCCAGAAGAGCTCCGAAGTGCGCATCGGTCGACGATTCCTCTCTTTGACGAGTGGTGTTCGCGAAATCTGAGCGGAGTATAACCCCTGTGGATAAGCCTCGCCAAGTCTTGACAAGCAGCTATTTTTGGCCCTTTCCCAGGGAAAACGCATAAAGCAGGATGCTGCCGGCAACGGCCGCGTTCAGACTTTCCGTGACCGTCGCTTGCTCGATCCGCACCGCCCGGTCCCAGCGCGGGAGAAAGCCGCCGACCCCGTGCCGTTCATTACCGACGGCCAGGATCGCGTCCGGGGGCAGGGTGGCTCCCGCCAGGGGCTCACCGTCCAATGCGGCGGCGATAATGGGCCGTCCGGCCGCCCCGGCGGCGAGCAGCAGCTCCTCGGCCTCGACGACCGCGACCGGGAGCCGGAACAGCGAGCCCATCGCCGCGCGGACGACCTTGGGGGCAAACGGGTCGACCCCGCCACGGCCGAACAGCACGCCGGCCGCCCCGAAGGCCTCGGCCGAGCGCAGCAGCGTCCCGGCGTTGCCGGGGTCGTTGATCCCGGCGAGCAGCAGAACGGCCCCCGGACGCTCCAGGATCGTCGCCAGGTCCCCGGCCGGGGTAATCCCGACCGCGAGCAGCCCCGGCGGCGTCTCGAGGTCCGAGAGACGTGCTAGCGTGCGGTCAGGGACGGCGAAGACCGGCGTTCCGGCCGCCTCCAGCTCGGCCACGAGGGCCGCGTGCGCACCGAGGGCCGTATCGGTGCCGTAGAGCTCCTCGATCGCGATGCCGCTGCGCTGCGCCTCGGCCAGCAGGGTGGGGCCCTCGAAGGCGAAGCGGCCCCGTTCGCGCCGCACCCGCGGGGTGCGCAGGTCACGGACGCGCTCGATGCGCGGATTGTGCGGGCTGAGCACGGTGGGCACCGCCCCGACCTTCACGGCGGAGTCGCCACCGCCTTGCCGAAGCGTCCGGGCCGGATGAAACGGGGACGGATGGTGGAGATCGCGGCGCTGGCGGTGATCGCGGTCTTGGTCGCAATCGGCGGCCACAACGTGCTCGTCATGATGTGGATGCACAAGCCGTGGGGCTGGCTGATCGCCGCCGCCCTCGTCTACGTTGCGGTGAACGGCGTCCGCCGGGCCTACACCCCCGAGGCCCCCGAGGCGCGCGTGAACGTCACCAAAGCCGGCGCGTACCTGTGCGCCGCGATCCTCGCGCTCTGGGCCGTACTTCTGCCGGCGCGCTGGGTCGACGGTTCGTGTATCGTAGCGGTGGAAATTGCTCTGGTCTTCGACCTGATAACGCTCGCGGCGCCACAGCGCGCCGCCGGAGGAAATTGATGCGGATCTTCGTTACCGGCGGAAGCGGCTATATCGGCCGCGCGGTGGTCGCCGAACTGGTGCGGCGCGGCCATCATGTGTCCGCGCTCGTGCGCAGCGACGCGGCTTCGGCAACGGTGCGCAAACTCGGTGCGAAGGCCGTTCACGGTTCGCTCGAATCGCTCGACATCATCGAGCTCGCCGCGCGCGAACACGATGCGACGGTGCAAATCGCAGCGCCGACGCCGCCTGACGGCCCCGCGCGCGAAGCGAAGCTGCTCGACGTGCTGTTGCGCATCGCACCCGACGATCACGTTATCGTCTACACCAGCGGTGGGTGGGTGTACGGCAGCCGGGGCGACGCGGTCATCGATGAAGATGCGCCGGTCAACCCGATCCCGATCGTGGCGTGGCGTCCGGCCCACGAACAACGCGTGCTCGCGGCCCGTTCACGCGGCATTCGTGCGATCGTGATCCGGCCGGCCGTCGTGTACGGTGACGGCGGCGGTATCGTCGGCATGCTGATGGCAAGCGCCAACCCCGGACCCGTGCGCGTCGTCGGCGACGGCACGAACCGCTGGCCGATGGTGCGCGTCGACGCGCTCGCCGAACTCTACGCCGCGGCGCTCGAAAAAGCGCCGGCCAACGGCATCTACAACGCATCGAGCGCGGCGGCGGTGCCGTACGTCGAGATTGCGCGGGCGGCTTCGCGAGCTGCCGGCGGCGACGGTTCGATCGAACATCTGACGCTCGAAGATGCGCGCGCCGCGATGGGCGGCTTCGCCGACGCGCTGGCGATCGATCTGCAGATGAGCAGCGAGAAAGCCAAGCGCGAACTCGGCTGGTACCCGCATCGCCCGACGGTGCTGGAAGAACTCGCGAACACGGTCGTACCTTAACCGATGAAGGTCGTTTCGACCAAGCGCATCTACGAGGGGCGCGTGATCAACCTGCGCGTCGATACGGTCGAAGCGCACGGAAAAGAGTACGCGCTCGAGATCGTCGAGCACAGCGGCGCGGTAGTGGTGATCGCGCAGCCCGAGCCCGACGAGATCGTCTTGGTGCGCCAGCATCGGCACGCCATCGGCGCGGACACGTGGGAGATCTGTGCCGGCGGGATCGATCCCGGCGAGACCCCCGAGCAAGCTGCGATTCGCGAATTGCGCGAGGAGACGGGCTATCGCGCGCGCTCGGTGCAGCGTTTGTGGTCGGCGTACTCGGCACCGGGATTTTGCAACGAGCTGCTGCATTTCTATCACACCGACAGCTACGATGTCGGCGAACCCGAACCGGACGCGGAAGAAGAGATCGAGGTCGCGACCTTTCCGCTCAAGCGCGTGATGGAAATGATCGAGCGCGACGAACTGCGCGACGCGAAGACGCAAGTCGCCGTGCTATGGGCGTTGCGCCGGCGCTGAACGTCGAGGCGCTCGAAGCGTTCTTGCGCGAGCGCGATGCGGCCGAACCGGAGGTCGCGCCGGAGATGCGCTCGCAGGTCTACCCGGGCAAGGCCGGCGGCGGCGCCGTCATCTTGCTGCACGGGCTCACCGCGAGCCCGCCGGCGTGGCGCGCCGTAGCCGAAGCGTTGGCCGCGCGCGGACAAACCGTCGTCGTGCCGCGCTTGCTCTTGCACGGGCACGGCGACCGCTTGACGACCGCGTTGCGCGCGATGCGCGCGCAAGCGCTGGTCGACGACGTCGCGGCCGTCGTGCGCGCGGTTGCGGCACTCGGCGAGACGCTGACGGTCGCGGGCCATTCCCTCGGGGCAACGCTCGCGCTCGATTACGCATCGCGCGGAACGGCGGCGTCGCGTGTGGTGGCGGTTGCGCCGTTCTTGGGGATCGCCGGCGTCCCGCACGAAGCGCATCCGTTCTTGCTCGCGTTGCTGGGGCTCGCGCCGGGCCTGTTCCTGTGGTGGGATCCGGTGCTGCGCGAGCGGCTCAAACCGTTGCACGGCTATCCGCGCTATCCGCTGACGGCATTGCGGGCCGGAATCGTCATCGCCGACCGCACGCGCGACGACGCGCGCCGCATCCCGGCCGTCGGCGCAATCGACATCGTGATCAACGATGCCGAAACGTCGGTGAACAATCGCACCGCGCAACGGTTGGCCGACGATTGGCGCAAGGCGGGTGCGTCGATCGCCGTGCATCGGCTCGCGGGTTTGAGCTGGTCGCACGATATCATCGAACCCGCACGCGTGCCGGCGCAACGGGCGCTCGCGACGCTGATCGATATTCTTTCCAGCGATCATACGCCGGCCGATCGGGAGCATCGGATCGAGCCGGCTTGAACCGCCAGGGCGGCATGGCTAGAACGTCGCAGGCCCTTGTCATGGAAGACATTCCCTTCGTCCGGAACGCTTGGTACGCGGCCGCATGGAGCGAGGAGATCGGGCGCGAGCTCGTCGAGCGCTGGATCTGCGGCGTTCCGATCGTGTTCTACCGCCGTGAAGACGGCACGGCCGTGGCGTTGGAAGGCACCTGTCCACACCGGCAGTACCCGCTCGCCCTGGGTCGCCTCAAGGGCGACAACGTCGAGTGCGGCTACCACGGCATCACGTTCGGTTGCGACGGCGCGTGCGCGCGCGTGCCGGGCGAGCAGCGGGCGCCGGCGGCGATGCGCGTGCGCGCGTTTCCGCTGCACGAGCGCGGCGGGCTGATCTGGCTCTACGCCGGTGATCCGGGCAAAGCCGATCCCGCGCAGATCAAAGAGCAGTGGCTGGCTGCGCCGGGCTGGACGTCGGTGCACGGCACGAAAATTCTCGAGGGCCGCGCGCAACTGCTGATCGAGAACCTGATGGATCTCTCACACGAAGCGTTCTTGCATCCCGAAACGATCGGGAATAGCTCGGTTGCCGAGACGCCGATCGTTACCGAGGTTGAGCCCGACTGCGTGCGCGCGACGCGGTTGATGAAGAATATCGCGCCGCCGGCCCTCTTCGCGAAGTTCGGCGTGAGCGCGCGCATCGACCGCACGCAGATCGCCGAGTTCCATCCACCCTCGATGGTGCTCACGCGCGCGAAGGCGGCGTCGACCGAGCCGGGCTATCCGACCTTGAACTTCGTCGTGATCCATTGCGTCACGCCCGAAACCGAAACGCGAACGCGTTACAACTGGGCCGTTGCGCGCGACTACGCGCTCGACGATCGGGCGGTGAGCGAGGGCTGGCAAAAGGGCTCGAGCGCGATCTTCGATCAGGACGTCGCGGCGCTGGGCGCGCAGGAAGCACGCGTGCAGCGTTTGCCGCCCGAGCACATCGAGCTGAGCATTCCCGGCGACGCGGCGGCGCTGGCCGCGCGCAAGCTCGTCAAACAGCTGGCCGCGAACGAGCGGCGCGGGGCGGTTCCGGCGGGTTGAAGATTCGTCATCGCGTTACCTGGATTGCGGCGGCCGTCCTCGTGCTGGCCAGCGTTGCAGCATTGCTCGCGCGCGCACTGTTGCCGTCGGGGCCGCTCGCGACGGACTTCACGCTCACCGATCAGGACGGCAAACCGTACACGCTCTCGGCGCACCGCGGGCACGTCGTCGCGCTGTTCTTCGGCTACGCGCACTGTCCCGACGTGTGTCCGACGACGCTGGCGGCGCTGGCGCGCGCGAAGCGCAAACTCGGTGCCGCGGGCACGAACTTCGACGTCGTGCTGGTAACGGTCGATGCGGCGCGCGACAATCCGGCCGTGCTCAAACGCTACGTGCACCTGTTCGATCCGACGTTCACCGGGCTGACCGGAACCGCGGCGCAGCTCGGCCCGGTTTACGATGCGTATCACGTCTACCATGAGATCGCACCGGGCAAGGGCAGCGCGAACGGCTACATCGTCGCGCACAGCTCGGCGGTGCAGTTCATCTCGCCCGAAGGCCGTTTGCGCGGTACCGGTGACTGGAGCGATACCCCCGATGAGTTGGCTACGCTGATGCAGCAGGCGCGTTCGTGATCGCCGCGCTCGTCGCCGCGGCGATCGCGGTTTCCGATGCGTGGTCGCGTCCGGCGATCGGTACGGGTGTCGTGTACATGCGCGTGAACAATCGAGGCGACGTGGCCGACCGGCTCGACGCCGCGCGCACGCCGGTTGCGCGGGTGGTGGAAATCCATGAGTCGAGGGACGAGAGCACGTCGATGAAGGGGATGGCGATGACCGGCGTGATGTCGATGCAGCGCGTCCGCACCCTGACGATCCCCGCGCACGGCACCGTCACGCTCGCACCGGGCGGCTATCACCTGATGGCGATCGATTTGCGGCACGATCTGCACCCGAACACGCAGTTCCCGCTGCAACTCCATTTCGCGCGTTCCGGCTGGACGACCGTCACCGTGCGGGTGCGCCCGATATGAACGTGCTCGCCTTCGCGCTCGCACTCGATAGTGTGGATCGTGGCGCGTCNNAGTTCGGCGATCGTGCGGCGGAGGAAGGCTTGTTCGCTCGGGTGTTGGGTGCGGGTGAGGGCGCGTTCGTAGGCGGCGCGGGCTGCGGCGGTGCTGCCGAGGCGGCGTAGCGTGTCGGCGCGGGCGACGTGGTAGAGGTGGTAGGCTTCTAGTTCTTCCGCGGGGAGCGCATCCAATGCGGCTGCGCCGGCGTGCGGGCCTTGCGCGTAGGCGATCGCGACCGCGCGGTTGAGCGCGGCGACCGGTGACGGCGCGATCGCGCACAGGCGATCGTACAAGATGACGATGGCGGGCCAGTCGATGCGGTCGGGGGACGGTGCATGGGCGTGCACGCTCGCGATCGCGGCTTCGAGCTGATAGGGACCGATGCTGTGATGACGTGCGGCGGCGGCGAGCAGTGCGTTTGCTTCCGCGATCGCGTCGCGGTCCCAGAGCGCGCGGTCCTGCGTCGCGAGCGTCACGAGGGCGCCGCTCGCATCGGTGCGCGCGGCGCGGCGCGAATCGTGATAGAGCAAGAGCGCAAGCAGGCCCATCACTTCGGGCTCTTGCGGCATCAGTTGCGCCAACACGCGTGCCAGCCGGATCGCTTCGCGGCACAACTCGGCGCGAATCAGGTGCTCGCCCGACGTCGCGGCGTAACCTTCGTTGAAGATCAGGTAGATCACGCTGCACACGTCGTCGAGACGCTCGGCCAAGCGCGGTTCGGGCGGAAGGTCGAACGGGATCGCCGCATCGCGAATCTTGCGCTTCACGCGCACCAGACGCTGCGCCATCGTCGCCGGCGGGACGAGAAACGCGTCGGCAATTTCCACCGTCGTCAAACCGCCGAGCGCGTTGAGCGTCAAGGCGATGCGCGCTTCCAGACCGAGCGCCGGATGACAGCAGGCGAACATCAGGCCCAGACGATCGTCGATCGTGCTCACCGGCTCGTCGTCGGACGTGCCCGCCGGCACGGCTTCGAGGGCGGCGAGTTTGGCCAGCTTCTCGCGCCCGACGCGTTCGCGGCGCAGCCGGTCGATCGCGCGGCGGCGCGCGGTGGTGAGGATCCAGGCCGAGGGGTGCGCCGGGAAACCGTCGGCCGGCCAGCGTTCGAGCGCGACCACGTAGGCGTAGGCGACGGCATCTTCGGCTAAGCCGAGGTCGCCGACCGCGCGCGCCAGCGATGCCACCGCACGTCCGGCGTCGTCGCGGAAGCAGCGCGCGATGCGTTCGTCGACGTCAGCCGGCATCCGGCGCGGCCGGACCGTCCATCACGGGGCGCACCTCGACCGAGCCGAACGCCGCGGCCGGGCAGGCAGCGGCGAGTTCCATCGCCTGATCGATCGACGGGCAATCGACCATGTAGTAGCCGGCGAGCCATTCCTTCGTTTCGGCGAACGGGCCGTCGGTGATCACCCGCTTGCCGTCGCGGATCCGCACCGTGGTGGCGGTGCTCAGCTCGGCCAGCGGCGCGCCGTCGACGTAGTAGCCCGAGGCCTTCACGTACTCGTTGTAGGCGATGAACGGTTCGGCCATCTCGGCCCACTCTTCATCCGTGCGGTCGCGTCCGATGTCGGGGGTGTAGAGCAGCAACATGTATGTCATGACGATCCTCAGACGAACGGAGTGTGACGGAATCGACATTCGCGGGAAAAGAAAAACCGCCCCGATGATCGGAGCGGTTGGTGGCTGTTCCTCGACTACGCGCCTGCGGCGCTCCGCTCGGAATGACCTAAGCGGCTGTCGTGGCGCCGTTGGCGTTTTTGGCGGTCGTGAGGAGCTGCGCGAAGGCGGCCNNNTTGATGCGGGCGATCCAGAGCGAGCGGAAGTCGCGCTTGCGCACGCGGCGGTCGCGATACGAGTACGCCAGTGAATGGAGCAGCGCTTCGTTTGCGACGCGGTAGTTGCGGCGACGTGCCGCGCGGAAGCCCTTGACGAGCTTCATCACTTTGCGGCGGTGCTTTAAGCCGTGTACGCCGCGCTTGATTCGTGCCATCGATCGTTACTCCAGAAATTAAAGCAGGTAGGGGATCTGGGGCGCAAAGCGCTTCAGATCGCCGGCGAAAACGGGCTGGTCCTTGCGGAAATTCCGCTTGCGCTTACGCGACTTCTTGCTGAGAATGTGGCCGCAGCCGCTGAATTGGTGACGGTGCGTAACGATGCCGTTCGCGCTAACCTTCACTCGCTTCGCGGTTCCGCGGTGCGTCTTGATCTTAGGCATGAGCTCCCTCGACTGGTGGTGTTTCGTGGTGTTCCACGTCTTCGTGTACGTCTTCGTGTTCGTCATCGTGATGTTCGCCGACGTGCGTTGCTTGCTCGTGCGTCGGCGCGGCTTCGTCTTTGTGATGGACGAATCGCGGCGGGCCGAGCGGCGTCTGCCGCGGGGCGAGGATGAGGAACATGTTCTTGCCTTCGAGCTTTGCGTCGCGCTCGACGATCGCGCTGTTCGCGAGATCGACCGAGATGCGATCGAGCAACCGTTTCCCGTACGACGTGTAGGTGATCTCGCGACCGCGGAACATGATCGTCACTTTGACTTTGCCGCCGTCGAGAAGCAGCCGTTCGGCCATCTTCGCTTTGACTTCGTAGTCGTGGGTGTCGATTTTCGGTCGCAATTTGACCTCGCGCAGTTCGAAGTTTTTCTGCTTCTTGCGCGCGTCTTTGTCTTTCTTCGATTGCTCGTACTTGAGACGGCCGTAATCACCAATTCTACAGACCGGCGGAACCGCGGTGGGCGAGACTTCGATGAGGTCGAGGCCTTTTGAGCGCGCGAGGTTCATCGCTTCCTCAGTCGGCATGACGCCGAGCTGCGTCCCTTCATCGTCGATCACTCGAACGGTGCGGATACGGATCTGGTCGTTGACGCGTAGCGGTCGTGCTATGGGCTTTACTCCTGACAAAAACAAAAAACGGATAATGCCGAAGCATCTCCGCTAGTCACGAGACCCGTGCCGACGGGCTCCTGAGGTTGCGACCGGATCGCCGTGAGGCATCCGGTGAGAGCCTCTCGGCCCTGCTTCGGCCCGCGAATCATACCACAGGAAGGACGAAGATGAAAGCGTCACTCAGGAAGGTCCGGAGGGCTTCCCGGGTGATCTCGCCGATCCCGAACGGGCCGACGGTGACCCCGTACATCACCTCCGGCATGCCGGCCCAGGCCACGAAGACGTCGCCCGTCCGTATGAAGTCGGTTTGCTTAGCGGTATAGCCGGCAGCGGCGATCCGGGCCTGATACTCCGCCAGGCCGAACGCCGTTCCGGCCGGGAAGCCGCCACCCTCGAGGACCCCCCGGAAGACGGCGAACGAGCGCGCGTTGCTTCCGAAGGCCACCACGTTTGCCCCGCGCCCGCGCAGCCCGGGCAGCGTCCCGGCCCCGAAGCGCTCGAGCCCGTCGATCACCACCCACGGCGGCGCCGGATCGGCGGGCGGCACTTCCGCCGAGACCCCCGCCCAGCGCTCGCCGAAGCGCGCGCGACCGGCAGCCTCCCAACCGGCGGGCTCGGTGCTCGTGACGGCGACCCCGGCCGCGTCGCCGGGCACGTAGGCGAACAGGCCATGGGCGTGCTCCAAGGCCGCGACCTGGGCCGGATCGGTCAGCGAAGCGCCGCCCCAGATGTACGGCGACCAGCGCGGATCGTTGCGGATCGGCTCCGGAAACGACGCGTCGATCGCGATCTTGCGCCCGCCCGCTTCGGCGGCAAACGTGACCTCGAGTTTGCGCAGATCGTAGAAGTAGGGCAAGTCCACTTCGGAGTGCGAGGCGGAGCGGAATTTGCGGGCCTGTGTCGCGGGGCCGCCGAGCGAGGTGAAGTGCCAGCCGCCGTCGACATACTCGAGCGTTTCGCGCGGCTGTTTGCGCACTTCGCTGAGCGTTTTATAGCGTTCGATATCGCGCAGCGCTATCGCGCGCGTTCCGATCCACGGCTCGTCTGCAACGCGATTGACGTAGCCGGCGGAATAGCGCTGGCGATGCGCGAGAATGCGTCCCGGCGACGGCCGGCGCGCGACGTTGGCCGGATCGGGGATCTCGTCGCAATCGCCGATCAGAACGAGATCGTCGTCCGCAAAACCGGCCAGTCCGGCGCTGAGGTAATCGCGCTGACCCCATTCGTTGATCCACGGATTGGGGCTCGCGGGATGCGGATAGACCAGCGGCACGATGCGGTCGCGCCAGCGCGCGAACCGGTCGCGGGCGCTCGCGAACGCCAGCGGTTTGGGATCGCCGCGAAACGTGAACGGCGCCTCGCAGAGAACGAACCGGTCGACCACCGCATCGAGCGTCTCGAGGCGCAACTCGAGCAGATCGAGTTCGTCGTAGAACGTGAAGCAGTCGACGATCATTGCGAATCGGCGATTGCGAGAAACGCCGCCGGCCGCACGCGCTCGCGCGTTTCGGTATCGTCGAGGGTGAAGCTCAAGCCGCCGATCTGCGTGACGAAGGGGTCGTCTTCGGCGATCGGGTTGAGCGCGATCTGGTTCCAGCCTGCGTCCGCGAGCGCGCGTTCGACGTCGGCGCGCACGAGCGGTCGCACCGCCGCGATCGCGCCGCCGTTGAAGTACGCGGCCAAGGCCGGAAGGTGCGCGGCGTTGGCGACGAGCGCGAACAGCCGCGCTTGCGGTGCGGCCGCACGCACGGCGGCGAGCAGCGCAACCGGATCTTCCACGGCATCGAGTCCCTCGACGATGACGTGCGGCGCCGTAGCGGGCAGATCGGCCGGCGTTGCCAACGCGTGCAAGCTGGTTGCGGCGTCGTCGCGTTCCGCCGCGAGCCCGTCGAACGCGCCTTCCGGTGCGACGATGGCGAGCGGCGTTCCAGCCGGAAAGTTCGCCAGCAATCCGCGCCGGATGGCGCTCGTGATCATCGCGCTCTAGCCCGGCCGGTGATACGCCCGGTTGGGAAACGGCGGAAAGTCGGGACGCACCGGCACCTGGGCGAGCAACTCGCCGATCAGCCGCAGTCCGGTCTCCATTTGCGGGTCGACGCCGGCCGCCGAATCTTGCGGCGCGATGTCGACTTCAACGTCGGGATCGGTGCCGTAATTTTCCACTTGCCAGCCCGCGTCGACGAACCAGAACGAGTATTCCGGCTGCGTCGTCACCGTGCCGTCGACGAGCTCGTGATACGGATTGATGCCGACGACGCCGCCCCACGTGCGCATGCCGACGAGCGTGCCGAGCCCGTAGAGCTTGAAGCAGTGCGAGAAGATGTCGCCGTCCGAACCGGCAAACTGATTGGTCAGCGCGATCATCGGACCGCCCAGCGATTCGGGCGGATACGGTTGCGGCGGCCCGTAACGCGAAACGTCGTAGCCGACGCGTTTGCGCGCGAGCTTTTCGAGCAGCAGCGGTGAGACGTGGCCGCCGCGGTTGTAGCGCACGTCGACGATCAAACCGTCACGTTCGAATTCGGTCAGGTAGCCGCGGTGAAACTCCGCGAAGCCCCACGGTCCCATATCGGGGATGTGCACGTAGCCGACACGGCCTGCGGTGCGTTCGTGCACGAGCTTGCGGTTGGCGTTCACCCACGACCGGTAGCGCAGCGTGCGTTCGTCGCGCATCGCATGTACCAGCACGCGCCGCGTCTGGCCGTCGCGCTCGATGTCGACCGCGACGTCGCGGTTCGCCAGGTTGACGAGCAATTCGTCGGGCGTGCGTTCGGGTGAGACGCGCGTGCCGGCAATCGCCACGATCGCATCGCCGGCCGCAACGTCGAGCCCGGGTTCGGCGAGTGCCGAGTCGTCGCCGCGGTTCCACGAGTCGCCGCGCAGGATCGTCTCTATGCGGTACCCGTTACGCCCGGCGTCCCAATGGTAGTCGGCGCCGAGAAAGCCGCGTTTGTATTGTGGCGGAATGCGCACGTCGCCGCCCATTTCGTAGGCGTGCGAGGTGCCGAGTTCGCCTTGCATCTCCCAGATCAAATCCGAGAGTTCCGCGCGCGTGCGGATGCGCGGCAGCAGCGCTTCGTAACGGACGAGGACCGCGTTCCAGTCGACGCCCGACATCTGCGGATCCCAGAATTGCTCGCGCTGCAAGCGCCACGCTTCGCGCAGCATCTGCGCCCACTCGGCGCGCGGTTCGACCAGCACGCCGATGCGGCCCAAGTCGAGCCAGCCGGTACGGCGGTTGCTCTCCGCTGCGGGCTTTTCTTCGGGATCGTCTTCGGGCAGTTCGCCGCCGGCATCGATCGCGCGCAACTTGCCATGCGATTCGTAGACCAGCGTGCGCGCGTCGCTGCCGAGCACGAAGCCGTCGATGTCGCTCGCCAGCGTGGCGCTGCGTTCGCCGCGGAAGTCATAGGCAACGAGCGCGCCGCCCTCCTCGTCGTCGTCGTGACGCGAGTTCGTCTTGATGCCGCGTACGGGAAAGCGCGAAAACAGCGCGCGGCCCTTCACGCCGGCGACGTGCGCGTAGTTGCCCTCTTCGACCGGGAACGCGAGGATACGCTGTGCGAGGCCGTCGGTGTCGATGAGCACGGGCTTGGGTGCTTTTTTGGCCTTCTCGTCGTCGCCGTCGTCGTCCCCATCCTCGTCTTCGTCGTCCTTCGCTTGATGCAACGGCGTCGGAATCGGAACGAACGGATTGGGCACGTCGCGCCGCAAAGTCACGACGTACGGCCGCATCGCGTGCGGAAAGCTCAGATCGAATTGCAGCGCGTCGTAGATCGGGTTGAAGTCACGCGCCGAGATGAAGTAGAGATACTTGCCTTCAGGATCCCACGCCGGTGCGCGATCTTCGCGCAGCGCTTCGGTCGCATCGACGACCGCGCCGCTATCACAATCGGCGATGCGCACGATCATCGTGCTCGATTTGGGCGAGACGACGTAGGCGAGCCACTTACCGTCGGGCGAAAACGCCAGGTCGATGCAGCGCCAGGCTTGGCTGGCATCGAGCTTGCGCGGTTCCTTACCGAGATCCAGCACGAAGAGTTCGTGCCGATGGTTGGCAAATGCGATGCGGTCGCTGCAGGGCGAGACGGCGAGTTCGGTGATGCGTCCGACGTCGGCCGACGTTAGGTAGGCCGGCGGTGCGCTCTGGTCGACCGGCTCGACGGCGATGCGTTCGAAGCCCGCGCTGTCATCGACGTACACCACGCGCGCACCGTCGTGGAGCCAGGCCACCGCGCGGCGCCGCGCCGGCGTCCCGGTGCCGAGTTCGCTGACGGCCGCTTCCCACAGCGGCATCGTGTACGCGTGTCCGCGCGAGACGAGTGCGAGCGATTTGCCGTCGGGCGAGGGCGTATACGTTTCGAGCAAATCGCCGGCGTCGACGAAACGGCGCGCCGTCTGCGGCTCCGCCGACGGCGTTTCGATCGGCACGCGCACCGGAGCGCTGCCGGGTTCGAGCAGCACGATCTCGCCGCCGCACGCATAGACGATGCGTTTGCCGTCGGTCGACGGGTAGCGCGCGAAATACTCGCGCTCGTCGGTGAGGCGCTGCAGATCGGAGCCGCCGGGCGCGCACGCGTACAGGTTGCCGATCCCTTCGTGATCGGAGAGAAACGCGACGCGTGTACCGAACCACATCGGCCACACGAGATTGCCGCCGAGCTCTGCGCCGAGGCGCGCGAACTCACCCGAGCCGGTCGCGTCGACCCACAGATGGCCGGCAGTGCCGCCGCGATAACGTTTCCAGCGCGCCGGGTCGATGTTGTTGCGTCCGAGCAGCGTCGTGCCGCCGGCCGCGACGGCGATGGTCATCGCGTGACCGAGCGGCAAGCGCCGCGGTTCGCCGCCGTCGCGCCGGATCGCAAACGCCGACGTTTCCCGGGCGAACGGCCCGGCCGCGTCGGAGGTGAAGAAGATCTCGTTGCCGTCGTGCGACCAGCCGCTGACGAAGAGCGCGCTGCTGCCGAGAAAGGTCAGCCGTCGCGGCGGACCGCCGAGGGCCGGGATCGTGTAGACTTCCGGCGTGCCCTCGTCGTTTCCGACATAAGCGATGGTCGAGCCGTCGGGTGAGAGGCGCGGCAACGCAACCGTGGCGGGTCCCGCGGTGAGCCGTCGCGCCAGCCCGCCGCGCACATCGACGCTCCAAAGATCGTCCTCACAAACGAAGACGATCGTCTCGCCGGCGATCGTCGGGGTGCGGTAGTAGCCACGGGAGTCCATCGGCGCGGGATTGGCCGCCGGAGACCGGCGTCCTCGCCCGCCCTCTGTCGGGGAACCGGCGGCAGCGATCCGAACAACGGGTGAGATGGAGGATCTGTTGGCGGCGTTCGAGCGCGGCGAGCAGCGCGCGCTCGCCCGCGCGATCACGCGCTGTGAGTCGGGCCTCGGCGAGCCGCTGATCCGGGCGGTTTTCGAACGCGCCGGCCGGGCACTGACGATCGGCCTGACCGGACCGCCCGGCGTCGGGAAGTCGACACTGACCGCGTCGCTGGTCGTCCGGATGCGCCGGCTGAAGAAGACGGTCGGCGTGATCTCGGTCGATCCGAGCTCGCCGTTCTCGCACGGCGCCCTGCTCGGCGACCGAATCCGGCTAACGGAGCATTTCGTTGATCCGGGTGTGTTCATCCGATCGATGGCCAGCCGCGGTCACCTGGGCGGCGTTGCGGGCGCGACGGCCGACGCCGCGACGCTGATGGATGCGTTCGGGTTCGACGTGGTGCTGATCGAGACGGTCGGCGTCGGGCAGTCGGAGATCGAGATCGCGGAGATCGCCGACACGATCCTCGTCGCGCTGCAGCCGGGTTCGGGCGACAGCGTGCAGATGCTCAAGGCCGGCATTCTCGAGATCGCCGACGTGTTCGTGGTGAACAAGCGCGATCACCCGATGGCCGCGCAACTGCAACGCGAGATCCGCTCGATGATGGAGATGATCGACTACGGCGGCTGGGTACCGCAGCTGATCGCAACGCAAGCCGTCGACGGGCAAGGCGTCGACGAGCTGTGGAACGCGATCCTCGAACACGACGCCTATCTGCGTTCGTCGGGCGAGATCGCGCACAAGCGGCGCGCGGCCTACGAATATCGCGTGCGCGCGCTCGCGCTCGGCGCGCTCGAGCGGCGGATCGCAGGCGCGGTGGCCGCGCTGCCGGCCGGACGCGATCCGTATGCGGCCGCGCACGACGTGTTGGCGCAGTTCGGCGCGCTGCCGTGACGCTGGATGCGATGTTCTTCGGAGCATTCTTCGGCTTGGTCGCGGCGGTCGCGATCTATCACTTGCTCATGTATGCGATTTTGCGCGTGCCCGAGTTTCTCTCGTACGGCTCGTATCTCGCCGCGTTGACGGTCTTCCAGCTCGGGCGTTACCCGCAGTATCTGTCGGTGCTCGGGCTCACGGCGGACGCCAAGGTTTTGTTCTGGTGGACCTTTGCCGTCCTCGCGTTTCTGGGCTACTGGCTGTTCCGCACGTTCCTCTCGTTGCGCACGATGCAGCCGCGGTTGGAACGCATCTTCTTGGCGCTGACCTGTCTGTTCGCGCGGTGGCGGCGCCGTTCGCGCCCTGGCGCGGCCCGCGCTACACGATCGGCATGGAGGCGCTGGCGCTCGCGCTGCTGGTCGTGGCCGGCTCGGCGCTGGTCGTGGCGGTGCGCCAGCGCATTCGCGTCGCGACCTATTTCGGCATCGCGTACAGCGGTTTTTTCATCGGCTCGTTGATGTGGTACGTGTGGAGTTCGGGGGTGCCGCTGGGGCCGTTCGGCGCGACCTTCGCGCACGGCTTGGAGATCGGCACGGTCTTTCAAGCGCTGACGCTCGCGCTCGGGCTCGCCGACCGCATCGCGTTCGCCAACGAAGAGCGCGATCGCGCGCAGCGTCGTACGATCGAAGAGATCAGCACGCTCAACGTCGCCTACTCACGGTTCGTGCCGCGCACATTTCTCGATCTGCTCGGGAAAGACGACGTGCGCGACGTGCGGCTCGGCGACGGGATCGAGCGCCACATGACGGTGCTCTTCAGCGACGTGCGCTCGTTCACGTCGATCTCCGAATCGCTTTCGCCCAACGAGACGTTCGGTTTCATCAACGGCCTGCTCTCGCGCACGGGACCGGTGGTGCGCGAACACGGCGGGATCGTCGACAAATATGTCGGCGACGCAATCATGGCGCTCTTCCCGCGCTCGGCCGACGACGGCGTGCGCGCGGCCATTGCACTGCAGGGCGCGGTGCAGGCCCACAACGTCGAGCGCGCGGCCAATCATCTCGCGCCGATCGCGGTCGGGGTGGGCGTGCACTGCGGTTCGCTGATGCTCGGCACGATCGGCGAGCACGAACGGATGGACGGCACGGTCATCGCCGACGCCGTGAACGTTGCCTCACGCGTCGAGGGCCTGACCAAGTACTTCGGAGCGCGGGTCATCGTGACCGATGAGATCCGGGCGGCGTTGACCGATCCCGATGCCTACACCATGCGCTTCCTCGGTCGTGTTACCGTAATGGGGAAGCGTCAAGGCGTCGGCATCTACGAGGTGCTCGACGGCGATCCGCCCGACCGGCTCGCGGCGAAGCGCGCGACCGCCGAGGCGTTCACCGGCGCCGTGAGCGCGTTCATCGCCGGTGCGTTCGGCGAGGCGGCCGAGCGCTTCGGCGACGTGCTGCGTGCCGATGACGCTGATGGTGCGGCGCATTATCTGCATGGCCGCTCGCTCGAGCTCGCCGCGTCCGAGGCCCCCTGGGAGGGTGTCGACCAAGCGGCCAAATAGGCCGTAATGAGCGATAAGATCGGTTTTGTCGGGGTTGGACGCATGGGCGCGAACATGGCGCGCCGCCTCAAAGACGTCGGGTACACGGTCAGCGCGGTGTACGACGTCGACCACGCGCGGGCGCGCGAACTGGCCGCGGAACTCGGCGCGATGGCGCCTGAGAAGCTCGCCGCGGTGACGGCCGCGAGCGACGTGATCGTTACCGTCGTCACCGATGACGCCGCCATGCATGCGATCTATGCGACCAGCGGCGATTCGCTCTTGACCGGTGCGAAGGGCAAGATCTTCATCAACGCGGCGACGATCACGCCCAACGTCCACGTTGCCGTCGACAAGCTGATCGTGGCCGCCGGCGGCACGGCGGTCGAGGCCTGCATGGCGAGTTCGATCCCGCAGGCCCGCAACGGCGAGCTCTACCTGATGTGCGCGGGCGACGAAGGCGCGTACGCGCACGTGAAGCCGATGCTCGAGAAGATGTCGTCGTCGCTGCGCTGGATCGGCGGACCGGGTAAGGCCGCGCAGGTCAAAGCGCTGGTCAACATGTTGATGAACATCAACACGGCCGGGTTGGCGGAAGCGCTCGGTCTGGGCGACGCGCTCGGGCTCGACCTCACGATGCTGCGCGAGGTGTTCTCGCAAACCGGTGCCGGTTCGCGCGTGCTCGTCACCGACGGTGAGGACATGCAGAACCGCGAGCACGAGACGTACTTCTCGGCCGCGCACGCGGCGAAAGACTCGGGCATCGCGTTCGAGCTCGGACACGAAGCCGGCGTCATCATGCCGCTCGCTGCGGCGACGAAGAGCCAGTACGACTTGATGGTCGAAGCGGGACTCGGCGACCTCGACAAGTCGGGCATCGCCGAGCTCACGTTCAACGATCGCCGTCCGGTCAATCTCGCGGATGGCTAGCACTACTCGCACGATCGATCTCGGCGACGGCACCGCAACCACGCTCGAGCAGTGGGGGAATAGCGGCCCCGCGGTATTGTGCGTGCACGGCATCGCGAGCTCGCGCAAGTCGTGGGTGCGCACGGCGGAAGCGCTGGCCGGGCCGTACCGCGTGTTCGCCTACGATCAGCGCGGTCACGGCGATTCGGCCGCGGTGGCGGGGCCGATGACGCACGCGCAGTCGGTGCGCGATGTCCTTACGGTGAGCGCGGCGATCGGCAGCGAGATCTTCGCGCTGCTCGGGCATTCCTGGGGCGGTACGATCGTGCTGCGTGGCGGACGCGAGCTCGCCTGCAAGCGCGTGATCGCGGTCGACCCGATGATCCGTCCGGTGCCCGGCCGGTGGGCAGCGGAATTCGTCGACGATCTCGTCCCGTTGCTGTCGGGACCGGAGAGCGCGCGCGAGGCCGCGGTGCGCGACATGTTCGCCGGCTCCGCACCGGTGGAGATCGATGCGAAAGTCCACGCGCTCGCGCACATGACGATCGCGCCGATCGTGGCGCTCGGTGCCGAGAACGGCGCCGACGAGGGCAAGTGGGACTTGCGCGAGATCGTGCGCGCGTATCCCAAGCCGCTGCTCGTGCTGCTGGCCGATCCGTCGGATTCGGTCGTCTTACCCGAAGACGTCGCGTTTCTGCGTGAGAACGGCGGCCCCAACGTGACGATCGAGGTCTTCGCCGGCGAGGGCCATACCTTGCACCGCAGCGCGTTCGAAGCGTTTTTGCGTTCCGTCAACCGCTTTTTGAGTCAGGGCTGACCGTGGAGAAGGCGACCGACCGCACGATTTCCGATCTGCCGCTGAAGCCGGTCTACGGACCGGCCGACGTGGCCGGCATCGACGTCGCGCGCGACATCGCCGAGCCCGGAGAGTTTCCGTACACGCGCGGCATCCATCCGCACATGTATCGCGATCGTCTGTGGACGATGCGGCAGTTCGCCGGTTTCGGCAACGCGCGGCAAACCAACGAGCGCTACCACTTCTTGCTCGCACAAGGCCAGATGGGTCTGTCGGTCGCCTTCGACATGCCGACGCTCATGGGCTACGATTCCGACGCCCCGCTAGCGCTGGGCGAAGTGGGCAAGTGCGGCGTGGCGATCGACTCCGTGCGCGACATGGAGACGCTCTTTGCCGGCATCGACATGGGCGCGATCACCACCTCGATGACGATCAACGGTCCGGCCGCGATCGTGCTCGCGCAGTACATCGTCGCGGCCGAGAACTCGGGCGTGCCGCGCGCCCAACTCGGCGGCACCTTGCAAGCCGACATCCTGAAAGAATACATCGCGCAGAAAGAGTGGATCTTTCCGCCGCGGCCGCACGTGCGGATCATCGTCGACATGATGAAGTTCTGCACGGCCGAAATGCCCAAGTGGAACACGATCTCGATCTCGGGCTACCACATTCGCGAGGCCGGCTCGACCGCCGTTCAAGAACTCGCGTTTACGCTGGCCGACGGGTTCGCCTACGTCGAGGCGGCGATCGCCGCCGGCATGGACGTCGACGCGTTCGCACCGCGCCTGTCGTTTTTCTTCAACGCGCACATCGATTTCTTCGAAGAGATCTGCAAGTTCCGCGCGGCGCGCCGCATCTACGCGCGCCGCATGCGCGACGTCTACGGCGCCAAGGACCCGCGTTCGTGGACGCTGCGCTTCCACACCCAAACTGCCGGCTGCAGCGCGACCGCGCAACAGCCCGAGAACAACATCGTACGGGTCGCCTACGAAGCGCTCTCGGCCGTGCTGGGCGGAACGCAGTCGCTGCACACCAATTCGATGGATGAAGTGCTCGCGCTGCCGACCGAAAAATCGGTCGAGATCGCGCTGCGCACGCAACAGGTTCTGGCGTACGAGACGAACGTGGTCAACGTCGCCGATCCGCTCGGCGGTTCGTACTACGTCGAATCGCTCACGAGCGAGATGGAACGTCAGGCACTCGAGTACTTCCGGCAGATCGAGGAGTTCGGCGGCGTGATCGAAGCGCTCGAGGCCGGCTTCTTCCAGCGCGAGATCGCCGATGCGTCGTACCGCTACCAGCGTTCGCTCGAGACCAAGGAGCGGCTCGTAGTCGGCGTCAACGCGTTCGAACGCGAGGAGTCGCAGGACGACCTGCACTTGCTCAAGATCGGCCGCGAGATCGAACTGGGTCAAGCGCGCGAAGTGCAAGCCGTGCGCGCCACGCGCGACGGCGGCGCGGTCGAAGCGGCGCTGGCGGAACTCAAGCGCACCTGCCGTTCGGAAGAGAACGTCATGCCGGCGCTCATCGAGGCGTGCCGGGTGCTCGCGACCGAAGGCGAGATCGTCGATGCGATGGCCGAGGTGTTCGGGCGTTACATCGAGCGCGCGTCCTATTAGAGGGCCGTGGCCGCGCTGGTCGGTAAGATGCTTCCTATGAGCGTGTCAGACGAGGCGCGGCGGCCGTTCCGCGTCATCGTTGCGAAGGCCGGTCTGGACGGCCACGACCGGGGTGCGAAGGTGATCGCGCGTGCGCTGCGCGATGCGGGCATGGAAGTGATCTACACCGGCCTCTTCCAGACGCCGGAGCAGATCGTGCGGACCGCGATTCAGGAAGATGCCGACGGGATCGGCCTCTCGATCCTTTCCGGCGCCCACATGACGCTCTTTCCGCTGGTCGTCGAGCAGCTCAAGGCGCAAGGTGCCGGCGACATCGTGTTTTTCGGCGGCGGAACGATCCCGGCCGATGACGCCGCCGAGTTGAAGCGGCTCGGCGTGCGCGAAATTTTCACCCCCGGCGCACCGCTCGCGCAAATTGTCGAGTTCGTCCAACGCGAATGCGGCAAACGAAGGGAACGCGTTGGCTGAACATCGACCGGTGCGCACGCGCATCGCACCCTCGCCGACCGGCGATCCTCACGTGGGCACGGCCTACGTCGCCCTGATCAACTACTGCTTCGCCAAGAAACACGGCGGCAAGTTCTTATTGCGCATCGAGGACACCGATCAGGCGCGCAGCACGGCCGAATCCGAACAAGCGATTCTCGATTCGTTGCGCTGGCTCGGCCTCTCGTGGGACGAAGGTCCCGACGTGGGCGGCCCATACGGCCCGTACCGGCAGAGCGATCGCAGCGCCATCTATCGCAAGTACGTCGATCAGTTGCTGGCCGAAGGCCATGCCTTCCGGTGCTTTTGCACGCCCGAGCGGCTCGACGAGATGCGCGAAGCGCAGCGGCTGGCGAAGTTGCCGCCGCGGTACGACGGGCTGTGTCTACGCGTTCCGGCGGCCGAATCGGAAGCGCGGGCGCAGACCGAGCCCTATGTCGTGCGGATGAGGGTTCCCGATCGCGGCACGGCCGTGATCGAGGACATGCGCCGCGGCAAGATCGAGATCGAGTGGAACACCGTCGACATGCAGGTGCTGATGAAGTCGGACGGCTTGCCGACCTATCATCTGGCCAACGTCGTCGACGATCACCTCATGGAGATCACGCACGTGATCCGCGGCGAAGAGTGGGTTTCGTCGGCGCCCAAGCATCTGCTGCTCTATCAGTACTTCGGTTGGGACGTGCCGGCGTTCTTGCACGTGCCGCTGCTGCGCAATCCCGACAAGAGCAAACTCAGCAAACGCAAGAACCCGACCAGCATCCTGTTCTTCAAGGCGATGGGGTATCTGCCCGAAGCGCTGCTGAACTTTCTCGGATTGCTGATGGTGTCGTCGGCCGAGGGCGAGGAAGTGATGACGCTCGACGAGCTGATCGCACGCTTCGAGGTCGATCATCTCTCGCTCGGCGGCCCGGTGTTCGACTTCGTGAAACTCGATTGGCTCAACGGCAAACGCTTGCGCGAGCTGACGCCGGCTGCGTTTCTCGACCGCGTCCTGACGTGGGGCGGTGATCGCGAACGCTTCGCGACGATGACGGCGCTCGCGCAGGCGCGCGTCGAACGCCTGAGCGACCTCGGACCGTTGTTGGCGTTCTTCTTCGCCGGACGCTTGAACCTGACCGAAGCCCAGTTGCTCGATGGACAGAAACTCGACCGCGACGGTGTTCGCCGCGCGCTCGCGCTCGCGATGTGGGAGTTCGATGCCGCGCCGCAATTCGATAAGACCACGGTCGAGACGGTCCTCAAGGGCGTGGCCGAGCGGCTGGAACGGAAGCTGCGCGATATCGCGCGGCTCTTTTACGTCGTGCTGACCGGCAGCCCGACGTCGGTGCCGCTATTCGATGCGGCCGAATTGCTCGGCCGCGACATCTGCCGCGAACGCTTGCGCGGCGCGCTCAACACGCTCGGCGCGCCCAGCGCGAACGAGCAGAAAGCCTGGCGCACGTGAAACGTTTGCGGTCAGCTCCGATCCGGATTGACGAGGCGAAGCCGAGGTGGGTTCGGACTCCGCAGGAGACCGAACCCGAGTGAGCCGCGCGATCGTACTGGCCGCGGGCAAAGGCACGCGCATGAAGTCCAAGCAGCCGAAGGTGCTGCACGATCTGTGCGGGCGCCCGATGCTGTGGTACGTGCTCGAAGCACTGCGCGCCACCGGAATCGAACAAATCGTCGTCGTGGCCAACGAGGAACTCAAACCGCAGCTCGGCGAGTTCGGCGTGACCTGCGTGGTTCAGACGCCGCAGCGCGGCACCGGGCACGCCGTGCAGGTGGCGCTCGAGGCGCTCGAGCCGCGCAACGCGACGCTGGTCGTCGCCTACGGCGACATGCCGCTGGTCGACGCGACGATCTTCGAGGACGTGCAGGCCGCCGTCGATGCGGACGCCGGAACGGCGCTGGGCCTCGTCACCGCGCGCATGCCGCTGCCGTCGAATTTCGGCCGCGTCGTTCGAAACGGGGCGATGATCGAGAAGATCGTCGAGTTCCGCGACGCCACCACGGCCGAGCGCGAGATCGACGAGATGAACGCCGGCATCTACGCGTTCGACGAACGAGCGCTGCGCGCCGTCATCGGGAAGTTGAACGACAAGAACGCGCAGGGCGAACTCTACCTCACCGACACGGTCAGTCTCTTGGTCGGCGCCAGTTACCGCTGCGTGCCCGTTCAGGCCCTCGACTACCGTTTGGTGCTCGGTGTGAACGACCGGGTCGAGTTGTCGACCGCGCGCGCGACGATGAACGAGCGGCTCTGTCACGCGCACATGCGCAACGGCGTCACGATCGTCGACCCTGCCACCACCTACCTCGAACCCGGCATCTTCATCGGCAACGACACGATCATCGAGCCCAACACCTCGATCGGCGGCAACTCGGTGCTCGGCGAGCGCACGCGCATCGGCCCAAACTCGCGGCTCTACAACGCGCGGCTGGACGACGACGTGCGCATCACCGAGAGCGTCGTGCTCGACACGTCGGTCGGGGCGCGCACGACGATCGGGCCGTTCGCCCACCTGCGTCAGGGAAACGTCGTCGGCGCCGACGTCAGCATCGGCGACTACGTCGAACTGAAGAACACGCGCATGGCCGCCGGCGCGAAAGCCAATCACCTCGCCTACCTCGGCGATGCGACGGTAGGCGAGAAAGCCAACATCGGTGCCGGCACGATCACCTGCAACTACGACGGCGTGCACAAGTACCCGACGACGATCGGCCGCAACGCCTTCATCGGCTCCAACTCATCGCTCGTGGCGCCGGTGACCGTCGGTGACGGCGCTTCAACCGGTGCGGGCACGGTCGTGATTCGCGACGTGCCGGGCGGCGACCGCGTCGTCGGCAATCCCGCGCGCTCGATCGGCGCGAAGAAGGCCCCATCGACCTGATCGAGCCCGACGAGCCTCTCCGCTACCCGTCGTTCGTCTACTACTGCTGCACGCGCATGTGCACGTCGCTCTCGTCGCAGATGATCGGCGTCGCGGTCGGCTGGCAGATGTACGACGTCACCCACAGCGCGCTGGCCCTCGGCTTCGTCGGCCTGGCGCAATTTCTGCCCTTGCTGTTGCTGGTGTTCGTGGTCGGCCACGTCGCCGACCGCTTCGATCGCCGCCATATCGCGCGCATTTGCGAGCTGGTCGAAGCGGCGGCGGTCATCGTGCTGTTCGTCGCGACGATCCGGCACGCCGCGGACCCGGCGCTCATCTACGCGATGGTCTCGGTGCTCGGTCTCGGGCGCGCGTTCGAGAGCCCGGCGCAGTTCGCGCTGCTGCCGAACGTCGTGCCGACGGCGATTCTGCCGGCTGCGTCGGCGCGCGTGTCGACGGCGCAGCAAGTCTCGACGATCACGGGTCCCGCGATTGCAGGCTTGCTCTACGCGTGGCATCCGGCTATCCCGTACGGTATCGCCGGCGTCATGTATCTGACGGCCGCGCTGATGATGACGCTGATGCGCACGCGCGGTAAGTCGGTTACGACGTCCGGGCCGCCGACGCGCGAGTCGGTGTTCGCCGGGCTGGCGTTCATCCGCCGCTCGCCGCTGGTGCTCGGCTCTATCTCGCTCGATCTGTTCGCCGTGCTGCTGGGCGGGGCGACGGCGCTGCTGCCGATCTACGCGCGCGATATCCTGATGACCGGTCCGTGGGGACTCGGTTTGTTGCGCACCGCGCCGGCGGTGGGCGCGCTCACGGTGTCGCTCTTCATCGGCCGCTACCCGATTCGCCGCCACGCCGGCCGGGTGATGTTCGCTGCGGTGACGATGTTCGGCGCGGCCACGATCGTGTTCGGGCTCTCGCACTGGCTCGTGCTCTCGTTCGCTGCGCTGGTCGTGCTGGGCTCATCCGACGTGCTCAGCGTCGTGATCCGCTCGACGCTGGTCGCGATCCTCACACCCGACGTTATGCGCGGCCGCGTCAACGCGGTCAACGCGTTGTTCATCGGAACGTCGAACCAGCTCGGCGAGTTCGAGTCGGGCGTTACCGCTGCGCTGTTCGGGCCGATCGGAGCGTGCGTGATGGGCGGTGTCGGGACGATTCTCGTCGCGATCGCGTGCTGGCGGATTTTCCCGGCGCTGGCCCGCATCGACTCGCCGGTCGAAGCGGAGTCCGGCGTAAGCGCGCTTGCATCCAAAGCGGCTCCTGCGTCGTAATATAGCCGTATCATGACGACTTCACGCAGACGCTTCGGCTTGGGACTCTTCTTGGGGCTCTTTGGGGCGCTCGCACTGGCCGGCGGCCTGGGCCGCCCCGTCGCCGCGGCCCCGCTGCAGCAGATCGTGCTCGCCGGCGGCTGCTTCTGGGGCCAAGAGCTGGTCTTCGGCAGCCTGAAGGGCGTCAAAGAGGCGATGCCCGGCTACTCGGGCGGTTCGGCAGCGACGGCGCACTACGAGATGACCAGCACCGGCACGACCGGCCATGCCGAATCGGTGCGCGTCACCTACGATCCGGCACAGATCTCGCTCGAACAGATCCTCACCGTGTTCTTCACCGTCTCGCACGACCCGACCGAACTCAACTACCAAGGCCCCGATGAGGGCACGCAGTATCGCTCGGCGATTTTCGTAGCGAATCCCGACCAGCGTGCGGTCGCGGAGGCGATGATCGCCCGCCTGACGGCCGAGCATCGCTTCAAGTCGCCGATCGTGACGAAGCTCGAAACGTTCAAAGCGTTCTATCCCGCCGAAGCCTACCACCGCCGCTACGCGTTGTTGCATCCGGACGATACGTACATCGTGATCAACGACGCGCCGAAACTCGTCGCGCTGAAGAAAACCTACCCGCAACTCGTCGCCCAGAAGTAGCGCGTTCGCGGTCCGCCGAAGGCGCCGGGAATGGCGTTTTCAGCCCGGGTTCTGCTCGACAGCCGGTCCCCTTCGGGAGCACGCCTCACGACGCTCGAGGTGCGCTATCCGCGTTTCATCCATAGCGAGATGATGACGCACCGCGTCTTCTCGCGGAATGCCGCGAGCTCGCGCGCGATCCCGATCAAGAAGATGATCGCCGCGGTGCGCGAGGAGCCGGCGCTGCCCGTCTACTGGGGCCGCAACCAGACGGGCATGAGCGCGCGCGAAGCGGTGACGCCCGAGGTGGAAGCGCTCGCGCGCGCCGAGTGGCAGTCGGCGCTCGAGGATGCGCTCGCGCATGCCGAGCGGCTGGCGGAAAAGGACATCGATCTGCACAAGCAGCTCGTGAANNTCGCGGAGATGATGCTCGCGCAGTATCGCGCCAGCATTCCGGCACCGGTTGCGCTCGGGCGGTGGCATCTGCCCTTGATCCAAGACGACGAACGCACGTTGCCCGACGAACAGTTGTGCAAGCTGAGCGTGGCCCGCTGCGCGCGCGTCTCGTATCTCACGCACGACGGCAAACGCGACATCGAGCGCGATTTGGATCTGTACGAAAAGCTGCTGGGCGGGGGCGCCAACGGTCATTGGAGCCCGTTCGAACACGTGGCGACGCCCGCGCNNGGATTCGCCACGGCGAATCCGTGGCGTTTGGGCTGCGCCCAAGCCGCCTTCTTACGCTCGTAGTACTGCTATGCGTGCTGATCGTGCCGGCGGCGGCCCGCGCGCAGTCGAACGAAGATCGGCACGTGACGTCGATTCCGGCGTCCGTGCTGATGCACGCGACGGCTCCGTCGCTCGTCGACCCGTTTCGCCAGCGCCGGGCCCGGGCGATCGCCGACTATCAGGACTTGCTCTTTGCCGGCTGGGCGCTCGCGCCGATCGTTGCGTTCTGGTGGCTCTGGCAGTCGGGGAACTCCGCCCGCTTGCGCGATACGTTACGCCGGCGCATGCGCAAACCGTGGGTGTACCGCAGCGCGTTCGGCGCCGCGCTCGGCGCGCTGGCAACGGTAGCGGCGCTCCCGTTTGCGTTCGCCTCGTACCGTGTCGCGCACAACGTGGGCCTCACGGTGCAGACGATCCCGAATTGGTTCTTGGCCGAGTTGTTGCGGATTGCGACCGTCTCGGTGGCGACCGCGATCGTCGTGGCGGTGATCCTGGCGCTGGTCGATTCCACGCGGCTGTGGTACCTGATCTTCATCGGCATCCTCTACGTCGCGGCGCTCACCATCGTTGCCGTCGAGCCCGTGCTGTTCTCGCCGCTGACGTCGAACGACCGGCCCGCTCCGGCGGCGCTGGTCGCGCAGGGCGACGCCGTCGCGCATGCGCTGGGAACGTCGCCGGTTCCGCTGATGATCAGCGGAACCGCACAGCGCACGTCGTCGCTGGTCGCGCGTACGTCGGGCCTCGGTCCCTTCGCGCGCATCCTGATCGGCGCGCAGGCGCTGCAGGCGATGACGCCGGGCGAGCGCGTGTTTCTGTTGGCGCGACAGTACGCGCACCTGGCCGAACACGACGTCTTGCTGCTCACGCTAGCCGGCACGACGCTCTTCGTCTTCGCGGCCGCGCTTGCCGTGCTGATCAGCGATCGCATCGGCTTTCGCCGCGACGACGATCCGCTCGCGCGCCTGCCGCTGGTGGGCACGTTCCTCGGCGTTGCGGTGCTGCTGCTCTACCCGGCGTTCAACTCGATCGAACGAACCGGCGAGTGGCGCGCGGACACGGTTGCCCTCACGGTCGTCACCGACCGCTCTGCCGGCGTGCGGCTCTTCGTGCGCCGCGCCGACGACGATCTGGTAGCGCTGTGCGGCCGCCGTACCGTCCGCTGGTATTTCGAATCGCGCCCGCCGCTGGGCTCGCGCATCGCCGCGATCAGCAAGACCGCCGACCCCTGCCCGCGCTAACGTAGGGACCATCCGAAAAACCGGATCATTGAATGCGCGATCTCGTACAGACGCACGCCTACGGGTGACGTATTAAAAAATATATGGATTCCATGGTTCTCTGCCGCTGCGGTCATTCGTCGACGCTGCACACGAACAAGGGGTGTCGCGCCGGACGCTTCCAGGCATGCGGTTGTCTGCTTGATGCGGCGAGTGCATTACAGTTGGCGATCGACGCCGTGCGTGTCGGTGGAGCGAAGACCGCTGAGGTGAAGCCCGCGGCCGCGCAACACAAATAGCGCCGGCGCATCCGGCGGCGGGGGGATGAAGCCGGTTTCGCTCCAAGGGGCACCGGGTGGAAAACGACGCGATCGTTGCGGCGGCACACGACATCGCCGGGTGGCTGGCCGCGCACGGCGCGGGCCTCGAACTCTACGCCGAAGTTCCCAAGTGGATCGTGGAAATCGACGGCACGCGGTACTTTCAGGTGCCGCGTTTGGATATCTCGCTCGCGCTGCCCGCCGATACGAAATCGACGCGCTACCAGCCGTTGCCGCGCCGGCACACGACGCGCTCGCAGCGTGATATCACCGTTCAGCATTGGGTCTATGCCAGCGCTGCCGACGCGACGACCACGGTTGCGGTCGCGCGGCTCGAGAGCGGGAACGACGACGAGTGGACCGCGCACATCGGCCGCGGCCCGTACACGCAGTTCATCGACCGCTTCAGCGCCGGCACGACGGCCGGCATCGCGAGCAGCGTTGCGCCGGCAGCGGCGCACATCGCGCTGATCGCCGCCGACGTCGTGATGCCGCTGCAAGCGGAAGTTGAACGGCTACTGAAGCCGGTTCACTAGCCGCGCAGGGCTATTGGAGAAAGACCGTTCCCAGCACGCGCGTGCCGACGTGGCGAGCCGTGAGCAGCTCGACGATCGAGGCGTGAGCGATGCGTCCATCGAGGATGTCGGCGGCGCCGACGCCGCCGCGCACGCCCAAGGCGGCGGCACGCATGGCCGCCCGCAGGTCGTGCGGCAGGGTCGTATCTTCGGCTAATGCGAGCGCTTCGGCCGGCGTCAGCTCGCCGATGCATTCGCGCGTGAGCGCGTCGATCACGCCGCCGTTCTCGTGGAAGAAGAGCGCGCGCTTCGCCGCCATCGAACGCGCCACGGCGCTCGCGACCTCGTCGGCCGCAATTTCGACGTCGCCGCCGAACATGCCGAACGCGAGCGGCTCCACGACCGGGATGTAGCCGGCCGAGAGCAGCGTATGCAAGAGCCGCGTTTGCACCGCGCCCAATCCCTCACCGGCGGCGGGCAGCATTCCCGCATCGGCGCCGGATACGCCGACGGCCGTGTCGCTCGTGCGGTTGATCGTCTTCACGATCGTACGGGCCGCGTCGGTCGACGGCGCGACGACGATCGGCTGCTGGCCGCGCTCGACCAGAAACGCGAGATCCGCGTAGAGGGTAGTGCCATCGGTCGCAAGCGTCGCCTCGTCGATCCGAACGACGATCATCTATGCGTCTTTGGGCTCTCCGCCTTCGTTCCTCTTTGCATTTGGAGCATTCGCCGCGTTGATGCGGTTCAACGCGCCCTGCATGTCGCCGCGCAGCCACAATTCGATGCCCTCGATGCAGCGGTCGATCACACCCGGCAGCGCGTCNNTCGATCAAGGACTTGAGCCCGTTATGCCCGCCGGAGCTGCCTTCCGCGCGCAAACGGAGACGCGCGAACGGCAAATCCAGATCGTCGACGACGACCAGGATCCGCGGCGGCGGAACTTTGTAGAACGTCGCGACGCCGAGCGTGGGCGGTCCGCTGTCGTTCATGTACGACAGCGGCTCGACGATCGCCGCGTTACGGCTGCGGTCGAGCGCGAGGCGCGCGTCGCGCCGCTTGGTCCAGCCCGAGAGCTGCCAACGGCGCGCGAGTTCTTCGACGACCATGAACCCGATGTTGTGGCGCGTTCGCGCATATTCGGGCCCGGGGTTGCCGAGCCCGATGATGAGCCGAAGGTCGTCTATGGCGCCGAACTACGAGGCGGAGGGTGCGGCGGCGGTTTCGGGAGCCGGGGCCGGAGCGGCAGCCGCTGCTGCAGCCGTGAGCGCCGCATCGTCGGATGCCGTGCGCGAACCTTCAACGGCCACGACGACGGTTTCCACCGGCGTGATCAAGGTGAAGCCGGCCGGCAACTTCACGTCACCGGCGGTGATGTGATCGTTGACGTTGAGCGCGGTGACGTCGAGCTCGAAGTGCTCCGGCAGGCTGCCCGCCGGACCTTTGACCTCGAGCACGTGGGTGACGATGTCCATGACGCCGCCGCCCTCTTTCACGCCCGGCGCGACGCCGACGGTGACGATGTGGACGGATGCGGAGATCGCTTCGGTCGACGACACGCGCTGGAAGTCGGCCGCGATCGGACGGTGCGTGATCGGATCGCGCTGCACTTCACGCAGCAGCACGGATTCTTTCTTGCCGCCGATCGTCGCTTCGACGATGTGGCTCTGGCCGCCGGACGAAAGCAGCTCGTTGAGGGTTTTCGCGTCGACCGCGATCGCTTGTGCGTCGCCGTGACCGTAGAGCGCGCCGGGGATGCGGCCTTCGCGGCGCGCCTTCTTGGCGCCGGTGGTGCCGATTTCGGCGCGGGGATGGATCGTCACGTTGGTGACGCGTTGCAGTTTCGCCATGACGGGGTTGGTGGTTCCTTAAACCGCAGCCGCGATCGCCGCTTCGGCGTTCGCTTCGAGGTGCGGAGCTTCTTCAGGGGTTTTATTTCCGGGTGTGTCGTCGGGGGGCGGTTCGATGGCGTCATCGCTCGCGAAAAGCTCGGAGACCGAACGGTTGGCGGTGATGCGTTT
>PLTN01000214.1 GCA_003164495.1 Vulcanimicrobiota bacterium
CCGTTGAAGATCGCGACCATCTGCGGCATCGCGGTCATCTTGACCGCGCGCCCGAAGTAAATGCCGACCGCCGCGCCGACGACCAAGCCGCCGATAATGACCGGCCACTGCACGACGCCTTGCGCGAACGTCGCAATGAGTGCGATGACCATGCCCGCCATCGAGAGCCGGTTGCCGAAGCGTGCGGTCTTCGGCGAACTCATGTACTTGAGACCGAGGATGAACAGGATCCCCGTGATGAGATACGCGACGTTGTACCACGTCGCCGCTTGTGCGACTGCTTCCACGCTAGTCGTCCTTCTTCGCTACGACGGGGCGCGGGCGGAACATGGCGAGCATCCGTTCCGTGACGGTGTAGCCGCCGAAGACGTTGAGCGAAGCGAGCACGATCAGGATGAATCCGACCACCGGGCCGAGCGGCGCGAACTGCAGGCCGGCGACCAGGATCGCGCCGACGAGCACGATNNGGTGATCTCGGTGAGCAAATGGTCGGTCACTATGCGCTTCCCTTCGCGTTCGCGAGTGCGTCGAGCGTCGGTTTGTGGACGATCGTGCCGTCGTGAACCAGCGTCGTTCCCGCGATGATCTCGTCCGTCATGTCGAGCGAGATCGTCGCGTCCTTGATGAAATATTCGAGCAGCGTCTGCACGTTCTTCGAGTACAGCATGCTGGCGTCGTACGCAACCGTCGAAGGCCAGTTCACCGTACCGATGATCGTGACGCCGTTGGGGCTCGAGACGGTCTCACCGGTTACCGTGTACTCGCAGTTCCCGCCGGCTTCGGCCGCGAGATCGACGACGACGCTGCCCGGCGCCATCGCCGCGACCGCATCTTTGGTGATGAGGATCGGCGCGCGGCGCCCCGGGACGAGCGCGGTCGTGATCACGACGTCGGCGGCGCCGATGGCCTTGATCATGCCCAAGCGCTGCTTCTCGATCGCTTCGGCCGACAGCTCGCGGGCGTAGCCGCCTTGGCCTTCGCCGCTTTCACCGACATCGATCTCCAAAAATTTCGCGCCGAGCGACTGCACTTGTTCTTTGACCACCGGACGCGTGTCGTATGCGGTGACCACCGCACCGAGGCGGCGGCACGTCGCGATCGCTTGCAGGCCGGCCACGCCGGCACCGATGATCAGCGCTTTGGCCGGCTTGATCGTACCGGCCGCGGTCGTGAGCATCGGAAAGAATTTCGGCAGCGCCATTGCGGCGGCCAACGCCGCTTTGTAGCCGGCGATGTTCGCTTGCGATGAGAGCGCGTCCATCGCTTGGGCTTTGGTGGTGCGCGGAATCGCGTCCATGCTGAGCGCGGTGAGGCCGCGCATCGCGTAGCGTTCGACCGAACGCGGGTCGCCGAGCGGTGCGAGGAAACCGAGGATGATCGCGCCGCGCTTGAGGCCGTTCAGTTCGGCGTCGCTGGGCTTGGTGACGCGTACGACGATGTCGGCATCGGCGACGGCAGCGGCCTCGTCGGCGGCGATCGTCGCGCCGGCTGCGGTGTAGGCTTCATCGAGAAAGCCCGCGGCCCGGCCGGCATCGTGCTCGATCGTAACGGTGATCCCGGCTTTGACCAGTTTTCCGGCGGTATCCGGCACGAGCGCGACACGGCGCTCTCCCGGGACCCGCTCGCGTGGAACGGCGATTTTCATGACCAAATCTCAATCGAGCTTTGGGCGTCCGGTCCCTTCGCGGAATCTCGATTCCCGGATGAGCTGTGGAGTCCCCAAGGGGGCTCAGGTGCAAAAACGACGCGTTCGGAATGCCAGACACCTGGCACAAGATGAACGTAGAATATTGTGGTGATCCGACATCAGGGTTACCGTTTTTTGCTGAAGCCCACGGCTTCCGAGGAAGCTCTACTCCGACAATTCCTTGGCTGCTCTCGCTTTGTCTGGAACGCGATCCTAGCCGAGAACGAGGCTCGCTACGAGCAGGGCGATCCGCTTCCGCTAAATTCGTTCGCATTTTCTGCCCGATTGATGATACTCAAGCGACGGCATGCGTTCTTGCGAGATGCTCATTCGCAGCCATTGCAGCAGACTGTGCGCGACCTCGCGAGCGCCTATCAGAGGGCTTTCGATCCGAGCCTCGGTGCGGACCTACCGATTTTCAAGCGGAAGGGTGAAGCCGAGAGCATCCGGTTACCGCAAGCGTTTAAGGTCCAACGCAGCGGCGTCTACCTCCCGAAGATCGGTTGGGTGGCATTTCGTGCTAGCAAACGGACGCGCGCAATTGAAGGAAAGGTCAAGAGCGTCACCGTTCGACTCGAATCAGGACGATGGTACGTCGCGTTCCTAACGGAGCGTGAGATACCTGAAAAGACTCATCCGCGACCTAATGCCGTAGTCGGCATCGATGTTGGCGTCACGCGGTTCGCTGCGCTGTCCGACGGTACATTTATTGACGGACCGAACGCTTTCAAAAGGCATGCAAAGCGGCTTGCATGCCTTCAGCGCCGCCTTTCGCGCAGGGTAAAGCGCTCAGCGAATTGGCGCAAGGCGAAGGCGCGGGTAACGAAACTGCATTTTCAAATGGCTAACATCCGCAGAGATCATCTGCATAAGTCCAGTGCGAAGATCAGCAAAAGCCACGCGATCGTCGTTCTGGAAGACCTACGCATAAAAAATATGAGTGCGTCGGCCAGCGGTAATATCGAGACGCCTGGAAAGTACGTGGCACAAAAACGTGGACTCAACCGTCGCATACTCGATCAGGGTTGGGGTGAGTTTCGCCGTCAACTCAAATATAAGCTCGAATGGTCCGGTGGCAAATTGTTACTCGTTGATCCGCGCAACACGTCTAGGACATGCAGTGCTTGTGGTGACGTTAGCGCTGAAAATCGGACTACGCAAGCGGCATTCAAATGCGTAGCGTGCGGACTTGCTCTCAACGCCGACACCAACGCTGCCAGAAACATACTAGGAAGGGCGGGATGCGCCCGGATCGCCTGTGGAGATTTGCCGTTGGGCGAGTCAGCGAAGCAGGAAGCGCCGTGCGTCGCGTAAGCGGCGTGCCGCAGAGTCCCGTTCTAAGGACGGGAGCACATCAAGCGATGCACATCGTGCGAATTACCTCGCCCGCGGCGAGCCGGTCGAAGGCTTCGTTGAGTCCGTCGAGCCCGATCGTTCCGCTCAGGAGCCGCTCGATGGGGAGTTTCCCGCTCTGCCAGAGCCGGATGTACGTGGGGATGTCCCGGCGTGGGACGGAGGCGCCCATGAAGCTGCCGCGCAGCGTCCGTTCGCCCCCGGTCAGCAGCAGCGGCGGGATCGGGACGGTCGTGGCGGGGTTCGTGATGCCCAGCGCGATGGCCATGCCGCACGGAGCGGTGGCCGTGAGGGCTTGCAGCACGACCGGCGCATGGGCGGTGGCCTCGATCGCCACGTCGACCCCGAGGATACCCAGTGCGTCTCTGATCTGCGTGCCCGGGTCGCCGGCGTTGGGGTCGATCGTCAGCGCCGCGCCGAGCTCGCGGGCCAGCGCGCGTTTGTGCTCCAGCGGATCGACGACGATCGCCGTCGCGCCGGCGCATACCGCGCCCAGCAGGGCCATCATGC
>PLTN01000091.1 GCA_003164495.1 Vulcanimicrobiota bacterium
AGTAGATCTCATCGAAGATCTTCTCCGCCGGCCAGCGCACCAGAATCAAACACAAGACGAGCGAGGCCACCGTGAACAAGCCCGCGTAGAGCCAGTCGAGGCGGTGCATCGCCACGATGCCTTCGCGCGGATCGAACCACGCCCGCGCCCGCGCGCCGATGCGGGCGGCGTCGGCCTCGGCGTCTTCGAGCACGCGCACCGAGCCGCCGAGATAGATGTAGCCGAGCAGGAAGAACAGCGCGACGTTGACGGCGGCGATGATGTGCGACCCCGCGCCCCAGATGTTCGTCGGATCGACGCCCGGCGGGTGGGTCTCCATCGTGGTCTGGTATGCAAACGAGTAGATCAGGTTCAGCAGCGTCGTGATCGAGAGCACGACCGTGGTCCAGAGCTGCCGCCGGCCGAACGCCAAGAGCGGAAACGCCAGCAGAAATGCGCCGAAGATATACCGCTCGTGCATCCGCGTCGCGAGCGTGAAGAACGCAAACGCCACCAGCATAGAGGCTTCCAGGAACGCTTGATCGGTGCGCTCTTGCAGGTAGCGCGCGACGATCAACGCGGTCGCCGCCACCACCAGCACGACGCCCCACAGCCACATCGCGCCGAGGCCGACACCGAACAGCGGCAGCGCTACGGTGTCCGATTGCCAGAACGGCTGTTTGATCGCGTACAGGTTGAACGCGTTGACGGTGTTGTAAGCGTAGACGGTGCTGCCGATGCGGTAGCGGTCGAACAGCCAGCCGATCAGGTCGACCGGATTGGCCGAGGGGTGGAACAGCGCGGCCACCGCGAGCGTGAGGAGCAGCGAGGCGACGACGCCGAAGGCGGTCGCGCGCACGCGCCGCACGCGTGCTTCGCCGTCGAGCGGCGCAAAGGCAAAGGCCAGCAGCACGATCGCGACCAGCGCCCCCTGCGGCTTGATCAGGATCGAGAACGTCATCGCGAGCCACGCCCACGTCAGGCGCGCCGTTTGCTTGGCGGGATCGTCCGAGCTGCGCAGCGCGAGCCACAGCGTGAGCAGCACGAAGCCCCACGATACGGAGTCGACTTGGCCCCAGTACGCGGACGTATAGATCGTTGCCGGGTTGAAGATGAACAGGGCGGCGGCACCGAGCGCGACCGCTTCGCGCGCGTAGCGGCGCACGATCGCGTAGATCAGCACGGTGTCGACGAGGTCCATCGCAAGCGCCGGCAATTTCACCAGAATGCGCAGCGCGAAGTACGAACCGTCGTTGAGGTCGACGAGGTGCAGATGGCCGAGCGCGCCGTACACCGCGCCCAGCGCCCAGAGCACGATGAAATACCCCGGCGGATAATCGGCGAACGACGTCTTCGCGTAGAACTGCCAGGGCGGATTATCTTTGAGCGTTAGCGTCCACGCTTCGAACGCCGAAACGTCGTTGTGGAATCCGAGGCTCGGCAAGAACAGCAGCCGCACGAAGAAGCCGGCGGCCAGAATGGCGATGAGCCGCCAGGCCCACGAACCGACGCCGAGAACCGGCGCCGTAACCGCGTTGCGCGCCGGGGTTGAAGAACTGCTCATGCAGCCGGTCGCAGAGCGCGGGCGAAGAACGCGCGAACGCGTCCGCTGACGTCGATGCCGGCCGCCGACGCGAGCGCGTCGCCTTCGGCCAGGTACGCACGTGCCGTGGCAAGGGATGCCAGTCCGGGCAACGCCCAGCTTCGGGACATGGGATCGCCTTGCACGTGGCTTTCTATTTGCAAAGCCATGCCGGACGTCCGGCCGAGCCGAGCATAGGCTTGCGTTCGTTCCACGGTCGCCCCGGCAACCAGGGCGCCCAGTTCGCAGGCCACGGCAAAGAGCGCGGCCTTCCCCGCAATCATCTCGATGTACGCATCGTCCTCGGCGGCGCCGGCATGGGCGAACCCGATCTCCTGCGCCTGGCCGGCGCAGAGCGCAAAATTCGCCGCTTGCAGGGCGCGCGTCATCAGAACGGTCTGCTCGGGCGGCCGGAGCGAAGGCCCCTCGAGGAGCTGCAGATACGCCATGGCGCAGAGCGCGTCGCCGGCGTTAATCCCGTGCGCGAGACCGAACGCCGATCGCGCCCCGTCCTCGACCCCATCGTGCACGAGCGTGGAGTTGTGCAAGATCTCGACGGCGCACGCGACATCCAGGCCGCGCTCGGCCGAACCGCCCTCTTCGGCGACCACCTCGAGCACCAGCTGCATACGCAAACGCCGGTGCGCCCCGGCCGTGTCGCCGACGTAGCCGAAATGATGGTGCACCTGCGGCGTCACCGGACTCGTGCCGTCGAACCGGCGTATTGCCGCTTCGAGTGCAGCTTCCAGACTATCCGCCATTACCACCGATCGACTCCTCGAGCGCCCGGATACGGCGCATGATCTCTTCCGTCCACTTCTCCAAATCGTCGCCGTCCGCTTTCCGCTTCCGCTCGACGTGGATCGGTTCGCCGTAGACGACCCGGATGCGGTGAAACGGCCGGGCATGCAGCGTCCCCGAGATCGCCGCCGGCACCACCGGAGCCCCCGAAAGCGCCCCCAGCAACGCCGCGCCGCCCTTGCCCTGGACGTCGCCGGTCAGGTTCCGGGTGCCCTCGGGGAAGATTCCGACGCAGCGGCCATCCTTAAGAGCACGCAGGGCGGAACGAACCGCCGCCACCCCGCCGGCCTCGCGATCCAGCGGGTAGACCCCGAGCCCCACGATGATCGGACCCAGAACCGGGATCGCGAAGAGCTCCTTCTTCGCTAAATACGTCACCGGCCGCAGGAAGCCGATCCCGAGCACCACCGGATCGAGGTACGAGACGTGGTTGCAGGCCACGATGACCGGACCCGTTGCCGGGACATTCTCGGGCGCCGTCGCGCGAAAACCGTAAACGAGCCCGATGACCAGCCGGCAAATCTTCCGGCTGACGCGGTAAAAGGGAAGGTTCACGATGCCGCGTCGATGATCGCGCGCATCCGGAGCAAAACGTCGCCGGCCTGCAAGGCGGTCGAATCGATGACGACCGCGTCGCCGGCGGCGCGCAGCGGCGCGACGGCGCGATTGCGGTCGAGCCGATCGCGCTCTTCGATCTGCTCGCGCACCTCATCGATGCTCACGTCGAGGCCGCGCTCGGCGAACTCCTTGGCGCGCCGGTCGGCCCGCTCTTCAACTGAAGCGGTCAGGTAGAACTTGAAGCGCGCATCCGGCAGCACGACCGTGCCGATGTCCCGGCCGGCCATGACGACCGGTCCCTCCTCAGCGATCGCACGCTGTTCGGCCACCATGGCGTTGCGCACGCCGGGCAGCGCAGCCACGGTCGAGACCGCCGATGAGACCTCGGGGTCGAACAAGCGCGTTCCCGTGTCGACGCCGTCGATTTCGACGCGGTAGCCGGCGCTTGCGCTCTCATCGGGGACGAGACGGATGCGGTGGTGTTCGAGCAGCGCCAGAATGGCGCGTTCGTTATCGAGGTCGACACCAAAGTGAAGGGCCAAATACGCGGCGCCGCGATACATCGCGCCCGTATCGAGATAAAGGTGCCCGAGCGAGGCTGCCAGTGCTCGCGCCGCAACGGTTTTTCCGCTTGCTACCGGTCCGTCGATCGCTACGTGTCGATTCGCCATGCCGGGCGAGCGTATTGGATACCGGCAGAGGAAAATCAGTTTCGGCCCCGGACGTTGCCCACTGTGAACCCCGGACGCAGCTCGATGTACAATGCCAACGCCTTCAAGGTCGGCCTCTTCGGTGCCAACTGTTCCTCGGGCCGGGCCGTTACGATGGTCCCTGAGCGTTGGCTCGCATCGTGGCGCGACAACTTGGCACTCGCGCAGATGGCCGACGGCGCCGGGATCGACTTCCTGCTCCCGATCGGCCGTTGGAAAGGCTACGGCGGCGACACGGACTACCAAGGCGCCACCTTCGAGACCATCACGTGGGCGACCGGACTGCTCGCGCAGACCGAACGCATCACGGTGTTCGGCACCGTGCACGCGCCGCTGTTNNGAGTTCGAGATGTTCGGCGTGCAGCCGGGCGATCACGAACGCCGCTACAAGCAAGGTCAGGAGTGGGTCGATGCGCTACGCCGCATCTGGACCGAGGATGACTTCGACTTCGACGGCGATTTCTTCAAGCTGCACGGCGTGCGCGCGAAGCCCAAACCGTGGGATCAGACGCGACCGCTGATGATGAACGCCGGCAGTTCGCCCGAGGGCAAAGCCTTCGCGATTCGCAACTGCGATGCGCTCTTCACCACCGCCCGGCTCGCTTCGCACGAAGAAGCGAAATTCGAGGAAGCCGCGCGCGACGTCGTCGAGGCGAAGGCGCAGGCGCGCGCGCAGGGGCACGAGATCGGTGCCTACACGGTCGGCGTCATCACGCTGCGGCCGACCCGGCGCGAAGCCGAAGAGTACGCGCGGTACGTCGACGAGAACACCGACTGGAATGCCGTCGACTCGATCATGGAGATGAAGGGCCTCAACGACCGCCCGCTCGAGGTTCGCGAGCGGATTCGCGCCGGCTACGCGCGCGGCATGGGCGGCCTTCCGATCATCGGCGACCCGGATACCGTGGCCGCGTACTTGGCGGACATTGCGAACGCCGGTTTCAACGGCATCGCGGTCTCCTTCATCAACTACCTCGACGAGCTGCCGTACTTCCGCGACGAAGTGCTGCCGCGGCTCGAACGGCTCGGACTGCGCAGCCCCATCGCGGTCGCCTTATGATCAACTACGGCGTGCGCGCGAAACTCGGGATGATGTTCCCCTCCTCGAACACGATCGCCGAACCGCAGATCTCGGCGATGCTTCCGCCGGGGGTTTCCCTGCACACGACGCGCTTGCGCCTGCGGAGTGGACGCGACGCGATGGGGATGCTCGAACGGCTCGAAGAGGCGGCTGAACTCTTGGCCGACGGCGGCCTCGACCGGCTGATCTTTCACTGCACCGCCGTCACCACGTCCTCACCGGAGATTTCCGCCGAGATCGCCAAGCGCGTCGCCGCGGTCACACCGATCCCGCTCACGATCACCTCGGATGCGATCGTCGAAGCGCTGCGTGTACTCGACGCGCGCAAGATCGTGATGGTCACGCCGTACGAGCAGGACGTCAACGATACGGAAGTCGCGTTTCTCGCCCACCACGGCGTGAGCGTCCTGCGCGAGATCGGCCTCGGATTGAGCGGCGGGCGCGAGATGGGCGGGGTCACGCCCGAACAGTGGGTTCGCGAAACGCTCGCGCTGCAAGATCCGGCAGCCGACGCGTACTTTCTCAGTTGCACGGCAATCCGTTCGGCCGACGTGATCGACGCGCTCGAAGATGCGCTCGGGAAACCGGTCATCACCAGCAACCAGGCCACGCTATGGCGCGCGCTGCGCGAGTGCGGCATCAACGACTCGATCGGCGGCTTTGGCCGCCTACTGCGCGATTTTTAAACACCGGTGTTAGTAAGGAGCAACAACGTCAATGACTGAGATGGGCTGGGGCAGCGATGCGATCGCGCAACTCCTGCGCGATCTAAAACTCGACTACGCGGCCATCGTGCCCGGCTCGAGCTTCCGCGGACTACACGACAGCTTCGTGAACTACCTCGATGCCGAGGATCCGAAGATGCTCGTGTGCCTGCACGAAGAGCACACGATCGCGATCGCGCACGGTTACGCGAAGGTGACGGAAAAGCCGATGCTGGCCGTGATCCACGCCAACGTCGGCTTGATGCACGCGACGATGGCGTTCTACGGTGCATGGTGCGACCGCGTACCGGTCGTCGTGCTCGGCGCCAACGGTCCGCACGACGCTGCGAAGCGCCGCCCGTGGATCGACTGGATTCACACCTCACGCGACCCGGCTGCGCTCGTGCGCCACTACACCAAGTGGGACGACGAACCGGGCTCGGTGGAAGCGTGCCTCGATTCGATCACGCGCGCGCACAAGATCGCTACGACCGCACCGTGCGGCCCGACCTATGTCGTGCTCGACGTCGCGATGCAAGAGATCAAGCTGCCGAAGCCGCTGCCGATGCCCAAGCTCGAGCGCTTCGCAGCACCGGAGCCGCCGGTACCCGCAGCGGCCGACGTCAAGAAGGCCGTCGAGATCATGAAAGCGGCCAAACACCCGCTCATCCTCGTCGGCCGCATGTCGCGCGACGTCGACGCATTCAATGAGCGCGTCGCCTTGGCCGAAGCGCTGAACGCGCGCGTGATCTCGGATCTGCGCTGCGGCGCGGTGTTTCCGACCGCCCATCCGCTGCACGTCGGAAAGTCGGCGATGCGCGTCACCGAGGACGGGCTCGCGGCGCTGCGCGAAGCCGACGCGATTCTCAGCCTCGAGCCGCTCGATCTGGGCGGCATGATGACGACCGCCTTCGGCGCCGAACCGCCCAAGCCGAAGATCATCAACGTATCGATCGACTTCTACGTGCACAACGGCTGGAGCATGGATCATCAGGCGATCGCGCCGGCGGATCTGCACCTGGCGGTCGAGACCGACCAGTTCGTGAAAGCGATGCTTGCGGAACTCGGAAATCCGAAACCGAAAGCGATCGGCACGAACGGTGCGGCCAAGGTCAAGGCGTCGGCCAACGGCGCGGCAACCGGTGAAATGGGCCTGAAATCGTTCTGCGACGGGATCGCGGAAGCGTTCGCCGGCCGCGACGTCTGCTTCAGCCGCATTCCGCTCGGCCTCAACGACGGCTCGCCGTTCGCGTTCGATCATCCGCTCGACTTTCTCGGCGGCGACGNNGCCGGTCCGGGCATCGCGGTCGGCGCGGCGCTGGGCTGCATGGGCACCGGACGCATGCCGGTGGCGATTCTCGGCGACGGCGATTTCCTGATGGGCCTCACCGCGCTTTGGACGGCCGTGGCGAACAAGATCCCCCTGCTCGTCATCATCGCCAACAACAACTGCTACAACAACGACGTCGCCCATCAAGACCGCATCGCGCGTCAACGCTCGCGACCGGTCGAGCGCAAGTGGATCGGCCAGATGATCGCCGATCCGAAACCCGATCTCGCCATGCTCGCGTGCGGTCAGGGCGCGATCGGCATCGGCCGGGTGGAGCGCCGCGAAGATCTCGGCGCCGCCATCGCCGAGGGCATCAAGCACGTCGACGCGGGCAAGGTGTGCGTGATCGACGTCTACGTCTCGCCCGATCTCGACGAACGCCGCAAAGCGGAAGCCGCGGCCGCCAAAGAACCGAGCGCGCGGTAACACCCGCAACAACGGTTCCGCCATTGGTGCGCGCGCTGGCCGCTTGTGCGTCCGCGCGCGCGCCGATCGACATCGACGACGAATTCATCGCCCGCCTGATGTCCGCCGTGCGGGAAATGGACGGCGCCGACCGCGCCTACCGGACGTCGATCGAAGCCCAGCTGCCCGCGCCGAAGGCGACCGCATTGCTGCAAGCGATGGCCCGTTTTCGCGCGGACGTGGCGGCCGTGCGCGAACGGACGCGCGTGACGACCGGCTACGGCGACTTCGACCCGCTCGATACCTACGTGCCCGCGATCCCGGCGTCGCACGCCCACGCGGTGCGTGCGGCCAACACGGCCGATCTCGGCCGCAATGAGGTTGCGCAGTTGCGCGCGCAAGCCAACGCGCGCATCGGGGAACTGCTCGACCGGGATGAGATCGTGCGCTTGACCGAAGCCAAACGCGTCCGCAACGCGGCCTTCGACAAAGCGATTCGCGGCGCCGTGCCGGCCGGCACGAGCGACGGCATCGCGACGCACCTGATGCTGCTCGCCGACGGGTGGTATTGAGATGAACCTGCGGCTGGCCGCACTGCTTGCCGGCGTCGCGCTCGCCGCCGGACCCGCCACGCTCGGAGCGCAAGATCTGCCGGTCGTGCGCGTGGGCGACTTGGGCTACACCGATGCTTCGTCCGAGCCGCTCTACGGCGCGGCCGCGGGCATCTTCCGCCGCGACGGGCTCGACGTCAAAGTGACCGTGCTCAACGGCGGCGGCGCGATCATCGCCGCCATTGCCGGCGGCTCGCTCGAAGCGGGCTTCTCCAACGCCGTTTCGGCCGCACAAGCGATCGAGCGCGGGATCCCGATCATCGCACTGACCCCGGCGGCGGAGTATCCCGCGCAAAAATCGGATACACTGCTCGTCAAAGCGCGCGGCTCGAAACTCAAGACGGCCGCCGATCTCGACGGCAAGACCGTGGCCGTAACGACGCTCGGCGGCGGCCTGCAAGCTTCGGCGCGTTTGTGGATCGACAAGAACGGCGGCGATTCCAAGAGCATTCACTTTCTCGAACTGCCGTTCACCGAGATGGCTGCTGCGCTCAAAGCCGGCCGCATCGACGCCGCGATGCTCGCCGAGCCCGTTCTGACCCAAAGCCGCGCCGACGTCGAGATGCTGGGCGATCCGTTCAGTGCGGTGGCGCCGCGCTGGACCATCGGTGTCTTCGTCGCGTCCAAGGCATGGGTCACGGCCAACCCCGATCAAGCACGGCGTTTCGTGCAAGGGATGGTCGACACCGCGCACTGGGCCAACACGCACCACGCGGAAACCGCCAAAATCGCCGCGCCGCTCGCGAACATCGACCTCGCAACGTTCTCGATCATGGCGCGCTCGCGCTTCGGAGATTCGCTGACCGTAGCGCTGCTCCAACCCGAACTCGACGAAGCGCTGCAAGCGGGCCAGTTGAAACAGCCGGCCGACGCAGCGCAATGGGTCGCCGACGCGCAACCCTATTGGCGCGGTCTGCGAAAGTAGTGGCGAAGACCAAAACCGTCTTCACCTGTTCGGCATGCGGACACAACTCCGCGCGCTGGCTCGGGCGCTGTCCGCAGTGCGAAGCGTGGAACTCGTTCGTCGAGGAAACGGTCACGCCGGCGAAGCTGCGCACCGCGCACGCACGGCCCGCGAGCGGACCGGTGCGGCTCTCCGAGATCGCCGAGGCGCGTTTCGCGCGCATGCGCAGCGGTTTCGGCGAGTTCGACGCGCTGCTCGGCGGCGGGCTCGTCGCGGGCAGCCTGGTGTTGCTGGGCGGCCCGCCCGGCGCCGGCAAGTCGACGCTCTTGCTGCAGATCGTCAACGCGCTCGCCGAGCGCGGAGCGAGCGCGATCTATGTCTGCGGTGAGGAATCCGCCGCCCAGACGAAGCTGCGCGCCGCGCGCATCGGCGCGACCGACGATCTGCTCGTCTTCCCCGAAACGAACCTGCGCGCAATTCTTGATGAGTGCGAGCGCCGTTCGCCCGACGTGATCGTGATCGACTCGATCCAAACGATGTCGCTGCCCGAGGTCGAATCGTTTGCGGGCAGCGTCTCGCAGGTTCGCGACTGCACGCAAGCGCTGATGGAGTTCGCCAAGCGCACGGGCTGCGCGGTGTTCATCGTCGGCCACGTGACGAAGGACGGGGCGATCGCCGGACCGCGGCTGCTCGAGCATCTGGTCGACACCGTGCTCTACTTCGAAGGCGACTCGACCGGCGAATATCGCATCGTGCGCGCGTACAAGAACCGCTTCGGCGGCGTCGACGAGATCTGCGTCTTCTCGATGGACGATGCAGGTCTGCACGAGATCACCGATCCGTCGGCGCTGTTTCTCGCCGAACGCGGCGAACGCCCGAGCGGCTCGTGCGTGGTGCCGAGCGTCGTCGGCTCGCGTCCGGTGCTGGTCGAAGTCCAAGCCCTCGTCGGCGAAACGTCGTACGGCACACCGCGCCGCCTCGCCACCAACGTCGATGCCGCCCGGCTCACGACGATCGTCGCGATCCTTGAGCGGCGCGCCGGCATGCAGCTCGGCGGCCACGACATCTACTGCTCCGTTGCCGGCGGCCTGCGCATCACCGAACCCGCGGCCGATCTCGGCATTGCGCTCGCGATCGCGTCGGCCTTCCGCGACATCCCCCTGGCGCGCAACGTCGCCGCGTTCGGCGAACTCGGCCTCTCCGGCGAAGTGCGCAACGTCTCGCACACCATCCGCCGCGCCACCGAAGCCACCAAGCTGGGCTTCACGCGCGTGATCGCTCCCGAAAACGCGAAGACCCTCGTAGCCGCCATCGACCTCGCCCTCGTGCGTTAATGCCGCAGCGCAGGGAGGGCCACATCGGTGTGTTGTTTGACCATGTTGTTTGAGATCGTTCCGAATATCAGCGAAGGGCGCGACATCGGGACGGTCGATGCGGCGGTTGCGGCGACGGAGGCTGCGGGCGCGCGCGTCATTCATCGTACGAGCGATGCCGTGCATCATCGGAGCGTGATCACCGCCGCCGGTTCGGCTTCGCAGGTCGTTGCAGCCGCGGTAGCGCTCGCTCGCGTGACGTTGGAGCGGATCGACTTGCGTCAACATCGCGGGGAACATCCGCGGATCGGCGCACTCGACGTGCTGCCGTTCGTGCCGCTCGGGGATGCGACGCTCGACGATGCGGTAACGCTCGCGCACCGGGCCGCGGCACGCATCTGGCGCGAGTTGGGAATTCCGGTGCTGCTGTATGGTGCCGCTGCGAGCGCACCGCACCGCGCGAATCTCGCCGACGTGCGGCGCGGAGAGTTCGAGGGCCTTGCCGAGCGCACGCGCGATCCGCTCTGGGCCTTCGATTACGGCGAAGAACCGCATCCGAGCGCCGGCGCGATTGCGGTCGGCGCGCGTCCGTTTCTGCTGGCGTTCAACGTCGACCTGAACTCACCGGATCTCGCGCTCGCGCGCTCGATTGCCCGCAGTCTGCGCGAACGCGACGGCGGGCTGCGCACGCTCAAGGCGCTCGGCATCCGCCTCACGCCGGACGTGGTTCAGGTGTCGTTCAACCTCACCGACGTCGACGCCGTGCCGCTCTACCGCGTGCGCGAGCTGGTGCGCCTGGCCGCCGAGCGGCAGGGCGTGAGCGTCCGCCGCAGCGAGCTGATCGGGCTCGCGCCGCGCCGGACCGTCGTTCGCACGGCGCGCGCCTACCAGGCGGCAGGCGCCTGAGCCCAGCTGCATCTCCCCGCGCGCCCTGCGGTTCCTAGGCTAGGTGAGTACCGTATACGAGATTCCCGTCAACAAGATCGACGGCACGCCGGCCGCGCTGCGCGAGTACGCCGGCCAAGTACTGCTGGTCGTCAACGTCGCTTCGAAGTGCGGGCTGACGCCGCAGTACGAAGGCCTCGAAAAGCTCTACACGGCGCAACGCGCACGCGGACTGCAAATTCTCGGATTTCCGGCCAACAATTTCGGCTCGCAAGAACCGGGAACGAACGCCGAGATCGCGGAGTTCTGCTCGCTCTCCTACGGCGTGACGTTTCCGATGTTCGAGAAGATATCCGTCGGCGGCGACGATCGCCACCCGCTCTACCGCGAACTGATCGCGGCCAAGCCCAGCGCCACCGAAAAACCGGGCAGCGATTTCAAAGCCAAGCTGGCCGGTTACGGCATCAAGCAGAACGACCCGACCGACATTCTCTGGAACTTCGAGAAGTTTCTGATCGGCCGCGACGGGACGGTCGTGGCGCGCTTCGCGCCCGACGTGACCGCCGACGATCCGTTGCTGCTGGCTGCGATCGACGCGGAACTCGCGAAGCCCGCATGACGACCGCGCAGTTCCCGGGCGAAAAGGCCGGCGGCACCTTTGCCCGTCAAGCGGACGCGTTCGCGAACTGGGTCACGGCCGACGGAAGTTCCGGCTACCCCGCGGCGGCCGGGCGCTATCACCTCTACGTCTCGCTGGCGTGTCCGTGGGCGCATCGCACCGTCATCGTGCGCAAACTCAAGGGGCTCGAGGATGCGATCGGCATGACGGTCGTCGATCCGATCCGCGATGAGCGCGGCTGGGCCTTTCGCGACGGACCGGGCCTAGGCCCCGATCCCGTCAACGGCTTTCACTTCCTCTCCGAAGCGTATCTCGCCACCGACCCCGCGTACAACGCCCGCGTGACCGTACCCGCCCTGTGGGATATAGAGACGAAGCGCGTCGTCAGCAACAACGACGACGACATCATGCGAATGTTCGAGCTCGAGTTCGACGCGTTCGCGCGTCACAAGGACCTCGACTTCTATCCGGAAGAGCATCGCGGCGCGATCGACGCCCTCAACGCCGAAATCTACGAGAGCGTCAACAACGGCGTCTACCGCGCAGGGTTCGCCACGGTGCAGAGCGCGTACGCCGCAGCGGCGGAAGGCGTCTTCAACGAGCTCGATCGCCTAGAAGCGCGGCTCGCTCACAATCGCTATCTACTGGGTGCGTCGCCGGTCGAAACCGACTGGCGGCTGTTCGTCACGTTGATCCGCTTCGATGCGGTCTACTTCGGGCATTTCAAGTGCAACCTCCGGCGAATCGTAGACTACCCCAACCTGTGGGGATACCTCCGCGACCTCTACCAATTCCGGGACGTCGCTTCAACGGTGAACTTCGATCACATCAAGCGCCACTATTACATGACGCACGATCGAATCAACCCGACGCGCATCGTCCCGATCGGCCCGCTTCTCGACCTGACCGCACCCCACGGCCGAGAAGCGATGTCCTAACCTACGAGTTTTTGTCCATCACCACTTTGCCGCTGAGCTCTTCGACGCGGTCGACGTCGATGAGCACGCCGACACCGGTCTTGTCCTTGTCGCGCGACTGTTCGGTTTCGTTGGTCTTTTCCCACACCTTCGCGGTCGTGGCCGGATCCGTAACGATGCGCGCGGTTCCGTAAATGCGGAAGGCGCCGCCGCCGTAAGGGATCTCTTTCATGCGCGCGGCGTTGCGATAATACACGACGACGCGCGAGTTCGCTTTGAGATTGTGTTCGGTGGAGCGATGGCTGCGTTCCCAAAACGACAACGTGGTGTCGTCGAAGACCGCGATGCTGCCCTTCGGGCTGATCTGCGGTTGACCGTCGGCACTCACGCTGCCCAGCAGGGCTTCGTGACCTTCGGCCAGCGCGGTATCGAACAATTCGCGCATGAGCGGCGTTAATTTAATCATCGTGCCGGACTATACACCACGCCCGGACGTGACCCTGCGAGCCTAGTCCCGGACGGTGTGACCGGCCGCCGCGAGCACCTTTTTCGCTTCCGCCAAGCGATCTTCGCGCACCAGAATGTGGTCCGTGTCGTAGGTCGAGATTCCGAAGATCGAGATGCCCGCCGCCGCCAGCGGCGCAGCCAGCGATGCCACGATTCCGGTCAAAGCAAAATCGAGCGTGCCCACGACGGCGAGCGCGCGGAAACCACGCTGCACTTCCGTGTGCGTCGACGGTACGGCGTCGTCGCGGCAAACGATCGAGAGTTCGCGCGGGGTACGAACGACGGCGAGGAAGTCGCGACCGGCAACCCACGGCGGAACGGCCGCGTCGGCAGCCAGCCGGGCCAGCGCCAGGGTTTCATCGAGCACGTGCAGTTCCACCCGAGTCTCCTTTAGACGAGCACGGCGCCGGCGATACGCGCGAGGCCTTCGCGGAAGGCGTCGATCGGCGCCACCCAACTCAGACGCAGCCAGCCCTCGAGCGTCGCGCCGAAGATCGAACCCGGAATCGTCACGACATCATGCTCCTTGACCAGGCGCATCGCGGACGCGATTGATTCGGTTCCGTGCGGCAACTTCACGCAGGCGTAAAACGCCCCATCCGGTTCGATGAAGTGCAGACCGGAGTCGCGCAGCGCCGCCAGCACCGCCGTGCGCTGCGTGCGATACCATGCGGCGTGTTCGGCAAGGGCGCCCGGCTCGGTGAAGATGCCGTGCGCGACGCGCTGCCCGAACGTATTCGCCGCCGTGACGATCCACGCGTGGACCTTGCTCAGTTCATCGCACAGCGGCGCGGGGGCGATCGTCCAGCCGATGCGCAAGCCCGTCAACGCGTTCGACTTGGAGAGGCCGTTGATCGCGATCGTATACGGATAGAGCTCGGCCAGCGATCCCGCGTCCTCGACATAGGTCAGCTCGCGATAGAGTTCGTCATCGAGCACCCATACCGGCTCGCCCGGACGCGCGAGCAGCGCATCGGCAAGTTGCTTCGCCGCGGCACGCGTGATCACGCGTCCGGTCGGGTTCGACGGCGAACCGATGATCACGAGGCGCGTCTTGGGCGAGATCGCGGCGACGATTGCATCGGGATCGTAGCGAAAGCCGGTGCTCTCGGGCATCCCCACCGTGCGCACGGGGATGCCTTCGAGCTGCGCGATCTTCGCGTAGGCCGTATAGGCCGGCTCGATCAGCAAGACTTCGTCGCGCTCCGGATCGAGCAGCGTCTTGATCGCAACGTACATCGCCTCTTCGGAACCGCTGGTGATGCACACGTTGCGCGCGTCGGACATGCCGGGATAGGCGTAGTGCTGCGCGATCAGCGTGCGCAGTTCGAGGGTACCCGCGTTGAGCGTATACTTCATGCCGCGCAGGGCTGTTTCGCGCGCTGCCGCGTCGATGAACCGCTGCTGGGGAAACAGCGTCGGTTCACCGAGCCCGAGATCGATCGACGTGGGGCGTTTGAGAGCCGCCATCGCGCGAATTTGCGACGGTTCGATCGCCGCAAGCTTCGGATTCAACCTAAACAGCGACCTCGTAGTCGCGCAAGGCGGCGTTGAGCGAGGTCTTCATGTCGGTCGATTCGCTGCGCGTACCGATCACGAGCGCCACCGGAACGCCGTATTGCCCGGCCGGGAACGTCTTGGGCATCGTTCCCGGAATCACGACCGAGCGCGGCGCCACGTAGCCTTTGGTGATAACCGGTTCGTCGCCGCGCACGTCGACGATCGACGTCGACGCGGTGATCACGGTACCGGCTCCGAGCACCGCACCGGTGCCGATGCGCACGCCTTCGACCACGATGCAGCGCGAACCGATGAAGGCGCTGTCTTCGACGATGACCGGCGAGGCTTGCGCGGGTTCGAGCACGCCGCCGATGCCGACCCCGCCGGCGAGGTGAACGTTCTTGCCGATTTGCGCGCACGAACCGACGGTCGCCCATGTGTCGACCATCGAGCCTTCGTCGACGTAGGCGCCGATGTTCACGAAGCCGGGCATCAGGATCGCGCCGCGGCCGAGGAAACTTCCGTAGCGGGCAATCCCGCCCGGAACGCAACGCACGCCGAGCTTCTTGTAATTCCGTTTGGTCGGCACTTTGTCGAAGTATGTCGGTGAGAACTCGCGTACGCCCGGTGCATCTTTTTGCGCGCAGTCCGGACCGACGTGTTCGCTCTCCATTCGCGCGAAGTAGAGCAAGATCGCGTGCTTGATCCACGCATGTGTGATCCAGCTCTCTCCGTTGAACTCGGCGACGCGCAACCGGCCCTCATCGAGCGCCGCAATGACCTCGTCGACCGCCTTCCCCTTCTTCCCGCGCACCGTACTGGGATCGGCGACCAGCGCTTCGATCCGTGCCTGTAAGTCTGAAACATCCATCACCGTGCCTCTTCGGTCCGCGAGTGACGGTTCCCAGGGAAGAACGGTTGGGTCTCCGGCGAATCTCGTCGTCCCGGCTCCACGCTTTCATCTGGAGATGTATGGCCAACTCGGCTGACGACGAAAAACGTATCAACACCATCCGCTTCCTGGCCGTTGATGCGGTCCAAAAAGCAAACTCGGGGCACCCCGGCATGCCGCTGGGCGCGTCCGCCGCGGCCTACACCCTCTGGTCGCGCCACATGCAGATGGATCCGGCCGATCCGAAGTGGTTCAATCGCGACCGCTTCATCCTCAGCGCCGGTCACGCATCGGCCATGCTCTACGCGCTGCTCCACCTCTTCGGCTACGACCTGACGATCGATGACCTCAAGTCGTTCCGCCAGCTGGGCAGCCGGACGCCGGGTCACCCGGAATACCACCACACCGCCGGTGTGGAGGTGACCACCGGCCCGCTCGGTCAGGGCTTCGCCAACGCGGTCGGCTTCGCGATCGCGCAAGCCCAAGTCGCGGCCACCTACGCGAACGGCGGCGACCTCTTCGACCATTACACCTACGTGATGGCCGGCGACGGCGACATGATGGAAGGCGTTGCCAGCGAGGCCGCCTCGCTCGCCGGCCACCTGCAGCTCGGCAAGCTGATATGCCTCTACGACGACAACAAGATCTCGCTCGCCGCGCCGACCTCAGTCACGTTTACCGAAGACGTCGGCAAGCGCTTCGAAGGTTACGGCTGGCACGTCCAGCACATCGATGAAGCCCACGCCAGCGATGTTGCGACGATCGACGCCGCGATCAAGACTGCGCAAGGTGAGACGAACAAGCCGTCGATCATCCTGATCCACTCGATCATCGGCTATGGCTCACCGAAAGCCGGCACGTTCGGGGCCCATGGCGAGCCGCTCGGCGCCGACAACGTCACCAAGACGAAGGAAGCCCTGGGCTGGCCGGTCGAGCCGGCGTTCCTCGTCCCCGACGACGTAGCCGCGTATTTCGCCGAACGCAAGGCGGCCGGCGCGAAGGCCCACGCGAAGTGGGACGCGGTCTACGCCGATTGGAAGCGCGCCAACGCGGATCTCGCCAAACAGTTCGAGCGCGCCCGCGACGGCAAGCTGCCCGACGATCTTCCCTGGCCCACGTTCAACGCCGAGAACGGCAGCGTCGCCTCACGCGACGCCGGCGGCGTGGTGATGAACGCGATCGCGAAGGCCCTCCCCGAACTCGTCGGCGGCTCGGCCGACCTCGACCCGTCGACGAAGACCTACCTCAAGGGCTTCGGCGATTTCGAACCCGGAACGTACGCCGGACGCAACGTCCACTTCGGCGTACGCGAACACGCGATGGCGGCCGCGACCAACGGCATGGCGCTGCACGGCGGCCTCTTGCCGTTCTGCGCGACGTTCTTCAACTTCCTCGACTACTGCAAGCCGTCGCTCCGGCTCGCCGCGCTCAACCTGATCCGCTGCGTGTACGTGTTCACCCACGACTCCGTGTTCTTGGGTGAAGACGGTCCGACGCATCAGCCGATCGAGCAGCTCGCCATGCTGCGCGCAACGCCCAACGTCATCGACCTGCGACCGGCCGACGCGCTGGAAACGCTCGAGGCCTGGAAGTTCGCGGTGCAATCGGCAGCGGGACCGTCGGTCATCGTGCTCTCGCGCCAGAAGCTGCCGTATCTCGGCGATCGCAAAGCCGACGTCGCACGCGGCGCCTACATTCTCGATGAGCCGGCCGGTACGCCCGACGTGATCCTCATCGCGAGCGGCTCCGAAGTGCAGCTCGCACGCGCANNGCGGCGATCAAGGCCCGCGTTTCGATCGAGGCCGCCAGCACGTTCGGCTGGCACAAATACGTCGGCGATCGCGGCCTCGCGTACGGGCTCGATCACTTCGGTACGTCGGCCCCTGCGCCGGCGATCGAAAAAGAGTACGGCTTCACTCCCGAACACATCGCCGACGTCGCGACAGGCCTCTTGGCCGGCGTCTGATTTTCCGCAAAGGATCGCATCATGGGTAACCAACTCCGAGAACTCTCCGCTGCGGGTCAGAGCGTCTGGCTCGACAACATCAAGCGCTCGATGTTCGCCACGGGCGAACTGCAAAAGCTCGTCGATCAAGGCCTGCGCGGCCAGACCTCCAACCCGACGATCTTCGAACACGCGATCGGCGCCGGCACCGACTATGACGCGCAGCTCAAGAACCTCATCGGCAGCGAACACGACGCGCAGAACCTCTTCGAAGCGCTGGCGATCCAAGACATCCGCAGCGCGTGCGACGTGTTCGCACCGGTCTACAAGAGCACGAGCGGGCTCGACGGATACGTGTCGCTCGAGGTTTCGCCCACGCTCGCGCACGACACGAAAGCCACCACGGATGCGGCGCTGCGGTTGTGGAAAGCGGTCGACCGCCCGAACGTGATGATCAAGATTCCCGGCACGCCGGAATGCTTGGCGTCGATTCGTGCTTCGATCGCCGCCGGCGTGAACATCAACGTGACGCTGCTGTTTTCGGTCGACCAGTATGCCGCGGCGGCCAACGCCTACATCGAGGGCCTCGAAGACCGCGCGAAAGCTGGTCAGCCGATAGATGGGATCGCTTCGGTCGCGAGCGTCTTCGTCTCGCGCATCGATACGATGATCGACAAGATGCTCGACGAGCGCATCGCCAAGGGCGAGAAGCTCGACGACCTCAAAGGGAAGGCCGGCATCGCGAACCTCAAGCTGACCTACGCGAAGTTCGAAGAGCTCTTCGGGGGCGCACGCTTTGCACCGCTGAAGGCCAAGGGCGCGAAGGTCCAGCGTCCGCTCTGGGCCAGCACGTCGACCAAGAATCCGAAGTACGACGATCTCATGTACGTCGTCGACGTCGTCGGCGCGGACACCGTCAACACGATGCCGCCCGCCACGATCGACGCGCTGCTCGATCACGGCGTCATCAAGCCCGACACGATCCATCAGGACGTGGCCGGCGGCAAAGCGCTGATCGCGGCCTTGGACGCCAAGGGCATCTCCCTGCACGACGTCACGGAACAACTCGTTGCCGACGGCGTGAAGTCGTTCGCGCAATCGTTCAAGGAAATGCTCGACGCGATAACCGCTAAACACGAAGCCCTAGCGTCGAAAGTCGAGGCCAAGTGACGCAAACGGTCACCGCGACCAACGGCGTCCCCGGGGGCGACGCTAACCCGCTGCGCGCGGGCGTCGCTTCCAGCCGCATCACCGATCCGTGCAACGTCGTCTTTTTCGGCGCGAGCGGCGATCTCGTCAAGCGCATGTTGATGCCGGCGATGTACAATCTCCGGCTCGAAGACATTCTGCCGGCGAATTACGGTATTCTCGGATTCTCGCGCTGCGAATGGCAAACGGCCGATTTTCGCGACGGCATGCGCAAGTCGATCGACGAGTTCTCGCGTTCCGGGCCGGCCAAGGATCCGCTCTGGAGCGATTTCGCCAAGCGGCTCTCCTTCGTCAACGGTTCGTTCGACGATGCGGCTGCGTTCAAGCAGCTCCGCGCGCAGCTCGAACGGAACGACGCGGAACTTGGTACCGGCGGCAACCGCCTCTACTACCTTTCCACCCCGCCCTCGCTGTTCGGCACGATCATCGACCGGCTCGACGAAGCCGGGCTCGGACCGAAGAACAACAAGACGGGCTGGACGCGCATCATCATCGAGAAGCCGTTCGGCACCGATCTCGCCTCCGCGCGGGCGCTGCAAGCTGAAGTGAACAAGGTCTTCGACGAGAAGGCCGTCTACCGCATCGACCACTACCTCGGCAAAGAGCCGGTGCAAGATATCATGGCGTTGCGCTTTGCGAACGTCATCTTCGAGCCGCTCTGGAACCGGCGCTACGTCGAATCCGTGCAGATCACGGCGACCGAAACGGTCGGCGTCGAGGAACGCGGCGGCTACTACGACAACGCCGGCGCGCTGCGCGACATGATCCAGAACCACGTCATGAACTTGCTCGCGCTCGTCGCGATGGAGCCGCCGGTGTCGCCGACCGCCGACAACATCCGTGACGAGAAGTTCAAAGTACTCTCGGCCCTGCGACCGATGGACCGCTCGCGCATCATGCTCGATACGGCACGGGGTCAGTACGGTGCGGGCACCATCGGCGGCAAGCCGGTTCCCGGCTATCGCGAAGAACCGAACGTCAACCCCAAATCGAATACCGAGACATACGCGGCGGTGAAGCTCCTCATCGACAACTGGCGCTGGGCCGACGTTCCGTTCTTTCTGCGCAGCGGCAAACGCATGGCGCGCAAGAACTCCGAGATCGCGATCCGCTTCAAGGGCATTCCGCACCGCCTCTTCGGTGAAACCGGCGATTCGATCGACAACAACGTGCTGGTCATGAAGATCCAGCCCGAAGAGGGCGTGTCGCTGCGGTTCTCGGCGAAAGTTCCCGGGCCGAAGATGCACATCCGCGCGGTTTCGATGGACTTCAACTACGGCACGGGCTTTGGCGTGGTGTCAGCTCCCGCATACGAGCGTCTGATCGGCGATGCGATGCGCGGCGACGCGACGCTGTTCACGCGTTGGGACGCGGTCCAGCAAGCGTGGGAACAAGTCATGCCGATCCTCGAGACGTGGCAGAGCAGCACCGACGAGACGTTTCCGAATTACGCCGCCGGATCGCAGGGCCCGGCGTCCTCGGACCGGATGCTCGCTGCCGACGGAGCGGAATGGAGGAAGATATGACCCCGCCTGCCCTCCCGACCGGCGACATCGATCTGATTCGCAGCGAGCTGGCGCGCGCCAAGCCGCACATCACGACGATGAACTTCATCGTGTGGATCGATCGTGAGAGCAACCGCGATTGGGTACTACAGCGAGCGATCAAGATCTCCGAAAAACATCCGTCCCGTACGATCATTCTCGATGCGAGCCCGGGTCGCTTCGGCGCCCACGTGCGGCCGCTCGATCCCAACGATCCCTCCCAGCAGAGCGCCTTCATCGACATCGGCGTCGCCGGCATCTCGCCGCAGGAAGCGTGCAGCCTCGCAACCTCGCTGGCCGTCCCGGACGTGTTGACGGTGCTGTGCTGGGGCGCCGAAACGCTCGATGAGAACACCGCTTTCCGCTGCTTTTTCGCCGGCGGCGAGATGCCCGTTGCGGTCGTCGACTCATCGCTCGGCGTGCGCGACGCGGCGACGATCCTCGAACTCGCGAAATTCTATCAGGAACATCCCGGTGTCTCCCTGCGCGACCTGGCTTGGATGCGCTTGCACCTTTGGCAAGACATCATCGCGCACTTCTTCGACGATCCGGCGCTGCGCGAAGAACTCTTTTCCATTCGCAAGCTGCGCATCGTTGCCGGCTCCGATGCCGAAGCGCTCTACCTCGGCGGCTGGCTCGCGAGCCGTCTCGGCTGGAGCGCCGCGGCGCGCAATGAATTTGCCGACCGCAACGGCCATCGGATCGAATTCGAATACGAGCGCGGCGGGCAAGCGCGGCGCGTTTACAACGTCGCCCTCACCACGGCCACGTCGGTGTATCAGGGCAGCGTCGACGAAGACGATGCCTCGATCGTCCGCGTGTGGGTCGAAGGCGCGAACGCGCGCGAGGAACGGCTCGTTCCGGTGAAGGCGATCGACACGGCGTCGCTGGTCGAACGCGCGGCGCTCGAGGAGCCCGGCACCGACGAGATCTTCGAGCGAGCGCTGCGCATGGTCCCGACGCTCGTGGCGGAGTAGCCGGATGAGCGTCAACACCGCGATCGAAATTCTGCCTGACGAGTCGCACCTCGCCGAAGCCGCCGCCGACCGCTTCATCGGCATCGTCGAATCAACGCTGCGCTATCGCCAAATCGCGGACGTTGCGCTAGCCGGCGGCTCGACGCCCAAAGCGATGAACGCGCTGCTCGCTGCGTCCCCGCGCCGGGGGCATGTCGCGTGGGACCGCGTGCGCTTCTTCTTCGGTGACGAACGGACCGTACCGCCCGAGGACGGCGAGTCCAATTACCGCATGACGCGCGAATCGCTCTTCGATCCGCTCGGGATCCCCGCCGATCACGTCTTTCGCATGCACGGCGAAGACGATCCGCAGGCGGCGGCCGCCGCGTACGCCGAGGTTCTCGTGCGTGAACTCGGTTCGCGACCGCGTTTCGACCTGCTCTACCTCGGGATGGGTCCCGACGGTCACACGGCATCGATTTTTCCCGGCACTTACTCCGGCATCGACGACACGAAGCTGGTCGTTGCGAACTGGGTCGAACAATTCAAAACCTGGCGCATCACGCTCACGCCGCACGTCATCAACGATGCGACGCACGTCGTGATCACGACCGGGGGCAGCGCAAAGGCCGACGCGCTACACGGTGTGCTCGACGGCCCCCACGATCCGAACAAATATCCGGTGCAGCTCGTCGCCCCGACCGACGGCGAGCTGCATTGGCTTATCGATGAGCCGGCGGCGGCGAAACTTGCGCGTCGGGCGGGAGCGGCAGCACGCTCGTCGTCGGGCTAGTCAGGTTCAGCGTCGTCGCGCCGACATTCTGCACGTCGATGTTGTAGTTCGCGAAGTTCGTCCCCGCAACCGCATTGAGCTGAACGACCGCTTTGTTCAGGGCCGTCTGCGCCTGCAATTCGCGCCCTTCGTTGTCGGCCAGATCCAGTTGCCGCTGTAAGACGAGGAACGTCGTCGACGTTCCGGCGGTGAAGCGCCGCTGCTCGGAGAGCAACACGCGCGCCGACGCGTCGCGGGCAGCGGACGCGGCGGCGAGCCGGTACTGCGTTTCGCGCAGCGCTTGAATCGCGTTCACCGCTTCGGAGCGCACCCGCTGCAACAGCGCCAACTCTTGCACAGCGACTTGCTTTGCCTGCTCGTTCGCGATCGCGTAGTTGGCCTTGGCCGCATGATTCCCGATCGGGAACTGCAGCGTGAGCGAGACGTTATACGAGGGAAACCGGAAGTTGAACAGGTTTGCCCATGACTGGCCGAGCGTGCCGCTTTGGAAGGCCGGCGTGGTGCCGAAATTCGGCACGATGAACGGGATCTGGTTGGCCGGCGTTGCCGTCGTATTGTAGTTCGCGATCAATTGGTCGAGCGCGCCGATCTCGCCCCCGAGCGTCTGAAAGAACGGGGTGCCGCTGAGGTTGTTCGGAACGCCCGAGAAGCCGTTCGCCGTGACGCCGACGCCGAGGTCGAGTTGCGGCAAGAGCTGGTTTTTCGCGTACGCAAGGTTGGCGTTCGTGCTCAGGCGTTCGGCGCGCAGTTGCGCGAGTTCGGGCCGGTTACGAAGCGCGGTCACGATCAAATCGTCGAGCTTCGGTTCGGCCGGAAGCTGGAGCACCGGCGAGGTCGGCACGAGGTTCGCCATCCACAGCGGATCGGCCGGATTGCCTAAGATAAGACCTTTGAGCTGCGTTTGAAGGGCCTGAACGGACTGCAACGCGGCGAACACGTTGTCCTGAAAGACGTTGACCTGCGTGTTCGACTCGACGATGTCGACCGGCGCCGCGGCGCCGCGTGCCGCCAAGCGTGAATTCGACGCAGCCTGCGCTTCCGAGTTGCGTAAACCTTCTTCTTGGATCGCGACGTCGCGCCAGGCGGCGACGAGATCCCAGTACGCGTTGGAGACGCTGGTGACCGTCTGCGAGGCTTGCGTGAGCACTTGCGCCGACTGCATCTGCGCGTTTGCGTTCGCGAGCAACAGCTGGCGGCGCGCGGGGTTGCCGTCGCCGGCGCCGCGTAGCAGCGGCTGCGTGAAGTTCAACGCGATTGCCGTTTGGTAGAACGGGTTGTAGCTGTTCAGCTCGGCGTTGTTCTGGATCGACTGCTGGCTGCCGCTCACGCTGTAGCGGCCGCCCGTCGAGGTGATGCCCGTGAACGCGGCGGTGGCGCCGTCGGAAATCTGCGTGATCGGTCCGCCGTTCGGTCCCGCTTCGAACGGCGACGTCGCCGGCTGCACCGCGTGCGAATATGAGGGGACGAGCTGGAATTGCACGTCGTAGGCGCCCTTGGCGGCGACGATTTCATAATTCGCGATGCGGTTGTTCGATTCGGAGACGGCGAGGTCGGTGTTGCGCTGAAGCGCCATCGTGATCGCATCTTGCAAGCCGATGCCGACGAACGGCTGATTCACGCCGACGAGATCGCCGGTCGGCAACGGTGCGTTGACCGGCGCGGCGTAACCGGGCGCGACGTTCGGAACTGCCGGCAGCACCGGCGGAATCGGCGGCGGGGGCAAGGCTTCACCCTGCGCTTGTTGCGCTGCTTGCGGCTGCGGCGATGTTTGCGGTTGCTGCGGCGATGTTTGCCGCTGCGGCGATGATTGCATCTGCTGCGGCGATGTTTGCATCTGCTGCGGCGGCGCCGACGGCAGGACCGCCGGAACGGCCGGCGTGCTGACAGGAGCCGGGGCAGGCTGTGCCCCCACGGGCGTTACCGCGGAGCATAGCACGACGGAGATCCCCAGCATCCCCGCTGTAAGTCGTACGAACATGGAGATTGCTCTACTTTACCTTAACGGACGTCTCGACGGACATCCCGACCCGCAGCGGTTTATCGGCCGGCGCATTGACGATCGAAATGCGAACCGGCAATCGCTGCGTCACCTTGACGAAGTTCCCGGTTGCGTTCTGCGCCGGGATCAGGCTGAACGTGTTTTGCGATGCCGGTCCGATCGATTCGACGCGGCCTTGGAACGTCGTGCCCTTATAGGCGTCGACGTCGACGTCGACGTCTTGACCGACCTTCATATTGTCGAGCTGCGTCTCTTTGTAGTTCGCGGTGATGTAAACGTTCGATTGCGGAACGAGTTCCAGTAGCGCTTGACCGGGCGCAACCGTCGCGCCGACTTCGACGTTCTTCGCGCCGACGATGCCGTCGATCGGCGAGCGGATCGTCGTGTAGTTGAGCTGGTCGCGCGCCGTTTGCGCCTGCGCGACCGTCGACTTCACTTGAGCCTGCGCGGCACTCGCTTGCGCCGCGACCGCCGGGACGCGCGACGGCGCCGATGATTCAACCAGACGTCCCTGCGCCGTTTGAAGCTGACCTTCGCCCGATCCGATGCCGGCTTGCGCCGCGGTAGCCGCGGCGATCGCCGCCGTTTCACGCGCCTGAGCCTGCGCCACGTTGGTCTGTGCCGACGTTACCTGATCGAGGGCCGCGCGGTACTGCGAGAGCGCCTGGGCTTGCGTAGCGCGCTCGGCGTCGAGCTGTTGTTGCGATGCATCGCCGGTGCGCACGAGCGAATTGTAACGCTCGAAATCGGCGTTCGCTTTGGCCAGCGCCGCGCTCGCGCTCGGAACTTCGGCCTGGGCGACGCGGAGTTGCGCCTGCGCGCCGGCAACGGCCGAATTTGCCGCGTCGGCCTGTTGCTTATACGACTGGTAGGTGGCCTCGGCATTGGTAACCTGCGCCTCGGCCGCCTTCACGCCGCCGGAGCCCTGGCTGTTCTGTGCGTTCTGCTGTTCGGCCGTGAGCTGCACGTTCTGTTGCGCGGCGTTGGCTTGCGCTTCTTGCGCCGCAACGGCGGCTTGCGCTTGCGCGAACTTCGTGCGCTCGTCGCGGTTGTCGAGCACGATCAGGACCTGACCCTTGTGGACCGTGTCGTTCGTGTCGGTCAGGATCTGGCTGACGCGTTCGGAGATCTTGCTCGTGATCGTCACCGTATCCGCATCAACCCGCGCGTCGTCGGTCGTTTCGTGCGTCGTCGCATACGCAAGGAAACGGATTCCCCAGATGAGGACGGCGATGAGCACGACGGCGCCGGCGATAATCGCGATCACCGGCGGTTTGCGCCGGGACGACGGCGTCTTGATCTCGTCGCCGCGGTCGTTGACCAGCGGCGGCGGCGGCGGAGTGCCGCGACCCTCCGACGTGCGGGGGGCTTCGGTACGGGTTTCCACTAGCGCTGTACTCCGTTCAGGAAGACGTCGACGATCGCGTCGATCGTCCCATTGTCGATTGGATCGTTGCCCCAGAGCTTACGCGCGACGACGAGCTGGAACAGCATACCCATAAAAATCCTGGCCAGAAACGGGGGATCGCCGGCCATCCGGCCTTCCCTTACCCGTTCGGCAAAATAGTCCGTCAGGAGCCCGATCACTTGGCGCGGACCGCGCCATTCGGGGGCTTCGAAGTCCGCCGGGCCCCGTTCGATCGCATCTTCCGCGAGGGCGATGCACATCAGCTCTCGCTGCCCCGCCATCACCCGCACCGCAGCTTGCCCCAGCGTCTTGATGTCGGAGCTGATGTCGGCGCCGTCGAAACTGCCCAACAACGTGCGAATCGCTTCGATGCCGCACGAGTCTTCGCGCATCGCGCCGATCAGGGCGGCCTTCGACCCGAAATGCCGGAAGAGCGTCGCTTCGTTGACGCCGGCGCGTTCGGCAACTTCACGGGTGGTGGTGCCGCGCGTGCCGTTGCGTTCGAAGATCTCGCGTGTTGCGGCTAAAATGCGCGCGCGCGTTTCCTCAACACCGGCGTGGGTGCGTTGCGGTGCCAGCATCAGTTATCTTTCTCGAAGACCGAGGGGTCGACCGCGACGTTCGTTTGGTAATCGGTGTACGTGCCGTACGCGACGGCGCGGACGTGCGGAATTTTGATGTCGGCGCGTTGCGAGCTCAGCAGCCGGTATCCGCCGATGTCGCGGAACGACTGTGACATCGTGATCGAGCCGCCGTTGTAGTAATCGTAACGAATCTGATCGATCGACCACCTGAGGGGATCGATGAGAACCGTTTCGTGATCGATCATTCCGCGCACGCGCTGCACCAGCGTCAGCGCGATGTCGTGATGCTTCTCGAAGGACACATCGCCGGCCGTCGTGATCACGAAGCGCCGCTCCCAATTCGAGGGGTCGCCGACGTCGGTGTAGAGTTTTTCGAAGCCGCGCGCATACGAGGGCAGCTTATCGAACACGACCTCGTAGTTCGACGGGCGCTTGTAATAGGTCGTCGCATCGAGGTGTTCGCGAATGAACGGAAACGAGCTCAAACGGATGTCGACGTGCAAGCGGCCCTGGAACGATGAGAGATTCGGGTTGCGCTCGATCACGCGTGCGATGATCGCCGCCGGATCGCTGGGCGCGGCTTCGGGCGCAGGGGCGGCCTTGGCCGGCCAGGCACCGGCGCTGCCGACGAGCGCCGCCAGCGTGGCGGCCACAACGCGCGGGATCCAGCGCCGGTGGCGGCCGCGCGGAGCGGATTCGGGATCGATCGGGAGCGCGAAGACGCGGTCCAACCCGTAAATGGCAAGCGCGTCGCGCAAAGCCGGGGTAAGCGCCTCGACGGCGATGGCCCCGCCCACTTCGCGCAGCCGGCGCAGCCCGCCGACCAGCGTGGCAATGAGCTCTTGCGGCAGGATCTCGCCCTCGAGCGCCACGATCAGCCGGGGAGCGGGAACCTTCGCGACGAGCAAATCGTCAACCAGCGCCTCGAAGTGGGCGCGGGCGTTTTCGTCGTCGACGGCTAACGTCAGGTGGGTCGGTTCGTTCATTGCTCTCATCATGCGTGTAAGTACTTGCATAACCATACCGCAAGCCAACTCCTAGTGCAAGTACTCACTTGCATTTCGATTCCGCACCACCCCGGGAGGCTGCGGTGATCGATTCCGCCGAGGTCGCCATCGCCGCCGACGCCGCCGGCCTCGGCTCCGCCACGATCTATCTGGCCGCGCTCGACCGCGAGCGCCCGCGCCTCGCGCTCGATTCCGGCCGGCCGATCTACCCCGCCAGCATGATCAAGGTTCCGCTTGCCGCGGCCACGGCGTCCGCCGTCGATGCCGGCCGGGTGCGCTGGGACGACCCGATCGAGGTGTTGGCGGCCAACATGACCTTCAACGATGCTCCCTCTCCTTTAGAGCCCGGCTACGTCGCGACGGTCATCGAGCTGGTCGAGCTGATGCTCACACGTTCGGACAACGTCGCGACCAACGTGCTGATGGATGTCCTCGGCCGCGAGCCGGCCACGGTCGACGCGCACGCGCTCGGACTGCGCGAGACGGCGTTCCGGCGCAAACTCTCGGGCAAGCTGCCGCTGATCGACGACCCCGCCGCCACCGGCCGCAACAGCCACCCGGCTCGCGAAGCCGCCGACTTGTTCGAGGGGATCGCGCGCGGCAGCATGCCCTCGAGCCTGCTGCTGCACCGCTTTCTGCGCGGCCAGGTCTGGAACACCAAACTCTCGGCCGGCCTCGAGCCCGGCGATCGGTTTGCGCACAAGACCGGCGACACCGACGACACGAGCCATGACGGCGGGATCCTAGAGCTGGCCGGCGGCGGCCGCTACGTTATCGTCGTCTACAGTGAATTGGCATCGAACGACGAGACCGACGCGCGTTTCGCCGCGTTCATGCGGCGGATACGGTCCCGGCTCGTCGAGGGGTGAGGCGAACGGGCGCGAAACTTTTTTGCCCATGAAGAAAACGCTCTTGTGCGCGCTGGCACTCACGCTTGCGCTTGGTACCGCGCTTCCCGGTGCCGCCGCGCTGACCCGGGGGCCCGCCGCGGGCAAGACGGTCAAGGTCGGCGTCATCGCCGACGTGACGGGCTCCGGCGCCGTCTACGGCACGATGCAAAAGAACGCGTACGATCTCGCCAACGACGACGTAAAGACGGGCATCATCGACGCCGGCGGCGCGAGCCTGTCGTTCGACGTCGAAGACGCCGCGAGCGATCCGGCCCAAGTCGTGAACCTGATGCAGAAGTTCACCACCGACGGTTCGACGCCGCTGGTTCTCGGTCCGACGCTCTCGGGCGAGGCGTTCCGCGCGTTCCCGATCGCGAAAGCCGCGAACTTCCCGGTGATGGGCACGTCGACGACCGCCGAGGGCGTGACGGCCATCGGACCGACGGTCTTCCGCGACTCGCTCGCCGAATCGCAAGCCATCCCGCCGACGGTGGCCCGCGTGCAGCAAACGTGGCACGCCAAAACGGTGGCGATCATCTACGGCGACGACAACGCGTTCACCAAGACCGACGGCGATCTGTTCGCGCGCGAATTTCAGAAGACCGGCGCGTCCGTCGTCGACACCGAGACCTTCCATATCGGCGATAAAGATTTCGGACCGGCGCTGACCAAGATCGCGTCGAAGAAGCCCGATGCAATCGCCATCGGCGGCCTCTTCCCCGAAGCGACGCAGATCATCGCGCAAGCCGGCAAACTCGGCATCAAAGCCCACATGGTCGGCGGCAACGGACTGAATTCCACGCAGATGTATCAGACGGCCGGCCCGGCGTCGGTCGGCGTGGTCGTCGGCGCAGCCTGGTATATCGGCGGCAAGTATACCGGTAACCTCGAGTTCGTGCAGCGCTTCAAAGCGAAGTACGGCACGACGCCCGATCAATTCGCCGCTCAGGCGTACGCGGCGGCGCAAGTCGTGGCGTCGCTCGTCAAAGCGGGCGCCGTCACCAAAGACGCGATGCTTGCCGGATTGCGCAACGTGCGCGTGGTGCAGACGGTGCTCGGCCCGATCGCTTTCGATCAGAACCGCGACGTGAAGGCTGCGCCGGTCGTGTTGAAGATCGTCAAAGGCGGCTTCGCCTATTTCTAAGACGACGGCCATCTAGTTTTGCTCGCGCAACAGCTCGTCAACGGGCTTTTCTTAGGCGCCGTTTACGCGCTGTTCGCGGTCGGCTACACGCTCGTCTTCGGCGTGCTCGATATCCTCAATCTCGCGCACGCCGCGATCTACATGATCGCCGCGTTCACCGCATACTCGCTCGTCGCGCACGGCCTGCCGATCGGCGTCGCGTTCGTGGGCGGCGTGATCTTGGCCGGTGTCGTCGGCATTCTGCTCGACCGGATCGCCTTCGCACCGCTGCGCCGGCGTAACGCGGGCACGCTCGTACCCTTGATCTCGTCGATCGGCGCCGCGATCATCATCGGAGCGATCGCGCGCGGCATCTACGGCATCGATGAGCGGCACTTCGTCGAAGGCGGCATCGACTCGCCGCCGATCCATCTGGGTCCGGTGACCTTCACCGCGGTTGAGGCTCTCATCTTCGCGACGGCGATCGTGCTGATGCTGGTCCTCAGCTACGTGTTACGCGCGACGACGCTCGGCCGCAACATCCGTGCCGTTTCGCAAGACCGCATCGCGGCGGCGCTGCTGGGCGTGAACATCGAGCGCACGATCGCCGCGACCTTCTTCATCGCATCGGCGCTCGGCGGTGCGGCCGGCATCCTCACGGGGCTCGAATACAATTCCGTCAGCATCGACATGGCGGGCTCGATCGAGCTCAAAGGGTTGGCGGTGATCATTCTCGGTGGCATGGGCAGCATCACGGGCGCCGTGATCGGCGGCTTCGTGATCGGCGCCGTCGAGACGTTCGCCGTGGCTTACGGGCTCTCCGAATGGCGCGACGCCTTGACGTTCGGTGTGATGTTCGTGATCTTGGTGGCCCGTCCGGCCGGCATTTTCGGCGCCCGCGCGCTGCGCAACGCATGACGTTCTTCGTTCAGTTCTACGCGCAGCATTCGCGTCTGCTCGACGAGATCGGCATCAACGCGCTGCTCGCGCTCTCGCTCTCGGTCTCGCTCCAGGCCGGCCAACTCGCGCTGGCGCAAGCCGGCTTCGCCGGGATCGCCGCGTACGTATCGGCAATTGCGAGCATGCAATACCACTGGCCGCTCTTCGCGAGCATCCTGCTGGCCGTTGCGTGCTCGACGCTCGTGGCAGCGTTGCTCGCCTATCCGGTGCGCCGGTTGCGCGGCATTTTTCTCGCGATCGCGACCGTCGGTTTCGGCGAGATCGTGCGTGTGATCGTGAACAACCTCAGCATCACCGGCGGCGCCGAAGGCCTGAGCGGAATCCCCAACGACGTCAACACGGGAATCATCTACGGCAGCCTCGCCGTGGTCGCGATCGCGCTGTTCGGCTTGGCGCGCACGAAGTTCGCGCTGGCGGTAGCCCTCACGCGCGAAGACGAAGCCGCGGCACGCGGCGTGGGCGTCGACACCGGTCTGGTGCGCTTCGCCTCGCTCGCCCTCGGTGGCGCGATCGCCGGCCTCGCCGGCGCGCTCTACGCGCACGCGTTCTACTTCCTCGCCCCGGCCGACTTCGGCTTTCCGCGCATGGAAGAGATCCTCGTCTGGTGCGTGATCGGCGGCGTGACGAGCCCCATCGGCGCGGTGGCCGGCGCGGCGTTCCTCTCGATCTTGCCGGAGATCATTCGCGGGCTGGCCGACTTCCGCGAGATCACGAACGGCATCATCTTGCTGGTCGTGATCCTGTTTGCGCCCAGCGGCCTCTCGGTGTTGTGGCGCGCGCGACGGGCAACGGTACCGCGCGATGCCTGAGACGCTGGTCCTCGATGGTGTCGGCGTTCGTTACGGCGGCGTCATCGCGCTCGACGCGGTCTCGCTCGCGGTGGCACCGGGCGCAACGCTCGGGCTGATCGGCCCCAACGGTGCCGGCAAGACGACGCTGATCAACGCCGTCACCGGCATCGCACCGCTCGCGAGCGGTACGATCGCGCTGGGAGAGCGCCGCCTAAACGGCTTGCCTCCACACCGCATCGCGCGCGCCGGGATCGCGCGCACCTACCAGAATATCCGTCTCTTCGGCGCCCTGGACGTGCGGACGAACCTCGCGGCGGGCGCGTTCGCTCAGCCCGGCGCCATGAGTGAGGAGGCGGCACGCAGGTTACTCGAGCGCGCCGGGATTCCGGATCTCGACCTCGCTGCGCTCGCGTCGGCGTTACCCTACGGCGATCAGCGCCGGCTCGAGATCGCCCGCGCGCTCGCCGCACAGCCGTCGATCCTGATGCTCGACGAGCCCGCCGCCGGAATGAATCCCGCCGAGACCGCGCGGCTGGTCGAAACGATTCGCGCCATCGCAAATGCGGGGATCGGCGTCCTGCTGATCGAGCACGATATGACGCTAGTGCGGGCGGCGTGCGACCACGTCGTCGTCCTGAACTTCGGCGAAGTGCTGGCCCGCGGCACGCCGGCCGAGATAGCGCGCGATCCGGCCGTCATCGAAGCCTACCTGGGCACGACCGAAAGCATCGCGTAATGGCGCTGCTGGAGGTCACCGGCTTGTGCGCCGGCTACGGCAAGATCGAAATCTTGCACGACGTCGACGTCGTGCTCGAAGCCGGCACGCTGTGTGCGATCGTCGGCGCGAACGCCGCGGGCAAAACGACGTTGCTGCTCGCGATCTCGGCGATCATCAAGAAACGCGCCGGCAGTGTGCGCTTCAACGATGAGGACGTCACCAAACTCGCGCCGCACACGCTGGTCCACCGCGGCCTCTTGCAAGTGCCGGAAGGCCGCCGCATGCTCGCGCGCATGAGCGTCGAGGAAAACTTGCAAGTGGCGGCAGCGGTGCGCGGCGCAACCGGCTTCGCCTCGATCGCCGGACTGCTCGACCGCTTCCCGATCCTGCGCACGCGCCGCAACGTCCCGGCCGGGTCGCTCTCCGGCGGCGAACAGCAAATGCTCGCGATCGCTCGCGCGCTTGCGGCCGGCCCCAAAGCGCTGTTGCTCGACGAACCCTCGATGGGGCTCGCGCCGAAACTCGTCGACGAGATCTTCCACATCATCGCCAACGAACGCGCGAACGGCACGTCGATTCTCCTGGTCGAACAAAACGCCCGCCGCGCCCTCTCGATTGCCGACCGCGCCTACGTGATGGACCGCGGCCGCATCACCCTCTCCGGCACCGGCAACGAACTCCTCAACAACCGCGAAGTAACCGCCGCCTACCTCGGCGCGTAGCCGAAGCCGAGGGAGAGTTGTGGGATTGCGGCGACGCAGATGAGGGCGAGGACGATCGCGAGCAGGTAGGGGACGATGCGCGCGACGGCGAGATCGGGGTCGCATTTGCCGATGGCGCACGCGGCGTAGTAGCCGGCGCCGAACGGCGGGGCGAAGAGACCGACGCCCATCGCGAGCACCGCGACGATCGCGAAGTGCACTTCGGCGATGCCGGCCGCCTTCGCGATCGGGAAGAGCAGCGGGCCGAAGAGCACGATCGCAGGGATGCCTTCGAGGATCGAGCCCAGCACGAGAAAGAGCACGATCGCGAGCGCCATGAAGCCCGCTTTCCCGCCCGGCGCATTCGTGAGGATTGACGCGAGCTGATCCGCAAAGCCCGATTGCGTCAGCGCCCACGCCATCGCGGTTGCCGTGGCGATGATCAGCATGATCGCACCTGTGAGGCTGACCGTCTCGCGCAACACCGGATAGAGCCGGCGCCAATCGAACTCGCGGTACACGAAGATGCCGACCAACACCGTGTAGATGATGCCGATCGTGCTCACTTCGGTCGCCGTCGCGACCCCGCCGAGAATCGCCGAGCGAATGACGAACGGCAACACGAAACCGGGAATCGCAACGAAGAATGCCCACAGGATGACCCGCAGCGCCGGGCGCGGCGCGAGCTCGGTGCGGTCGTCGCGCGAACGAAGCCAGACCACCACGAGCAGAAACAGCGCGGCCACGGCCGCCGGTACGAGACCGGCCGCAAAGAGCGCGGCAATCGATACGCCGGTCGTCGAACCGATGATGATCAGCACGAGACTGGGCGGGATCGTCTCCGCCATCGCGGCCGACGACGCCAGCAGCGCAACGAGTTCGGGCCGCGGTGTGCCCCGCCGCTCCATTTCCGGAAAGAGCACGGGCGCAACCGCCGCCATGTCGGCCGCCTTGGCGCCGGAAATCCCCGAGACCAGATACATCGCGAAGACGAGCACGAAACCGAGGCCGCCGCGCAAATGGCCCACCACGCTTGCCAGCGCCGCCACGAGGCGCTTCGCGATGCCCGCGTTCCCCATCAGCAGCCCCAGCACGATGAAGAGCGGGATCGCGAGCAGGATCAGGCTCGAGATGCCCTCGTCCATCCGGTCGACGACCGTGCTCAGCGGAACGCTCGTCGTCAACCCGAGGTAACTCAACGTGCCGAAACCGAACGCGAACGCGATCGGTATGCCGATGGCCACGCACGCGCCGACGAGCAGCACGAAGAACACCAGCAGGTTGAAGTTTCCGAGCGGTACGAGCAGCGGCCGGCCGAAGTAGGCCGCGACGCACACGACGAGCGCAACGGCCACCACGACGATGACTTGTTTGGGCGGCGCTTCGATCAAACGCAGCACCGAGATGATAAGAAACGCAATCAGCGCCACGACGATCGAGGCGATCACGTCGGAGTGCGGGATGCCGAGCACCGGCGTGAGATCGGTCTGCTCCTGAATGAGGAAGGTCCGGCTCGCGGGGAAGAGCTCGAGTGCAAAGAGCGCCACCACCACCGACGAGATGACGTCGAGCAGCGAGGCCGTCTCCGGGCTCACGCGCCGCACGATCGCCGTCAAACGGATGTGTTCCCGGCGCCGGTAGGCGGAGATCGCTCCGAGCATCGCGAGCCACAACAGCAGAATCGTCGCGACCTCATCGGTCCAGACGATCGCGTCGTGCAGGACGTAGCGCGAGAACACACCGGCTGCAAGAACCGCGACTTCGATGACCAGCAGCACCGCGGCCAGCGGCTCGGTGAGATAGCCGATCCAACGGTCGACGGCGTTCGTCCAGGAGGATTTCACGTTCCCGAAACGTTTACCTCAAACGAAGAACTTTCCTTACGTCAGGCTGGAGGATCTTCATGGCCGATCGCGTTTCACGTTCACGCTTCGTAGCAAGTGCCGCCACAACTGCGTTCGCATCGATCGCGATCGTCCGTTCGCCCGCGCGAGCGGCGCAATTCGATTATAAGATGGCACACGGCACGCCCACGAACATGGCCGTCCACGTGCGCTCGGCAGAGATGTGGGACGCCGTGAAGCGCGAGACCAACGGCGCGATCAACGTCAAGATTTTCCCGAACAACGAACTGGGCAGCGAACTCGCGCAGCTCGCGCAATTGCGTTCGGGCGCGCTGCAGTTCATGATAATCCAAGGCGTGTCGCTCTCGGGCGTCGTCCCCGGCATCTCGATGGACGGTCTCGGATTCGTTTTCCGCAACGCCGCGCAAGCCGAAGGCGCCTACGACGGCCCGCTCGGCGCATACCTGCGCAAGCTCATCTCCGACAAGGGGATCTTCGCGTTCCCGCGCGTGTTTAATTTCGGAATGCGTCAAGTCACCTCGTCTTCGCATCCGATCCGGTCTGCCGCGGATTTCGCCGGCTTCAAGATTCGCACGCCGCCCGCACCGATCTCGGTCGATCTCTTTAAAACGCTCGGCGCATCGCCGACGCCGATCGTGTTTCCCGAACTCTATCTCGCGCTGCAAACCAAAGTCGTCGACGGCCAGGAAACGCCGTACAGCACGATCGACGTATCGAACTTCGCCGAAGTGCAGAAATACTTGAGCGTTACCAATCACACTGCGACGATCTTCTGGTTCCTCGCCAATATGGACGCTTGGAACGCGATACCGGCGTCGATGCAGGCGATCGTCATGCGGCATGCCGAGCGCGCGGCGATTCTCGAACGGCGCGATACCGAGCAGCAGAGCGTGGCCACGGCCGACAAATTGCGCCGCGAGGGCATGATCTTCAATACGGCCGACGCCGATTCGATGCGCGCGCAGCTCAAGCCGTTCTACGGCCGTTGGAAGACGCAATTCGGCCCGACGGCCTGGGATTTACTCGAACAAACCTCAGGCAAACTCGTCTAGCTGCTTGTGGAAACGGTGAATACCGGTGGATCGCCGTGCATAACGAAAAGTTCTTGTGGATAACCGCGCCGTAGCGCATTGCGCCTCTTGCAATCGAATTTCGCGTGTGACATCATGAACTCACGACAAGCGATTGTCGTGCGACTGGCGAGACAGTCGCGGCGAGTACGGGCCGCAGCGAGCAATCAAAGCCCCGGAAACCCAATGGCCTTCGACGCCGCACTGGGCTGAGCAATCGGCGCGGGCGTGCGCAACACCAGAAACTCGCATGACGAAAGCCCCGTGGTTCGCGCCGCGGGGCTTTCCGACGTGTTCAGCTCTTGGCGGCGGTGAGGGCCCGCACCCAGTCGATCATCGCGCTCGCGCCGGCATCGGGCGTCGCGAGATGGGCCGCGTTGACGCTCGCGTATTTGCTCAACGGATTGGCCGGAATCTGCGCGAATTCTTGGGCGCTCAGCACTTGCGTCGGATCGTCCGTCCCGGCCACCCAGATTACCGGGACGGCGATGTGCGGCAGATCGCCCGCGATATTGGCCGGGCCGGCCGGATCGATGAAGCTCACGTAGTTCTGCGCGCTCGTGCGCACGGTGAACGCCGGACCGGCGCGCCGGCTGTTGTCGGAATCCGGATACGTCTGCACGGCATCGCCGTGGCCTGCGGCAACCGCCGCCTGCGCCTGCGCGAGTGCGGCGGCAATGCGCGGGATGTTGCCGAGCGTGGCCGCATCATGGGCCGGCGCGATCGCCATGACCCCGAGCAAATCCGGGTGCGTCGCTGCATAGGCCAGCGCGCTGTTACCGCCCATACTCATCCCGCCGAGCACGATCTGCGTCGCGCCCTGCGCACGCAAACGCGCGATCGCGGCGTCGATGTCCGCGAAGCAATCGGTGAACGTGTGGTCGTAGATGCGACGCTTCGACCAGCACATCTCCGGCGTTTCAACGCGATAGCCGGCCTTGCGCAAACCGCCGACCAGCGCGCCGCCCGGGCCGCCCGATCCGAGCGGCACGCCGGCGAGACCGTGCAGCAGCACGAAGCCGACGTTCGACGGCGCCGCCGCGCCCGGCGCACACGTCGAGCACACCAGCAGCGCCGCAACGAAGATGCGAATGATTACGAGCATGCAGGCCCTTTCTCGGTGGATAAAATGGATGCTCAGGCGGGGGCGGTGGAAAACGCAACTTTCTTGTGGATAACCGCAAGCGCCATCTTGCGTTGTCCGGACGAGCGACGTATGCTCCTTGCACGCCGGTTCGCCGGCGGGCGAGCGACGAGAAGCTCGCAGCGAATTGGTTACGACGCACGGCTCGTCCGTTCGCCGCTCTCCGGTTCCTCAACGAAGTACGACGCCGTAATGGCCGAGCTGATCGGCGAGGACGTGCGCAGATCGGATTCTCGTGCTGACCGGCGCCGCGGGGCCCACGTCCCGCGGCGCCGTCGCTTTTATTCCTCGTACGTTTTGGCGAGTGCGCGTGCGATCGTGCGCGCGTGTTCGCGCGCGCTCTCCGGCGCGACGACCTCGCCCTCCGTGCCCCAGCTCAACGACCAGCGCACGATTTCGGCGGGGTCGGCAACGCGATACGTGATCTCCACCGAGCCGTCGTCTTGCCGCTCGATGCGCCGGTCGCGCGCAACGCTCGCCGCCGCCGCTGCTTTGGCCACGACCGGTGAGAAGCGCACCGTCACATCGGTCAGATCGGTGCTCTGCCACACGCCGCTGACCGAATGGGCGCCGTAGGCCTCGAGATTGAAGTCGGCCGGCCGCTCGAACGTCTGCGGCTGCACCGCAATCGCATCGATATTGTCGATCGCGAACACGCGCATATCGGTGCGCGCGTGATCGTAGGCCACGAGATAAATCCGGCCGTTCGAAACGATGAAGCCGTACGGATCGACGCGTCGCTGCGTCTTCACGCCGCGTTTGTCGGTGTACTCGAACTGCACCACCCGGTGGTCGTGCTCGGCCGTTTGCAGCGTCTCGAAGTTGCGTTCGGCCAACGGTTCGAGCGCGACCGATTCGAGCCGAATGGCGAGCGACGACGACTGCATGGCCGTGGCCGAGCGCTGATCGCTCGATTGGAGCAGCTTCGAGGTCGTCTCGTCGATGTAGGCCGAGAGCGTGCCGCCCAGCGACGAACCCAGCCGCTTGAGGGTGACCAGCCCCAGAAGCTCGCGCTGGCTCAGGTTGAGCCGGCGCAGGCTGTAGCCTTCCGCGAACTTGTACGTCGAGGTGGCCCGGTCGAAATACCACGGAAAGCCCGCGTCCGAGAGCACGGCGAGGTAGCGCCGCAAACTGCGCGTACTGGGCGGCTTGTCGTCGGCGATCCGTTCCTTGAGTTCCTCGAACGAGAACCGGCCGTCGTCGATCGCGCTGAGAAGCCGGACCAGGAGGACGACCTTCGGCTCCGAGCGTTCTTCTCTCACGATAGGCGTCGTTCGGGCGAGCGGCCCCGGCGCCATGCCGCAAAAAAGCGCCTGCTCGAATACCCTGGGGAGGCACCCATCCTGCGGCAAAGAACTTTTCCTCTCCCGTTTTATCTTTTGTCGGCAAGGAGTACCATGTACGATTCGAATCGCCGCGAGTTCTTGCGTCGGAGTGGTGCCCTCGGCATCGCCGGCGCGGCCACGCTGGGCTATCCGCTCCTCGAAACGCGGGCCGCGGGGTCGGCTCCACTTCTTCCGCCGCGCGACGTCATCGCCGCCGGTGGTGGCGCGACCGTCAAGATCGGTCACCTCGACGGCTTTTCGGGTGTCTATGCTGCAGCGTCGCAGTCGCAGCAGCTCGGCCTGGAACTCGCCGTCGCGCAAGCGATGAAAAAGAACTCGCGTATCAAGTACGAGATCGTCAAGGGCGACGATGCCAATACGCCGGCGACCGGCAGCACCGAAGCCCGGCGCCTGGTGGTGCAAGAAAAGGTCGACATTCTCGCCGGATGCTTGAGCTCAGGCGTCGGCCTCGCGGTCTCGAACACGTGCGAAGAGCTCGGTTCGTTTTTCCTCGCGATCGGTACGCACGACACGAACATCACGGGAGCGGGCGCGCATCACGTTACGTTCCGCCAGACGTGTTCCAACGCGATGCTGGCCAACGCCGTCGGCCCGGCGCTCTTGAAGTTCGGCAAGAAGTGGTACTTCATCACCGCCGACTACGCGTTCGGTAACGACGCGCAAGCGCGTCTGCAAAAGATCTTGCTTGCACAGGGCGGTCAAGTCGTGGCCAACGACAAGCACGCCCTCGGCGCGATCGACTTCTCGTCGTACATGACGAAGGCACGCAACACCGACGCCAACGTCATGGTCTTCTGCAACTACGGTCCGGATACGCAAAACGCCGTCAAGGCAGCGATCCAGCTCGGCATCAACCAGAAGATGAAATTCGGCGGTATCTTGTGCGGCAACGACGTCGCCGTCGGCCTGCCGGTCGACGACATCGTCGGATCCACGTGGGGCTACGTCTGGGGACCGGACGCCGGCGGCACGCGCACGGCGGAGATCTACAAAGACCTGAAGACCAAGGCGAAAAACGTCGATTGGCGCATGTACCTCGGCCTGATGGCCGGCGAAACGATGATCAACCGCATGAACGCAGCCGGCACGACCGACCCGTCCAAGATCGTCGCCGCCTACCTGGGTTACAAGTACGACGCCGGTAAAAAGAGCGACGCCTACTTCCGCGACTGCGATCATCAAGCCGTGCAAGAAACCTATGCCGGCACGATCGTTCCGAAAGCCAAGCGCAAGAGCGACGGCGAGTACTTCGTCATCACCAACCGCGTCGGTGGCGACTACGCTGCCGAAGCGTGCAGCGCGCCGGATTCGGCCGCAGCGACGAAGACCTTCGCGACCGAGACACCCATCCCGGTCCGCCAAGGCTACACGCCGCTAAACCTCAAGTCGGCTTAGCAGAATCCGTTCGGGTGTTGGCCCTCGTCCGCGCGTAATGCGGACAGGGCCGACATCAGCGGACGATCGTCGAAGCGGAACAGGTAGACGCGCTCGTCGCCGGTGTTCTCGTGCACGACCGTCTGCCACGCCGGAACGGCAAACGTATCGCCGCGCTTCCAGTGCAGCGTGATATCGCCGACCTGCGTGCGACCGCTGCCTTCATAGGCGTGAAACACCGCGCTGGCCGTTTCGCGCGCCGGAGCGGTTTTTGCACCCTTGTCGATGCGGTACGCCGACGCGCCTATCGTCGCGCTGATATCGGCACCGTTGGCGCGCATGTGATACCGTTCCTCAACCGCCGCGCCGGGCTTGGCGTCGAGTTTCGGTTGCATCTCGGCCCACGGATAGCGGCGATTCGAAGCCGTCTTGAGCAGATCCGATGGATAGCGCGCTTGCGCGTAGTGTTCCGTGAAGTTGCTCGGCAGCACTTGCCATAGCGGCAGGTCGAGACCGTCGAGCCAGATCATCGGCACGTCGCCTTCGTTGCCGTGATCGTGCCACTCCCAAGACGGCGTCAGCACCAAGTCGCCGCGCTGCATCATCACCTTCTCACCTTCGACGGCGGTGAAGCCGCGCTCGCCTTCGATGATGAAACGCAACGCAAACGGCGTGTGCCGGTGCGCGCGCGCGGTCTCACCGGGCAGAATCGTCTGCAGGCCGGCGTAGAGCGTGTCGGTCGTGTGCGGCGCCTTCAATTTCGGATTGATCAGCATGAACACGCGGCGTTCCGCGAGTTCGGTGCCGACCAAGCGCGCCGCGCGTTCGCAGAACGGGCGCAGCTTCGTGTAGTCCCACACATACGGCATGGCCTTCGCCACCGGGAACGGCGGCGATACCGTGCTCAGCAGCGGCCAGAGCGGCTCGGCGTGCTCGACGACGGCCTCATCGAAGAGCCGCTCGAGGCTATCTTGCTGGACGACGGTCATAAAATGGGGCCTCCGGAGGCGCAAAGCGGTGTTGTTCTCCATGACCTTCCCGTGCCGCGGCGGGTTTCCGGGGTGGGCCGGCGCAAGAACGCATTCTTTAGTTGACAGGGGCCCGGGGCTGATGTATCGTCGGCGCATGGCCCGCAAGAAGACTCCGACCCTCACCGAGGCAGAGTACCGCCTGATGGACATCGTGTGGACGAACGGGCCGCTGAGCGTCGCCGAGGTGCTCGACCGCGTCGGCGATCCGCCGCTGGCCTACAACACGGTCCTGACCACCCTGCGCATCCTCGAACAAAAGGGCTATCTCTCGCACAAGGCGTCCGGCCGGGCGTTCATCTACCACGCAAACGTCGAGCGGGACGAGGCCCAGCGCGACGTCGTCAACCACATGGTCGCGCGCTTCTTCGGCGGCTCACCCCGCGAACTGGTGCTCAATCTGCTCGAGTCGGAGTCGCTCGACAATGCCGAACTCGCCCGGTTGCGCGAACTCATCGAAAAGAAGGCGGGACCGGCATGATCGGGCCTCGCATGCATTTTCAACAGCATACGATTCACGTGCCGACGCACCATTTGACGCGGTGCGACGCGCCGATCGAACGGACGCTAGTTCGTGCGGGCGATTTCGCCGAAGCGGCCGGCTTGATAATCGCGGAACGCCTGCTCGATCTCGGCCTTCGTGTTCATCACGAAGGGTCCGTAGCGCGCAACGGGTTCGTTGAGCGGCATGCCGGCGAGAACCAGCGCTTCGAAGCCGCCGGCATCAGCCGTTAGCTCGAGCGTCGCCGGGGCGTTGGCGATCAAGGCAACGCGGTGATCCGATAGCGCCGTATCTTGCACGCGGCCGCTGCCGTCGATCGTATGCACGATCGCATTCGAACCCGCCGCGATCGGCAGCGCGAGGTGCGCACCTGCATCAAGTTTCACGTGGACCATCGTGGTCGGGACCGTCGTCTCGATCGGTGAGCGGCGTCCGTCGAGTTCACCGGCGATCACGCGCGCCCACGTTCCGGGTCCGGTGACGATCGGCAACTGTTCGCTCGCGTACTCTTGATAGCGCGGCGTTGCAAGCTTCTGCGCTTGCGGCAAGTTAACCCAAATCTGGAACCCGTGCACGCGTCCGCCGTGCTCCATGATTTCCTTGGCCGGCATCTCGGAGTGGATCACGCCGGCACCGGCCGTCATCCACTGCACGTCGCCCGGTCGCAGCGAACCGCGATGGCCGTGCGAATCTTCGTGTTCCATCGCCCCGTCGAGCACGTAGGTAACCGTCTCGAAGCCGCGATGCGGATGATCGGGTGCGCCGATGCCCTCGCCCGGACCGTACGTGACCGGACCCATCTCGTCGATGAGCAGTATCGGATCGAAGTACGATAGTCCGGCGACCGGAAACGCGCGCCGGATCTGAAAACCACCGCCTTCAAGAGCAACCTGCGTAAGAACAACGGTAATGGACGTGGCTTGGGTCTGCATCGCCTACACCATAACCAGGGCTGGGTTGCAACGGATGCAGGGGCGAGCACCCCAGGCGTAGAGTCTGTGGTTCATGGCCAATCGTGCGACGTTCATCGGCGCGACCGCCGGACTCATCGCGGCACCCGCGTACGTGCGAGCGCAGTCCCTGACCAAACTGCGGATTGCGGCGGGTGCCGACGGCGACTGCGTAGGCGCGCTGTGGGGCATACAGAGCGGCATTTTTGCAAAGTACGGGCTCGATGTCGACATCACGCGCCTCAACAGCGGCTCCGCCGTTGCCTCGGCGGTTGCCGGCGGATCGATGGACATCGGTAAGGCCAGCACGTTCACGATCATCATCGCGCACGCCAAGGGGTTGCCGTTCCTCATCGAAGCGCCGTGCACGCTCTACCTCGCGAGCGCGCCGGATTTCGGCCTGCTCGTGGCACGCGACTCGACGGCCCGCGACGGCCGCGACTTGACGGGCAAGATCGTCGCCGTGCCGGCGCTCGGCGACTACTCCACCATCACGACCGAAGCGTGGATCGATCGCAACGGCGGGGACTCGAAAGCCGTCAAGTTTCTCGAGATTCCGCCCTCCGCGATGGGTGATTCGGTCGCCACCGGGCGCGTCGACGCAGCCGTCATCGCGGAACCGCTGCTCAGCGAATTCGTGAAAACCGGTAAATGCCGCGTTTTCGCCCGGCCGATCGACGCGCTTGGCAAACGCATGATCGTGACCGTTTACTTTGCGAGCGCCGACTTCGCGCAGAAAAACGGCGATGCACTCGGGCGCTTTCGGAAAGCCCTCAACGAAGCTGCCGCCTACGCACTCGCGCACCGGCCGCAGATGATTCCCGTCGTCGCCAAATATACCGGTCTCGACCCCGCGACCGTGGCGCTGCAGCAGGCGCCCAATCTCGCCGGCGTGTCGAACCTGCTCGATTCGAGCATGCTCCAGCCGACGATCGACGCCGCCGTAACGTACAAGACGATCGCCAAATCGTTCATGGCCAAAGACCTGATCGACCCCAACGTTTTTTCCTAACCCGCGCCATTACTTGAGGAAACCATGACAACGGAAGCGATCAAACCCCTGGCCTACGGGATCGACTCATATCTCGAGTGGATCAAACGTGAGGGTCTGCTCGTTCACGAAGGCCTCGCGCTGAACCTCATCAAGCTCGAGACGGCCGACTGGCCGCGCTTCGGCGTCAACGGCGCCGCACTGCACTTCAGGGGCAGCGGTGACTTCTGTTCGATGTTCCTCATGGACATCGGCGCAGGCAGAGCCAGCAACCCGATCCAGCATGTCTTCGAGGCGATCTACTACGTGTTCGAAGGACGCGGCAGCACGCAACTCGAGTTCAGCGACGGCACGACCCGCAGCTTCGAGTGGGGACCGCGCAGCTTCTTTGCGATTCCGCTGAACGCGAAGTACCGGCACTTCAACGCCAGCGGCACCGAGCGCGCGCTTCTAGCCGCCACCACGACCGCTCCGTTGATGATGAAGATCTTTCACAACGAGCGCTTCATCTTCGACTTGCCGTTCGATTTCACGGACCGCATCGGCAAGGAAGCATTCTTCACGGGCCAAGGCGACTTGCACATGGTTCGGCCCGGCAACAACATGTGGGAGACGAACTTCGTCCCCGATCTGGGCGAACTCGAGCTCACGAGTTGGGACGATCGCGGCAAGGGCTCGAAGAACATCATCTTTGCGCTCGGCGACGGCATCATGCACGCGCACATGTCGGAGATCCCGCCGGCGATGTACAAGAAGGCGCATCGCCATATCGACGGCGCGCACGTGCTCACGCTCACCGGTAACGGCTACTCGCTGCTCTGGTATCCGGGCGACAAAGACTTCGAGCGCGTCGATTGGGAATACGGCGTCGTCTTTCCACCGCAGGCAAACCAGTTCCACCAGCATTTCGTGACGAGCAACAACGCGTCGCGTTACATCGCGACGGGAATCGGCGGCATGCGGTACCCGCTCACCGAGGAGCACCGCCGCATCGCCCTCGGGAAACCGGGCGAGAAGCAATCGCTGTCGCTCAGCGTCAAGGACGGTGGCGACCAGATCGAATTCACCGATCAGGACCCGCGCATCCACGAGATCTGGCGCGAAGAAATGCGCAAGAACGGAATTCCGTCCGACTGGGATCCAACCAAGGGATAGTATTTGTCATCCCGACCCTTCGACAAGCTCAGGGCGAGGGACAGCCACTTAGCGACGACGATAGAGGCGGTCCCTCGACAAGCTCGGGATGACATAGCGGGAATTCCCAGGCCGAGCTAAGCGCCTTGCCAAGGTGCGGCGCGATGATGCGGTCATGGGAAAACGCCACGACCGTCATCTTTCCCGTCGGCGATTTCACTTCCGCGATCATGCGGAAGGTTACCGACTCCCTGAGCGAGGCAGCGGCGCGCGGCCGCACGATCGTCATTTCGCTGCAGTGGACCGCACGCTGGGCCTGGGGTGCGCTCTGTGAACTCGCCGAGTCCCTGCACGGCCGCTACCGCGATGCGCGGGTGTGCTTCACCGGTGTTCCGCCGGCCCGCCGCGCGCTGCTGCGCGAAGTCGGCCTCGCCGCATGGCTCGTTGACGAGCCGCTGCCCGGTTGCGCGCAACAGGTGCTGATCGCCGCCTGAACGCTACGGGTGAGCGTGACAGCTCAAATCGCCCTGATTCGGTAAAACGCCGTAAAAGGTCAGCTCGGCCACCCCGATTGCCGGCAAATACACGACCGTGTTGAGCTTGCGCCCGTTGAGGTAATCGGAGAACGCGAAGCCCTTTGCCGCAGCGCCGTGCGCGTCCCTCGTCGCCGTCATGCCATCGAAGCGCTTCTCGATCGGGGCGCCGGTGACGCCGTAATAGGTGCTGCGTTCGCCCGCTGCCGGCGGATTTGCCGGCAGCAGCAACCGCTTGGGAAAGCGCTTGGTCACACCGGGCTGGAGCAGGTAGCCGTACGCGTAGATGTTGCCCCGATCGTCGGCGCCGCGATACGCTTGCGTTTTGGTAATCGACGGCCCGATCGCAACGGCGGTCGTGACCAGCATGGCGTTCGGCGCGATGTGCGAGTCGCCCGGAGCGACATCGACGGTGACGTAACCCTGCGTGTTACAGTGCAGCAGTTGGTGAAATCCGGGACTCATCGGGGTCATCAGTCCGCCGGCGGCGGCCGCCGGAGCGGAGGCGAGCAACGCCAGGGCCAGGGTGAGGGCAATCCGGGTGTTCATCAGTAGCGTGACGCTTTCGTTTCTTGAGCGGTGATGAACTCGAGCAGCGCGGGTTTACCGGCGCGCGTTTGTTCGATACCGCGTTTGATCGCCGGAACGATCTCCTCAGGTGCGGTGATCCGTTCACCGTAGGCGCCGAAGGCCCGCGCCATGGCCGCATAATCGCCGGAAATATCGGTCGAGCGGTACTTCTTGGTCGCTTCCGGCATCACGTTGAGTTCGATCGCCATCGCCGAGTTGTTGAGCAGGATCGAAAGGATCGGAATGCGCTCGCGCACGGCCGTTTCGAAATCCATGCCGGTGAAGCCGATCGCCGCGTCGCCCCAGACGTTGATGCAGAGCTTATCGGGCCGCGCCAGTTTCGCGCCCATTGCCAACCCCAGGCCGTAGCCGAGTTGCGTCGTCTTCCCCCAGCCGATGTAACTGTGCGGCGCGGTCGACTTCCAGAACGGCGTGAGCTGATCGCGCGGGCTGCCGGCATCGTGCGTGATGATCGTTTCGGCTTTGTCGACCGTATGCTGCAGATCCCACAGGACGCGATAGGGACTGAGCGGGGTTTCGGTCGAGGTGAGCTTCGGCATCCATTCGGCCAGCCACGCCGCTTCGACCGACGCGATTTCGACGTGCGCCGCCGTCGGATCGCTGGCGGTGCCCTCGAGCAGCTCGCGACACGCTTCGATCAGCGCGCGCAGGGTGAGCTGCGCGTCGCCGGCGAGGCCGACCAGCGACCGCACCGATTTGTTCAAGTCGTTGGGGTCGCTCGTCGCATGAACGAACGTCTTCCCGCGCGGCATCTTGATCGCAAACGCAGACTCCGAGAAGCTGCAGCCCGCCCCGAAGATCACGTCGGCATTATCGAGGAAGTGACGCACCGTCTTCGGCATCGCCGCGCCGCCCGCGCCCAGCGCCAGCGGATGCGTTTCGTCGAACGCGCTCTTGCCCTCGAGGCTCGTACACACCGGAGCACCGAGCAGTTCGGCCAGCTCTCGCAACTCCTCATACGCTCCGGCCCAGTGGATGCCGGCACCGGCGTAGATCGTCAAGCGCTTCGCGTCCACGAGCACGCGGGCCGCGCGTTTCACATCGTCGGGATCGGGCCCGCTGCGCGTCGTGTAAACGGGCACGTAGTCGATCGGTTCGGGAACCTCGGCGGCGTAGAGGTCGTTCGGGATCTCGACCACGACGGGCCGGTGACGGCCGTTGCGCAGCATCGAGAACGCGCGCCGCATGATGTTCGGCACTTCCGCACCGGACGTGATCGGCTCCGCGTGCTTCGACACCGGCGCAAGCACCTTGGTGGAGTTGAAATTATCCGGTACGTGCGCGATGCGCGTCGCGTAGCCACCCGGTAAGATGAGCAGCGGAATCGATTCCGAGTACGCCTGCGCCACGGAACCGAACGCGTTCTCGATCCCCGGTCCATGCTGGCACGCGAACACGCCGATCTGCTTGCCGTGCGAGAGCCGCGCGACGGCGTCGGCCATGTGCACCGCGATGCGTTCCTGACGCACGATGATGGGCCGGATGTCGGCTTCGGCTGCGGCCTCGATCACCGCGTTGCGCGGATACGCGAACACCATCTCGACGCCTTCGCGCTTGAGGATCTCGGCGATGGCGGCGGCCGCCTTCATGACGGGTCTGCAAACAGGAATTCGAGATCGTCTTTGGTGAGCGACTTCGCGATCGCGCTGTCGGCCTTGATGACCGAACGCGACAGCGCGCTCTTGCGCTCGGCGAGCGCGCGAATCTTCTCCTCAACCGAACCGGCGGTGACCATCCGGTACGCCGTGACCGGGCGCGTTTGGCCAATGCGATGCGTGCGGTCGATGGCCTGGCGTTCGACGGCCGGGTTCCACCACGGATCGTAGAGGACCACGTAGTCGGCCGCAGTCAGCGTCAGCCCGACGCCGCCGGCTTTGAGCGAACATAAGAACACCGGCGGACCATCGGCCGACATGAAGCGCTCGACTTCCGCCTGCCGGTCGCGATCTTTGGTGGAACCATCCAGGTACCCCAACACCACGTCGCGCTTTTGGAGGGCGGTACGCATGATCTTCAACATCGAGGCGAACGCGGAGAACACCAGCACCTTGTGTCCGCCGGAGAGCACCTCTTCGACGGTCTCGAGGAAGGCATCGAACTTGCCGCTCGCCTCGGGCTCGTCGATGTACTCCGGCAGAATCAGGCCCGGGTGCGCGCAGACTTGACGCAAACGAGTCAGCGCTGCCAGCACGTGAACGGTCGCGCCTTCCATCCCGTTTTCGCCGCCGATGTTCGCGATGACGTCGCGCCGCGCAGCTTCGGCAATGCCGCGATACAACCGACGCTGTAGAGGCGAGAGATCGCACTCGATGATCTGCTCGGTGCGTTCCGGCAGCTCGCGCGCCACATCTTCTTTGGTCCGGCGCAACACGAACGGCTCGAGCCGCGAACGCAACTGGTGGGCCGCCGTTTCGTCGCCTTCGGCGATCGGGTTCTCGAAGCGCCGCCGGAACGAAGCTTCCGAACCCAGCAGCCCCGGCTCGACGAACGCGAAGATCGACCATAGATCGCGCAGTGAGTTCTCCACCGGCGTACCGGTGAGCGCCAACCGGTGATCGGCCCGCAGATTGCGAACGACCTTGGCGATTTGCGAACTCGGGTTCTTTGCGTTCTGTGCTTCGTCGAGAATCAGCGTGCGGAAGTTGAAGCGCTCGAGCTGTTCGGCATCGAGGCGCGCCAATGCATACGACGTGATGATCACGTCGTAGTTCTCGAGCTCGGCATACCGCTGCGCGCGATCGGCACCTGATTGCAAACGCAAAGTGCTCAGCGTGGGAGCAAAGCGGGCGATTTCGTTTTCCCACGTGTGCGTCACCGACGTCGGCGCGATGACGAGGCACGGCGCCGGACCCTCCATGTCCTTGCGATGGAGCAAGTACGTGATCATCTCCAGCGTCTTGCCTAAGCCCATTTCGTCGGCCAAAATGCCGCCGAAACGGAACGACGCGAGATACTGCAAGAAGTCGAGGCCGCGGCGCTGATAGCCGCGCAGCGTGTTCGCTAGCGACGCCGGGGGCTCGATCTCTTCGATGCCGCCGAAATTGCGCAGACGGGCGCGCAAGATTTCGACTTCTTCGGGGAGCGCGACGTCGCCGAAAGCTTCGTGAATTTCGTCGTGCAGGGCGACCAGTGCCGCCATCCCGGTGCGCCGGCGGTCGTTTAGCTCCGAGAGCAACGTGCGGCGCATGCGCAGCGCCTCGACGTCGAAGAGCTTCCCGCGCACTTCCGCGTAGCGCCCGCTGGATTGCAGCAAGGCCGCGAGCTCCTTCGGGGTGAGGGCGGAGCCGTCGCCGACGAACACGTCGACGTTGAGTTCGAACCAGTCGCGCTCGCCGTCCACATCGGTCGGTCGCGCCGAGATCGAGACGTTCATCGCCGACTCGCCCGACGCCACGGCGCTCAGCGAATCGTCGAGAATGATGTCGACGTCGTCCCAATCGCCGACAACCTCGCGCACGAACGTGGCCGCGCGCTCGACGTCGTGCAACGCGAACGCGTCGCCGCCGCGCGGCACGAATCCGGCTTCGAGGAAACGGTGAGCAAACGCGCGCGCCGTCGCCGGCGCGAACCGCACGAAACGCCCCTGATTCGCCGCGACCGCGCCGTGCACGGAGAACGTTGCGTTCGCTTCGCTCTTGCGATCGATGAACTGCAATCGCGCGATCAGCGCGCCGTCGCTCCAGCGCAACCGCGCGAGGGCCGCCGGAGCTTCAGCATCAACGACGCCGAGTTCGCGCCGGTCGGCCGCGGAAAGAAAGGGCGCAACCCGGGCGATCGTGCCGATCGAGGGATGCTTTCCGTTGCTGCTCGCGCCGTTGGACGGCGCCTGCGCGGCCGCCGCCGACACGACCTTGCGCGCATCGAAGCTGTCGTCGAGCAGATAGGCGGTACGGTTCACGACGAGCCACGACGGCGGACCATCGACGATCAGCGCACCGCGCGGGGTGAAGCGCTCGCCGTTGCCGCGTTCGAGCGAGGGAACGAAACGGTCGCCTTCACGAACCGCCCGGAGCTGCAGTCCGCGCACGTCGATGTCGAAGGGCCCGAGTTCGACCGGGTGCCGGTTCGCGCCGGGTTCGTCGTCGAAGCGGGTGCGCGGATGGCGCGCGAGCCGGAAAAGCGCGCGGGCGAGCGCTCGCTGCGAGACGCGCGTGCCGAAGGCTTCCTGCACCGCTTCGTCGCGAATCAGTTCCCGGTCGGCATTGTCCCAATCGTCGGGCGGCGTCGATTCCATCATCGCCAAGATCGACTCGGCATCGCGGATCACGCCACGCAGCCGCGGCGTATCGAGGTAGAGCGCGCCGGAGAGCGATTTGCCGTCGGCTGCCGAGATGACCGGCCACACGCTGCGGGCGCGTGCGCGCGGCGCCTCGAGGTCGATCACCGGCAGCCAGGTCAGGTCGATCTCGGCATCGGCCGGGTCGGTCGGCACCGGCGCCTCGTCGGCCCGGCGAACGGTTTCGAGCGTGGCCACGACGTGTTCGCACACGCCGGTGGATCCGCACGTGCAGACGCTGCGGAGAGCCTGCGGCCCCGTGCCGCTGGCCCATTCGACGCCGCACGACACCCCGCCGCGATCGGCGACGGTGGCCTCGATCTTGAGGCCCTCAACCGAACGTAAGGTTACGCGGCCCGCATCTGCGAGCTCGAGAGCGGCACGGGTCAGGTCGCGTGCAAACCAATTTCCGATCGACGCCGGCAAGCGCGATCGCCATAGGGCAAAGGGAGTCAACCGTGGGGTATTCGCCGCTAGCACAAGAGATTACTAGCTAGCCCGCTGTCATCCCGAGCTCGTCGAGGGACAGCCACAGTGTTGGCGCTTGGTGGCTGTCCCTCTCCTGAGCTTGTCGAAGGATCGGGATGACGAGGTTATTTATGCTGGTTGAATCTCGGGGAGCGGCTGGGCGGGGGGTTCGACGAACGGGATCTTCTGGAAGCGGAGCTTGTCCGGATTGTCCGGATTCACTTCCGCCAAGATGCGGTCGCCGCTGCCGAAGGTGCCCTTGAGCATTTCCTCGGCGAGCTCGTCCTCGACTTCACGCTGGATCGCACGACGCAGCGGGCGCGCTCCGAACTGCGGATCCCAACCCTTTTTCGCAAGCAGTTGCTTCGCGTCTTCCGTGACTTCGAGGTGCATTTCTTGCGCCTTGACTTCGCGGATGACTTTCTCGAGTTCGAGTCCGACGATCTCTTCGATCTGCGGACGCGTCAGCTGATGGAAGACCACGACTTCGTCGACGCGGTTGAGGAACTCCGGCAGAAAACGCGTACGGAGCGTCTCCATGACGGCCTCAGCCACCTGCTCTTCACTGCCGCCTTCGCGGGTAATCTCCTGGATGACCTGGCCGCCGATGTTCGACGTCATGACCACGATCGTATTGGTGAAGTCGACCGTGTGGCC
>PLTN01000085.1 GCA_003164495.1 Vulcanimicrobiota bacterium
ATCGGGCAGATGCGGCCGTAGTGGCTGTGATGGACGTCGCGGACTTCGAAGCCGGCGCGTTCGCGGGAGAGACCGCCGGGCCCAAGGGCCGACAGACGCCGTTTGTGCGTGAGCTCCGCCAGAGAGTTCGTTTGGTCCATGAACTGCGAGAGCTGCGAGGAGCCGAAGAACTCTTTGATCGCCGCGACGACCGGACGGATGTTGATCAGCGCCTGCGGCGTGACCGTTTCGATGTCTTGCACGGTCATGCGCTCGCGCACGACGCGTTCCAGACGAAGCAGACCGACGCGGAACTGGTTCTGCAGCAGTTCGCCGACCGACCGGATACGGCGGTTGCCGAGATGGTCGATGTCGTCTTTGTGCACTTTGCCCGTGGCGACTTTGATCAAGCGGCGGATGACCGCGATCATGTCGTCGCGCGTCAGCGCCTTCTTGTCGACTTGCGGAATTGACACGCCGGCGGCAACGTATTCGCGCTCGAGCTTGCCCGAGAGCTTGTAACGGCCGACGCCGGCGAGATCGTAGCGCTTCTCATCGAAGAACAGCGATTCGAGCAGCTTCTCGGCATTTTCGGCGTTCTCGGGTTCGCCCGGACGCAGCTTCTTGTAGATTTCCTTGAGCGCGTCTTCCTTGGTCTTGATGTCCTTGTCTTTTTCAAGGCAGTTCGCGATCAGAGGCGAGCCGTCGAAGAGCGCGAGGATCGCTTCATCGCTCTGCCAGTCGTAGCCCATGTCGGGCCGCGAGAGCGCACGGATGAACGTGGTCGCGTAGATCTTGCGGTTCTTGTCGATGCGGACGCCGATCGTGCCCTCGGTCTCGTCGTTCTTCGTCCCGTTGTCGGTTTCGAATTCGATCCAAGCGCCGCGGTTGGGGATGATCGTCGCATTGAACGTCGGCCGGTTGTTGGTGTCGGCGTCCTGCAAGAAGTACACGCCCGGCGAACGCACGAGCTGGCTCACGATCACGCGCTCCGCGCCGTTGATCATGAACGTGCCCTTGTCCGTCATGAGCGGGAAGTCGCCCATGAAGATTTCCTGGTCGGGGATACCCTTGATTTCGCCCGACTCCGCCGTGATAAGACGTACGCGGACGCGCAGCGGCGCGCTGTAGGTCATGTCTCGTTCGCGGCATTCCTCAACCGAGTACTTGGGCTCGCCGAGGCTGTGGTCGCCGAACTCGAGCACGAGGTTGCCCGTGAAGTCCTTGATCGGCGAGATCGAGTTGAATGCGTCCATCAGCCCGTCGGAGATGAACCACTTGAACGACGCCTTCTGCAGCTCGATCAAATCGGGCAGATTCAGGACGTCGGGGATCTTCGCGAACGTATGCCGCTTGCGAGCCGGGCCCGGATCGTCGGGCAGTTCGACCGTGAACGCCTCTTCGGGAACGACGAACGAGGCGCTCGCAATGTTTTGCGCCTTGATCGCGGTTCCGTTCGCCGCTGGTTCGGCGGCCGGTGCCGCTGCTTTTTTACTCCGGGAAGTCTTGGGTTTTTCCGCCGTCGTCTTGGAAGCCATTACCGTACAATCACCTATTCGAGCGCGCCAACCTCAGAAATGCAAAAAAGGCAAGGTCTCCCCATGACGAGGGAGAGGGTCCCCGCTCTTTCCCGCGCTACCCGCCGATTGGCATAGGCGTCTATGTTACACCCGGCTCAAAGCCCGGTCAAGGGCGTCCTGAGCCTGTTAAAGGATGAGGGATCAGGCGCTCAGACGGTTGGGTGGGGCCGCGGAATAACCGGTCGGTAGCTGGGGCGCTCGGACAACGTTGACGGCGGCGTCGAGGGCCGTCGCTCGATCACGGCGGCAGTGGCACGGGCGCAGCCGTTCCCCGAAGCAGCCCTCGGTGTCGTGGGAAGCGAGCGTATGGCCGCAAGGGCACGTAATCAAGGTATCCATCATAGACATCATTCCCACAAAGATCGGTACGGTAAACCGGGGAGCGGGACGCCGAGCGTCCCCAGGCTCAGAATTGACCCAGCGTACCCAGGAGTTTACCGTCCCTAGGCGCACGTTCCAGAGCAATGAAATCGAGCTCCGCGCGTCCCTTTGATCCGCGAGGTCTTACTACGGGCATCGGCCTTGGCATCGTCCATCTCGGCGCACTCTGCGCCTTGATTCCGGGGACGTTCAGCTGGAGCGCCGTCGTCGTAATGCTGGTTCTCTACTACATCACCGGCGCATGGGGAATCACGCTCGGCTTCCATCGCACGCTCACGCATCGCAGCCTGCGCGTGAACCGGTTCCTCGAACCGGTCATCGCGATCATCGGCGTGCTCGCGCTGCAAGGCGGTCCGATCGAATGGATCGCGACGCATCGCGCGCATCATGCGAACACCGATCGCGAAGGCGATCCGCACGACATCCACCGCGGTGCGTGGTGGAGCCACATGGCGTGGCTGTACCGCCGCAACGATGCGCGCCTGAGCAAAGCAGAACAGACGCGCCTCGCACCCGATCTGGCGAACTCCAAGTTCTATCAGTTCCTCGAGAACACGTACGTGCTGTGGCAAGTCGCGCTCGGATTGATCCTGCTCGCAATCGGCGGCTGGTCGTGGCTGATCTGGGGCATCTTCGTGCGCTGCGTCGTGACGTATCACATCACGTGGCTCGTCAACAGCGCCGCGCACATGACCGGCTATCAGAGTTTCCGCACCGGCGATAAGTCGACCAACAACTGGTGGGTCGCGATTCTTGCCTGGGGCGAAGGCTGGCACAACAACCACCACGCGTTCCCGTTCTCGGCGCGTCACGGTCTGCGCTGGTTCGAAGTCGACTTTACGTATTACACGATCAAAGTGCTCGCGTGGCTGCGCCTCGCCCGCGACATCAAACTGCCGACCCCCGCGATGATCGCGCGCCTCAGCCTGAAAACGCCGGAAAAAGCCTCCGCCTAGAGGATTCGCTTCAAGCGAATCCTTCGCGTTTGGGCCCTCACGCTGGATCGCAGCGGAGTGTTCCCCGGGGCCCAAGCCGCAAGCGCTCCGCGCTTAAATTCCCACACTCCAGCGAGATCGGCACGATCCAGGGCTGCGCGGCACCGGTGGCAACTCCGATGCCCTTCGACCGCCGAGATGACCGAGATCGCCACGTCTTGAGGGTGTAGAGCGGGCTCGTGCCGATGTCACCATAGACAACCCCGAGGGCCGCCACCGTCAAGCCCGTCTGGACCCGGCCCCCCATCGGTAAAGAATTCTTCACGACGCTCCCTGGCAAGAACGAGCAGGCGAACGGTTGTCGAAGGTACGCAATGAGGAAATCTCACCGGACTGTCGGAGGATTGCGGCGTGGCATACGAAGTCATCAAGCGCGTGAGCGGCCGCGCCTATCGCTATCGCGTCGAATCGTATCGCGACCCCGAGACCCGGCGCGTCCGCGGCAAGTGGACGTACTTGGGACGCGTTGAGGGTGAAGGTACGCTCTCGCCCGAGCGCAAGGCGCGCCCGAGCTCGCGCGACCGCCTGCTCGACGCCGTCGAACGGTTGCTCGAGTCCAATGAGCTTGCATCGATCTCGACCGGCATGGTTGCCAGCGAAGCCGGACTCGCCTATGGGACGTTCTACCGGCACTTCAGCGATCTGGCTCACGTCGTGCGCGACGCGATGGTTCGCGAAACGGCCAACCTCGAAAAGCTGAACGAACGCTTTGCGGAGCCCATCGACGACGCCGCGACGGAACGCGCGAAGCTCGTCGCGTGGGTGCGCGAGGCGATCGCCGCGGTACTGCTGCGGCCGGGACTCTTCCGCGCCTGGCACGTTACCAGCAACCACGACTGGGCCGTCGTCGCCGAACGTCAACGCCGCTTCGAAGCGAACGTCGAACAGATGGCGCGCTATCTCGAACGCCTTCAGGCCGCGGGCGCGGCCAAGAGCACGCCGGCCTTCGCCGCGTACGCGATCATCGCGCTCGTCGGCGCCGCAACGCGTGAAGCCGCGATCGACAATGCGTTCTCCGAAGCCAAGCACGAGGGGATCATCTCTGTCGTCACCGATCTGGCCGGCTTATAGCACGAGTTCCATCGGCTGGTGGAGGATATCGCATTCCACCAGCGTTTCACCAAACGGTGTAAACCCGGCCTTCGCATAAAACGCGACCGCGTGATCTTGTGCGTTGAGCGCAACTCGCGTAAAGCCGCGCGCGCGTGCGTCGGCGACGAGCGCGTCCAGAAGCAAGCACCCGATGCGACGGCCCCGATACGGCGCCAGGACCGCCATGCGCCCGACTTGCGCCGTCGTCCCGATCCGGAAGTAGCGTCCCGCCGCAACCGGCCGGCCGTCATCGCGCACGAGCGCATGACGCGCGTCCGGGTCGGTCCGGTCGTGCTCGTCGATCTCTTCTTCCGCCGGCACGTGCTGCTCGTCGACAAAGACCGGTACGCGTACGGAGAATGCCGCCGCCATCCGTTCCGCATCATGAACATCGAATAATTCCACGCGCATGGCCGGAGCGAGCGATTCTGCGCGCGGCGTCGAACTCCGCGTTCGTGTACCGGCGCATCCACCTCTGCAACGGGCTGCTCGAACGCGACGGCCGCATCCTCGTTGTCGCGAACACGTATCCCAACCAAACGGAGCTGCTGTGGGGTTTGCCCGGCGGACGACAGGAAGGCCGCGAAACCTGCGCGATGGCGGCGGTACGCGAACTGCGCGAGGAGACCTCGCTCGAGGCGCGCGTGACGGGCTTAGCGTACGTGGCCGAGTCGTTCGACGCGTCGACCGAAACGCAGTTCACCGCGTTTTGCTTTACGATCGAAGCAGCCGGCGAGCCGCAGGTTCCGCCCGGCGACGCGCACGTCCGGGCCTGCCGCTGGGTGCCGCGCGCAGAACTCGCGGCGGTGCTCAACGTGCGCGTCGTGCGCGAACCGCTGCTGGCCTATCTCGCCGACCCGGCGCAGCGGTACTTCGGCTATCTCGATGCCGGAATCACGATCGCATTTGGCGACGAGTCGCCGGCATAGCCAACCGCCGCCACTCCGACCGCGTCATGCGGTAGAGCACGACGTCGACGTGACGTCCGCGAATCACCGCGCCGCCGCGAATCGTGCGTTCTTCGGAAAAGCCCGTACGGTTGAGCACCGCGCGCGAGGACAGGTTCTCGGGCACGCAGCAGGCCTGCATCTCTTCGAGCTCGCCGGCCCCGAAGGCCTCATCGATCGCGGCGGTCAGCGCTTCGGTCGCGTACCCGAAACCGCGCGCGTCTTCGATGAGGCTGTAACCGATCTCGCCGATGTGCGGTGTACGGTCGTTCACCCGCAGCGAGATCCAGCCGATAGCGCGTGCCGGGTTGCCGTTGGTTTGCAACAGCCACTCGAAGCGGCCGGTCGAGCGCCCGTCGAGCGCGCGCGGGCGCGTGCGCACCTGACGCTCGAAGTCTTCGGCCGGAATGCGCGGGATATCCTGATACTTTCGCAGGTCGGGCGCGTTCAGAATCCGCCACAACTCGCGCGCGTTGCGCGCGTCGACGGGAAGCAGGTCGAGCCGGCGTGTGGAGAGTTGTTTCATTCACCCAGAGTCCGGTCGTGGAACTCCCGTACGAGAGCCGTTCCATCCTGCGGGGCGGTGGCCGTAAACCGGACCGAATCGCCGCTGCGGGCCAGCAGCGCGACCGCGTCCGACGGGTCGGAGATCGTGAAGATCTGGGGCCGGCCGCGAATCGTGAACAAAATGCGGTTGCTGGTGGCGATGAAACGGTCGATCGTACCCGAGAGCGTCGCCTCGGCGCCGGAATTCTCCGTGCTGCCGCCGAGAAACGCCCGGTACTGCGCGAACGCGTCGGCCACCGGCGCCGGCGACGACGAGTTGCCGACCACGACGTGGCCGCCGGCCGCCTGGACGAGCGCGAGGGTCTGAAACTTTCCGTTACTTGCGACGGCCGGCACGACCCACGTATTCTGCCCAATATTGTAGAGAATGGGCTGCGTAGGGATCAAACGGCCCTGGGTGATGATCGGATTGGCGCTGACCGACCGTTCGGCCGCGACGCTGTTGAACTCCCCGCCGGCCGAAGTGTAGTACACCATCCCGCCGGTGCGGCTGTCCATATAGGTGAAGCCGGTCATCGAATCGTCGGTGGCGTTGGGCGACGTGTGATCGGCGAACCAGACGAACCGGTTCGCATCGAGCAGTAACCCGAAGACTTCGTCGCGCACCGGTAGGTGAACGTCGCGTTTTGCTACGATCGAATTCCACCAGCCGTGCACGTACCGCCCGAGCCAGTCGTTGTATTCGAGCGCGAGGTCGGCCGGATATACGCGGCTGATCCACGCCGGCAGGCTCGCGAACTGTTCGCGCGGGATGCGCTGCATCGCCCCGGTCGTCGGATCGACGATCACGACGGCCGTCACCGTCTCACCGCTCCAGCCGATCTTCGGACGGCCGAGCGTTACGACGTACTTGGGATCGCCGGCGGCGTCGAGCTGCAACGTCGTTTCGAGCAGCAGTTCCGTGCCGTAGGTCATGTAGACGTGGCGCGTCAGGTTCGTGTTCAAGAGCGCCGAGGGGATGTAGCGCAGCGGCTGGCGCTGGCGCAGTTCAGCCGGCGCGTCGGGGTTCTCCGCGCTCACGACGATCACGCCCGGACTCGTCCCGCGCGCGAGCCATTGGATCGGCCCCTGGAAATCGAGCGGCGCAACCCACACGAGCTTGCCGTTCTCCGACTGCACGCTGTACTCGCCGACGAGATAGTACGCGCCGAGCTGCCCCAGCACTTTCGAACCGGAGAACTCCGCCGACTCTTCGGGCACCACGCGCACGTGTTGCAGATCGGCGGCCGGCGGCTTGTCCGACGTCGTCGTCACCCCGGTGACGTCGCGTAAACCGCTCGCATCGACGATCGGCAAAACGGTCAACACACCGGCGAAGAGCAGGACGACGCCGAGCACGATCGCCGGCGGCAAAATCGGCGTGCGGCGAATGCTGACGATGCGGCGCGAGATGACGATCTTGCGGGCCGCTTCGGCGATCGTGAGCCCGAGGTTGGGAATGAGCGTGATCAGCAGCAGCGTGATGGCCTGCGGAAACACGAGCGGCGGCATCGCCACGTACGCGTAGAGCAGACAGAGCGGGACGCCGATGACGAGACGCACCGCCTGCCCGCGCCACCAATTCCGCGAAAAATCGAAGTGAAGCAACCCGAGCGCAAGGAACGCCGCTGCGGCGATGACGACCATGCCTGCTTACGACGGCGTTAGGGCAAGCTAACCCTTTAGGAGCTTGGCCCGCGCCTGGGCGATCGTGGCCTTGAACCGCGGCGAGCCGAATTGCTCGAAGTCCTCAGCGATCTTTTCGTAGCGTGGATCGGCGGTCGAGGTGGATTGCAGGCTCATCAAATCCGGCACCGGCTTGTGCGGGTCGAGGTGGATGTGGTATTCGCGGCCGGCCTCGGTCGCGATATAGTGCGCGTCGCTGAACTGAAAGCGGTGCGAACCATGGTCGTTGCCCGCAATCTGCGCGATCTCGACCACGTGCAGCGTCTGCGAGGAACCGCGGAACGGGCGGGTCTCCAACTCCCAGATGCCGTCAGCCACGACCCGGTCGAACAGAAACGTCACATCGTAGTTGACGACCTGCTCGTCGAAGGTGGCTTTGTTCCCGCGCCGGTCGACGGCGGTGTAGGTGGCCACGGAGTGACCGTTGATGTTCTGAAAGAACCACACTTCGCGCGCGATCGGGCCGTTCGTGTGCGCGACCGTATACGTCATGCGGATCTCCGAGCGCTGCTCGCCGACACGCTGGACGGCGACAAAACGGTCGTGCTCGCTCTTGGCAAACAATATCCAGCCGCCCACGATCGCAACGACGACCGCGACGAGAATGAGCAGGGTAACGGGGAACCGGCGCATCGGTCAGCCGGGCGCGCTAACGGTGAGCATCGAGTACCGCATTAACGATCGCGTCGGCCGCAGCGTTCTGCTTGCGCGGCACGTGTTTTACGTCGACGTGCGCAAACTTGCGCAGCAGGGCTTTTGCCTTGGCATGCAGCGGGATCAGGCCCTCGTTCTTGACGCGATAGGCACCGCTGATCTGCTTGACGACGAGCTCGGAATCGAGCCGCACCGCGAGGTCGTCGACGCCGAGGTCGAGCGCCGCCTCGAGGCCCGTGAGCAAACCGGTCCATTCCGCGACGTTGTTGGTGGCTACGCCGAGAAAGGTACCCACTTCGCGCAAAACGGCGCCGGCTTCGTCGAAGAGCACCGCACCCGACGCGGCCGGCCCGGGATTCCCCCGCGAACCGCCGTCGGCAAACATCGTCGCTTTCACCGGGGCGTCCTTGGCGGGAAAGCGCCGGAGTCATCCCAAAACCCAACCCTCTACTCGTCGGGTAGTGGCGCAGCTTGGTAGCGCACTTGACTGGGGGTCAAGGGGTCGCAGGTTCAAATCCTGTCTACCCGACCACTTCGAAAAAGCCTCGGCTCACGACCGAGGCTTTTTCGTCTGTCACCCTGAGCCTTGTCATCCTGAGCGAAGCGCCGTTAGGCGCGCAGTCGAAGGACAGCGATAATCATTGCAACGATTTCGCCTACAAGTACAAGCTCATCGATCGTCCGCTCGACGCGGGAACAATGCTCGCGCCGGGTTTTCCGGTCGGCGCGCCGCGCGAAACGAAATGCACGACCACGATGACAACTATCGCGAGCACCAGCAACAGCGATATGAGTAGCGATATTGGGGCGCGAGCCAGGTTCCTCGACGGCGCGCCCTATGGGTGCTTTGCTCGGAATGACACTGGCGGGGGTTCTGCGAACGGCGCGGGATGACGAGCACGCCCTCGTTTGCGGCGCCTATCCTTGCGCACGTGTGGCAGCTTCGTTCGTTTTCGCCGGATACGCTCGATACGCTGGCCGCGAACGCAACACGCGAAACCGCGGCGCGGGACGACGTCGTGATTCGCGAAGGCGAGGCGGGCATCGATGCGTACGTCGTAATCGACGGCCGGCTCGAGGTCCAGATCGAGGGCAAGAGCGGACCGCTGCCGATCGCCGTCCTCGGCGCGGGCGATCTATTCGGCGAGGTCGCGATCGTGGCCGGGGCGGAACGCCGCACGGCAACCGTCGTGGCGCTCACGCCGGTGACGCTGCTGCGGCTCGACGGCGCCTCCTTCGCCCAGGCCATCGACGACGATAACGCCCGGCCCGAATTGGAAGCGGCAGCCGAGCGCATGGCCGTCGGGCGCTTCATCAAGTCCGCGACGCTGCTCGGCGATCTCTCGCCCGGGGCGGTGGCCCACCTGTCCGAGCGCGTGCGCATCCGTCACGCCCCGGCCGGCGAAATCGTCATCCGTCAGGGCGACCCGGGCGATGAGTGCTATCTCATCCGGCACGGCGAACTCGAGGTCGTCGACGCCTCCGGCGATGCGGAGCGTCATCTCGCGAACCTCCGCACCGGGATGCTCTTCGGCGAAGCGGCGCTGCTGACGGGCGCACCGCGTAACGCAACGGTACGCGCCACGACGGATGCGGAACTGTTGGTCTTGCGCCGCGACGACGTGCTGGCCGCGATGTCGACCGAAGGCGCGCTGGCCGAACATCTCGTCGCGCTGATGCAAGCGCGCAGCCGGCCGCGCCGCAAACCCGGCGTCGAGCTCCACGACCGCACGACCGCCGACGGAACGACGATCTGGACGCTGAAGGATCCCGCGCGCGGAACGTACTTCCGCCTTTCGCGCGAGGGCGCGTTCGTGTGGAACCACCTCGACGGCGCGCACACGCTGCGCGACATCACGATGGACCTCTTCCTCGAGTACAAGACCCTCGCACCCGACGTCGTGATGGACGTGGTGCGCCATCTCGCGCGCGAGGAGTTCATTGAACTCGAACGGCTCGACACCACGGCACCCGTGCGCAGCCGCCGCCGGCGTTTCGTCGATTCGCTCTTCCGCGTGATGGAGTACACCTTTTCCCTCAACGGTTGCGACCGCTTCTTCAACGCGCTCTATCAACGCATCGGGCGGTTTGCTTTTACACGCACCGGGATCGTGCTCACGCTCGCGCTTGCCGCCGGCGGGTTCGCCGCGTTCCTGGCGATGGCACAACGCTCAGCCGGAACGCTGTTGCACGCGGCAACCGTCGCGCGCGTCGGCATGGTGATGATCCCGCTCGTCGTTACCGCGATCATCCTGCACGAACTCGGGCACGGGGTTGCGGCGAAAGCCGCCGGCGCGCGCGTCGATCGCGTGGGCTTCGGCTGGTTCTGGTTTCGCGTGATGCTCTTCGTCGACACATCGGATGCGTGGCTTGCGAATCGCGAACAACGCATGCTCGTCGATGCCGGCGGAATTCTGGTGAATCTCGTCTTGGCGGGCGCCGCCGGCTACATTGCGCTGCTGGCTCCGAACCTCACCGTTGCGGCGGTGGCGTGGGTGTTCGCGCTGTGGTCGTACGTCGCGGTGCTGCGCAATCTCAACCCGCTGCTCGAATACGANNGGCTGGATCGCCACCGGACTCTGGCCTGCGTTACGCAGTGGCGCCAGCTTGCGTGGTCACCGGTTCGAGCTGCTCTACGCGCTCGGCGCGGTAGTGTACATCGGGGCGATCTCGGCCTGGACGCTGTTCATCTATCATTACACCGCCCAAGGCTGGGTGGCGCGCATCGTACCGCCGCAAGCCGTGCCGTATTTCGGCCGCGTGTTCGCGGTAGGCGTCGGCGGGCTCGCGCTCTTCCGCCTGTGCAATGACATTTGGACGGAACGCGCGAGATTAAAAGCTCATTCGCGACACCTTTTGCCGAAAGGCTGAACGCCGGAACGCTCGAATTATGTCAGCATCATATGAGCCGCGATGCCGTCGCCGATCTCGTCGAACGCTATCTTAACGATGAAGCGTTCCGGATTGCGTTCGCACGCGATCCGGAAGCCGCCGTCGCCGCGGAGGGCTTCGAACTCGATGGCGACGAGCTCGCCGCGCTGCATTCTACCGTCTCGGCGCACGACGACCAACCGCTGAAGCCGCGCGTCTCGAAGTACTCGTTCGGCTCCTAGCTACTTCTTTCGGCTAGACTTCTTCTTGCCGCCGGCGACGGCGTCTTTGAGGCCTTTGCCGGCGGTGAACGCGGGCACGCGGCGCGCGGGGATCTTTATCTTCGCGCCGGTCGCCGGGTTACGGCCCTCGCGCGCTTTGCGATTGCGCACGACGAAGCTGCCGAACGGAATCAGCTGAACTTTGTCGCCGCTCTGCAGCGCCTCTTTGATCTCTTCCAACACCAAGTCGATGATCTCGCCGGATTGGCGCTTCGACAGTTCAAATTCGGTCGCGATCGATTCGACGAGATCAGCTTTGGTCAAGACACGGCACCTCACAAAACGTTGTCGAGGAGCCTATACCAGGGCACGGTTGCCTTCCTCCCGCCAAGACCATAATTGCAACGCCCCCGGCGGATCGCGGTTTCTCCACCTGCGTATGGACCGCGTCGTAACCGCCAGCGCCGCCAGCGGCACCGTCTCGTTCGTCGCCGGAACGACGACCGAACTCGTGCGGGAAACCCAGCTCCGGCATGCCCTGGCACCCACGGCCGCCGCCGCCGTCGGCCGCCTCGTCACGGCCGCCACGCTGCTCGGCGCAAGCCTCAAGGGACCCGAACGCCTCACCCTCCAGATTTCCGGCAACGGCCCGATCGGAACGATCGTGGCCGACGCCTGGAGCGGCGGCGAGGGCGTCATCGCAGCGCGCGGATATGCCCGCAACCCTCTCGCCGATCTACCGCTCAACGCGCGCGGCAAATTCGACGTGGCGGGCGTCATCGGGAAAGGCCAGCTCCAAGTCACGAAGAGTTACGAAATCGGCCAGCCGTACGTCGGCGTCGTGCCGCTCGAAACGGGCGAGATCGGCGAAGACATCGCCAGCTACCTCGCCAACTCGCAGCAGATCCCGAGCGTGGTCGCGCTCGGGGTCCTGGCCGGCCCCTCGGGAATCCGCGCCGCCGGCGGCATCATCGCGCAGCTCATGCCCGGCTCGGACGACGCGACCATCTCCACGCTCGAAGCCAACGCCGCGGCGATGCCGCCGGTGACGACGCAGATCGTGGAGGGCGCCGACGCGCGCGCCCTGATCGAGCGGCTGGCCGAAGGGCTCGAGTTACGGCCGCACGAGAACACCTACGAGGCACGCTTCGACTGCCGCTGCACGCGCGAGCGGGTCGAACGGGCGCTCGTGGGCCTGGGCCGCGACGAGCTGCTGAAGATTTCGCGGGAACAGCCGGAGACGGAAGCGACGTGCGATTTCTGCAAACGCCGCTACGTGCTCACCGCGGCCGACGTCGAGGAGCTGCTCGCCCGGCTCGACTAGGTTCCTTCGCCGTACTGCGGGGCGTCGGGGTCGGAGCCGCCGATGCGGGGCCGGAACTCCTCGACGATCGCGCCGTGGCCGACGTTGGTGTACCACCAGCCGCACTCGCAGCGGATCGGACGGTCGTAATCGACCGGATACGGGTAGACGCGCTGGCACCGCGGGCACGTGAACTTCGGCCCGGATTTCCCTTGTTGCGGCGTGTAGGTGATGGCGGCCATCGGGTCAGCCTTTCTCAGAGAGTACGCGAACGAATTTACGTGAGCCGACCTGCAGGACGGCCGAATGGGACGTATCCCAGAGTGATTTCGGATCGGTGACGACGCTCCCGTCGATCTTCACCGCGCCTTCGGCGATCAGCCGCTGCGCCGCGCGTTTGCTTTCGGCAAAGCCCGCCGCCACCGTGACATCCACCAGGGTGTGCGCTCCTTCGAACCGGCGTTCCGGGATCTCGGCCGGCATCTCGCCGCGCTGGATCGTCCGCTCGAAATGGTGGCGCGCCGCCCGGGCGGCATCCGCCCCATGATACAACGTGACCACCGTCTCGGCGATACGCTTTTTCTCGTCCATCGGGTTGCCCGTGCCCGCGGCAAGGGCGGCGGAGAGCCGGTCGGTTTCGGACTGCGACCAGCCGGCCGCGAGCCGCGAGTAGCGGGGTAGCGCCTCGTCCGGAATGCGCATCACCTTGCCGTACTGATCGTTGGGGGCATCGGTCAACGCGATGTGGTTGCCGGCCGACTTCGACATCTTTGCCTTACCGTCGACGCCTTCGAGCAGGGGCACGGTCATGCAGATCTGCGCCGGCTGGCCCGCGTGTAACTGATACGGACGGCCCATCAACAGATTGAAGAGCTGATCCGAGCCGCCGAGTTCGACATCGGCTTCCAGCGCGACCGAGTCGTACGCCTGCGCGACCGGATAGAGAAATTCGTGCATCGAGATCGGCGTGCCGGCCGCGTAACGCTGTGCGAAATCGTTGCGGTCGAGCATGCGCGCGACCGTCGTTTGCGCGAGCAGTTTGATCAACTGCGCGAACGAGAGCGTGCCCAGCCACTCGGAGTTGTAGCGCAGCGTGATGCGATCCATATCCAGCACCTTGCCGGCCTGCTTCGCGTACGTCTGCATGTTCGCTTCGATCGCCTCGTCGGTCAGCGGCGGGCGCATCGCATTGCGCCCCGTCGGATCGCCGATGCGCGCGGTGAAGTCGCCGATCAACAGCGTCACGTTATGGCCCGCGTCGACGAACTGCTGCAATTTCCGCAACACGACGGCATGTCCGATGTGCAGATCGGCGCTGGTCGGATCGAGCCCGAGTTTGACGTTGAGGCGCTTGCCGCCGGCGATGCGGGCGGCGAGTTCGTCGAAGGTCTCGACGTGATCGCAGCCGTCCGCGAACTCTTGCGCCGCTTCGCGCGCCGCGGCACTCGGGGGATGGGTCATCGTCACGACAGTTCGAACACCGTCACGCCGCTGCCCCCCTCTTCGGCCGTCCCGAAACGGACGTCTTTAACGTGCGGGTGCGCGCGCAGATACTGTTGCAAGCCGCGCCCGAGCAGGCCCGTGCCCTTGCCGTGGATCAGCCGCAACGGCGAGGCTCCGGCGAGCATCGAAGCGTCGATCCACTGTTCGACGACGGGCTCGGCTTCGACGAATCGCTTGCCGCGCACATCGAGCTCGGTCCGTGCGCCGGTGGCCGCCGCGAGCTTCGCCGAACCGCTCTCGCGCTCGACGCGCTCGACGCGTTGCGGCGCCGCGCCGCCGCGGCGGCTGAGATCGCTCTTCGGTACGGTCATGCGCAGCGCGCCCAGCTGCACCATAACGTCGTTGCCGAAGTCTTCCACCACCACACCCTCGGTATCGAGCGAGAGCACGCGCACGCGGTCGCCCACCGCAATTGCCGCCGGTGCGGGCTGATTCGGCACGGCCGGCGCGGTGCGCGAGATGCCGAGGCCCGAGCGCATCTCGTCGATCGTGCGGCCGAGCAGTTCGCTCTGACCGCGCGTGATGCGCGGCGCCCGCGAGCGATCGCCGCGGTCGGCCGCGCGCCGTTCCAACTCGGCCGAAAACCCGCGTAGCGCCTGGGCCAGTTGGGCTTCGGCGCGTTGCGCGAGCTCGCGCCGCTCGCGCTCCAGGGCCTCGCCGCGTTTGCGGGCGGCATCTTCGAGCGTGCGCAGCTGCACGCGCTCGCCGGCGAGCACCTCGCGCTCTTTCGTGGTGCGGGTGCGCTCGAGCGCGAGTTCTTCCAGCGCGCGCTCGTAATCGCGCTCTTGCGCGGAGAGCAGCGCTTCGGCGCGCTCGATCACGCGCAGGTCGAGGTGCATCGCGCGCGCGAGCGGGAACGCCAGCGACTGTCCGGGCGAACCGACATCGAGCTGGTAGGTCGGCGCGTAGGTGTGCGGATCGAAGCGGACGCTGGCGTTGCGCACGTGGGCGTGTTCGGCGCCGAAGAGCTTTAGTTCGGTGGCGTGCGTGGTGACGAGCGCGCACGCGCCGACTTCGAGAAAGCGCTCGAGCAGCGCGACGGCCAACGCCGCGCCGGCATTGGGCTCGGTGCCGGAGCCGATCTCGTCGATCAGGATCAGCGAGCGCGCATCGGCCTGCGAGACGATCTCAGCCAGCCGTCCCAAATGNNACCGCCGGCACGTGCATGCCGCAGCCGGCCATCGCGACGAACAGCCCGACCATCTTGAGCGCGACCGTCTTGCCGCCCATGTTGGGCCCGCTGATGATCGTGATGCGCACGTCGTCGTCGAGCGTGATCGACTGCGGCACCGCGCGCTCGTCGAGCAGCGGATGGCGCCCGTCGTGCACGTCGATCGTGGCCGCGTCGACGATCGTCGGCTCGACGGCGTTCATCCGGTCGGCAACCGCGGCCCGCGCGAGCGCGAGATCGAGCTCGACGTAGATCGCGACATTGGAACGGATCTGGTGCGCCTCACCACCGGCGAGGGCGCTCAGCTCGGCCAGGATCCGCGCGACCTCGTGCTCCTCTTGAGCGCGCAGGGCACGGACACGGTTGTTCGTCTCGAGCGTTTCGAGCGGCTCGACGAAGAGCGTCGCGCCGGTTGCGCTCGTGTCGTGCACGATACCCGGGAACTCACCGGCAAACTCGGCCTTGATCGGGATCACGTAGCGGCCGTTGCGAACGGTGACGATCGCGTCTTGGATCGCGCGCGCGTACTTCGCCGAACGCGTCAGCGCGGCCGTGCGATCGCGGGCGTCGTCCTGCGCCTGGGCGATTTGGCGGCGCACGCGCGCGAGGGCCGGCGAGGCGCGGTCGAGCACGCTGCCGTGGTCGTCGATGGCATCGGTGATACGGGTGACGATCGTGGGCAGCGCGCGAAACGCGGAGGTCACGTCGCGCAGCGCGGGCACGCTCTCGGCCTCCCGGATCGCGCGCACCGCCGCTCCGCCGGCCGCGAGCGCATCGGCGATCGCGCGCAATTCGGCCGCGGGCAGCGACGAGCCGCGCTGCGCGATCTCGAGCGCTTCATCGACGTCCTCGATGCGCGAGAGCGTGAAGTTCTGCGTGCGCACGAGCGTGCGCATCTCGGCCGTCTCGTTGACGAGCCGGCGCACGGTCGTGGAATCGGAAACCGGCTCCATCGTCAGCGCTCGCGCTTGGGCCTGAACGGCATGCGTCTGCCCGGCAACGCGCTCGCGCACGCGCGCGAAGTCCAGCGCTTCGAGCGACCGCCGATCAGCGAGCATCAGCGCGCCGCGATCTTCTCCCGCAAGAGCGTCTCGACCAGTTCGGGATTGGCCTTGCCGCGGCTCGTCTTCATGACCTGACCGACGAGAAACTTCAGCACGTTTTCCTTACCGGCTTTGAACTGCGCGACGCTCTCGGCGTTGGCGGCGAGCACGTCGTCGACGAACTGCGCGATCGCGCCCGGGTCGGAGACTTGCGCCAAACCCTCGCCTTCCACGATCGCCTTGGCCGAGCCGCCCGCGGCCCACAGCCGCGCGAGCACGTCCTTCGCGATCTTGGAATTGATCGTCTTGCCTTCGGTCAGCGCGATCAGCTCGGCCAGCGCTTCGGGCGTCACCTTGCCGTCCGAGACCGGCGTGCCGCTCTCGTTGGCCATCCGCGAGAGATCGCCCAAGACGAAGTTCAGCGCGGCGGCGGGCGCGTTCGCGATCGCGACGACCCGGTCGAAGTACGCCGCCAGCGGCGGGTTGTCGACGAGCTGCGTCGTCTGCTTCACCGAGATACCGAACTTTTCGGTATACCGCTCGAAACGTTCGAACGGCACCGGCGGCATCGATGCGCGGATGCGCTCGATCACACTGCGGTCGATTTCGAGCGGCACGAGATCGGGTTCGGGGAAGTAGCGATAATCGTGCGCTTGTTCTTTCGAGCGCATCGAATGCGTCACGCCGGCGGCTTCGTCCCAGCCGCGCGTCTCCTGGATCACGCGGCCGCCGCTCTCGATCACCGAGATTTGACGATCGATTTCGCTTTCGATCGCGTCGTGCACGCTGCGGAACGAGTTCATGTTCTTGATCTCGGCCTTGGTGCCGTATTCGGCCGCACCGCGCAAGCGAACGGACACGTTGGCATCGCAGCGCAGCGAGCCTTCTTCCATCTTGACGTCGGAGACGCCCAGCTCGACGAAGGTGCGCTTGAGCGCTTCGAGATAGCCGACCGCCTCTTCCGCCGAGCGGATATCCGGCTCGCCGACGCATTCCATCAGCGGTACGCCGGCGCGGTTGAAGTCGACCAGCGAATACGACGACCCGGCGATCCGGCCGTCACCCGAGCCCGCGTGGGTGGACTTGCCGGTATCTTCTTCAAGATGGATGCGCGTGAGGCGGCACGACTTCTTCGTGCCGTCTTGCAGCCAGTAGTGCACCACGCCGCCCTGCGTGAGCGGCATGTCGAACTGCGAGATCTGATAGTTCTTGGGCATGTCGGGATAGAA
>PLTN01000012.1 GCA_003164495.1 Vulcanimicrobiota bacterium
CCGTTGCACGTCGCCGGATTGCAGCCGGCGCACCACGTCGCGCGTTTCAGCTCGACACCCGTCTTGAGCGTTTTCGTGGTCGTCGTCGTGACGGCGCCGTCCGGGAACAACGGTTCTTCGTCACCCTCGTATGCGCGCAGTGGCGCGAGGACGTTCGGAATCGGGTAGACCTGCCAGCGCACGGCATCGAACGCGGCCTCATCCGCGTTCGCAAAATACGTGCATTCTGCGGCGTCCTCTTGAGTGAGGTGCAGCTCGCCGCAGGTGCGCGGAAAGCGGCGATTGTTCGGGCCGATCGGGTCTTCGGGCTTGCGCGCTAAGACGCAGGTGTAGCCGGTGAACCGCGTTTCGGTGAAGCTGTAGGTTTGCATCGGGTCGCTCCATCGCTGATAGGCGTCAACGTGACGCACGTGATGGAGCAATAGCGCCGTGGCGAGGCGGCGGGGCCGATCGCGTCCGGCGCCGTGCGCCGGCGCGTTGTCGACGGCCGCGGCGAAACGCTACGGCCCGNNGGCGTGCGCGAACGATGCACGTAGCACTTGAACCCCGGCCGCGCATCACGCATCCGTTCGTCGTATTCGCAGGCGCGCTCGAAGGAGTCGGGATCCTCGCGCTAATCCGGCCCTCGCCGACCTAGGGATCGACGAGAACGACCATTCCAGCGCCGCTTGCCTCGCTAATCAAAAACGGTAGTCTATTTCTTCCGCGCCTTGGCGCTTTCGGCGAGGTTCTCGGCCGCGATCTTCCGGATGGCGGCTTCCGTCAGCGGCTGGCCAGTTCGTGCATCGTAAAGGTAGGAGACCCGGCGCTTCGGCGTCAGATCAAGCTTACGGACGGTGCCGGTTGCGGCTTTCTTCCTGGTAACGATCACGATCAGTGGGCCCTCGTCAGCGATTCTACCACTTTTAGACCGACAGCGACAATGATGGACACGAAGGTCACATAGCCAGCGAACCGCAGCCACCGACTCTTCATGCTAGCCAGCCGGCGATTTTTGGGACCGGCGAGCGCAATGTCGGCGATGATATTCTTTCGAGCATCCTCAGCGTCCGCGCTGAACGCCTCGAAGAAGTCGGCGCCCAACAACGGCGATGGCTTTCCGTCGCCCGAGAGAACGGTCCGCATCGCAGCGAGGGCCGCGATGATTGCGAACCCTGCGGGAATGAAGTTACGCACGTCGTTGTAGTCCACCAACGCGACGACCGCGAGGATCGGTCCGAGCAGCACGATTGCGGCTGCATTAAACGCGCGTATGTCGGCGAGAAGACGGTCGTTTGCACGTTCCGCGATCTCGGCGAGAAAGACGGATTCCGCGAATGAGTTGTCGTCGGCTTCTTCATCAGCAGGCGGCGGCGAAGCCCCCCGCGCGCTGCGCAGTACATCGGCAACGGCGTGGAGGAGGAGAACGACCAGTCGGATGGACACGATGTTAGGACCTCTTCAATTTGTTGCCGTGCGACGCCCGCTACTACGTTCTCCCCGCCAGCCCTTGACGTTCAGGGGGCTCCGTTTGCCAGTATGGATGGCGCGTTGTCGTCGGCCACGGTGAAGCACTACGGTCGCGTCGTGCGAGCGGCTAGAGGCCGCAGTAGCCTTCCTCGCAGCCGCCCGATACGCTGATGTCCGTCTCGCCGAAGAGGTCGAGCGTTTGCGGATGCGATGCTTGGAACGCGACGGCGCGTAACGGCATGCGCGAACGATGCACGTAGCACTTGAAGCCCGGCCGTGCATCGCGCATCCGCTCGTCGTATTCGCAGGCGCGCTCGAAGGATTCGGGGTCCTCGCGTTTCATCTGCGCCCACGCGTACTCGCTGCGATAGGGGCAGAAGACGCACGCGCTCTTCGCCGGGATCGTGTCGAGGTCGATCAGATGCCGGATGCAGTCGTTGCGATTCATCGGCGCGAGGTTCGCGTAGTCGGCCTCTTGCCCGGCGCTGCGCTCTTGATTGAAGACGAGCGGGTAGACGTAGCGGACGCGGTCGTTCGGACCCGTCTTGAGTCGTTCGGCCTCATCGACGCTGATCCCAAGCCACACTTCGATCGGGCGATCGCCCGCGAGCTCGTAGATGCGCTTCATCATGGGGTCGATTTTGTAGACCGCGGTGCATTGGCGGCGCAGTTGGCCTTCTTCTCCGGCCGGAATGCAAACGTCGACGTCGTGGGTCGCGATCGCGTCGAATTCCGCGTTCTCTGCGGCGGTGCGACCGCGCGTCTCTGCGATCGCTTGGAGCTGCGTCCAGCGTGCGATCGCGAACGGATCCACGGGCGTCGTCGAGGTGACCCAGCGCGGCTCGCACGATACGGTGAACAGCGGCACGAAGATCCCTTGCGTCCCCGTGGAGGCGACCTTCGGGTGTCCGAGGTCGCCTGCGGTCACGACCTCGAACGGCACGCCAGCGGCCGCGGCGTGCGCGCGCGCTTCGTCAACCGATGCCGCGATCGCACGCGATTCCGATTGCGTGTCCGCGTAGAGCGCGAGGTCCGGCCGCCCTTGCGGAAAGAAGCCGCGCCACATCGTTCCGTTGGCGCGGGATTCTTCTTCACTCTCGAGCGCCCAGGCATAGAGCAACGACGTGCTCTGCACGCCGGCGCCGAACGCGTGGACGCGAAACGGGGGAAGCGACGGCTCAAACGACGCTTTTGTCTTTCGCATCACGCCTCGCACGGGACACCGTGGTAGTTCGCCGTTCGCCTCAAGAGCGCGGGAAGGCGATCGGCGAACACGTCGAGCGGCAGGTCGCGCAGTCGCGCACGCACGTCCGCCATGTCAATTGGGCGCGGTGCGGTCGGCGCTTCGGCGTAGGCGTAGCGGCGCATCGCGCACAACACCGCCGCGCGCGAGAGGCCGGAAAAGGTCTTCAGCGCTTCATCGCGTCCGCCCGCGTGGACGGCGCGCTTGAGCGCGGCGATCTCCGGAGCTGACCACGAATGCGGCCCGCCCATTACGCCACCACCGCGAGGTGCTTACGCATCTGCTCGAGCGCGCTGAGGTGCAGTTGGCTCGCGCGCTGATCGCTCACCTTGAAGTCGCGGGCGACGTCGTGCAGCGGACGCTCCTCAAAGTAGTGGGCTTCGAGAACGGCGCGCCGGCGCTTATCCAGCTTGCCGATCGCCGCGCGGATTTCACTCGTCCGCTCGTGGTCGACGACCGTCGCCGCCACGTCGGCTTGGCTCGACAGTTTCCCCTCGAGCGTGAGGTCGAAGACGAAGTCCTCGGGCATCCACGCCGGCGACTCGTTCATCGAGAGCGGGGCGCGTCCGCAGCGCACGATCGCTTTCACGAAGCCCGGCGCGCGCGCTTCGATTTCACGGAGCGTCGGTTCGCGTTGCAATTCATGCCCGAGCTCTAAGCGTGCGCGCATGCCGACGCGTACGGCACGGCGGTCGCGTTCGCTCACCGGATCGCAACGCCGCAGTTCGTTGAACATCGCGCCCAACACAACGCGTTGTGCGTACCCTTCGAGTGGAATGCCG
>PLTN01000170.1 GCA_003164495.1 Vulcanimicrobiota bacterium
AAACAGCGTCGGATCGATCCGCGCCAGCACTTCCCCGGTACGAACGACGCTGTTGTAATCGACGTCGATCTCGGAAATCGTCCCCGAGACCTGCGAGCCGACGCTGATCGTATTTTGCGGATTAACCGTACCCGACGCTGTTACGTTGCGAGCGAGTGTCCCTTGTTGCACGGGGGTCGTGACGAGGACGGTTGCGGCCGGCACGACCGCGCGCCAAACGAAGATCCCTACGACGACGATGACGATGACGGCCAGCGCGCCACCTATCAGCCATAATTGCCGGTGCTTTCGGGCGGGTTTGACGTTCGGCGACGAGTTCGTTGTGCCGTTCGCCGCGGGCGGGGCCATTGGCGTCACAGCCATCAGAACGATCCTTCCTTATGAGCCACGACTGCCGCCGGCAGGTGACCTGCTCGATAGTATGGAGCAATTCTGTTGAATTTCGTGTGAAAGGAGAGGCGCGAACAGCTTCACATTCCCATTCAGGGCGCCGGCAGCTCGCTCGGCAATGTTATGCGTACCGCCGCAATGCAGCGATCGGCCGCGCCGTAATAGATGTCCAGGAGCCCGTCGGGACGCAAATCGCTCGCGCTCGGAAAGACGATGTCCGAAGAGAGGCCGTGACACTCGTACTCCGTCTGTGGTTCCAGAACGGGCAACGGTGTCCGGTAGAGAATGCGCGCGGGGTTTTCGAGATCGAGAATTGCAATGCCCATACAGTAGCGCGGGTGTCCGCTCGCAGTCGAGACGCCATGGTACGGCATGACCCATCCATAAGGAAGCCGCACCGGCGGAGCCCCGGTACCAATCTTGCTGTTTCCCCAGGGCTGTTCCGCTGCCATGACGCGTTGGTGACGCCGGACCGACGTCAGCGCTCTGATATCGGCCAAGACCGCGTCCACCGCGATGTATGATATCCAAATGTATTCCCGCGTCTCTTCCCCGCTCGGCGGTGTCGTCACATCGACTCCGTCGTGCCGGAGTTGAACGCGGGTCGTCGGCCGGTGCAAGATTGCAAACGACGGCACCCCCTCGGGATCGACGATTATCTCTGGAAAGAGCGCGGCATCTTTGTTTCCACACTGATTGAGGTCGTCCTCACCGGGGATAACCTCGTACCGCAAGAGGCCGAGCCGCTGCCAATTGTAGAGGTCCTCTGAGACGGCAATCGCAACGCGCGGTTCGTAGGGAACGAACGCCGTATACGTCATGACGTAACGCTTGAGCAACGGTTCGTAAATGATTCGTGGGTCTTCGACCCCGCCACCGCCGGCGTTAACCTCATACGATTCGTGCGGTTCAAGCGCAATACCAAGGCGCTCGACGCCGACGGGAACGTCGCCTTCAAAAAGGACGCGAACATGCCCGATCCGGGAATAGTTGCCTTCGGCGATAAGGCGCGGAAAGAGGTGCATCGCACCGTCCGCCGCACGAACTCCGCCCGGATTGAGAACCCCCCATGCTTCGTGTGGCTCGCCTGCCTTTGAGCTCATGACGACTCCGAAGCGGGTAGCAGCGAAGTCTTTCTCCCTCGCCGGCGTCAGCGTACTCACTTATGGGCAGTGCCCCATAAGAATACATGCAACCCGAGTGTCCACGAAAGCAGCGCTGCGATTACAACGATCGCGAGAGCCACGGCTATGCCGTGCCAGAGTTTCAGGGCAGCTCTTCTTCTTTGTAATACTTCCGTCGAATGTCGGCCAGATCGACGCGGGCTGCCGGCACCTTCAGATCCATTTCATCCATCGTATCGGCGATGATTTGAGAGATTGCTAAATTACGAAACCACTTATGATCGGCGGGGATGATGTACCACGGCGCATGCTCGGTACTCGTCCGCTCCATTGCCTCCTCATAAGCGTCGCGATAACGCGGCCAGAACTCGCGTTCCGTGTAGTCCGACTCGCTGATCTTCCAATTGCGCGCCGGATCATCGAGGCGCTCTTTGAATCGCCGAAGTTGCTCCTCGGGGCTGATGTGCAGGAAGAACTTGAGAATCCGCGTGCCACCTTGACAAAGCGTCTCTTCAAAATCGTTGATGAGATCGTACCGTTCCGACCAAACGGATTTGGGCACGAGCTTGTGCACGCGCACGACGAGCACGTCTTCGTAGTGGGACCGATTAAAGATCGTGATCTGCCCCTTGCCGGGCGTTTGCCGATGCACGCGCCAGAGGAAATCGTGCGCGAGCTCTTCCGCCGTAGGCTCCTTGAATCCAAAAACCGCGGTGCCTTGAGGATTCATCCCGGTGAAGAGGTGCCGGACAACGCCGTCTTTCCCGCCGGCGTCGAGAGCTTGCAGTACGATGAGGAGCGATTGAGTTGCGTCGGCGTAGAGTAAATACTGAAGCGCATCGAGCCGTGCTACATGTCGTTGTATTTCTCGTTCGGCCTCTTCGCGCGATTCGAGCTTGCCCGCATACGCTGGGTCTATATCCTTAAGATGGATCTTCGAGCCGCTATCGACCACGAACCGTTTTCGATAGTCCATCGTATCTACTCAGATACGAGGGAAAGCGTCGACGGGTCGACGTCATAATCTCCGGGCCCGACGATGGCGTTCGGGAAGGCGCAAATCAAACTGTTGTCCGGTCCCCAGATGACGACGAGATCCGGCGGTCCGCACGGTGTTTGGGTAAGCTGGTAGTTGGCCAGCAATGTCGCTCCCGGACTATCGGGATAGACCGCGTATGACTCGTAGGTTTGACCGGAGGCGATGAGGTCGCCGAAAAGCGCAGCGCCGGCACTGAACGCGAGCGCTCCCCAGAAACCGCCGCCCCAATATGTGGGCGCCGGGTTCCAAGCGACGCCGCGATTCCAGCCCCAGGCATTCCCGTGGAACGAGGGGTTGCCGATGCGCCGTTGTGCTCCGATGTTGCCGGGCGACTGTCGCGGCGGGTTGTTGCGCACCGCTACTTGCCCGCCGTTCGGACTTCCGGGCTGCCGCGCCGATGGTTGCGGTAATTGCGCGCGGACGGCTGGCGCCTGCGGTCGTTGAAACGCTGCAGCGGGCGGGGGCGCGGCGGCTGCCCGCTGGGGCGGAGCCATCCGTTGCGGAGCCGCCGCTTGCGGCGCGGGAGCGAGATCGTGGTTGAGCTGGAAACCGCCGCCGCGCGCCGCCGGCGCCTGAGCCGGGCGCTGAGCCGGCGCTGGAGCCTGCCGCTGAGCCGGTGCCGGAGCCTGCCGCTGAGCCTGTGCCGGAGCCTGCCGCTGAGCCGGCGCCGCGCGGCCGCCCCCGCCGCGCGGCTGCGCGTATGCGGCCGTCGTCGAGGCAATCGTGAACGCGACACAAAGGAGCGCTGCAAGTCCGCGCATCAGCGTGTCACCTTGTCGATGGTGCCGTGCACCGCGATCGATGTGCCCCGCGCCGTTCGCACGAAGACCAGAACGCCGTTCGGAGGCAATTGCTCCGACGATCGCGGAAGGGGCTGCGCAGCAGCGCTAGGATTGAAAAACACGGTGCCGTGGTCGAAGCCGATCGTGTGATCCGCACCGTTGCGGCGAAGCGCAAGCCGATAGGGAAGACAGCGCCGAATCTCGCCGATATAGGTGCACGCTGCATGCGAGATGATCAGCGTGTCTCGATTATCCGGGCTAAACACCCGGATCGTGTCGCCCACGATCCGGATGACGCTGCCGCCGTAGTTCTGGACCGTGCCGTCGCGCTGGTCGATGCGCACGGTCCCCTTGGCATTCGCGACCGAACTGAGCGCGAGAAACATGGCAAGCGCGCCCACGGAATAGAACCGCAGTGTTCTGAAAGTCATACAGTTAACCGTTCTCGTTCCCCGGAAAGCAGGCAACCAAACGTCCCCAAACTTTCCACCTACGTGATGATGGTCCGGCCGGCGATCGCGCAGGCCGAGCCGTCTTTGAGAACGATGTGCAGCGCAAGCGCCGTCCCGGCGTTCAGCACGTCTTCGCTGTCGAGGGCGATCGACGGCACGTCTTCAACGTCCATGCCGATGCCGTGACCGAGTCCGTAGCTGCTCGCAAATGTCAGCAAGCCGTCGTCGCCGAGCGCTTTCCGCGCCGCGGCGGCAACGGTGCTGCCGCGCGCTCCCGCGATGGCCGCGGCTTCCATCGCATCGACCGCAGCGCGAGCACGCGATGCGAGGTTCTCCGCTTGTGCGTTCGGCATGCCGATCGCGAACGTTTGCGCGGCCTCGCTCCAGTAGCGTTGAATTTCGACGCCCAAGAACAACATGACCGTGTCGCCCTCTTCGAGGCGGCGCTCGACCGGCGGCGCGAGCTCGTTATTCTCGGGGCCGCCCGAGGTGAGAATACGCACGTCTTCCGCGCCGGCCAGCCGCATCGAGCGCTCGATCTGCGCGAAAGCTTCGCTCGTTGAAGCGCCGGGGCGCAGCACCGTTGCGGCCACGGCGAACGCGGCCTCGAGGACGTGCGACGCCCGTTGCGCGACCGCTAGGTCGGCCGCGTCTTTCTTGCGGCGCAGATGCGCGAACTCCGCGTCGCGCGGCACGAACGTTACGTCCGGGACGGCTCGGGTCAGAGCGCTCCACTCCCGGGCGGGAAACGTTTCCACAGCACCGACCGTGCCGACGCGCGCCTGCGCCAGACCCTGCTCCGTCAGCACTTCAGCGAGCTTCTTCGAAATGCTCGCGAACATCCGAACGTCTGCTATCCACGTCATCGGTCGAATCGACGGGAGCGTCCGCCCCCCGCCGTTCACCAGCACGATCGGCGGCGCGTCGAGCGTCACCAGCACGGCGGCATCGCGGATGCGCGGAAAATAATGCGAGACGTACGCGAGCGCGCCGCAGCGTTCCGCGTCGCCGTAGAAGATCCACGCGGCGTCACCGGCGGCGCTGATTGCCGATCGAACGTTCTCGAGCCGCGACTGCAACAACGCCGCGGGAACGAGGTCCTCGTCCCAAAACAGCGCACCGTGCTTGATGACGGTATGAACGGTTTGCATCAGACGGCGCGCCAGAAGAGCTTCGCCGGCGTCTTCGTAAGTACGCGCGGTCGCGCACGTTCGATCACCACCGTGTCGCCGAGCATCAAGTAACCGGTATCGGGAAAATACTGATTGGGATGGATGACGAACGTCATGCCTTCTTCCAGCGTCGGACCGCCTTCCGGATCGAGATCGCCCGGCAGCACCGATCCCCGTCCTAAACCGTGACCGCGGGTCCGCATGTACGGCGGGCGGCAGAATTCGCCGTAACCGCCGTCCGTGATGACCTGGTTTGCGGCTTCTGCGATCGCGGAGCTGCTCTGACCGGGCAATGCGGCCGCGAAGGCTCGGCGCTCCGCCTCGATGAGGATGTTGAAGTTTTCGACGGTTTTCGGCGTCGGCTCGCCGAGAACGAACGTCCGGCACAGTTGGGCGTGATAGCCCGCGAACGCGGGCGTGATCTCGCCGACGATGACGTCGCCGGCCTCGAGCCGGCGCTCCGTCGCGCCGCGAACGGCCGTGTTGTGGCTGCCGCCGGCGATCAAACCGAAATTGTCGGAGGCGCCGAGCGACTTCATCGTCGCTTCAACCTCGGCCGCAAGCTCGTACTCGCGCAGGCCGACCCTCGCGACCTGGCAGAGCGTCGCGAAGCCGGCGTCGGCGATCTCCGCCGCGCGTGCGATACGCGCGACTTCGGCCGGAGATTTCACCGCGGCCAACCGCGGAATGATCTCGTTCTCGCCCGGTAGCGCGAAACCGGCGAACGACTCCGCTGCGCGCACCGATAGCGCGTCGCCCCCGCAGAGCGCGAAGGGCGGCGAGGCTTGCGCGAGCGCCCCGGCAGCCGCCTGCATCAGACCCTTCGCATCGGCCGGCACGACGTCCGCGTGGGAAACGAGGCGCTTAGCGCGCGGCGCATCCCACGCCGGCGAAACGAATAGCGTCGGCCGGCCTTCCAGCTGCAGCACGAGCCAGCACGGACCCACGGCGTAGAAGTCGGTGAGGTAGAACAGCTCGTCCATGGAGGTCATGTCGTGCTGCGCGCTATCGTAGACGGCCAGCGTAGCGATCTTCTTCTTCGCCATCTCCGCGCGAACGCGGTCGAGCCGGCCGCGAAGTTCGGTTTCGGAGACGAGGACCGGATCGTCGAGAATCATCAGGCGACCTCCGTTTTCACAAGCATGGTGTCCTGCCGGCGAAATTATGCATCGCGGAACTTGAGGACTCGGGCGATCCAATCGACAATGGAATGACGATGAAGCGTTCCGAGTGGTTGGCTTCGAGTGCGGCGTCGGGCATCTTCTCGAGTGCGGGGCTCTCGCGGGTTGCCCTCGCGCAGGACGCGCCCACGCTCAAGATCGGCGTGCCGTATGCCGAGCCGACCGGCCCCGCGTATTACGCCCAGGACCTGGGCCTCTACCGGAAGGCCGGGCTCAACGTCGAGCTGGTGCAGCTCCAAAACGGGGTTGCCATCGCGGCGGCCGTCATCGGCGGGACCGTGCACATCGGCGCCTCGCAGATCCTCTCGCTGGCGGTCGCGCGCTTGCGCGGTGTCGCGCTCATGATGATCGCACCGGGCGGGCTGTGGGACGCCGAACGGCCGAACGCAGGACTGATCGTCGCGCCCAACGCGCCGCTCCAGCGCGGCCGCGACCTCGTCGGCCGCACGGTCGGGACGACCGTGCTGGGCGGAACCGATCAACTCGGTGTCTTTGCGTACGTCGACCGCGACGGCGGCGATTATAAAGGCGTGAAGTTCGTCGAAATGCCCGCCAGCGTCATGGTGGACGCGGTCTTACAGGGCCGCGTCGATACCGCGCACGTGACCGATCCGGCTTTTTCGGACGCCATCGCTTCGAAGCGCATCCGCATCCTGACCAACCCGTTGAGCAGTATCGCGCGGCGCTTCATCCTGACCGCGTACTTCACGAACAGCACCTGGCTCGCTGCGAACAAGCGCACCGCGCAAGTGTTTGCCGGGGTCATCAACGAGGCCGGCATTTGGGCAATGAACAATCGCGCACAAGCGGCTCAAATGCTCGCGAAGTACATTCCGATGGCCGAGCCGCGCGTCACCTCGTCGTTCGGCGACAAGCTCGACCCTTCGCTCGTCCAGCCCATGTACGATCTTGCCGTGAAGTACGGCTTTCTTGCGAGCCCGGTCGACAGCCGAACGATGCTCTGGAATGGGAAGTAAGCTTAAGAAGCTTTAAACAAAACCTTAATAACATCTTTATCAGGAACTTCTAAGCTACGAACGATCCCCGGGTTCTACCGGGTCGTTCTTTTGCTGGAGGTTCCGGTTGCGTATCCACGCTTTGAGCGCGGCTCTTTTTCTTATGTGCACCCTTCTGCTTTCGCACACGGGCGCGTTCGCGCAGACAGGGCCTCCCGCCGGCGCCTCATCAGCGGATACGCGCCCCGCGTCTTTGGGTTTGAGCATCGTTGCGAACCCCGATACCGGGGTTACGATCCTCACGCGGCAGCAAGTCGCGAACATTTTTTCCGGAACCGTCACGAACTGGAGCCAACTCGGCGGTGCCGATCTCGCGATCGTCGCGATCACGCGCGGTGAAGGATCCACCGCCCAAGCGGCGTTCGACAAAGTCTATCTCGGCGGCGCGAATGCCGGCTACGGACGAGCGCTACCGGGCACGGTCGAAGCCTTGAACACCGTGGCGACGACCAGCGGCGCGGTCTCGTTTGCCGCGGATGCCGAAGCGGCTGCAGCCGAAGGCGTCACGATCGTCACGGTGAGCGACGTCCGCCCGACCGACACCACGGGACTCATCGCTCTTGGATCCGTCGAGGCAACGACGCAGGCCGGTGCGTATCAGGTTATCGGCCGCATCCCGGCGCACAGTTCGGCCATCGGCGCGATCGCACCGACCCAGTCCGATGTCCATTCTATGGAAGCGCATTCGTTGATCACGCGTGACTTCATCGACGAGAACGCGTCGCCCATCGCGGAATTCACGCGCATCGCGACCATCGCCCCGAGCGTCACGAACACCGGTGCCGTCAACGGACCTGGGCTCTCTGAGCAAACGCTGGTCATTCGCGGCATGGCGAAGGACTTCACCAACCTGACCTTCGACGGAATCCCCGTCGCCGACACGAACGACCCGTCGTACCACTCCACCTCGTTCTTCCCGGAGTTGATCGTCGGCGGCGTCGACGTCGTTCGCGGTCCCGGGTATGCGAGCAACATGGGCTACGCGACGTTCGGCGGTGCCGAAAACGTCTACACGCTCGCGCCGTCGGAAACGAAGTCGCTGGACGCCGCCCTTTCGTACGGCACATGGAACACGTACATCGGCAGCCTGAGCTATCAAAGCGGGCGGCAGAAGTGGCTCGGCAACGGGACGCTGATCGCCACCTATCAGGATCTCGGCTCGCAAGGCTATCTCACCGGCAACTCGATTTGGAGCCGCAACTACTCGTTCAAGTATGAAGTGCCGGTGGGCAGCAAGACGCTCGTCGACGCTTTCGCGACTTGGAACGACCAAGCGTTCAATGCGGCCGACGCCGGGCCCGGTGCCACGGCGTACGAAATTCAGACCTTCGGCCCGAACTACAGCTTGAACAATAACCCCGCGAGCGGCGAGTACGTCGGCTACAACTACGAGATCAAGACCACCGACCTCGGTTATCTGCGGGTGCGCTCCGACCTCGGCGGGAACGTCTATCTGGACAACAAGCTCTACACCTACCGCTACGACAACGAGACCACTGCGGCCGATACCGTCGGCCTGACGTCGACGATGGCCGCCGCCGGAACATTTCCTTCGCAAGGGACGATCACGTGCTCGTCGGGCCCGGCAAATTGCACCGGCCCCCTCGTTCCGGGATCTCTCGCCTCAAACGGCCTGCAGTACAATCCGACCGACATCGGCGGATATCTCAAACGTAACAAGTACATCGCCGCCGGTGATATTCTCGAGGGCACGAAGACGTTCGGCGACAGCTTCCTGCGCGCCGGCGTCTGGCTCGAACACTCCGACACCGATCGCCATCAGTACTCGGTCGATCTTACGGACGGCGGTGACTACAACTACGTCAACGGTTCGAACTGCCTCTTCGGAACCGCGATCGGCGCGGGGCAGATCTCCGGCACCACGGCACCGACGGTCATCGCCCCGAACTGCGCGGCGTCGGCGGCCGGCCTTCCGGCCGGTCTGAAACAGCTGCCCGGACCGAGCGGCGGCATACTGCCGAACGGCACGCCGATCGGAGCGGTCAAGTTCGACCAGCAGTCCCAAATCCTCAACGCACAACCGTTCGTCGAATTTCAGTGGGTGCTGCCCGGCGGCGCCACGATCTACCCCGGCTTCAAGTGGCTGAACATTCAGCGCTACGACGATGCGGCGATTCAGAATACGTCACGTACGCCGAACTCGACCAACAAGATCCTCTACCAGGCGGGCTTGCCGTTCCTCTCGATCAATCAGCCGATCACGAAAAATGCTGCGGCAAACGCGTATAGTTCGTTCTTCTTCCAGTACGGCCGCGGCTACGAAATTCCCGACCTCGCGACGTTCTACGTCAACAATCCCCTGCAGAACTCGCCGACTCCGAACGCCACCTCGACCTATCAAGCCGGCTTCATCGGCACGTCGAACGAATTTCTCTGGGACGTCGACTACTACACGATCAGCTTCTCCGATCTTCAGAGCTCGCTCAGCACCGACGTCAACGGCAACATCTGTTCGGCTACGGCGCCGGGCTGCACCTACAGCGCGTATTTCGATGTCGGCGGCGCGAAGTATCAGGGTGTTGAAGCGGAAGGCACGCTCAACCTCGGGGGCGGCGCGGCTCTCTACGGGAACTTTTCGACCGACGAAGCCAAAGAGCTCACCTACAATACCCAAGTCAAGGGCGTCCCGGAGATGACCGCGGCGCTCGGCGTGCTCTACAAATCGAAACACTTCGACAGCTCATTGATCTACAAAGAGATCGGTTTCCAGTACCTCAACGCGTACACGGGCCCGAACTCGGCAGTGAACTACAACGACCCGAACCAGCAGGTTCAACCCTACGGCCTGCTCGATTTCGACTTTACCTGGAGAATCGGCCGCGGGACATTCCAGTTCAACGCCTACAACATCGCCAACTCGCAACCGTACTTGTCGGTCTTCACGACGTCGCTGACGTCGGGCAGCCTGATGAACCATATCGCCCCGACCAGCATACTGCTGACCTACAAGCAGAAGATCTTCTAGCGTTTTACCTGCGCAACACCACTCGAGCCCGCCAGGCTGCGCCCGGCGGGCTCGTCTTTTTGCCAAAGGATTCGCGCGCTCGTGCGTCTGAGCTTCGACGCATGATGAAACGTCTGCCGGCTCTGCTCGTCCTCGGAGCGCTGATCCTCACGTTACGGCCGCCGGCCGAGGCCCAACCCGCGCCACTCGAGATCAACATCATGCTCTCGATGACCGGGCCGGCTGCGTTTCTCGGCAACGCCGAGTTCGCCGCCTTTCAGGCTGCCGAGAAAACCGTCAACCAGCACGGCGGCGTCAAAGGCCGGCCGATCAAGATCGTGATTTCCGACGACGCCTCGAGCCCCCAGGTGGCGCTGCAGCTCGCCAACTCGTTCATCGCCAAGGGCGTGCCGGTGTTCCTCGGTTCGCCGTTCGCGTCGGCCTGCGGATCGTTTCTCGCGATCGTCGCGCAAAAGGGACCGGTGAACTTCTGTCTCTCGCCGCCGGTCACCGCGCCGCCCGGGAGCTACGTCTTCACGGCCGGGGCCAGCGCCGCCGATCTCACCGCCGCGCTCATCCGGTATTTCCGCGAAAAGGGCATGACCCGCTTCGCCATCTTGTCGACGACCGATGCAACCGGGCACGCGTTCGAAGCCGGCTACCTCAACGTCCTCGGCCGGCCGGAAAACAAGAAACTCCAAATCGTCGGGAACGAACACTTCAACCCCACCGATCTCAGCACGTCGGCCCAGATCGCGCGCCTGAAGGCGGCCGATCCGCAGGTGCTCCTTACTGGGACGGTCGGCACGCCGATGGGCACGATCTTGCGCGGCATCCAAGACGTCGGGCTCGATATCCCGATCGTCGCCGTCAACGGCAACATGCTCTATCAGGAGATGGCGCAGTTCGCCTCGATCATGCCGAAGGAATTGGACTTCCCATCGTACCGCGCCATGATCGAAGGCGACGTGCGCCCGGGTCCGATCCAAGACGCGCAAAGAGTCTTCTTCCGCGCGCTCAAGGGTGCGAACTTGAAACCCGACGCAGCGTCCGTGACGGGTTGGGATCCACTGATGATCGTGTTGAGCGCGTACGCGCACCTTGGGCCGGATCCGACCGCGCAACAAATTCACGAGTACATCGAGAACCTGCACGGGTTCGCCGGCGTAAACGGTCTGTATGATTTCCGCGATGGCGGTCAGCGCGGCATCGGGGCGCAAGCCATCGTCGTCGACCGCTGGGATCCCGCGGCAAAGACTTTCATCGTTTTGAGCAAGCCCGGCGGTACGCCAAAGTAAAACTTTGGTACAAAGCAAGTCGGTGACAGGTCCGGCGCTCGCGCGCCCGCAACGTCGTGCACCGAGATGCGCCGACTTATGCCGCTTCCGGTTTTCTTATTCGTCGCCGCGATCGGCGCCGCTCGGGTAAACGCGCAGACGCCGGACTTCACGTTAGCGAATCTCCCGCCCAGCGCGTGCACGACGCAGAACCCGGCGTTCACAACCGACGATCTCAGCGGCGTCGCCGCACCGTGCACCGTCGCGCCCGGATCGCTGCTCATCGAAACACTCTATTATCAGAACGCATCGCGCGTCGGCGGCACGGCGCTCGCCGCGTATCCCCTGTTCCGTCTGCGCACCGGTATCGTGCGCCGGCTGGAGGTGGTCGTCGATCTGCCTTCGCAAGTCGCGGAGTCGGGACTCAACGGCGCCGGCCTCTATCCGCGGACGCAGCTCGGTTACGGTTTGAATTACACCGTCATCGCCAACGCGCGCATGGCAGCGGCGTTCGGCACCGAAGTCTTGCCGCCGAGTTCGCGCTTCACCGTCAACCAAGCGCAACCCCGATACGTGCTCGATTTCACCGTGGGCTACCACCTTCTGCCCCGTGCGACGCTCTCGGCCATTGCTACCGGCTCGTCCTCACGCCAAGTCGGCTTCAATCAAATCTCGCCCGCGGCGGCCGTGCGAATGGCTTACGATTCCAGCGTCGCGACCCAATTCTCCACCGACATCGGGACGCGCATCGTCACGCGTCATTCCGTCGCGCAATCATACGGCGACGTCGCGATCAACGAACGGATCCGTAAGAACACGACCTTCGACGTCGGCCTCGGCACGACGTTCAACCCGGTGTCGAACGCCAAGGCCCACTACCTCGCGAGCGGCCTAAACTTCCACCTTTAGTGGATTCACGTTCCGTGAATCCGTCGCGTTTGGGCTACGCCCAAGCCGCCGGCAGTGGAAGTAGTTGGTCGTAGTCCTCGGGCATTGCGACTTGGCGCGAGAGCAGAATCTCGCGCCGCTCGCGCGCGGAGTCGATCAGCGCGAGTACGACCTCCAGGGTCGCCCGGCCCCACGCGCCGTCATGGAAGAGTGGGCGTCCATGGATGACGCTGTCGTAGAGTTCGCCCAAAATCGCGAGCGTCAGTCCGCCTGACGGATCGGCTTCGGGACGCTGCAGATCGCGCAAGTCGAGTTCTTCGCGGCCGCGATCGCTGTAGACGACGATCCCGTTTTCCGCGCTACGCATCACGCCGCGCTCGCAACTCACTTCAACCGGTCCCAGATCGAACGGCTTCCAACCCGGCCGGCCGGTATGTTTCTTTTTCGTCGGATCGCGGCGCCCGCCGATGCGCCAGTCGGCTTTCTCGCTGTCTTCGTCGCGCGTACCCGAGAGCAAGTCGCGGCGCATGCGCGCGCGGTCGGCGTCGGTGAACCGCTCCTCCGCCGCGACCCACGGATAGAGTTCGGACATCACGAAATACCCGTAGCCGTTGTGCATGATCGTGGCGGGCGTGCCGTCCTCGAACTCGAGAAAGGCCGTGTAGTATCCCGGCACCGGCCGCGCTTCGAGCCAGCGTCCGGTTTGCGCCCGCACGCTGCGCACGAGCCCGCCGCCGAGCAAACGGACCGTATCGATCTGATGCGGCCCCTGGCGAAAGACGATGCCGCCGCCTTGTTCGGGGTCGAGTTCGTCGGCCGTACGCGGCCGGATGAGCCAATCGGTATACGCCCAGATGTGGATCGCGGTAACCGCGCCCAACGCCCCGCCCAGCGCGATGCGCCGCATCGCCCGATTCCATATCGAGAGACTGCGCGTGTGCCCGCACGCCAGACGCACGCCGTATTTCTCGGCCGTCTCCACCATGCGATCGGCCTCGTCCATGTCGACCGCCATCGGTTTCTCGACCACGACGTGCTTGCCGTGACGCATGGCCTCGATCGCGTGCTCGCAATGAAAGCGATTCGGCGTCGCGACCCACACCGCATCGACGTCGCCGGCCGCGCACATCTCCGCCACCGTCTCGTAGGTCTTGGTGCCGGGGTAGGTGGCGAGAAAGCCGGCCCGCATCGCGGGGTTCATGTCGGCGCCCGCCACGAGCGCGTACTCGGGCATCACGTCGATCGCGGGCATCGTACTCGCCGCCCCTTGACCCAGCCCCGCCATCCCGATTCGCAACTGTCGCACACCGGGAATCTCCTTCGTCCGTCACGGTAACCCTTGGACAAACCTTGCCGGCCGCGTTAGACTCGAATCATGCTGACACAGGAAGAGAACGAACGGCTGACCCGCGTCGGTCCCGGTACCCCGATGGGCGCGCTTATGCGCCGCTATTGGCAACCGGTCGCAGCGGCCTCGGAGATGAGCGAGCGCTGGACGAAGTCCGTCCGCCTGCTCGGCGAATCGCTCGTCCTCTTCAAAGACCGTAGCGGGCGCTTCGGTTTGATCGAAGAGGCGTGTCCGCATCGCCGCGCATCGTTCCTCTACGGCATCCCGCAAGCGGACGGCATCCGCTGCCCGTATCACGGTTGGCAATTCGACGGTACCGGCAAATGTTTAGACCAGCCGAACGAGCCGGCCGACAGCACGTTCAAAGACCGCGTGAAGATCGCGGGCTATCCGGTCGAGGAGCGCGGCGGTCTGCTGTGGGCGTACATGGGCCCGTTACCGGCACCGAACGTTCCGCCGTTGGCGGGCATCGATTCGCCGCACGCGATCCGGCTGCTCGGCAGCGCGGTGATCCCGTGCAACTGGCTGCAGATCATGGAGAACTCGGTCGACGCCGTCCACACCGAATGGCTGCACGGCCATCTGTTCGAGTTCGTGCTCGAGCACAAGAACTTCAAGACCAAGTTCACGCGCAAACATCTCAAGACCGCCTTCGATGAATTTCCGTACGGCATCATCAAGCGCCGCGTGATCGAAGGGCATACGGAAGAGGGCGATGATTGGAAGATCGGCCACCCGGTCGTGTTTCCCACCACGCTGCTCGTCGGCAACGCCAGCGAAGAGGCGTGTCACATGCGCTATCAGTTCCGCGTGCCGATGGACGACACGCACACGCTGCACCTGTGGTATCACGTCATCGTGCCGCCCGCCGAACTGACGATCCCGGCGCATCTCGCCGGCACCGTGCACACCTACGACGTGCCCTACACGGACGAGCGCGGAGGGTACTTCCTCGACTCGATCCACGCGCAAGATATCATGGCGTGGATCACGCAAGGCCCGATCGCGGATCGCTCCCTCGAAGCGCTCGGCTCGACCGACCGCGGCGTGACGGTCTACCGCAACATGCTGCGCCGCGAACTCAAGCGCATCGAGAACGGCGAAGATCCGATGAACGTGTTCCGCGGCGCGGAGCCCGAGACGATGGAGCTGCCGCTCGAATTCGAACGCACGCAAGGCGACCTGAGCCCCGACGGCGCGCGCGGCGAGGGCTTTGCGATTACCAACCTGCGGGCGATGTTCAGCCGCCACGAAGGGCGCTTCTGCCCGCTCGGTCCCGAGATCGTCGACGTGTTCGTGCAACACCGGCAGCGCGAGCCGGCCGGCGTCGCATAGCTTGCAGCCCATCGATCGCCGCGCGGCCCTCGGCGCATTGGCGTCATTGGCCGGCGCAGCCGCTGCGAGCACGCCCGCGCGGGCCGAGGGGCCGCCGGTGCGCATCGGCGTTGGGAACGCCGACACGTTCGCCGAGGGCTATTACGCAACCGACATGGGCTTCTTCACCAAAGCGGGCCTCAACGTCGATCAGCAGGTCTTCAATTCCGGCGGCGCTATTCTCGTTGCGGCCGGCGGCAACGCGCTCGACATCGGTCTGTCCAACACCGGCAACCTGGCCACGGCCATTGCGCACGGCGCGCCGTTCACGCTCATCGCCGGCGCAGGCATGTACACCGCGAGCAATCCTACCACGGTATTGATGGTGGCGTTGAATTCACCGCTTCAGAAGCCCGCGGATCTGGCCGGGAAGACGATCGCCGTCACGGCGCTGAAAGATCTCACCGAAGTCGGCACGCGCGCGTGGCTCGCGCGCAGCGGCGTCGATCCGAACAGCGTGAAGTTCGTCGAGCTCTCGATGAACCAGATGGCGGCCGGACTCGATCGCGGCACGTTCGACGCGGCGATCATCGGCGAGCCGTTCCTCTCCGCGGTGCGCGGCAAGACGCTGCGCGTCTTCGCCGACGCCTACGATGCGCTGGGCCCTCAATTCCTGATCGCGAACTGGTTTGCGACCACCGACTACGTGAAGAAAAACCCCGACATCATCCGGCGCTTCGTCGCCTGCGTCTACGACACGGCGCGCTGGGCGAACGCCAACCACGCGGCGTCGGGCAAGATCCTCGCCAAGTGGGCACAGATGGACCCGGGTGCCGTCAGCACGATGGGCCGCTGCCAGTACGCCACCTCGCTCGACGCGAAGCTGCTCGATCCGGTCCTTGCCGCGATGTACAAGTACAACGCGATCGACAAGAAACTGACCGCGGCCGACCTCGTTACAACGCTCGGCTGACCAGGTCTCCCAGGCGCGCGACGCCTTCGGCGATCACGTCTTCCGGCGCGAGCGAGTAGTTCAGACGAATCGTATTGCGCACCGCGCCGTTCGGCGAGAACGCGCCGCCCGGTACGAACCCGATGCGTTCTTCGAGCAGCGAGCGCTCGAGCAGTTCCGCGCCGTCCATGCCCTCGGGCAGCGTCACCCAAACGAACATCCCGCCTTCGGGTTTACTCCACGTCACGCCGGCCGGCATTTTCGCCGCGAGCGCGCCCAGCATCGCGTCGCGCCGGCGCCGGTACGGCGTCACTAGCGTGCGCACGTGCTCGTCGAACATCGTGCTCGCGATGCGGTGCACGACCATCTGGTTGATCGTTGCCGAGTGCAGATCGCCGCCTTGTTTCGCGAGCACGATCTTGCCCACGAAGTCGCGCGCGGCACAAATCCAGCCCACGCGCAAACCGGGGCACACGGTCTTCGAAAACGTCCCGCAGTAGATCACACGGCTGCGCTCGATGCTTCCGCTGCGCTCGATCGCGAGCGCGGCGAGCGCGGGCACGGGTTCGCCTTCGAAGCGGATCGCCTCGTAGGCTGCATCTTCCAGCACCGGCACGTGCAACTCTTGGGCCAGGTCGAGCAGTGCGCGCCGGTCCGCGAGGCTGAGCGTTTCACCCGACGGGTTGGCAAAGTCCGACACGACGTACGCGAACGCTACGCGTCCCCCGTTCTCGGCCGCTTTGCGCCGATATTCGGCGGCCTTCTCCCGGAAGAGCACGTCGTAGTGCGGTTCGTAGGCGTTGAAGGCTTGCAGCGCGCCGAGGTAGGTCGGTTCCTGGACGAGCACCGTATCGCGCGGATGGATGAACAGCTTCGCGATGAAGTCGAGGCCTTGCTGCGAACCCGACGTGATGACGATGTTCTCGAGCTCGCACGGCACGCCGCGGCGGCGCATGTAGTCGACGATCCAACGCCGCAGCGGCCCGTAGCCCTCGCTGACCGAATACTGCAGCGACGACGTACCCAACACCGGATCGCCGAGAATCTCGCTATACGCCCGGCGAATCGCGTCCATCGGAAAGAGCGCCGGATCGGGGATGCCGCCGGCAAACGAAACGACATCCGGCCGTTCGAGCAGCTTGAGCAGCTCGCGGATCTCGGAGGCGTACATGCGCGACACGCGACCGGCAAACCAGTCGCTCCAATCGACGGCAGCTTCCGGCGCAATCATGGACGGCCGGGCCTACAAGGTGACGAGCGGGTCGGGCGCGCGGAATTCGACGATATCGGGCTTGGCACCCCACATGCAAAACGCCTCGGCCGTGAACGGCAACTGACGCGGAACGTACGTCGCTTCGTCTTCGATGATCCGCACGCCGCACGAATACTCGTAGACCATTTTGTCGAGGCCTTCGAAGTACAGGAACACCGCACCCGACGAGAGGTGGCGGCCGGGACCGAACACGATGCGTATGCCGCGCTGTTCGCGCAATAGGTACCAGGAACGCATCACGTCGTCGATCGACTCGACCTGGTGGTTGATGTGCTGCACGCCCACGTGCGAACTTGGGAAGAGCGCGATCGAGTGGTGGACGGGGTTGATGCGCAACAGCGGCGCGTCGCCGATCCAGTCGCTCGCGCGTGCGTTGAACACCTGCGTCCAGAATTTCTCGTCGCGCCCGGCGTCGTTCGTATGCAGACCGATGTGGCTGAAGCCGGTGATTCCGGCATCCCGCGACGGAAAATATCGCCGGGTAGCGTACTGTGCGCGCCACACGATCTCGATCTCGTTGCCGGTCGGATCCTTGAACGCGATGAAATCCAACACGCGCCGCGCTTCACGCTCGGCCGCCGTGCCGGCGTGCACCGGGTAACCGACACGTTCGATTTCAGCCGCTATCGCCTGCAGATCGGCGCTCTCCGAGACTTCGAAGGCGACCGAATGCCGCGCCGGATCGCCTTCGACGTAGCAGATCGTGTGGTCGCGTTCGTCGCTGCGGAAGTACGCCATGCCGCGCTCGCGGCCGGCCGGCTCGAGGCCAAGCACCTTCGTGGCAAAATCGGTTGCTTCGCCCAAGTCGGGCGTGCCGACACGCACGTAGCGGATGCGGCGCAGATCGATCATGCCGCGTGACCGGTGTCCGCGTACTCTTTCTGAATGTCGAGAAACTGATTCCAGCTCGCATTGAGCGCGTCGACGACCATCGGGTCGAAATGCGAACCGGACGATTTCTGAATGACGCGCAGCGCTTCGTCGGTCGTCCACGCGCGCTTGTACGGACGCTTCGAAATCAGCGCGTCGAACACGTCGCCGACGGCCGCGATGCGCGCCGCCAGCGGAATTTGCGTGCCGCGCAGATGATCGGGATAGCCCGTACCGTCCCAGCGTTCGTGATGGCGCAGCGCAATCTGCGAGGCCAACTGCAGCACTTTCGACGAGCTGCCGACCAGAATGTCGTAGCCGGCGCGGGCGTGACGCTTCATGATCTCCCACTCGTCGGGATTGAGCGGGCCCTCTTTGAGCAGGATGCCGTCGGGCGTCGCGACCTTGCCGATATCGTGCATCGGAGTGGCCAAGCGCAGCAGCCGTTGGTCTTCGGAATCGAGTTCGAGCGTGCGGCCCAACACCTCAGCGTATTTCCCCATGCGCACGATGTGCAAACCGGTTTCGCTATCGCGGAATTCCGCCGCGCGCGTGAGCCGGTTGATCGTCTCTTCTTCACGGTCGGCGATCTCTTGGGTTGCGCGAGCAACGTCGGCAGCCAAGGAAGCCGCGTAGCTCTCGAGCTTCTTGCGGCTCTCGCGCAACGCGAGCAGGTTCTTCACGCGCGAGAGAAACTCGACCGGGTCGGCCGGCTTATTCAGAAAATCGCTGGCGCCGAATTCGAGCGCGCGATGGCGGATCTCGCGGTCTTTTTCACCGGTGATCATCACGAGCGGCGTTTGCGAATCGCCGTGCGCCTTGTTGTACGCCCTGACGAAGTCGAGCCCGTCCATGCCTTCGACTTGCCCCATGCGGTAGTCGAGGATGACGAGATCGTGTTCTTGTTTACCGCACCAGACCAGCGCCGCATCCGGAGACGTAAACGGCTTCACCTTCACGTCGGCGATGCGTGAAAGAATGTGAGCGTAAGCTTTCTGGTTCGTTTCGCTGGTGTCGATGATCGCGACTACCATCTCGATCCTCCCGACTCCGATGCGAATACGCGGGCGATATACGTAATTGTCCGACGCGACTCTCTAAGCGATGAGTGTTCTACCAGGGACATACTATTCAGCAATGGCCGCGCCGACTCTTGGTTAACGTGCCAAGAGGTGTTTCTCGGGCAAAACAGTACCCTTGCGAAACCATGTTTCATTAGCGTCCCCTGCTCTATTGACGGCCTGCGCGCAACGCGCCTTTCCACTCGCCGCAGAACTTGGGAACGTTTACATGGTCCCTCGGCGCCCAGGCATCCGGCATCCCGTTTCTGCTGGGCAAGGATCGCGCCAAGGCCGCCGTCGCCACTCTGGTCGCGACCGAACAAGGCGTGAACCTGATCGCCTCGGTGGCCTCGTTCGGGCCGGAGCGCCCGGGCGGGTTCCCGCCGTTGGCCGTGATCGCTCGCGACGTCCAGGCCGGGTTTCGTTTCGTGATGGCCGCGTCTTCGGCGTGATTCGCCTGCTGGTGCTGGTGGGGATGGTTCCCGGTTCGATCCTGGGCGGGGTCATCGCCGACCGTTGGGGACGCGCGCGGTAATGGCATCTCCGGGTTTGCGTTTCTGCTGCCGGCGCTCAACTTGCTCGGCTCGCGCGCGGTACTATCGGAGCGGCGCTAAACCGGGTATTCTTGAAGCGCATGATCGTCTCGATCTCGCGTGAACTCGGTGCCGGCGGCGGAACGCTTGGCGAAGCCCTTTCCCAGGCGCTGAATGCCGCGCTCCTCGATGAGCGCTGGTTCTTCGCCCAGTTGACCGAGCGCTACCAGTTCTCCAGCGACTATCTGCAGCGCCGCCTCGAGCAGCCGCCGAAGTTCGGAGAGAGCCTGATCGCCACGCTGGCACGCGCGACCGCGCTGGTGCCCGGCGCCTCCACCCTGCAGATGCCCGACGAACAGATCATCGACGCGGTGCGCGCGCTGGTGCTCGAAACGGCCCAGCAGGGGCACGTGGTCGTGATCGGGCACGGCGGCGTGAGCATGCTGGGCTGGCGCCCGACGAACATCCCGGTCCTCTCGATTCTGCTCCAGGCCGGCAAGGAGTGGCGCGTCGAGCAGCTCGCCCGCCGCTACAACATCGCGCCCGACGAAGCGGCGCGACGCGTCAAGTCGACCGACGAAGCCCGCGCGCGTTATCAACAGCACTACTTCAACGCGCACATCTACGATTGCGCGCTCTACGACCTCGTGCTCAACACCGAGGTGCTGGGCTTGGAGAATTCGGTCACGCTGGCGACGACGGCCGTGCGCGCGCTGTTGCCGGACTACGCGGCGGCGACGTCCGCCGAAAGCGCGGCGAAGTCCACGTAAGACGGGTGCGCGCTCGTCGCACCGGGCGGCGTGTCGGCCGGCCGCAGCAAACGCGCGGTCAGTAAACCGGCCGCGCGTGCGGCGTCGAGCTCCTCCTCCGTATCGGAGAGAAAGAGCATCTCGCTCGAATGGAAGCCCGTGGCCGCCAGGATCTCCGCGTAGGATGCGGCTTCGCGTTTGGGGCCGGTCGTCGTATCGAAGTGATCGGTGAAGAGCGGCCTGAGATCGCCCGCAAACGTATGCGCGAACAGCACCTTCTGCGCGACGATCGAACCCGAGGAGTAGACGTAGAGTTCGATGCCGGCGTCATTCCAAGCCCGCAGCACGGGCGGAACGTCGGGATAGACGTGACCGAGCAATTCGCCGTTCTCGTAGCCGACGTGCCAGATCAGGCCCTGTAGCGTCTTGAGCGGCGTCGACTTCCGGTCTTCGCGGATCCATGCATGCAGATGTGCGAGGATGGCCGCATCGCCGATCGCGCCTTCGCCGATCTCGACCACCGCTTCGCTCAACGCTTTGACGACGATCGGATCGTGGCGATGCGCGGCGACGTATGCATCCAGCCGTTCGTCGGCGTACGGAAAGAGCACGTCTTTGACGAAGCTGATCGCCGAGGTCGTGCCCTCGATGTCGGTGAGGATCGCGCTGGTAACGATCACTCGTACTTTGGAAATTGCGCGGCGATGGCGGTTCCGCTGTACTGCGGTACCCAGCCTTCTTGGTTGTTGAACCAGCGGATCGCGGTGAACTCGGGATCGGGTCCCATATCGAACCAGTGCGGCGTGCCGGCCGGAACGCTGATCAAGTCGCCGCGCACGCAGATCGCCTGATACACTTTGCCGCTCAGGTGCAGATAGAACGCGCCGGAACCCTCGACGAAGAACCGCACTTCATCTTCGGTGTGGATGTGCTCGTCGAGAAACTTGGCGCGCATGGGTGCCGTGTTCGGGGTGCCTTTCGCGAGGCGAAGCACGTCGACCGTGCCGTAGCCGCCGTCGGCTTGCACGCGTTTCACCGAACTTGCATACGCGGCGAGCACGGCGTCGGAATCGGCATCGGGCGCGAGTTCCGCTTCGGCGGTCCAGCGTTCGAAGCGTACGCCGACTTCGCCCAGCAGGCGCGCGATCTCGGCGCCGTCGGTCGTCGCGACCAGCGGTTTCGCGGGCGCGTTCTCGTCGTATACGTTGAGCTTCGACCTGAGAAGCGTGACGGTGGTCATCGTTGCAGTTTCCGTTCTTCCAGCGTGCAAGTCAGCAAGAATTCCAAGCCTTCGAGGTGCCGGCGCGCATCGCCCATCGTTGCGCCCCAAGCATAGAGTCCGTGGCCGGCGAGCAAGTACCCGGGCACGGCGTCGTCCCCGGCGAGGCGGCTTTCCACCGTTGCCGCGAGCGCCGTCGTGTCTTGGCTGTTGGCGAACACCGGCACGTCGACGACGCTCTCGTGCGTCGTGATTCCGCTCAGCGCCTTCTGCATCTCGAAGCCGCGCAGGCGCACGTAACCGAGCTTCAGATCGGCGCGCGAGAGCACGGTCGCCGCAACGGTGTGCACGTGCACGATCGCGCCGATCGCGGCCGAGGCCCGATAGCGCGCGAGGTGCAGCGGCGTCTCGGCCGACATGCCGGCCGGAATCGGGCCGGCCAGCGGCACGACCGCGACGTCGCCCGCGCCGATCGCGCCCTTGTCGATCCCCGATCGCGTGAGCAGCGCGTGCCCGGCATCGAGCCGGCACGAGAAGTTGCCCGAGGTCGCCGCGACCCACCCGCGTGCGGATGCAAACCGGCCGATAGCGGCGATCGCTTCGACGGCTTGCGGATCGGCGGCCGGCATGGCCATTGTGCCCGGTTGCGAGGTCACGTCGCTGGAACCCCGCGTAAGCGAAACCGGTTGCATAGCCGCATGAAACCCGCCGCCGTCGTCTTCGATCTGTTCGGCACGCTGCTCGACATCGCGTCGCTGAACGATGCCGCGGCCGGGGTCGCGACGGATCCGGCCGACTTCGTTACGGCCTGGCGCGACAAACAGATCGCGTATTCGTTCGCAGCCGCGGTGATGGGGCTGCACGAGGACTTCGACTCGATCACCGCGCGTGCGTTGGCTTACACCGCCGCGAAGTTCGGCGTGACCCTCGATTTGCTGCGGCGCAAACGCCTGCTCGACGCGTGGTTCGGCCTGCAGGCGTTCGACGATGCGGCGCCGGCTCTGCGCGCACTGCGCGCGGCCGGCGTGCGCTGCGCGGTGCTGACCAACGGTACGCCCGCGACGGCTGCGACGGCAACAGCCAACGCCGGCCTAGCCGACTTGCTCGACGCCGTGCTCAGCGTCGAATCGGCCGGCGTGTTCAAACCGGACCGCCGCGTCTACGCGCTGGCAACCGCGCACTTCGGCGTGAGCGCGGAGCGGCTGCTGTTCGTGACCTCGAACGGTTGGGACGCAACCGGCGCCGCAGTTTTCGGGATGAACGTTGCCTGGTGCAACCGCGCCGGCGCGCCGGCGGAGACGTTCGGTCCCGCGCCGCGCTGGACGATTGCGAGCCTGCATGAACTCGCCGCCATCACGTCGCAGAGCACGCCATGAAACATCTCGCCACCACGCTCGTCGCGGTGCTGCTCGCCTTCGGCGCGGGCTTCGGCGTCGCGCACGTGACCGCGCCCGCCGCCGCCGCTTCGGTCCCGATGACGCCGCAGGTGGTGGATGTCGCCGCGCTCGGCTACGCCGACTTGGCCGCGGTTGCGCCCAACAGCCCGCTTCATGCCAAGAACTACGTGTCGGAAGACGGCGCCACGGTCGACGTGCAGATGGGCCCGGCCGGCAAGCATCTGCACATGAATGCCGATGAGATCCAGTATGTGGTGGAGGGCACCGGAACGGAATGGCTCGGCGACAAGCAAGTCGCGCTCAAACCCGGCGTCATGCTGCTGATCCCGCACAACACACCGCACGGCGGAACGATCGAAACGAGCGGCCACATCAAGATGGTCGCGATCCACACGCCGCCCTTGCAAGCGGGCGAGACCAAACCGCTTCCGTAACAGCGGCGTGAAGGACGAACGCGTTCTCGTTTACTCCACCGACGGCTCGCTGCCGTTGCCGAAGGCCGGCCCGCGCAAAGCCGCGCCCGCTGCGGCGAAAAACACCGTGCCCGACGACGGGACGATTCGCGTCTTCCGCGAGAAACGGCGCGCCAGTCACGTCACCCTCGTGCACGGTCTGCTACCGAACGAAATCGACGCCGTCGGCAAAGACCTGCGCCGCCGCTGCGGCACCGGCGGCACCACAAAAAACGGCGTCGTCGAACTCCAAGGCGATCACCGCGACACCATCATCGCCTACTTCACCGAACGCAACCGCCGAGTAAAAAAAGCCGGCGGCTAGATGGAGATTCGCCAATTTCACCCGAGCGATGCGGATGCACTAGCACAACCGATAGGCCACCTTCTCAATCAGCTTCGCGCGGGTGCTTCGCTTGATGCCGACCGGTTGCGAAGCATACTCTCCGATTCAGGGGTGTACGTTTTCGGTGCCTATCTCGACGGCAGCCTGGCCGGGATTCTCACGCTGACGAGGTCGCATCTTCTTAGCGGCATCCGCTCGAGAATCGAAGATGTCATCGTCGATGAAGCTCATCGCAGACGAGGCCTAGCAGCCATGCTCGTGAAGCACGCTCTTCGAGTCTCCAACGAACTGGAAGCCGTTACGGTCGATCTGACATCCGCACCAAGCCGCATCGCGGCGAACGCGTTATATCATCAGCTCGGTTTCGTCCTCCGGGAAACGAACGTCTATCGCTATTCGCTACGATCGATGTCGCTGAGTGGCGATCCCTCGACAAGCTCGGGATGACAATTTAGGCGTAGAGGTCGCGGCGGGTGGCGGGGATGTTGGCGGGGCCGCCGTTTTCGGTTTTCGCGAGGAGCGTTTGGATCAGGCCCATCTGACCGCGCCAAAAGTTGCTCGCGCTGCCGGCCATGTAGAGCTTCCAGATGCGGTAGGTGCGCTCGTCGGTCGCGGCGATGATCTCGTCGCGCCGCGTTTCCAGGTTGGCGTACCAGGCGCGCAGCGTGCGCGCGTAATGTTCGCGCAGATTCTCCACGTCGCGCACTTCGAAGCCGGCTGCTTCGGCGCCGCGCAGCGTCGTCCCGACGCTGACGAGGTCGCCGTCGGGAAACACGTAGCGGTCCATGAAGCCGCTGACGCGATAACCCTTTCCGTCGCGCGATTGCTGCGTGATGCCGTGGTTGAGGAAGAGTCCGCCGTCGCGCAGCGCGTCGTAGGCCGTGCGGAAATACGTTGCGAGCCGCTCGCGCCCGACGTGCTCGACCATCCCGACGCTGACGATCTTATCGAAGGTCTCACCGCGCAGATCGCGATAGTCGCGCAGCTCGACGCGCACTTTGTCGGCGACGCCGGCCTCGGCGATGCGGCGTTGCGCTTCTTCGTGCTGACGGCTGCTGAGCGTCACGCCAAGCGCGTGCGCACCGAACTGCTGCGCGGCACGAATAACCAGTGCGCCCCAGCCGCAGCCGATGTCGAGCAACCGTTCCCCGGGACGCAGCCGCACCTTGCGCAGCGTGTGATCAATCTTCGCGACTTGGGCCTCATCGAGCGTTTTTATGCCCTCGTCCCAGTAGCCGCACGAGTAGACCATACGCGCATCCAAGAACGCGCGATAGAATGCGATCGGTTGATCGTAGTGAAAGCCGATCGCATCCGCGTCGCGCTCTTTCGTATGACGTTTGCCGCTCAACTGCACGCCGTCTTCCGTTGCTGCCGGCGGCTTCGGGAGCTGCAGCAGTTGCGCGATGATCTTCGGCAGCGCGAGTCGCGGGAACGCCCCGATCGCGCGTTCCATCGTCTGGATCGCGGCTTCGACGTCGCCCTCGATGTCGATCCACTTCTCGACGAACGCCCGTCCGGGACTGAGGTCGAGCGGCGGTGCGAACGCCGCGCGAAGCGCAAACGGTTCGTTGATCTTCAGCGTGAACACCGGGGCTTCGGTCGCGTCGATGCGCGTCCCATCCCACAGCTCCACGGCGAAATCACGGGCGAAGCGCGCTCCGAACAACGTGCGCAGAATCGCGAGCGAACGGTCCGCAAAAAGATTTTCCCGGCCAACGACAGCTGCCATGCCAGCCAAAACCCAGCGAAACCGCGGTCGGTGGCGTTGTTCCAAAAACAAAGGCCGTTTGTTTCCAAACGGCCTTCGCAAGGGGTCCCTCCGTAGGCAGTTACGCGCGGACGAGTTCCTTTTCGACCCCGCCTTTGAGCCCCGCGGCCGCGCGCAGCTCTTCCGCTTTGTTCGTCTTCTCCCACGGCAGATCGAGGTCGAGCCGGCCGAAGTGGCCGTACGACGCGGTCTGTTTGTAGATCGGACGGCGCAGGTCGAGGTTGTGGATGATCGCGGCGGGACGCAAGTCGAAGTGCGCCGTCACGAGTTCGGCGATCTTCTCGTCGGGGATCACGCCGGTACCGAACGTCTCGACCAGCACGCTGACCGGACGCGCGACGCCGATCGCGTAGGCAACTTGCACTTCGCAGCGTTCCGCGAGACCGGCAGCCACGACGTTCTTCGCAACGTGGCGGGCGGCATACGCGGCCGAGCGGTCTACCTTCGTCGGGTCCTTACCGGAGAACGCGCCGCCGCCATGGCGGGCCATCCCACCGTAGGTATCGGCGATGATCTTGCGGCCGGTCAGGCCCGCATCGCCCTTCGGTCCGCCGATGACGAAGCGGCCCGTCGGGTTGACGAAGATGCGGAGATCGTTGTCGCGCAGCCCCTTCGGGATCACCTCATCGATGATCGCCTCCGTGACTTCGCGCCGGATCAGATCCAGCGGAATGTCGTCGTCGTGCTGGGTCGAGATCACGACGGCATCGACGCGCTTGGGCGTCTGGCCGTCGTACTCGACCGTCACCTGTGACTTGCCGTCGGGACGGAGATACTTGATCGTCCCGTTCTTGCGCGCCGCGGCGAGCAGCCGGGTGAGATCGTGCGCGAGCACGATCGGCAGCGGCATCAACTGGGCCGTTTCACGGCAAGCAAAGCCGAACATCATTCCCTGATCCCCGGCGCCCGTCAGTTCGAACGGATCTTTGTTACCGGAGTTCTGCACTTCGAACGACTCGTCGACGCCCATCGCGATGTCGGCCGATTGTTCGTCGATCGACACGGAAACGCCGCACGTTTCGGCATCGAAGCCGACCAGCGAATGATTGTAGCCGATGTCCGAGATCGTCTGGCGGACGAGCTTCGGAATGTCGACGTACGTTTTGGTCGTGATCTCGCCCGCCACGTGCACTTGGCCCGTGATGACAAACGATTCGCAGGCGACGCGCCCCATCGGGTCCTCGGCGAGGACCGCGTCGAGCACGGCGTCCGAAATTTGATCCGCGACCTTGTCCGGATGGCCCTCGGTAACGGATTCCGACGTGAAAAGGCGGCGATATGCCATTTAGGTTCCCTCGCTCCAGGATGCCATGTACTTCACTTGCTCGGCGGTCGGCTTGTCGATCGTGATTTTCATCGCGGCCAGCTTGAGCAGCGCGACTTCTTCATCGATCTCGTTCGGCACCGAGTAGACTTTTTTCTCGAGGCTCTTGTAGTTCTGAGCCAGATACGACGCCGCCATCGCTTGGTTGGCGAACGACATATCCATTACCGCGGCCGGATGGCCCTCGCCGGCGGCGAGGTTGATCAGGCGTCCTTCGCCGAGCACGCGCACGGTTTTGCCGCTGGGAAGCTTGTATGCATCGACGAACTGACGCGGCTTGGTCTTGCTCTTGGCGATCTTCTCGAGCGAGTCGAGGTCGAGCTCGTCGTTGAAGTGACCCGAGTTGCAGACGATCGCGCCGTCTTTCATCACTTCGAAGTGTTCTTGACGGATCACGTGATAGTTGCCCGTGACGGTGACGAAAATATCGCCGACCTTAGCGGCTTCAGCCATCGACATCACTTGGAAGCCGTCCATCGCGGCTTCGAGCGCCTTGCGCGGATCGATTTCGGTGACGACGACGTTCGCGCCGAGGCCCTTGGCACGCGACGCCACGCCGCGGCCGCACCAGCCGTAGCCCACGACGACCACGGTTCCGCCGGCGATCAGCACGTTGGTCGCGCGGATGACGCCGTCGAGCGTCGACTGGCCGGTTCCGTAACGGTTGTCGAACATGTGCTTGGTGAGCGCATCGTTGACCGCAACGACCGGGTACGGCAGCACGCCGTCCTTCTCCATCGCGTGCAAGCGGATGACGCCCGTCGTCGTCTCTTCGCAGCCGCCGATCATGTCCTTGAGCAGCTCCTTGTGCTTGGTATAGATCGTCGTAACGAGGTCGCAGCCGTCGTCCATCGACATCTGCGGCTTGGACGCGATGACCGCTTCGATGTGCGAGTAGTAGGTTTTCTCGTCTTCGCCCTTGATCGCGAACGTCGGGATCTCGTAATGCTTCACGAGCGCCGCAGCAACGTCGTCTTGGGTCGAGAGCGGGTTGGATGCGCAGAGCACGATCTCGGCGCCGCCGGCCTTGAGCGCCAGCATGAGGTTCGCCGTTTCGGTGGTGACGTGCAGGCACGCGCCGATGCGCACGCCGGCCAGCGGCTTCGTCTTTGCGAAGCGGTCGCGGATCTGCGCGAGGACCGGCATGAACGTTGCCGCCCATTCGATCTTGTCTTTGCCTTGATCGGCGAGGCCGATGTCTTTGACGTGGCCCTTTTGTTGTTCGAGTACTGCCATTATCTCATCTCAAAGCACGTCCGGCCCAGCATCCTTCGACAAGCTCAGGACAGGCTGGGGCGGACGGGGGTGTGTATTGTCACCGCTGATCTTTGAAACAATCTTTAAACGGCGCTACTGGTCTTCGATCCGATGACCCCGGCATCCGTTTCAGCCCGCGGGTGGGTTTGCGCGCCTCCACGGGCCAAAGGGACAGCCATGGAGTTCGAAGCCTACCTCGACGCACTGGCCTCTTCGGCGCCCACGCCGGGAGGCGGCAGCGCTGCGACGTTGGTCGGGGCCTTGGCGGCCGCGCTATGTGCGATGGTGGCCCGTATCTCGCTGACCTCGCCCAAGCTCGCATCGGTCCACGAGGAAGCGGCCGCGATCGCCGCGGACGCCGACGATCTGCGCCGGCGTTTCGTCGAACTGCGCCCGATCGATGAAGCGGCCTTCCAGGCGGTCGTCGCAGCGCAAGCGATGCCGCGCGCGACCGACGCGGAAAAGGCCGTGCGGCGCGATGCGCTACAAGCGGCTCTGGTCGGCGCGGCCGAAGCGCCGCTCGAATCGGCGCAGCTTGCGCGCGATGCGTTCGTCCTCACGGCGCGAACCGCGGAGCTACACAATGCAAACCTAATGAGCGACGTCGACTGCGCGCGGCACTTCGCCCGCGCCGCGTTCGACGCTAGCGCGGCCAACGTCGAGGTCAATCACCGCTACATCACCGACGAAGCGACGGTTCAGCAGCAACGCGACCGGCTAGCGGCCCTCTCCCGCGAGGCGCGCGAATCCGAATCGCGCGCTACCGCGGTGATCGACGGCCGCTAGGGATTATTCGACCGCGGCGGGATCGTTGCTGGCGTCGGAGATCTCGGTGATCTGATCGCCGCCGTGCAGCATCTCGACGACCGGCTCGCCGCCCTGCTTGATCGGATCCGACACGACGGCGTAGTGCACGTGACCGTGACCCTCGTCGCCGTGTGAGTGCAACGTGCCCGCGAGGACGCGGCCGTCGGCAAGAATGAGGCGGATGGGTTTACCGATGTACGGTTTGATCTCAGCGTCGGTCATAGGGCTTCTCCTTATATACGTGCGGCAGCGGGTACTTCTTTATCCGGAAACGAGATCGAGGAACGGCTTGATGTCGGCCTCATCGACGTCCATGCCGACGCCGCGCGTGTTCCAGCGAATGTCGTGGAAGTCGGAACCGGCCGTCATCACGAGACCGTGCTTCGTGGCCCGTTCCCGGAACATCGCGGTCTGCGATGCATTGTGCGTCGGGTAGAAGACTTCCAAACCGGCCAGACCGTACGCGATCAGCTCGTCGATGATCGCTTCGTCCTTGAGACGGCCGGGATGTGCGAGCACCGGATGCCCGCCGCTCTCCCGGATGACGTCGATGGCCTGCTCGGGCGTGATGTAGTTCGACGGCATGTACCCCGGCTTGCCGCGCACGAGCAGCTGGTCGAACGCGCTCTGGACGTCCTTGGCCAGGCCCTTCCGGATCAGCGCCTTGGCGACGTGCGGCCGGCCGAGCGCGTCCCCGCCGTCGGATTCGGCCACGACCTCGTCGCGCGTGAGCGGGTAGCCCGCCGCGGTGAGGTTGGCCGTGATGCGGTCGATCCGGGTCCGCCGGAACTCGCGGTTCTCGGCCAACACGTTCGCGAGCGGCGTGTCCTCGCCAAGCGGCAAGCCGTAACCCAGCACGTGCACTTCGTTGTCGTTCCAGGTGGTATTGATCTCGATCCCCGGCACGACCGTCGCAAACTCGGCGGCGAATTGTCCGTAGGCCCGCATCGTATCGTGGTCGGTAATCGAGAAGATGCGCACGCCGCGCGCCCGCATCATCGCGACCAATTCTTCGGGGGCAAGCGCACCGTCCGACTCGCGCGTGTGCGAGTGAAAGTCGACGATCACGCCAGGCCCCTCAAGTTGATCCGTTTGACGTCCAGCGCCCGGCCCGACGCAACCTCGACGGTCGCGAGCACGGCGCAAAACTGACGCGGCCCGGTTTTCTGCACGCTGAACCGTTCGCCATAGGCCTGCGTGAACCGCTGCAGCACGCCGGCCGTCTCCATTCCGATGACACCGTCGGACGGACCCGTCATGCCCACATCCGTGATGTAGGCGGTGCCGCCGGTGAGGATCTGTTCGTCGGCGGTCTGGACGTGGGTGTGCGAACCGTAGACGAATGAGACCTGACCGTCGAGAAAGCGGGCCATCGCCATCTTCTCCGACGTCGCCTCGGCGTGCACGTCGACGACGATCACCGGCGTCTGGTGGCGGAGCATGTCGACCATCTCGCGCGCGACGCGAAACGGATCGTCGACGGTCGGCATGAAGACGCGCCCCATCACGTTGAGCACGCCGACGCTCACGCCGTCGACCTGGACGATCCCGCTGCCGCGGCCGGGCGAACCGGGCGGATAGTTCGCGGGACGGATGATGCGGTCGGTTTCGTCGAGCGCGTTGCGGAACTCGCGCTTGTCCCAGATGTGATTGCCGGACGTGATGAAGTCGACCCCGGCCGCGAACATCTCATCGGCGGTCTGGCTCGTGAGTCCGAAGCCGCCGGCGGCGTTCTCGCCGTTGGCGATCACGACGTCGACGTGGTGCTGTTCGCGGACGAGCGGGAGATGTTTAGCGAGCGTCTCGCGACCGGGAGCGCCGACGACGTCGGCAATGGCCAGGATCGAGATATTTTGCTTTAGGATCGCGCCCGTGCTTTCGTGCGCTTGGCGGGATGAACGAAGTACACGATCACCCGCTTCTCCTCACGGACGCCGACCAGGCGCTGCCGTTGACCCGGATCGCGCAGCGCATCGAGCGCCAACTCGACCGACTCTTCGCCCGTTCCGGCTTCATCGTCGTCGGCTTCTTCGGCTTGCGGGTTGGTCAGCAGCCCGTCGCCGAAGCGCGCGACGAACAGCGACGCTTGCAGCGCCAGCTCTTCGGGCGAAAACGTGGCCAGATCCCGGGTTACGTGGATGAACGTCACTTTGACATCCTGCTCGCACGTCACGGCAAAGCGTTCGATCGAATCACCACCGAGCGCGTGGAACGATCGCACGTGTTCGCCCACGAAGTCTTCCAACGCGCGCATCGCCGCCGCGTCGAGACGCCGGTCGACCGCGTACGTGAGCGTCAGCGTCGCGTCCGCCGGGTTCGAGCGGATACTGTGCAGCTCCGGGAAGCGGACCAACAGCGCGACAACACGGTTGACCGTGTCGGCGGACTCGAAGGCGTTGCGCGGGCGGTACACAGCTTCTCTCTTTCTGTCATCCTGAGCCCGTCGAAGGACGGGTGGGGGGCCAGTCTTCAGTCGGGGACTCTCCGGGCACCTCTGGCCCGGTAGCCTCCCCCCTCAATCACTCTTCGAGCGTGCCCCGCTAGGGAGAAATTTTCACCATTCGGCTAATCGTTCTGCTCAGCGACTTAACCGCGAGCAGGCGGCGCAAGCCCCGAAAATCATCACGCCGTGTCCGGTCGCCACGAACCCGGCCGGAAGCTCGCCGCGGATTTCGCTCGCGCAGCCGTCGAGTTCGTACACCCGCTTGCACTGCGTGCACTCGAAGTGATGATGGTGCGCTTTGCCGGCACGTTCGTAGAGCGACGTGCGTCCCGGAATGTCGACGGCGGTGAGCCAGCCTTCATCTAAGAGCGCGCGTATCGAGCGGTACACCGTCGCCCGTCCGAGCGATGGGATCGTCGCGTGTGCACCGGCCAGGATCTCATCGGTGCTCAACGGCCGGTCCGCTCGCTCGACGACGTCGCGGATCGTCCGGCGCTGCCGCGTGTTGCGCTCGGCGCTCATTGCGCGGACGGCACCGGGCTCGTACGGCGGCGTTGCCGGCCGATCGCAAGCATCACGAAAAACGTCGCCGTGGCGACCAGCACGATCGTCGCTCCGCTGGCCGCGCCGGCGTAGTATGAGATGTAGAGACCACCCACGCAGCTGCCGATGCCGATCGCCGTGGAGGTCAGCAGCATGGGAACGAAGCGCCGCGTCACTTGGGCCGCGGCCGCCGCCGGCGTCACCAGCAGCGCGGCCACGAGAATGATGCCGATCGACTCGAGCGAGATCACGATCGTGAGCGCGAGGAGCACCAGCAGCATGTTATCGATGAAGAAGACGGGTAGCCCCGACGCGCGAGCAACCGTCGGATCGAACGCCGTGAACAGCAGCGCGCGGTAGTTCCAGGCGACGGCCCCGGCAACGATCGCGGCCAAACCCAGATCGATCCACAAATCGTCCGGACCGACCCCGAGGATGTTGCCGAAGAGGAAGTCCTGGAGGTCGACGGTCGACGTCCGCACTTGGCTCATCAAAAACACGCCCAGGGCAAAAACCCCCGTAAACAGGACGCCAATCGCCGTATCGAGCGACACGTGACCGCGCCGGTTGATGTACCCGATTCCCAGCGCCGTCAGCACCGCAACCACCGCCGCGCCCAATTCGAAGTTCAATCCGCGGATGTACGCGATGACGATCCCGGCGAACGAGGCGTGCGCTACGCCGTCGCCGATGAACGAGAGCTTGCGCAAGACGACGTACGTGCCGAGCGTCGAACACAAGCCGCCGACGAGCAGCGCGGTGACGAACGCGCGCTGCATGAAATCGTAGTGGAAGGGTGCCGTGAGGGCATCGATCACTTGAGCGCCGCCACGATCGTCGCGGTGTCGGTGTCGAGCATCGAGATGTAGTCGCGCGTCTGCGGCGAAGTTCCGACGGAGTCATCGTAGAGCATCGCAACGCGCGGAATATCCGCGCTGCGCGCGACCGCGTTGACCAGGTTCGCGTTGTATTCCGGCTCGGCGAAGATCGCACGCACGTGCGCGGCGCGAGCCGCGTCGATCAGCTGCGCCATATGACCGGCGCTCGGTTCGCTGCCGGGAACCTCTTCGATCGCACCGAGCGTACGTAAACCATAGCGGCGGTTGTAATACAGCCACGCGTTGTGAAACACGATCATGTTGCGGTTGGCCGCCGGAATCGTGGCGATCGCCTTGACGATGCGCGCGTTCAACGCGTCGAGCCGCGCGTCGAGCGCCGCGGCGTTCGCGCGATACGTTGGGGCGCCGCCCGGATCGGCCGCAATCATGGCGTCACGAATTTGGGCGACGTAGTGACGCGCGTTCTGCGGATCGAGCCACAGATGCGGGTTCGCATCGACGATCTGCAAGCCGGCGCTGCAATCCACCAGCGGCGTTTTCGTGGCACCGGAACGCAGCATCGGGCCGAGCCAGGCTTCGAGGCCGGCGCCGTTCTCGACGATCAGGCCGGCGTCGTGAGCCCGGACGATGTCGGATGGGGACGGCTCGTAGGTCTCCGGCGAGGCCCCGACCGGCATCAGCGAGGTGACGACGGCGCGGTTGTGCCCCACGTCCGAGGCCAGCGAGGCCAACAGCGTGGTCGTGGTCAGAACGTCGAGATGCCCCGGAGACGCCGGCGCCGTGGCCGTAGGGCCGCCGCATCCCGCCAACGCGAGGGCAGCAGCGAGCACTACGCCCCTAATGTCATACTGAGCTTTTCGAAGGATCGCCACCCGGGCCGCGTTCGTTATTGCGACTGAGTTCTCATTTTCATTAAACGTTGAGGCGATCCTTCGACGAGCTCAGGGTGACTAGAGGACCGCGGTCACCGTGAGCAGGCCCTGGGCGCCGGCCGACCATTGAGTCGTGTTGAACCCGTTGTTGACCTTGATCAAGTACTGGTAGCCCGTCAGGTTGAGGACGCTCAGCGCCACCCCGAGGCGATGCGGCGTGGCCTTGCGGCCGATCGACGCGTCGAACGTCAGGTGCGGCGGCAACCGGCCGGTGCCGTTCTCGAACTGGATCGGGTAACCCGTTCCGTAGTCGGAGCCGACCGATGCGGAGTACTCGCCCTCGCGGCCGAACCGCCACGCGTAGCCGTCCTTGACCGCGACGGCTTGATCGTGATCCTCCGGTTGCAGCGACGTGTCGGAAATCGCGGACGGCGGGAAGAGAAACGTTCCGCCGGAGATGCCGCCGGCGACCGACTGCGAGAACGTTCCCGAGAGGTACCAGTTGGCATGCGGTTGGCGGCCCTCGAGGCGCAACTCGAGACCATGCGCCAGCCCGAGCGCGTTGTTGAACACGGCGAAGATCGGCGTCGGAAAGATCTGCGTCGTGTCGAGCACGTTCCACACGTTGCGCTGCCAGGCGTTGACGTAACCCTCGATGCCGTTGCCGAACGAATGTGCGAGGCCGGCCTCGTAGTACGATTCGGTTTGCGGCTTCAGGTCGTAGACCGGTAACGCGTCCGAGGGCGATCCGCCGCCGACGATGTCGGCATCGCGCCGCGTGTCTTCGAGCGACGGTGCGCCGTAGAGCCGCCCGTAGTAGACATGGAACGTCGTGTCCGGCGCGACGCGTACGTTCGCGCCGATGCGCGGTTGCACTTGATTGCCTTGTACAAACCCGTCGGACTCATCGTAGCGCAGGCCCACTTGGAGCGAGAAGGCCGCCGTCGGCGTCCATTTGTCTTGCGCGTACGCAGCGTAGGCGGAACCGTGCTGCGCGGTATTGTCGAGAAACGGCGCCGCACCGGCCGTGACGATCGTCTCGGCGCTGGTGAAATTTTCCACCGAGCCTTCGATGCCGGCTTTGAACGCGTGGCTGCCGCTGTCGTGACCGTAGACCGTGCGCAATCCGAACGACGTCGCGCGGCGATCGGAGTCGAGTCCGTCGAGCGAACACGGCGGTGCGGCCGGCGCACAATCGTTCGCGCCGTAGTCGAGCGCCAGCACGTCGTCGGCAAGATCACCCGCGTACACGACGCGGCTCGAGCGGAACCACGGGATGACCTGCTCGTAGGCACCGCCGGCCGAGGTGTGCGTGTAGTTTGCACTGCCGAAACTGGTGTACTCGAGTTGTACGTCGTCTTGGCCCGGCACGTTGACGATCGAATCGACCGGCGTCAGCGTTGGATTGACCGGGATCTGATAGGTGTTGAACTGGTTGGAGTAGTTGAACGCCAGCGTGTCGTGCGGGCCCATGTTCGTGATGGTGCGCAAGAAGAGATCCGACAGGCTCGCGCCATCGTGTGCTTGCGCCTGCGTCGGCGCATCGAGACCGCGGTTGCTCCCTTGCGTGTTCGCATCGAGGAACACGTCGGTCGACCCGATCCGCGAAGCCTGCGAGAAACCGTACTGCGAGGTGCCGTAGGTTCCGATGCCCGCGGAGAACTGCGTGAGCGAACCGTTCGGGATGTCGATGTCGCGCTTGGTCACGATGTTGACCACCGCGCCCGCGCGCTGGCCGCCGAACTCTGCCGGGAACGCCCCGGTGAAGATCTCCAGCGAGTCGATGTTGCGGGGGTCGATCACCTCCGAGAAGTTGGAGCTGGTCGTGAGCGGCACCGGCGCGCCGTCGACTTCATAGGTGACGCCGTGAAAGCCGTGTGCCACCGGTTCGTCGAACGAGAACTCGACGATGCCGGGAACCGTTTCCACCAGCCGGTTGAGGCTCTGCGACTGGGGCATCGCCGCGATATCGGCGCTGGTGAACGTGGCAACGGATACCGGATTTCCGCCGACGCCGCGCGTCGTCGCGACCGTGCGTCCGATCTCCGCGGTCGCCCCGATCGCGAGCGCAACGGTGGATACGGAATCCGTCGAAACGTCGACGTCGCTCTGAGCGGCCGGTTTGCCGGCGCTCTCCGCGCGCACGGTGTAGCGCCCGAACGCGATCTGTTGGAATGTGAAGCGGCCCCCTGCGTCGGTGACCGTCGTCGCCGTCGTGCCCTCGCCCACGATCGTAACGCGAACGCCGGCGGTTGCCGCGCCGTCGATCGTGACGGTGCCGCGCACGGTACCGGTCACGGCGGCCTGCGCCGGCAATGAGAGCATAGGTAATACGAGCGCTGCGAGCAGCGCTGCTATCCATCGTCCGTTCATCGTTAGCGACCGTGCTTCGGATCGGGGCGGATGTCGGTTCCCGGCCAGGGCACGATCGACGTATCGATCGTGGCGTAGATGACCTCACCCACGTGCAGCTTGCGTAAGTCGGCGCGGCGCACGGGTTCCACTTCCATCGTCATCGCCATCGGCATCATCGGAAACGGGTCGTGATGGATCATGAAGGTGCTGCGTTTTGGATCGATCTTCACGATCGTCCCGTGAATGTGGGCGATCGTTTGCGGCGTCGTCGCCGCAATAGTCAGCGCCATGCCGGCGCCGACGACCGCATGAAAAAATTGCGTCGTCATGTGTTCTCCGTCAGTTGTGCACAGTACGCCCCGGAACGGGGCAATGGATTAGCGCACGAACGACGGCGGGGCACGTAAGCCGCGACCGGCGGCGAGCACGGGAACGGCGTGGCCGAAATCGACGACGGGCGGGACGCGCTGCACGTGCACGTCGGCCGCGTCGGCGGCGTATGCAATAGCGGCAACGAGGGCGACCAGGAGACGGCGCCCAAGCGCAAGCACGATACGGCCGGCTACGATGCCGAGCACCGTCGCAGCGAGGGCGCAGAGGACGAGCAGTGCGACGAGCATGACACAAACGGGCAATGCGGGTGGCGCGGAACGTTCCAGGCCCAACATCGCCGCGACCGCGCTCGCGCCACCGACCAACAGCGTAGCGGCCGTGCGGACCGGCGGCAGTTGCGCCAGGGCGCCGGCAATCCTACGCTGCGTGAGCGCCCGATGCGGATCGCTCCACAGCATGGCGATCGCCGCCAGCGTCAGGAGCGCGCTGGCGACGATGAGCGCGAGCACGATCGGGCAGATCATGATCATTCCCTGGCCCGGCGACTGCATCGAGCTCATGTCCATCCCCGGCATCATCGGCATCGCGCCCGCCGCCACGGGCAGCGCGATCTTATCCGTACATGCCAGGCTCGTCTGCGCGGCGAGCAGCATGGCCAGCACGGCTGATGTCAGCAACGCGACCAACGGGATGCTCGTTCGGGGGCGCGTGAGGGTCACCTAACTGCCATTCAGGGACCCTGTTGGCAAAATCCCCTAGCCAAGGCTCGGGGCGCTCTTCTCCCGAACCGGCTACGGCTGATGGGGGTACCGCGGAAACCGCCCGAGCCGCCGTCGCAAGAGGCGACGGAGTTCCTAGAACGCGCGATGGAGCAGTACGGCAAGGCCACATACAACTTCGCCTACCGCCTGACCGGGAACGAGGCCGACGCCCGTGACCTGACCCAGGAGGCGTTTATTCGCGTATACCGGGCCTGGCGGTCGTTTCAGCCCGGCACGTCCTTCCTATCGTGGATTTACCGGATCGTGACGAATTTGCACCGGGATGAACTTCGGCGGCAAAAAGGACGTTTCCAGGAAGAGATACCGGAAGACAATGCCCCCCAGGAGTACGGCGGGTCGAAGCCGCTCGCGGTGGACCCCGTCGAGGACTATATGGCGGAGCAGTTGGGCGGACCGCTGGCCAAGGCGCTCTCCCTGCTCTCCACCGACCAGCGACAAGTTATCGTCCTCGCCGACATCGAGGAGTACAGCTATCAGGAGATTGCCGAAATCATGGGGTGCTCGATCGGAACGGTACGCTCTCGCCTGCACCGCGCCCGCGCGTTGCTCCGCCGACTCGTCATTCGCGAACAGCAGCAAGCCCAATCGTAAAAACTATGCATTACAACGCCGACACCCTTGACGACTATCTCCACGGCGCGCTCGGACCCGAACGCGACGCGACGATCCACGCCCATTTGGAAAGCTGCGCGCCTTGTCGCGCGCTGTACGACGAAGCCGCGTCGGTGCGCGATTGGCTGCAGAACGCGGCGCGTGCCGAAGAGCTCGAGTTTCCCTCGATCATCAAAGCCCGCGTCTGGGAACGCGTGCGCGAGCTACCCCAACCGGTTTCGTTCGCCGATCGTTTGCGCGCCCTGTGGCGTCCGATGATCGCCGTGCCGGTCGCCGCGGTCCTCGCGGTATTCGTCTACGTCGGGGTTCCCGGAATTCATGGCAGCGGTCAACCGGCCGGCGTCGCCGCGACCTATCTGCTCGAAGAACACGCCGCCGTGGCTTCCGACAACCCGCTCGCCGATCGCGGACTGATCGTCCCGGCATCGATGGTCGACGATCAGCAAACCAGCGGCTTGATCGACGCCGGCGATACGGCGTCCGCATCCGGCCGGTAACGATGCTCCGCCTCGCAGCAGCGCTCGCGATTGCCGCGGCGTGCATGTTGCCCGTGGGCGCGCTGGCCGCGAAAAAGGCGGCGCCGCCCGATGCGAACGCGCTCGTGCGCGCGGCGCTCGAGGCTCCGCGTCACGTTTCGTACGTCGGACAGATGCAAACGATCCGCTGGGGAACGCGCGTCGCGAGCGCGACGATCCAGCGCGTCGAACACCTCGCCCCGTCCAGCACCCGCCGCACGTTCTTGGCGCCCGAAGCGCTCTACGGCGAGTACGACATCACGCTCGGTACGACGACGACCAAAATCGATCCCAAACAGCACCGCGCGATGGTCTCGGAAAACCCCTCATCCGATAACGAAATTGCGATGAACAGCAGCATCGCGCTGCTGGTCGCCAACTACCGTGCAGTCATCGGTCCGGTGGAGATCGTGGCGGCACGCCCCGCAACGACGATCTCGCTCGTGAACCGCTACACGGGCGAACGCATGATGCGTCTGTGGATCGACAACGTCACCAAAGTCGTGCTCGCAAAAGAAGCCTACCACCAGGACGGATCGCTCGCCTGGCGGTCACGATTCGACGATATCCGCTTCACGGGCGAGATCCCGAGCGGCATTTTCTCGACCGCCATTCCATCCGACTTCCAACAAGTCGAAGGCCGGCGCTTCGCCGACATCAACGACGATTTGCAGCAAACGCTCGACGATGCCGGGTTCAAACCGGAAAACCCGCGCTATCTCCCCGATGGCTTCCACATCATCGGCGCGGAGAACTCGATCTTCCGCGGCCTGCACAACCTGCATCTGCTCTACAGCGACGGCATTCGCACGATCTCGCTGTTCGAGAACAACTCCGACTCCGAACCCGATTTCGGCGACGTGAAGCCGTCGATCACGCATTTCGAAGGGCACGACGCGCAATACGTCAAGGACGGCCCGACGACGCTCCTCACCTGGCGCGAACACGGCCTCGCCTTCGCCCTCATCGGTGACCTCGACCTCAAAAACCTCACCGATATCGCAATAAGCGTCGTCCCCTAAAGTCGCTATTGGGCGATGCCGATGGCGTAGCCGTCGCGGCCGCGGTGTTTGACGTCGTAGAGTGCGGCGTCGGCGGCCTTGAGCATGTCGACCGGGTTCTCGGCGTCCATCGGAAAAACCGCACAGCCGACGCTGATCGTCACGCGAATGTCGTGCGCACCGGCGCGCAGCGTTTGATCGCGGATCGTACACAGTTTCGCCGCTACTTCTTCGGCTTGGTCTTGCGAATCGATCTCGGGTTGCAGCACGACGAACTCATCTCCGCCGATCCGGCCGATCGTATCGCTGTCGCGCAGCACCGAACGCAGCCACGACGAAACCGCGATCAGCACGGCATCGCCCACGTGATGACCGTACGTGTCGTTGATCGTTTTGAAGTAGTCGATATCCACGTAGTGCGCGGCGAACGAACGCCGGTGACGGCGCGCCGAGAGCAGGGTCTGTTCGAGCCGGTCTTCGAGCAAGGCACGATTGGGTAAGCCGGTCAGCGCGTCACCGAACGCCAGCGTGTCGAGCCGCTTCGTGCGTTCGCCCTGCTGGATCGCCGAACCGATCAGGACGCCCAGCGCCCGGATATAGTCGCGATCCATCGTCGAGAGGTTCATCGGTGCCCCGGTTTGCACGAACGCGACCGCACCGTAATGGGTACCCTCAACGGCGAGCGCAGTTCCGGCCAGCGACGGCGGATATGCTGCCGGATCGGAAAAGACGAAAACGTCCTCGCTCTTGAGTTCGGCGCGTATCCGATCACGCTCGGCCTCCAGCGGAATCTTCTGCGGCCGCGTACCGGCACTGAACGTGATCTCGAAGCGGTCGTTGTCGAAGCGCGCGACGTAGGCCCACTCCGCGCCGAGTTCCGCCACACCCGCCTCGAGGGCGGTTTTCACACGTTCTTCCTGCGCGACGCTCGCCGACGCGGCGATGCGGTACAGCTCGGCGATGCGCGTCGCTTGCCGGGCCGAATTACGCGCCGCCCGCCGTTCCTCGGTAACGTCGTGGATCATGCTGCAGAAGCCGCGCACCTCGCCGTCGAGGATCAACGGCACGCGCCGGCCGTTGATCTCGAGAGTGCCGCCGCTCTTGGTGTGGATCGGATGTTCGAACTCCGTCGTCTCCCCGCGCAGCATCGCCGCGCGCACCGCTTCGACGTCGTAACCGGTGTCCGGGCCGAACAGTTCGGGCGTTTGCCCGATCATCTCGTCGAGCGTGTAGCCGGTGAGGCGCTCGGCCGCGCTGTTCACGCGCAAAAAGCGGCTCTCCAGGTCGTGCAGCGCGAGACCATCGGGGTGGTTCTCGAACAGCGACCGGAACTGCTGTTCCGAGCGCATGAACTGCCCGAGGATGTCTTGACGGTGGCGCAAGTCCCGGGCAAAACCGATGACGCCGACGATACGATTCCCCACGCGCGCCGGCACCAGCAGCGTACGAACCGGGATCGGCTGGCCGTCTTCGCCGACGAAAACACTGCTGCTTTCCACCCGCTGGCCGAGCGTGACGCAGTGGGCGAAATCCCGCGCGGCCTTGGTGGCCGCCTCGAGCGTCATGTGCTCCGCGAAATGGCGTCCGAGCATCGAGGACGCGCGGTCGCTCCCGATCATTGCGCGTGCCACGGCATTGCCGGCCACGACCCGGCCTTCGAGATCGTAAATCGCGATGGCGTCCCACGACCGCCGGAACGTCTCGGGCGCACGTTCGAGCAGCTTCAGATAGTCGTGGATGTCCGCCGGAACGTTTTCACTCATAAAAGAACGGCGGCAGCCTTTCGACCCCGCCGTTCCGGATATTCGGGCAGCCCCCGAAAGAACCTTACTGCGCGGGCGCCTGCGGCCCGGGAGCGTTAGGTTTCATGTGGCGCGCCTGCGCGAGCTTCGTGTGGAATTGGGTCCGCTGATCGGGCGTCAGCACGCCTTCGATCTGCTGGCGCATCGCCAAGCGATTGGCGCGCCGGGTCTGTGGATCGGCGCCTTTGCCGGCCGCTCGTGAGTTCTTCATGATGCCCACGATCTGTTGCCGTTGCGCCGAGGAGAGGCCGAGGCCACGCATCGCGCTCATGTACGGATTGCGACGGTGATGGTGCCGGGGCTGTTGCTGGGACTGCTGTGCGGACGGTGCAGGCCCGGCCGCAGCGGGATTGGGGAACGTTTGCGCTGATGCGCTCAGCGGCATGGCGAGCGCAGCGAGTAACGCAAGCGCTCCTAAGTGATGTCGAACCACGGGGTACTCCTCGACGAAAGCGGTGTATACACGCTACGTCGACGAGGCCCCGATCGTCCTAAGAATGAGATGAGAGAATGCCGTTGAGCGCCGTCTGCAGCTCCGGCGGCGTGAGTTCACCGCTGTTGACGTACCGCACGACCTTGTTGCTGTCGATCATCACGATCGTCGGGTAGCCGCCCTGGAGATACTCGTTGGCGATCTTCAGATCGGGATCGAAGGCAATCGGGTAGGTGACGTTGAGCTTCTGCACCCACTCATTGATGTCGGCCTGATTCTCGGGCGAGCTGCCGTCAATACCGTACGGGCTGCCCGAAACGCCGATGAAGGCAACCCTGCCCGCATACTGTTTGGCGAGCGCATCGACGATCGGAACTTCGTGCTGACAGTGGGGGCACCACGACGCAAACACTTCGAGGAACACCGGCGTGTTGACGCTGGCCAAATCGAACGGACCCGCGTTGCTCGTGATGCTGAACGTCGGTGCGGTCGAACCAACTTTGATCTTGGTCGCATCGGGGTTGACGGTCTGCGCGGCGTTCGAGATCGCGCCGGTATTGGCAAAGTGAATCGCTAGGCCCACGGCGATGACGACGACCGCCACCGTGATATAGACCAAGGTCTTGCGGTTCAGCCAACCGGACGGCGAAGATGCTGCTGCCTTACTCATGACTCTCCATTCTACGATCCAGGGCGAGCGCCCCGGGAGCTTTCCAGGCAATGATGACGCTCACCAGCGTCAAGCCGAGGTCGCGCCCCACCTCGGGCCACGACGTCGTGGCCTTGTCGCTCGGGCCGAAACAGCCGCACGACGTGCTGATACCGCGCATGACGGCTGAGGCGATAGCAACCGAGAACAGCGCCATTTCCGCGGCCGCAAACCACGCAGCAAAACGCGTGAACAAACCGAGAACCAGATACGCGCCGATCATCAGTTCGAGAAACGGCAAGAGCAGCGCGAGCGGCGCGATGAGCGGATGCGGCAGGATTTGGAAGCCCGCGATCTCCGACGCGAACACGTCCGCATGACCGACCTTGAGCGCGCCGGCCGCAAGGAACACGCCGCCGAGAGCAAGGCGCAAGACCAAAACGATACGAGCGATCATCGCGATGCTGCCGCCTCCAGCACGGCGCGCTGTTCGGGTGGGATAGCGCCGGTTTGCGCCGGATCGACCGGCAATGCATCGTCGTAACCGACGATCGTATCGGCCACGCACTGGGCCAACACCGCGGGATCGTAACCGCCCTCGAGGACGAACAGCGCGCGGCCGTTGCAGTAGTCGTCGGCAATTTCGCGGATCAAGCGGCCGAGCTGCCCGGCAGCGTTCGTCGAAACACCGAGATCGCCGACCGGATCGCCGGCCACGAAATCGTAACCCGCGCTCACGATGATGAGCCCCGGGCGTACGCGCTTGGCCAGCGTGCGCAATGCCGACGCCCAAATCGCGACGAAGGCTTCGGTGGAGATACCTGAGGCGGCGATCGGGACGTTCACGAGGTGGCCGTCGGGCGCGACCCGATTGTCGCGCGCCGAACCGGTTCCGGGATAGGCCGGCATCGCATGCGTGGAGAGATAGGAAAGGCCGCGGCCCACGAGCGCTTGCGTGCCGTTGCCGTGATGGTAGTCGATGTCGGCGATGATCGCGGGCTCACCGGTTTCGGCCGTGAACACCCGCGCCGCAATCGCCGCGTTGTTGAACAAGCAAAAGCCCATGCCGCGCGCGGGTTCGGCGTGATGACCGGGCGGGCGCACGAGCGCAAACGCCGCGCGCTTCGCTGAGGCGACGTGTGCCAGCGCGGCCAGCGTACCGCCGGCCGCGTGCAGCGCGCCTTCATATGACGTAACGCCGATGTCGGTATCGCCGGTCGTCAGTTCTTCGAACTCGTTGACATCGAGGCGTTGACATTCGCGCTTCGCCAACTCGATATACGCGGGATCGTGCGCGAGCGCAATTTCCGCTTCGGTTGCGCGCCGCGTATCGATCCGCTCGTCGAGCAATCCGCGGCGTTCCAACTCTGCAGCCACCACCCGAACGCGGTCGGGCTGCTCGACGTGGAAGACACCAGCGAGGTGGCGGGTGAGCGACTCGTCATACGCGACGAGCATCGTCGTTAGTGATTCGGCGCCGCGCTCGGACTCGGTTTCGGTTTCGGCTTGGCCGTTTTCGAACCCGGTTTTGCCGAGGACTTGGGATCCGGCTTCGCAGTACCGTGATCGATGCTCGCGATGAGCTGTTGCACTTGCGTGTAACCTTGTGTCCCGGGCTTGAGGAAGCTGAGGAAACGAACGAACGTCGCCTTTGCCTTCTGCGGCTGGTTGGCACCTTGATAGGCCGTGCCCATGCTGTAGAGGATGCCGGGATTGGCTTTCACGAGCGGCGCCGCGTTCTTGTCGAGCGCTTCGTAGATCTGAACGGCTTCGGGCCAATTCTTCGATTGTTGATCGGCGGCGGCAAGTCCGACGAGCGCGTCCGGCGTTTTCGCGAGGTTGAACGATGCCTTGAACGCCTCGCGCGCGGGATTGGGATTTTTCGCCGCCAGGTACGCTTGCCCGAGCAGCATGTACGCGCGCGGATCGTTGGCATCGACTTCCGTCAAACGCTTGTAGTTGTCGACGGCCTTATTGAAGTCGTTGCTCTCAGCGGCGGCTTGACCCAACCGCGCGAGCGCTTCGGGGTTGTCGCGATTCGGGCCCACCGCGGTCGTCCACTCACGTAGCGCGCCCGCTTTGTCATTGGTCGCTTGGAGATAGTCGCCGTAGGCGAGATGCGCTTCCGCCAGGTTGCCGTAACTGGCGATCGCCCGGCGGAAGGCGGCATCGGCATCGGTGTTTTGTTTTTCCCGCGCGTAGACGATGCCCATCTGATCCACGACGCCGGCCTTTTGCGCATCGGTCGTCATCAGACCGAGCAGCGTGGTGTACGTGGCGATCGACGTTTTGACGTCGTGCTGCGCGGAGGCAAGCTCGGCTTTCCCGGCCAGCGCTTCCAGGTTGTTGGGATCGATGGCGAGCGCTTTATCGAAGAGCGGAATCGCCAGGGCCAGCGAGTTCGCGTCTTCGTAGGTGCGCGCTTCGAGGACGTAGGGGTGCGGGTCTTTGGGATTGATCTTCGCAACGGATTCGAACTGCGCGCGCGCTTCGTCGTACTTCTTCTCGGCCGCGAGAACGAAGCCGAGATTCTCCGCTGCATCGGTCGAATTGGCGTTGAACGTCAGCGCACGGCGCGCGACGCGCTCGGCGTCGGCCGGGCGGTTCGCCGTCATGTACATCTGCGTGAGCGACTGCAGCACCTGAATGTTAGTCGGCTCGAGATTCGCCGCTTGCTCCATGCTCGCGATTCCGGCGTCGGCCTTACCAAGGGCCGCCTGCGAGGCTCCGTCGACGAAGTAAATCTGCGCGGTCTTCGTTCCGCCCGCGAGCAGCTTCTGCGTCAGCTGGACGGCAAGATCGGGCCGGTTCGCCTGCAGATAGAGCATCGATAACTGCGTCATCGAGTCTTTGTCGTTGGGGTTCGCCTTCAGCGCAGCTTCGAGACGCGGGATCGCGTGATCCAACGTTTCGGGCGTCGCGGTTGGCGACGGCACCGGGGACGGGGATGGAGAGGGCGCCGCCTTGCCTGCGGCGCCGGCGGGATGCGAGATCCCAACAGCCATCGCGACGGCGATCGCACCGGCGGCGAACAGGGCGGACAAACGGAAACGGATCACGAGCAGCTCTTTCGGGGTGTTACGCGTGGGCGGCTTTCGCCTCGCGAACGAGTTTGGTGAGTTCGGGGACGATTGCGAACGCGTCGCCCACGACGAGCAAGTCCGCGAAGTCGGCGATCGGAACGCCGGCATCTTTGTTGATCGCGACGATCGTCGCAGCGGTACGCATGCCCACCTTGTGTTGGATGGCACCGGAAATGCCAACCGCAACATAGAGCGATGGACTGATGGTCTTTCCGGTTTGTCCGACTTGGTGGCCGTGCGAGACCCAGCCCGCGTCGACGGCCGCGCGCGAAGCGCCGACCGCGCCGCCGAATGCTTCGGCGAGATCGTGCAAAATGCCCGTGAACGGCTCCGGACCGGCCATCCCGCGGCCGCCGGAAACGACGACCGACGCTTCCTCGACACCCAGCTCGGCAGCCGCTTCCTCGACGTCGTCCTCGACCGTCACAATGTATGACTTACCACTCGGAGCAAGCGTTGTAATCTCGCCCGCCCCGGCCGTGGCGTTCACTGCGAACACGTTCGGCCGGATCGCGGCCACACCGTAATCACAATTCTTGAACGCGCAATTGGTGATCGTTGTTCCGCCCAGCTTGGGCGACGTGCAGACCACCCGTCCGTCCGCGACCTCGATCCCGGTGACATCCGCGTTGATCCCGGCGTCGAGACGGCCGGCGAAGCGCGAGCCGACATCGCGTCCGATCATCGTATTGGCAACGATGATGAGCGCCGGGCCCGCAGTACGGGCAACGGCCTCGAGGGCGTCGACCAGCGGGTCGACCCCGGCCTTGGCCAAGTTCGCATCGTCGAGGACGTGGATCCGGTCGACCGGATAGGCCTTGAGCGACTCCGCGACCGCGGCGGCCTGCGCGCCCGCGACGACGGCGTGCACCGCTCCGCCGAGGGCGCCGGCCGCCGAACGCGCGGCGCAGATCGCCTCGATCGACGAGCGACGCGCAGCCCCGTTCTTGTGCTCGATGAAGGCGATGACGTCTTTCACAGCAGTTGCCGGCTCTTGAGAAAGTCGAGCACGATGCGCGCGCCGTCGGCGCCGTCGGCCGCCGTGACGGTTCGGCCTTTCTCGCGCGGCGGCGGCGTTGCGAGCGCCAGCACTTCCGTACGCGAGCCGTCGCTGCCGACGGCTTTGGTCAAGCCCAGATCGGTGAGTGCGAGCGTTTTGATGTCCTTTTTCTTCGCGCCCATGATGCCTTTGAGCGATGGATAACGCGGCTCGTTGGCGCTCTTCGTCACGCTGGCCAATGCAGGCAACGGCGCGCTCACGGTTTGGTAGCCGGTCTCCGTTTCGCGCTTCACCCGTAACCGGCCGCCGTCGATCTCGAGGTGGCGCGCGTACGTGAGCGCGGGAACGCCGAGATATTCGGCCAGCATGCCGGGCAGATCGCCCGAGATCGCATCGGTCGATTGCGTTCCGGTCAGCACGAGATCGAAGCCGCCGGCTTTGATACCGTGCGCGATCGCATACGCGGTCGCCCACAGATCCGAACCGGCAAGCCCGGGATCGGAGAGAATCACGGCGTCGTCGGCGCCCATTGCGAGCGCCTTGCGCACGACTTCGCGGCCGCTCTCGGGCGTCATCGAGAAGATCGTCACGGTCGAACCGTCGGCGAGTTTGTCGCGCAGTTGCAACGCCGCCTCGATCGCATATTCATCGAACGGATTGAGCACGATATCGACGCCGCTGCGCACGAGCCGTTTCGTCGCCGGATCGATTCGTTTCTCGGCGGTCGTGTCCGGGACGAGTTTTACGGTGACGACGATTTTCAAGCCCAACTCCCGACACGCGAAACCCGGCTACGGTGCCGGGCTTCGGAACGACTCGGGGTTCCCGCCGCAAGGAGCGGGCTCCTAGTACGTTAGGTCTTGAAACGCTGGTAGAACTGGATTTGGGGACCGTGGAAAGCAGGCGAGAGTCCACCCGGTATCGTCGGCAATCCTGAGACAGAGTATAGACGCCACTGCAAACCGTAACCGGTCGTGCCGTTGGGGCGCAATTCGAGACCCGCAAACACGAGGTCCTCGGCGAGCTGCGCGTTGTTCGGGCCCGACGTATCGAACTGACCGTTGAGTCCGAAACGGCCGACGCCCGCGGCACCGAACACTTTGGGACCGAAGTTCCGCGAGAGCGTCAGCACTCCGGCGGGATACTGCACGACGACGTTGTCTTGCGGCTGACCGGCGGGAGCCGGCCGCCACGTGTTCACCTGACCGAGGTCGAGCGTGATGTCGGCGAAGCCGGCGTGGTAGTTGAACCAGCCTTCCCAATGCTGCTCGTATCCGATCGTTCCCGGCGCCGTCGTCTGAGCGAGGAAATACGGCTCGATGAAACCGGGCTGAAACGCGGTGCCGGGATTGAGCGCGGCGATCTGCGAGTATTGCGCGAACGCGAGACGGACTTCGACGCCGGCCACGATGAACGTCGTCGAAAGTTTTCCGCCCTGACGGTTCGGTCCGACTTGGGAGTTGTCGACGAGCTGGTAATCGCCGCGTAAAAATGTACCGGGCCATGCGGCCGGATACGACCACACGTTTTCGAGCGTGCCGTAGTCGAGGATCGCCGGCGCGTACGTGGGCTCAAAGCGCACGCCTTCGAGTTGAAGATCGAAGTGCGAGAAACCGTGGTGCACTTTCGCGTAGTAGTAGTTACCGGCGGTGCAGCCCGTGGTCGGCGCGACGACGCCGATCGCGGTGTAGCACGAGTACCCGTAGCGCAATTCGCCGTCGCTGTCCGCCAGCAGCGGGAACGTCGCACCTACGCCGGCGACGAACATCTTCTGGCCGAACACCGTCGATTGTGCGACACCGTTCGTGAGGGTGGGAAGGCTGCCGAAGAGCACGTTACCCGTGTCGGGACCGTTGGTGTTGAGACCGGTGAGTTGAGCCGAATAGCGCAGGCCGCTACCGTGATCTTGAATGAACGAAGCGCTGAGGATGCGCGCCGGCGCGTTGTAGGGTGCGGGCAGATCGGCGCTCGCGACTTCGAGCGTGTTGATGTCGTCCTTCACCCAGAAGTCGGCACCCGAAAGCGGCAGCACCTCGGGGCCTTCTTTGAGCACGTCAACCGTCGGGGGCCCGTTGCCGATCGATTGCGGCAATTGCGGCGCGAGCTGAAAGGGCGTGTTGGTCCACGGCGCTTGGCTCAACGCCCACGGCACGTTCTGATGCAGGCTGAACCAGCCGACGGTGAGCGCTCCGTTGCCGCTGTGATCGACGATCGATCCCGACAGAAAACCGAGCTTCGTAGCGCTGATCGGATCCTGACCGTTGTGCGTGGGAAAGGCGGGTGTGAGCGTGTAGGCGCGGCTGCCGACGTTGGCGTTGATCGACGGCATGATTGCGTCGCCCCAATAGTTGACGACGTTGCCGGTGCCCGATGCCGAACCGTAGCCGATGGTCGCCGTGACGTCGAGTTCCGGCGAGAGCGCGTAGATCGGCTTCAGCAAGAAGTCCTGACTGATGCCCTCGCCCGTAACGAGCGGACCGCCGGAGAACATCTCATAGGGCGTGCCCGGCGCCGGAACCCGGCCCGCGGCGAAGTTCGGGCCCTCGGCCGGCGTCGTGCCCGGGCCGGTGAATTGCTGGTTGGTGCCCGACGTATACGTCTCGATCTTCAGGTTGAATCTCGAAGGCGGGTTCGTCGTCGGGACGGGGCTCGGTGAGGACTGCGCGACTACGGCCGGGTCGGGCACCGGCGCACCTTGCGCTCTGGCGGGTCCCCCCAGGCCGGCGATTCCAACGAGAATGGTAACCGCAAATAGGAGCGGCAAGGCTGGCTGACGCACGCCTCCGACTTCTCTTGCGGTCGGCGTTCTCCCACCTCGACGAGAGGAAGGGCCGGACAGCTGGGATGACCGAGGCTCGAACTCGGATGCCCTCGCGGGCGGCAGATTTTCTTACCACTTCGGCTTTCGCCGCCCGGCCTTCATTTTGGAGAAGCCGGTTCGTGGTCTGGACTGTGCCTTGGCCGTTGGGGTCCGCCGTAGTGGACCCCGGTAGGCCGCGCCCGTCCAGTCTCTACACCTTCCGCCGGCAACAACCGGCGGCTTGGCTCGGCGTTGTCAGGGCACCGCGTGCCTCAGAGTTCACCGAATTTGAGCGCATCCCGGCCGGAGTTTCCACCCGGCCGGCTCACGTGTAAGTCTGCTGTGTCTGCCTATTCCACCATCATCCCGGGTGCCGTTGTTCGGCTCTTCGACGGTCGCAACGAAGGGCTCCCCCGGTGAAGTGCTTGTTTGGCACCATCGCATGCCCGATAATTAAAAGTGAATGTCCCTAACCCGTGAACGCCTGATTGCGCTGCTCGCGGACTCGGCGCTAACCAGTGTCGAACTCGTGATCGCTCCGCCGGGCTTCGGCAAGACAACACTGCTCCGCGAGTACGCAAGCGCGGAAACCGGGGCCGCCTTTGTCGTGCTCCCCGAAGGGGCCGACCTCGAGGCGTTCGTCCGATGCGTCATTGCAGCGACCGTGCCCTCGGCGCTGCGTTCGATCGGGGCGGTTTTCGAAACTCCGGCAACAGAGAATATCGAGCAGCGTGCCGGCGAGTGGCTCGTCTCGCGTCTACGCGAGTTCAGCGGAACGCTGATCGTCGATGACTTTCACCGTGCTGTTGCGGACGAACGCGTCGCACGCGTGCTCGTAGGTGCGATCGCCGCCACGCACGGCCGGATGCGCTGGATCGTAGCATCGCGTGAGTCGCCGGCATTTCCGATGGGCTCGTGGATCGCGCGCGGCTGGATGGGATTACCCATCACGGGGGACGATCTCGCGTTCACGGCCGAAGAGGCCGGCGAGCTTGCGAAGTCGCTGGAAATTTTCGTCTCAAACGACGGTCTCACAGCGATCGTCGATGACACGCTGGGCTGGCCGATCGGTGTGCGGCTCGCGCTGAGTCTCGTCGCGCGAAAGCGCGATACCGGTCAGACGCGAGTTCAAACGCGCGAAGCGTTGTTCGCGTTGCTCGACGACGAAGTGTGGCAGCCACTCGACCATGGCCTGAAGTCGCTCGTCGCCGCAGCCGCCTTGATGCCGGCGCCGACGATTTCAACGCTGATCGCGGCGGGATACGCCGACGCGCGTGCCGGGATGACGAGCGTGTTCGCCAAGGTTCCATTCATCACGGCGATCGACGACAGCGCGTTCATAATTCACGACCTTTTCCGCGACTTCGTCACGACGCAGGCATCCCCGGAAAACACCAACGGCACCGACGCTGTCGCGAACCGCGTCGGTTTTGCTCTCGTAGCTGCGGGCAATCCGGCCGACGGGCTACGTCTTCTCATTGCGGCCGGCCGCATCGACGATGTGCAAGACGCGCTTGCGGTGCACGCTTTTGATCTACTGGAAACTGGACAGCGCGGAGTCATCAACGCGGCGATGACATTCCTCGGCGAGCGCAGTCTGAACGATACCGGCATCGCGCTCGCCATCCGCGGCGCATTGGCGTTTGCCGACGGCTCGGCTTCGAATTCGACGAATCTCTTCGTGCGCGCACTCGGACGTAAGATGCCACCGGCTATACGCAGTGAGGTTTCGCGACGGTTGGCGCTCGCATATGCCAACCGTGGAATGCTGCACGAGGCGCTTGACGCCTTGAAGCCTCTTGAAGCAGACGTGTCCATCTCGTTGGAAGACCGGCTCGAAGCCCAAGCAATGGCAGCCGCGTTTATTTCCGCTACGGGCACCAGCGACCGCGCTGATGTCGAGGCAACGATTGTCAAACTCGAGGCCCAAATATCGCGCGTCCCACCCAATGTTCAGGTGCGCCTATTGAGGTACCTCGGGAACGCTGCACTGGCCAACCGCGATCCGGAGAGAGCCGAGCGCCTTTCCCTTGACGCGGCCTTACTCGCGACCGAACTCGGCATGGATACGTTTGCGGCACTCGCGTACAGCACGCTCTACAGCCTCGCCGCTAGGAACGACCCCGATGCCACTCGAGCACGCTCGTTCTCGCGCTCTCAAGCGATTGCCGCCGAACGGGCCGCGAACACCGCATTACGGGTTTATGCCTTGCGGGCCCAATATATTATTGCTGCCACGAACGTTGAAGTCGAGGAGGCGCAGACCCTCGAATCGACCATGGCGTCGCTCGTGGACACCCGCACCTATCGCGACGCATTTCACTTTCGCTTCGCGCGCGCGCTCCAGTCTGTCGCAACGGGGGACATTGCAAAGGCCGAATCTTCCCTACGGTCAATGCCGCAAACCTCAATTTCCGCCGCTGAGCGCATCCGCCTCGAAGCTTTTCTACTGATCCTTCTTCTACTGCGCGGCAAGCGATCGGAGGTGGCTACCGTCATAGAACGCAGCCTTTTGGCCGAAGCCCCACGAGATCACGGCGGCCGAATCGAGATGGCGTATGCCTATGCCTACCGTGGCATCGCATATTGGGCACTCGATCGCCCCGCGCAAGCGCGTAAAGCATTTGAATTCAACACGGCCGACCTTCCGCGGCGCGACCGGCTCGTGGTCGATGTCTTCAAGGCGCTAGCTCATCTCCCGCATCCATTGCCGGGCAGCGGCGATATCGATCGACTCGCTTCAAGCCTCGTCGCCGGCAGCTACAGGGCGTATGCGGAGCTGCTCGTACAGTTTGTGGAGCTCGACGCAAACGATGTCGCGCTGAGTCCGACGGAGCTCGAAACGCTACGCGAATTCGACCGCCACGGCGGCCGGGCAGCCGACGTTGCCAGGGCGCTCGGGAAATCGAAATTCACCGTCCAGAACCAGATCCAGAGCGCCATCAGAAAGCTCGGCTGTTCCGGCCGCGCTGAAGCTCTGGCCTATGCACGACAGCGCGGGTGGCTACATAGGGCTTAATTAAATTTAACTATTACGGGGGAGTGCCCCCGGGCCGTATGATCCCTTCAATAACCACGTTCGAGAAGGGATCCCACCAATGCTTGCAACGCTTGCTCACTCCGCAGCTGTCCTCGTCGCCCAAGTCTCGCACCTGATCGCGGCGATCCTCGTCGTCCCGGCCAACATGGAACCGCCGTTCTAAGACCCGTCTTCGAATTTACGGCACATGATAGCGTCAGATCGGCTCGTTGATTTCTCGAGCCGTCGCGATTCAAGAGGGACTCTGGCCCGTGTTTCGGAGCGCACCTTCGGTGACACCGGCTGGGTTTCGTTGGCCCTCAAGAGCTGCATCGAACACCTGGTGCCCGCGATCGGTTCCGGGGACGCGCACCGCGTTGCCAACACCGTGCGCGCCATCGCCCACGCTCCAACGCTGGAACAGGTCGACGACGTCATTACCGCCGCATGCGATGCTGTGCTGTCGGATGCATACGCGGCCCGCGACCCGCGTTCGATCTCACTGGTAGCGGATGCCCGCACGGTGATCGGACTCGTGATCGCAGAACTTCGCGAACGATCCGAACGCGAAGCGGTCGCGCCGTACCTGCTACGGGAAACGGTCGACGGCTACGTACGTCTCGTCGCACTCGTTAACAAGCGCATCGCCGAACGGCTTGACGCAGTCGGCAATCTTGCGGTCCGAATCGGCTCCGTCATGCAGCTCTCGGCTCCGGACTTACTCGATATCGAACTCGCCGGACGCCTCCACGATATCGGTATGTTGTCGGTTGCCGGCGCAGCCAGCGTCGAGGACGTGATCACGGATCACGTCGTTGCAGCTGAGAACTTCGTCAAAAGCGTACCGTCCTTGGCCCACCTGGCCCCGATCGTTCGCGCGCATCACGAACGGTTCGACGGGCAAGGAACTCCGGATGGCCTAACCGGGGCCGAGATTCCGCTCGCTTCACGCATCATCGCCGTGGCCGCAGCCTTCGTCGACTTGGTGACCGGGTCTACGGCCCATAAGGCCGCTCTCCCCAACCGCGCCTGCCAAAAGATAGCCGTCGCCGCGGCTACCCGCTTCGACCCGGACGTCGTTGCGGCCACCCTTCACCTCCTCCGCTTTCGCCACCGGACGAATCGATCGGCCTGAACCTCTCTCATGTCCCTTAACGAAACGCTTCGGCTCCGCGAAGCCGGTATAAAAGCCGGCTCCGCGGTCATTCGCCAGGCACCCCAAATCCTCGAACAAGTCCAAGAGTGGATCCCGAGCGAAGAGCGCGAGCAGGTTGACGTCCTGATTCGCGTGATGGCCGGCTTCGATCGCGATACGGCCGAGCATCTCGAAGCCGTCGGAACGATGTCGATGCTCCTCGCTCATCGCGTGGGGATGACGCCCGAAACGATCGCGGCCTGCCTCCTCGGCGGGCGCGTACACGATATCGGCAAGTTGGCGATCTCGCGCAGCATCTTACTCAAGCCGAGCCGCCCGTCGGAATCCGAATGGGTCGAGCTGAAGATGCACCCGAACTACGGCGGAAGCACGCTGACCGGTTTGCCGCGACTCAAGCATCTGTCGCAGATCGTTATCGCCCATCACGAACGGATCGATGGTCAGGGCTACCCCTACGGTCTCTCGCAGCCGGAAATCCCGATTGAAAGCCAGGTTATCGCAATCGCGGATGCGTTCTGCGCAATGACCGTTCCACGGCCGTATTGCGCGACGCGTCTGCCCAACGAGGCACTGCAAGAGCTCGAACGCTGCGCCGGAACGCAGTTCAACGCCGATCTGGTCATTGTTTTTGCCGATATGTTCCGTGATCACGGCCTGGTTGCCGTGTAGCGAAACGTTTAGGGCATAAGCGTCCGGTCGGGTGTGGGTCCGATCGCGCCGGACGTTCCAGAAGAACCCCGAGTGTTTATCACCCGGGGTTCTTCATTATCGACGGATAACGGCGCTCGCTCCATACGCTTTGGACGCAAGGTAGCCGGCGAGTAAATCGTCCACGCTGACGATCACGGTGGGGACAGCGAGGATCCGGCAGGCTTCGTCAATGATCGCGATGCCGGCGGGCAAGATGTCGGCGCGCTGCGGCCGGATGAACGGGAGCGCTTTGCGTGCATCGAGGTCGCGCGCTAACAAGTCGTCAAGCAAGTGCGCCCGCTGCTCGGGGTTCATCGTCACGCCGTCACGGAGCGGCGCCTTCGCGACCATCGCGGCGGCGGTGAAGGCCGAACCGCCGACAACGATCAGCTGGGACGGCCGCGGCGCCGACGCGAACGGCTCGAGGATGGCCGCAGCATCCGCGCGCGCCGCGGCCAGAACTTCCGTACGCTCGGCCGGTGCGAGCGCGCGACCGCCCAGCAATAGCGGATGCCGTTCGGCCAAGCGCACCGCGCCGACCTCGACCGAGCACGTATACGCGACCGATCCGCGCGCTTGCGCGGTTGCCGGAACGTCGATCGCGAGTTCGGTGCTGCCGCCGCCGACGTCGAGGACCGCCACCGGCTCATTGCCGCCGGCCGTTTGCGTGGCGCCGAGAAACGAATACGTCGCCTCTTCATCGCCGGAAAGGATGTGCGGCTCAACGCCGGTCAGCGCCGTCACCGCGGCGGTGAAATCATCGCCGTCGGCCGCCCGCCGCATGGCGCTCGTGGCGATGCAGGCGATGGTCGCCCGGTGCCCCCGCACACCGCGCATGTAGTCGGCGATTGCCGCGAGGGTCCGCTCGCGCGCATCGGGATCGAGCCGGCCGGTCTGCTGCAGACCCGTGCCCAGCCGCGTGCCGCGCGACTCGGCCGCCAGCGTCTGCGCACCATCGAGGACGAGCAGCCGGGTGGAGTTGGTGCCGATCGAGATCAGCGCCTTAGGAGGAACCCGTGGATTCACCGCAGGTGAATCCTAGTAGCGCTTGGCTTCGGTCGCCTCGCGGGTCTTGCCGATCGTTTCCAACGACCGGTCGTGAGCGCGGAGCGCGATCCCGACGTAGAGCGTGTCGATAATGGTCAGCTGCGCGATGCGGCTGGAGCTCGCGCTACTGCGGAACGCGGTCTGCTTAGCCGCCGTATAGAGGCGAATGTCGGAGACCTTGGTGATCGGCGACGTCGAGCGGTGCGTGATGCAGATCGTCGTTGCGCCGTTCGCCTTGGCGCGCTCGAGGGCGTCGGTCACGTCGCGGCTAGCCCCGGTATGCGAGATGCCGAGCGCGACGTCTCCCTTGCCGAGCAACGCCGAGGACATCGCCATCATGTCGCCGTCGGAGAGGGCGACCGCGACCATCCCGAGTTTGAGGAACTTGTGGTAGGCGTCGATCGCGAGCGGGTCGCTGCCGCCGACACCGTAGATGTCGACGCGCCGCGCGTTGGCGAGTGCCGCGACGGCGCGTTCGAGATCGGCGTCGTCGAGCACTTCGATCGTGTCGCGCAGCGCTTGCGCGTTCGCTTGAAAGACTTTGTTCTTGATCGTCGTCAGATCGTCGCCAGGTTCGACCTCGGCATAGATGTCGGAGGTCGGCTCGACCAAATCGCGCGCGAGCACGATCTTAAATTCTTGATAACCTTTGTAGCCGATCTTCTGGCACAGCCGCACGACCGTCGATTCGCTCGTATTCGTGCGTTCGGCGAGTTCGGTCACGGTCAGGTAGATCAATTCGTCGGGGTGTTTGAGGATGAAATCGGCAACCCGTTGCTCTGCCGCACGGAGGGTGGCATAAGCGCCTTCGATGCGGACGAAGCATCCGGGGACTTTAACGGCGTCAACGCGAGAGGTGGTCATCTCACGCCACGTTCGCGCTATGGCGCCGAGTCGCCTCGAAATTGCTTAGCCCGCGTGCGTTTTCTGAACAAATGGCGCTCGCTGGGAGGCGGCGCGTCGGCCGGCGCCCACGACTCGGTTTGCTTCAAATATGCCGCAATTTGAGCCTCAAAAGTCGGGTCCTCGACAACAGTCGTAGTCGATGTCGGGACAATTGGCTCATCAACGCGCGTGGTAGCTAGCCGAACGGAACGTCCATCGAGGTCGAACGGCAGCGTCGTCTTCGTCCCGAGGGCTCGCGTGTAGCTAGCGCGATTCTTGTTGACGTCAACCAGCGGTACGGAAACGAGGCGCCCGTCTTCCAGCCGCACCGCAGCGCCGAGGGCGTGGACGTTGATCACACTTCCGCGGACGCGCTCGCTCACGGGTCGCCGGTGCCCGCGTCGTGGCGCTTGAGGTAGATGATCTCTTCATGTGGGCCGACCATGTGCAGCCGGTCGTGAATCTCCGGGATCGAGCCGCGCGGATCGCTCAAGCGCTGGATTTGCCGCAGTTGTAGCTCGCGCTTTTGTTCGAGCGCGCCGATGTCGGCGTTGACGTCGTGAACCTGCTGGATGTAGGCGACGTTGCGCTCCACGATCCGCACGTACTGCACGGCGATGAGCACCGCGAACGTTCCGCCGATGGCGGTGACACCCAGCCGGGCAAGCCACGCCAGCAGCGGAGATTTCATGCCGGGGAACCGATTCGGCGAAATTTATCATACCGGCGCGCACGCAGCTCGCCGGCGGGGACGGTCACCAGACGCGTCAGCGCGCCTTCGATAGAAGACAAGACATTGTTAATCGTACCATGCGGGTCCCGGTGGGCACCACCCAGCGGTTCCGGCACGATCTCATCGACGATGCCGAAGCCCAGCAGATCTTCGCTGGTGAGACGCAGGCGCGCCGCGGCTTCTTCGGCCTTTCCGGCATCGCCCCACAGGATCGCCGCGCACCCCTCGGGTGAGGCCACCGAGTAGACGGAATGCTCGAGCATAATGACGTGATCGGCTAAGGCGAGGGCCAGGGCCCCGCCGCTGCCGCCCTCACCGATGATCGTCGCCACGATCGGGATCGGCACTTCGGCCAGCGCCGCAATCGATTGCGCGATCGCTTCGGACTGCGCACGCTCTTCCGAGGCGATGCCCGGATCGGCGCCCGAGGTATCGACGAAGGTCACGACCGGAATCCCCAAGTGGCCCGCGAGGCGCACCAGCCGCTGCACTTTGCGATAGCCTTCCGGCCGCGGCATGCCGAAGTTGCGCCGGACCTTTTCCTTGGTGTCGACGCCCTTCTCTTGGGCGATCGCGATGATCCGGCGACCGCGGAGTTTGGCGAAGCCGCCGATGATCGCCGGATCGTCGCCGAAGTGCCGGTCGCCATGGAGTTCGTCGAATTGATCGAGTTCGGCCAAGTATGCCGCTCCGAGCGGTCGCTTGGGATGCCGCGCCATGTTGACGCGCTGCCATGGCGTGAGATGTCCGAAGACCTCGCGCTGGATCTGCGCGTACTTCTCCTCGAGCATCTTGATCTCGGCGGTGAGGTCCACCGGCTGATCGGCAGCGTGCGCTTTGAGATCGGCGATGCGGCCTTCGAGTTCGAGGAGGCCGCGTTCGCGTTCGACGATCGCGTTCACGAACTCGCTCCAGCCGTCGGGCGACCGTTGGTTGCGGGCGGCGCGACGGTACGCCGCGCTCCGACGCCGTAGTCGAGCAAGCGCGTCAACAGCGCGCGCAGTTCGTTGCGCTCGCTGACCATATCGATTGCACCGTGCTCGAGCAGAAACTCCGCCGTCTGAAAATTCTCCGGCAGCTTCTGGCGAATCGTTTGCTCGATCACGCGACGGCCGGCGAAGCCGATCGAGGCGCGCGCTTCGGCGACGATCACGTCGGCCTGAAATGCAAACGAAGCTGATACGCCGCCGGTCGTCGGATCCGTGAGCACGGTGATCGCATACCCGCCGTCATCGCGGTAGCGTTGCAGCGCGACGGTCGTTTTCGCCATCTGCATCAACGCCAACATGCCTTCTTCCATGCGCGCGCCGCCGGAGGCCGTGCAGACGACGAGCGGCAGTTTCCGATCGCGTGCACCTTCGAACAAACGCACGAGACGTTCACCGACGACGGTACCCATCGTGCCGCCGCGGAAGTTGAAGTCCATCACGCCCAGCGCTACCGGGATGTTGCCGATCGATCCGAAACCGCACACGACGCCCTCGGAGAGTTTCGACTTTTCGCGATCGCGCTCGAGCTTCTGCGGATACGACGTTTTATCGGTCCAGCCCAGCGGATCGCCCGGCACGATATCGCCGCCGATCTCAACGAAATCCGCATCGACGAGCATGGCGATGCGATCGAACGCGTGCATCCGGAAATGATGTTTGCACGTCGTACAAACGAAAAGATTCGCAGCCAGATCCGGACGATATAACATCGTCGAACATTTCGGACACTTCGTCCACTGCGCCGCGTCTTCGAGCGCGTGTTGCGGTCCGCGCCGACTTCGCAACCACTCCGGGATCAAGGACGACCAAAGAGCCGCCCGCGATAGATGCGGACGAGCTGTCGCAAATAATTGAAAATTTCACCTTGGTTGAGCTTCGACGTTCCGGCGATACGATCGGTGAACACGTACGGAACTTCGAGCGCGCGACCATAGTGCGCTTTGGCAATCACCTCGAGTCCGATCTTGAAACCGATCGGATCGAGTTCGACGTTTTCGAGGGCGCGCCGGCGAACGAGAAAAAATCCCGACGTGATATCGCGAACCGGCGTGAGCGGCTTCGCCAGAGCGATCGCGACGAGTGAGGTGATCTTGCGCCGCAGCGGCCAGTTCTCGATGCCGCCGCCGGGAACGTAACGCGAGCCGATCGCGAGGCCATACTCACCGCTTGCGAGCGCAGCGACCATCGCCGGTATCGCTTTGACGTCGTGTGAGAAGTCGGCATCCATCGCGCCGACGGCGTCGGACTCCGGACGCGCAAACTTCCAGCCGTCGATCACGCCCGACGATAAGCCCATCTTGCCGGGCCGATGCAAACAGCGAACCGGATACGTCGTCGCCAAGCGGTCGACGATTGCTCCCGTCCCGTCGGGCGAGTTGTCATCGACAACGATGATCTCGCCGTCGAGATGATGCGCGGCGAACATTTCGCTCAGCGAGACGATGAGCCGTTCGATGCCGCCGGCTTCGTTGTACGTCGGGATCACGATCGAAAACTTGAGCGCGTTCGCCGTGGGAGTCGACGTCGAGGTCACGGTCGTCATGCCAGTTTGCGAACCGTAGGAAAGCGCTCTTCGTTGAAGGGCGGCAGGCCATCGTAGTCGTGCGAATTCTGCTGGATCAACGTGACCCCGCGATCGCTGACGCTGCCGATATCGATCGCCGGCACGGCAACGTTGCCGCGGCCAACCCAATCGACGACGACCCATTCGACCGCGCGTGCGCTGCCCTCAGCGTATAAGCCACGCACCTCGCCGACGCGTTCTTCGCCGCAAAATACCGGGGTTCCAAGATCGAGCGTCTCCAGGGTACGTGCCATCAGCACGCATCCTTCGACAAAGATCGTATCGCAACCCCCGGGGCAAGCAACCGCAATCAGCGGATGCGGCGGTAGAAATCCAAGGCCTGCGGCACGGCGTCGTACGCCTTTTGATGCGGGGTGAAGCGGAGCGATTCTTTCGCGCCCAGCGCGAGAAATCCGAGCCGGACCAAGCTCTCGTAGATCACCTGGTGCGCGTGATAGACGAGCACCCGGTTGAACTTCGCAAGGACGTGGCGCACGACGACCAAGTGGAATTCGTTGAACGACCCGTCGGTGGCCAGATTGTGCTGCGCGAACACGACGTGCGAGCGCAGGTTCTCCACATAGCGCAGTTGCTGGCCCTTGGGCTCGAGGTAGTTCTCCACGCGGCCGGTGCAGCCCGAACGCGCTACCGCCCCGGCCCGCGCGCGCTCGGTGGCCGGCTCGGACGCATCGGTCGCGTAGATGCGAATGCGTTCGAGAAAATCGATATCGACCGGTTTGCTGATATATTCCGACGCTTGTGAGGTTTATCACAGCGCAAGCAAGGGTAAGGCTGTGCCGACCGCGAGGGCCATGTCCCATCGACCCGTTATGACTGTCTCCGAGTCGGACCGCCTGGCCTTGGGCCTGCGCTTTCTCTCGTCTGCAAGCAACGTGCTTGCCTCCAGTTTCGATTACGCCGCTACGCTCAAGCGCGTCTCGGAACTCACCGTGCCCGCATTCGGCGCGGGCTTTGCAGTCGAGCTGGATGAGTTCGGGACGCACTCGGTCGTCTTCACGACGGGCCCGCTCGATCCAGACGAGGCCGTCTTTACGTTTCCGCTCGTGGCACGCGAGCGCACCCTCGGCGCGCTCTGCATCGTCGGGCATCACGGTAGCGGGAAACTCGACGACTTTCACAACCAGCTGTTCGCGGAGCTCGCAGTCCGAATCGCCGTTGCGATCGACAGCGCGCAGATCTACGCGCGCGAACACCGCGTCGCCGACACGCTGCAACGCGCGCTCTTGCCGGAGCAGCTGCCCGAACACGAGCTCGTGCACTTCGACGCGGCCTATATTCCGGCCACCGAAGAAGCGATCGTCGGCGGCGACTGGTACGACGCGTTCACGCTTCCGGACGGCCGCATCGCCCTCTCGATCGGCGACGTCGCCGGCCACGGACTGCGCGCGGCGATTGTGATGGGTGAGGTGCGTCAAGCCTTTCGCGCGGCGGCCGCCCTCAACCCGACCTCGCCGTCGGTGGTCCTCGAACGCGCCAACACCATCGTGAACATGCGCCAGAGCCCGATCATGGTTACCGCGATTTTCGGCATCATCGATCCGGCCACGGCAACGATCACCTACGCTGCGGCGGGCCATCCCTCACCCGTCCTCGCGCTGCCGTGCATGATGGTCGAGCGTCTGCCCACGGGCGGCATTCCGCTCGGCATCGCCGACTCGATCGATGCAACCGACTGGTCGTTCACGATCCCGCCCGGCGCGTACCTGGCCTTCTATACCGACGGCTTGATCGAACATTCCAAAGACGTCGTCGAAGGCGAAGAGCAGCTGGTGGCAGCGATGCGCGCGGAGATCATCGATCGAAGCACGACCCCGGCGCTCTCGCTCATGCGCCGCGTCTTCGGCCAGAGCAAGAACAGCGACGATGCGGCGGCGCTCTTCGTCGCGACGAGCGACGCACCGCGGTCCGACTTTGCCTTCGACTTCTCCGCGATTCCGCTCGCCGTGCCGATCGTGCGCCGCACGCTCAACCGCTATGCCATGCGTCTCGGGCTCGATGAAGATCGCACCTACGCGTTGATCACCGCCGTCGGCGAAGCGATGGCCAACGCTGTCGAACATGCCTATCCGGAGCGGCCGGGAATCGTGCGCCTGCGCGTTGCGAACGGCGGCGGCGCGCTGCACGTGACGATCGAAGACGACGGCCGCTGGAAACAGGCGCAGAAACGCGACGAGCGCGGGCGCGGCCTACCGCTGATGCGCGCGCTGATGGACGGGGTCGAGATTCGCACGAACCAATCGCATACCACGATCTCGCTGACCATGGCTTGGAACGGCACGGCCCTATCGGCTTAGAGTTCCCCGCGCGCGTACGCAAACGCGGCGAGCACCGCGAGCGCGACCGTTTCGGTCCGCAAGATGCGCGCGCCCAGCGACACCACGACGGCGCCGGCCGCCACCACGCGCTCGACCTCGTGCGCGGAGAAGCCGCCCTCCGGTCCGACGACGAAGAGCGCTGACGTAATTGCCGGCGCGTCGGCGTCGAAGGTTTCGCGCAGCGGACGCACGTCGGCGAGTTCCCACGGCACGTAGACGCGATCGTACGCTTCGAAGGTCGCGATCAGTTCATCCCAACTCGCGATCGGCGCCACCGAAGGGATGACGTTGCGCCCGCACTGTTGGGCCGCGGTTTTGGCGAGACGCTGCCAGCGTTCGACCTTATGCTCGCCGGTGCGTTCGCCGACCACGCGATCGGAACGCAGCGGAACGATCGCCGCAACGCCGAGCTCGGTCGCCTTCTCGACGATCAGGTCCATCTTCTGGCCTTTGGGGATCGCTTGCGCCAGCGTGAGCCGCACCGCGGTTTCGCGCGTACCGCGCTCGATCGGCTCGGCCAGCGTTGCCGTTACCGCGCCGTCCGCCACCTCGAGCGATGCCGCAAAGGCGCTACCCGCCGAGTCGATGACGTGCACGCGATCGCCGGTGCGGCCGCGCAGCACGGTCGCGATTTTGCGCGCGTCATCGGCCGCGAACGTGACGCTCTCGCCAAGCACGTGCACGCCTTCGACGAAGAAGCGATCGCGGAGCGACACCATCGCTATTCGGCTTTAAACGCTTCTTTGACGCGATCGAAGAAACTGCGGTCGCTGTCTTCGTCGGCGTTGGCGCGCTGGTACTCTTCGAGCAACTCGCGTTCACGCTTGCCGAGCTTCGTCGGCACCGCGATGCGAACGGTCACCAGATGGTCGCCGCGCACGCCGCCGCGTACGGCCGGCATACCGTGGCCGCGCAGGCGGAACTGCGAACCGGTCTGCGTACCGGCCGGGATATTCAGCGTGTGCTCGCCGTCGAGGGCTGTCACGCGAATGTCGCCGCCGAGGGCCGCCGTCGGAAACGAGATCGGCACTTCGGCGTAAATGTGGAGCGCGTCGCGTTTGTAGACCTCGTGCTTGCGCACCGACAGGTAGACGTAGAGATCGCCGTCGGGGCCGTTGCGCAGGCCCGCTTCGCCGCTGCCGCTCAGGCGAATGCGGCTGCCGTCGTCGACGCCGGCCGGAATCTTCACCGTCAGCGTCTTGTCCTGTTCGATGCGCCCGCGTCCGCGGCACACGTGACACGGCTGCTGCACGACTTGTCCCTCGCCGTTGCACTTGCCGCAGGTCGTTTGCGTGACGAACTGCCCGAGCGGCGTTTGGCGCACCTGGCGCGCGATGCCGGTGGCACCGCAGCGATCGCAGGGCACGACGAGCGTGCCGGGTTCGGCACCGCTGCCCTTGCACGTGGTGCACGACGCGAGGTGACGGAATGAGATCTCCCGCTGCGTTCCGGCAAATGCTTCTTCGAGCGTGATCTCGACGTCGTAGCGCAGATCACTGCCGCGTTGCGGACCGTTGGCGCGTCCGGCAGCACCACTGCCCGCGCGTTGCTGTCCGAAGAACATGTCGAAGATGTCGCCGAAGCCCTCGGCGGCGAATCCGCCGAAGCCGCCGGTTTGATCGCCCGCGTGGCCGAAGCGATCGTAGTTCGCGCGCTTCTGAGGATCGGAGAGCACTTCGTAGGCTTCGTTGATTTCCTTGAAGTGGTTCTCGGCGCCGGCTTTATCCGTCGCAACGTCCGGATGGTACTTGCGCGCGAGCTGGCGGTACGCTTTTTTGATGTCGCCTTCGGGTGCCGTCCGCGGCACGCCGAGAACTTCGTAATAGTCGGCCGGCACGCGCTATCGAATCTCTACGTTGTCGAGATACGCTCCGAGCGATTGCGCGGTACCAGTGGCAAGCGCCATCAAGCGAGCGTACGGCATGCGGCGCGGGCCGAGAATTGCAAGCAATCCCACGCCACGATCGCCGAAGCGGTAAGGCACGGTAACGACGCTGCACTCGGCCATCTCATCGGCACCGAGTTCAGCACCGATGTGCACGTGGGGGGTCTCCGAGGGGTGAGCGAGGTCGTCGGCGATGAGATCGTAGAGCACCTTTTGTTCTTCAACCATTCGGAGGATCGAGCGTAGCTTGCGCAAGTCGTGGAACTCGGGCTGGTCAAGCAAGTTCTGCGCGCCGGCAGCCGAGATTTGCGGATCGCTGCGGCGGGCGTTACGAAACGCGGTTTGGAGCGAGCGCCGGATCTCGGCGGAAACGCCGATGCTATCGCACACGCGATCGATAGCCGCCGGCGGAATATCTTCCATCACTTTGCCGCCGAGCACCGCGTTGAGCGCGTTCGAGAGCCGCGTCAGTTGGTCGGCTTCGACATCGACCTTCCATTCAACGAGTTCTTGCGCCGCGACACCCATCGAAGTCACGATCACGATCAGGCTCGTGCGCGCCGAGAGCCACAGCAACTGCACGTGCTTGAACGCGTGGGTGTCGCGCGAGGGCGCGATGGCGAGCGCAACGTTGTGCGAGAGACCGGAGAGCAGGCGCGTGGCCTGGTCGATCACTTCATCCAGCTCGCGGCTGGCTTCCCGGAACTGATCGCGGATGCGGCGGGCGTCGGTTTCGGCCAGGGGCTCCGGGGCCATCAGACGATCGACGTACGTCCGGTAACCCGAGTCGGAGGGGATGCGCCCGGCCGAAGTGTGGGGCTGTACAAGGTAGCCCCCGGCTTCCAGCTCCGCCATCTCGTTGCGAATGGTCGCCGAACTCACGCCGAGATTGTACTTCTGCGTAAGCGTCACCGAGCCGACAGGCTCCGCCGTGTTGATGTACTCGTACACCACGGTGGCCAGAATAAAGGCTTTTCGCTTATCGAGTTCGGGTCTGTCGTTCATCGCTTAGCAGCCTGCACCGGAGAGTGCTAGGCTATCGCACAAGGTACCACGTCGCCCGGGAGGGGTCAAGCCAGCCCGGCGAGGTGGCGCCGATGGGCGATCGTGATGTACTCCGAGACCACGACCCCATGGAAAAAGACGTTTCCGACGATGGTCTCCCAGAGCGGGGTCGTGCTGACGACCCGCATGATCGGGACCGCGACGTCTTCCGTAATGAAGAACATGAACAGGCCGTAGCAGATGCCGCACAAGACGGAGGTCGGGGCCGTCCAACTGGGCTTGAAGCGCGCGGCCATGCCGGCGTAAAAAATACCGAAGATCGCGGCTGAAAAGAAGTGCAGAAACAGCCCGAAGAGCAGGCCGACCAGCGGAACGGACTCGATCCGGCTGCCGAACACGCCGACCGCGAACTGGACGAAGTAGTCGCCGAGTACCGCTTCGTGGACGATCGCCACACCGACGAACAGGAAGAACAACGCCGAAACCAGGCCGGCAATAACGCCGCCATAGAGTCCGTCCGACCAACGTACCATGGCCCTCAGACTTCGCGACCGAAAGGGCATCGCCTCGGCGGAACAAAGCCCTACGCCATGACAACGCCCGCGCACCCCGAGGCCATCGAAGCCCTCCTCAAGGAAGCACGCCGCTTTCCGCCGTCGCCGGCGTTCGCCGCTCAGGCCAACGCCAAGCCCGGCATCTATGAGGAAGCAGCCGACTCGGAGGCCTGGTGGACGGGCTGGGCGCGCAAGCTCGAGTGGATGAAACCCTTCACCAAGGGCCTCGTGTGGAACGAGCCGTTTGCGACCTGGTTTGCCGACGGCGAACTCAACGCGTCGGTCAACGCGCTCGACCGTCACGTGCGCAACGGCCTGGCCTCGCGGGTCGCCTACTACTTCGAGGGGGAACCGGGTGACCGCTGGAGCGTGACCTACGGCGAGCTGCTCGATCAGGTGTGCCGTTTCGCGAACGGCCTGCGCAAGCTCGGCGTGAAGAAAGGCGATCGCGTTGCGATCTACATGCCGATGATCGTCGAGCTGCCGGTGGCGATGCTCGCGTGCGCGCGCATCGGTGCGACGCATTCGGTGATCTTCGGCGGCTTCGCACCCGACGCGATCGTCGATCGCGTCAACGACTCGGAGTGCGTCGCGCTGATCACGGCCGACGCCGGCTGGCGCCGCGGTAAAGTGGTGCCGCTCAAAGCCAACTGCGACGAAGCGGTTGCAAAGGGCATGCCCTCGCTCAAACACGTCATCGTCGCGAAGCGCGTCGGCGAGCCCGTGGAGATGGTGGCGGGGCGCGACATCTGGTGGGATGACGTGGTGAAAGATCAGCCGTCGACGTGCGAACCCGAGCGCATGAACGCTGAGGATCTGCTCTTTCTGCTCTACACCTCGGGCACGACGGCGAAGCCGAAGGGCATCAAGCACTCCACCGGCGGTTATCTCACGCAAGTCACCGCGACGCACAATCTCGTCTTCGATCTCAAAGATGCCACCGACGTGTACTGGTGCGCGGCGGACATCGGCTGGGTGACGGGCCATTCGTACATCGTGTACGGACCGCTGTGCAACGGCGCGACCAGCGTGCTGTACGAAGGCACGCCCGATTTCCCCGATAAGGACCGCCTGTGGGAGATCGTCGACCGCTACAAGGTAACGATCCTCTACACCGCGCCGACCGCGATCCGCACGTTCATGAAGTGGGGCACGCAGTTCGTCGAAAAGCACGACATGTCGTCGCTGCGGCTCTTGGGCTCCGTCGGCGAGCCGATCAATCCCGAAGCCTGGATGTGGTACCACAAGCACATCGGCGGCGGACGCTGCCCGGTCGTGGATACGTGGTGGCAAACGGAAACCGGCGGCATCATGATCACGCCGCTGCCCGGCGTGACGACGCTCAAGCCCGGTTCCGCGACGAAACCGTTCCCCGGCATCGGCGTCGATATTCTCGATGAAGCCGGCAACAGCGTACCGCTCGGCGGCGGCGGCTACATCGTGCTCACGAAGCCGTGGCCGGCGATGATGCGCGGCATCTACGGCGACGACAAGCGGTATGCCGAAACGTACTGGTCGCGCTTTCCGCACAAGTATCTCGCGGGCGACGGCTGCAATCGCGACATCGATGGCGACTACTGGTTCATGGGCCGCATCGACGACGTCATGAACATCAGCGGTCACCGCATCTCAACGGCGGAAGTCGAACACGCGCTCGTGGACTATCCCGATGTCGCCGAAGCGGCGGTCGTGGGCAAGAACGACGATGTGACGGGCCAAGCGATCGCGGCGTTCGTCAGCCTCAAGTCGCACGCCAAAGGCTCGCCCGAACTCGCCGACAAGCTCCGCGGACACGTGTCGGAGAAACTCGGCAAGTTCGTGCACCCGAAGTACGTGACGTTCACGCAAGAACTGCCGAAGACGCGCAGCGGCAAGATCATGNNGATCATGCGCCGCCTCCTGCGCGACATCGCCGAAGGCCGCATGCTGGGCGACACCACCACCCTCGCCGACTCCAGCGTCGTCGCCGAACTCCAAGAACGCGCCGCCGCCGAAGCCCACAAAGAAGACTAGACCCCGCTACGTTGTCATGCCGAGCGGAGCGCCGCAGGGCGCGTAGTCGAGGTACGCGCCACGATCGCCGCAGTCATCAGGGCAATGCCGGACCGGTTGTTTTACACCACTCGTCCGCCCTACGGCGTCCGAACTCGGTAGCAACGATGCTCGCTGTCCCTCGACGTTGCTCGGGATGACATGGCTACTTTGTCTCGATAACACGACTTCATTGTCATGCCGAGTGGAGCGCTTCTCTCATTTGAACAGTTTCCAGTTCGCTGCGATGTATATCCCGAAGACGATCGCAACGGCCGTACCGGTGACGATCGCGAAGATTTGCTCGAAGGATCCGAGCGGGTAAAGTCCCGTCAGCACCAGTGCGACGCGCCCACCGACATCGGCGATGAGTAATACGATCGCGAGGACCGCAGCCCACGCCCGCATCGTCAAAATCAAAAAGCCGCCCGCGACGTAGAAACCGCCAATGGCGGCTGCCGCGTATCGAAATATGGTCGCGCTTGAGGTCGAGATCCCCAAGAAGCTGTGCGTGTAGCCTGTCATGACCTCGGCGAAGCCGAAGAGAATCATCAAGACGGCAACGACCGTAATGCCGCGTGGACGCAAGCGCGGGCTAGCCGCCGTTGGCGACGCTGTGGGTCGGCGTGACCTTTCCGCTGAGGACGTCTCGCACGTTGATGTGCGGATCGCCGACCCTTGCGCTGAGGGATTCGGCGTAAGCGTCGGCGATCAGGTCGCGCATCGTCTTCGCGCCGTCGGCGAGGCGTTCGACCGTAAAGCTGACCGCCGCGGGCGTTGCGGCGTCGAACGCGCGCGCACCCTCCAACTGATAGACCTGCGGAACGTGACTGTTCGTTGCGGCAAGATAGTTTTCGACGCGCTTGAGGATCGGCGCGCTCGACGGCACGTACGTCGGAATGCGTGACTGCACGGCCTCGGCGCTAGTGTATTTGCTAACGAAGTCGGTCTCAAACTTCGCGTGGATCTTCTTCGATTGGGTGTAGCTGTTCGGGTTGGGGTATTTGCCCCAGCCGTTGAAGTGCACGCTCACGTGCAGCGGCTGCGAACCGTCGGCGACGAAGTGTCCCCAGTAGCCGATGTCGCGCAGGACCAGCATTTCGCGCAGTTGCCGGTCGCTGGCGAAGAATGCGCGGTTGGCCTGTGCGACGTGCGTTTCAGCGTACGAATCAACGCGCCAGATAGCGAAGTCTTTCACCAGCAGTTCGTACCCGTCGACGATCTCGTACGGAAGGAAGCCGACGGCATATTCGTTTGCCGGCTTCACGCCGTTGCGCAGGGCCGTATCGTAGGCCTCACGCGACGCGGGCAAGTGCGCCAGCGCGAGCGTGCCGCCAATCGTTCCGTTATCTTCGAGGTCGAGAAAATGGGCTGGATCCCAATCAGAGTCGCGCGGCTTCCCCGCACCTTTGTCGCGGTCGGCCTCCGGTCCGAGCGCCGTGATCTCCGAGAGCGCGTCGGGCGTGCGGATGAACGGCGGCACGCTGTCGGGCAACGTTCGGACCGCATCGCCGTTGATGATGCGGTGGCCGGTTGCACCCCACGCGAACGCCGGCACGGGCGCGACGAGCACGAGACTGAGCAGCGCCGCGAAGACAGCTGATATGCGCATGGACGCGGGCTTCGCTGACGCCCCTAGGTGTTCCCGAGAGCCTCGACGGTAATCTCGTTCAGTCGCCGAACGTTCTGATAGGCGCCGCACGCGCAATGCATCCAATCCTCGATGACGACCATGAACGGCTGATCGCCGCGGTACAGGTAACGCGCCGTCTGTTCGCCCGACGCAAAGTCGACCGGCTGACCACAATGCCAGCACACCACGGGAGCGGCGGCGCCGATGGGACGCATCACTATACGTTGGATGGCACGTCATCCCACAGTGCACCGAGGCCATCTAGCTCGGCGATTCGCGTCGCCGGCGGCAACGCATCGACGATCGTCGCCCCGTAGCGCATACTCAGGGCCCGTCCATCCAACAACGCAATGAGACCTCGGTCACTTTTTGAGCGGATGAGACGGCCGAATCCTTGTTTCAAACGGACGATCGCGCTCGGTATCATGTACGCCTCGAAGCCCGACCGTCCGCGCGCCTCCAGCGCCGCAATTCGCGCGGCCACGAGCGGGTCGGCCGGCGAGGGGAACGGCAACCGATCGATGATCACGCACGAGAGCTGATCGCCGACGACGTCGATGCCTTCCCAGAATGTCCCCGTGCCGAACAGCACCGCGTTCTTGGTGGACCGAAACCAATCCAGCAGCGCGGTGCGCGGCAAATCGCCCTGCAGCTTCGTCGGAAAGGTCAGCCGCTCGGCGAGGATAGCGTGCACTTCGCGCAAGCGTGCATACGACGTGAAGAGCACGAACGCGCGACCCGAGGTGCGGTCGAGACACTCCTCGATGATCGGCGCCGCGCGTTTGGCAAAATCGCGATCCTTCGGATTGAGATTTCCCGGCGCGATGTAGAGGCGTGCCTGAACGGCGTAGTCGAACGGCGAGGGCGCGATCAGTTCTTGCGCGGCCTCGATCCCGAGCATCTCGCGCAGAAACGCAAATGACCGTCCTTCGGCGAGCGTCGCACTGGTGAGCACGACACTCGGCGTGCGCGCGAACAGATGCGTGCGCAAGAACTCGGCGACTTCGAACGGCGCGGCGTTGAGTTCGTACCGCGCATCGCGATCGCCGCGTTCGACCCAGGCGATCGTATCGCGCTCGTCGGCCGGCACGGCACCGCTCGTCGCCTGTTCCGCGGCCGACTCGATGCGATCGACAGTGGCAATGTGGGCAGTGACGGCGCGCAACGCGAGATCGCGCCGCCGCTCGCTCTCGGCTTCGTTGTCGCTGGGACGCCGTAACGCCGTCATCCAGTTGCCGTGTACCCAATTTTCCAGCCGGTAGAATGACTCGCGAATCGACGGCAGCAGTTCGAGAATCTCATCGTTGGCCGCCACCGGATATCGCTCGCCCGGCACGCGCGCCAACACCATCTGCAAACGGCGCATCGCTTCATCGATCTCAGCGTCGTGCGAGGCCGGCACGGTGTAGGTGCGATGCAGTTTGCGCATCATGCGCCCGACGCCGCCGGCCGAGAGCGATGCGGTCAAGGCGGCCGTCGCGTACTTCTCGCACTGGTGGGCCTCATCGAGAATCGCCACGTCGTACGACGGCAAGAGCGTCCCGCCGGCTGCAAGATCGAGGAAGAACAACGCGTGGTTGACGACGACGATATCGGCGAAGCGCGCCGCATCGCGGCGTTTGAAGAAATGGCAGTCGGCGAAACGCGAGCAGAACTCGCCCACGCAATCGTCGGCATCGGCGTCGAGCGATTCCCAGTCGTCGCCACGCGGCGTGAACGTGAGCTCCGCGCGATCGCCCGTTTCGGTGCGATCCGCCCACAGCCAGAGCTTCTCCATCGCCGCGCTCGGCGCGACGAGCCGCTCGGCGCTCATCTTCTCGTACTTCTGCCGGCACAAGTAGTGATTGCGACCCTTGAGCAGTTCGACGCGCGCCGAAATACCGAGCGCGTTGACGACGAGCGGGATGTCCTTGCGCACGAGCTGCTCTTGCAGCGCGATCGTGCCGGTGGAGATCACGACCTTCTTCCCCGAACGCAGCGCCGGCACGAGATAGGCGAGCGATTTGCCGACGCCGGTGCCCGCCTCGACGAGCGTGTGGACGTTCTCGAGGATCCCGCGCTCGATCAGTTGCGCCATCTGCACCTGACCCGGACGCGCTTCAAACCCCGCCAGGGTTTTTGCGATGGGGCCCTGCGGACCGAACGTTTCGTCGATCTGCATCAGGGGTGCGGGGTGTGTTCTGGCGACTGGTCTTCGGGCGAATGCTCGATCGTGACGGCGCCCGGATCGGGTCCGATGCGTTGCGCATATTCCGGCCCTTGCGCTTGGACCGCGACGCGCTGGCGCGGGATACGAAAGAGGACGAGGCCGCACAACGTTCCGACGATGAGGCCGCCGACGTGATCGGCGATCGAGATGTTCGAGCCGGGCCACAGGCTGATCGCGAGGTTGATCACGATGATGCCGGTTGTTTGCTGCATGATGCTGCGGCCGCGTTCACCCAAACGCAAACCGGCGATCGCGAGCGCACCGAAGAGTCCGAAGATCGCCCCGCTCGCGCCGATCGTGACGACGTCGGGCGTGAACTCCGTCACGGCCACGCCGCCGGCGAGCCCGGCCAGCGCGTAGATGATCGCCATGCGCGGCGTGCCGTAGATCAACTCGACGAACATGCCGACTTGATAGAGCGCGATCATGTTGAAGAGCAAATGCATGTCGCCGCCGTGCAGAAACGCCGACGTAATGATGCGCCACCACTCGCCGTTTTGCAGAACCGGTCCGTACAAGCCGCCGTGCGCGTAGAGCTGCGCCGGATCCAAACCCCAAACGAGGCGCTCGAAGAGATACACGATCACGTTGATCGCGACGAGCAGCTTCGTCAGCACGCGCTAGGCGCTGCGGAGCGAGGTTTCGCTAAGTTCGACGGAGATGAGCCGGGCGAGCTCGAGCGAGATGGCATGGCGACCGCTCGGCCCGGTAAGGGTGACCGGACCGCCGAGCGGGGCCCGGGAGACGATATCGACGGCGGCACCGGGACGGATCCCGATCTCATCGAGGAACCGGAGCATCTCCGGCACGTCCTCGGCCACGTCGACGATGCGCACCCTAGAGCCGGCATCGACATCCGCCAGCTTGCGGTCCATCCGCTCGGGCTCGCTCAAGTCGGCGGCCGGGATTGGTAAGCCGTGGGGACAGAACTTGGGGTCGCCGAGGACCGCGACGAGGCGTTCCTCGACCCGCGCGCTGATCGCATGTTCGAGCCGGCACGCTTCTTCATTCACTTCGTCCCACGGCATCCCCAAGATGTTCGTGAGGAAGCATTCCGCGAGGCGATGGCGGCGCATGACGCGGACCGCAACGCTCAGGCCGCGCTCGGTCAGCTTGGCCTCGCCGCGGGCAACGTAAGCGAGGTACCCCTCGGAGGCGAGCTTCTTGAGCATCCCAGAAACCGAGGCGGGAGCCACCCCCAGATCGGCTGCCAGCCCGGACGTGGTTACGCCGGGCCCCTCGCGGTCCAGGCGATAGATGGCCTCGAGATACTCTTCCGTGGACTCATCGAAGTGGGTGTGGCCGGCCATTTTGGACTAGTTCGACCTTCGGCGTTTGACAACCTGATACTCAGCCGTTAGACTGAGGTTCGCCCATCGCGGGGTGGAGCAGTCCGGTAGCTCGTCGGGCTCATAACCCGAAGGTCACAGGTTCAAATCCTGTCCCCGCAACCATTAAAAGCCCGGTAACACGGGCTTTTTTCTTTGCCGGCACGGTTTCGGTAGCCATTCGGTAGCCATCAACATTCTCGAGCGCGTCGACGACTCGGTTGCGCATCTGCTCGAGACGATCGCCGAGCACGTCCATCGCTGCGCTCTCGTTGCCTTCGACAACGTGACTGTAGATCGACAACGTAACCGTCGGCGTGGAGTGGCCGAGAATCGCGGCAGTCGTCGTCACATCGATGCCGCCGGCAATGAGATGCGTCGCGGCCGTGTGGCGCGTGCTGTGCAGGGCGGTCGTGCCGATCCCGGCCTTACGCGCAAGGCGAGCGAACGCGTTCGTTGCGGCCTTCGGGCTGAGCTGGACGCCGATCTCGTCAGTGAACACCGGTCGGCGCGGGTCGGCCTGGTAGATGTCGCCGTTTGCGAGTCGGTCTCCGTTCTGGAGGACCTTCTGCCGACGGAATGCCTCGGCCGCGGCGGTGGTCAGCGGAATCAACCGGACGCGCCCGGACTTGGTCGACTTGATCGCGGTAGCGCCGGCCGTCTGTGAGAGGCTCGCGCGCACCGTCAGGCGCCGATTTTCAAAGTCGACGTCATCCCATGTCAGGGCGAGAAGCTCACCTCGCCGCGCGCCGAGCATTAACGCGAGATCGATGAATGACTCCCAGCGCGTGTCGCGCGCTACCGCGACGAGCTTCGCGATCTCATCCGGCGCCAAGGCTTGAGCTTCCGACCGCGCCACCACCGGCGCCTCGGCCGTATCGCAGACATTCTGCGCGACGATCTGCTGACGTACAGCCCAGCGTAGCGAGCTACTAAGCAGCGCAAACGCGTGCTTCGTCGTCTTCGCGCGTATCGGCTTGCCATCGCGGCCACCGCTAAGCAACAACGTCACAACCCAGTCAGTTACGGCTGACGGTCGCAACTTCTTGATGGGCACTCCACGCAAATGGGGCTCGATGTACAGACGAAGCATCCGTCTGTACTCTTCCGTCGTCTTCAGTCCACACCGGCCGAGCATGCTGCGTTGCGTAATGTAACGATCCACGAGTTCGGCGACCGTGATCGTCGTCGTCTCGACGCTCACGCCGCGATACTCGTCACGCACGATGCGATCGTGCGCGTGGCGTTGCTCGACATCGCGCAGCGCTCGCTGACCGACTTCTGGTCGATGCGCGTCGAGAACGCGGCGTATGCCGTCGTCGATGTCGATGGCGCGCGATGGTCGCTCGCCGAGGAATCGGTCAACGGTCATCTTGCCGAACGGCGTGCCGCCACCGAGTCGCAAGCGCTCTAGCGTTCCAGGGCTGACTTCCCGGACGTCGTCTTTCCATCTAGCCGGCGCGCTGCTTCCCGCAGGCCGGCGCGAATCTGGGCCGGCGTGGGCGGACAACCGCGGACCGTTACCGCAGCGGCCAATTCGACACCCGCACCGTCACCGGCGAGCGGGGCACCGGCCCACGCGCCGTCGCCTGCCGCGCAATCGCCGACCGCCACCACGATTGACGGCGTGGCGGCCGCCTCGACGGTTCGCTGCGCTGCCTCCCGCATCGCCACCGTCATCGGTCCGGTCACCGTAATGACGTCTGCGTGGCGCGGCGACGCCACGATGTCCCAACCATCTTGCGTGATGTCGTAGACAGAATTCGTGAGCGCGTTCATCTCGTGCTCGCAGCCGTTGCAACTGCCGCACACGAGGTGGCGTATCCCGAGCGAATGCTTGAAACCACGCGCCACCGCTAGCGGTCCGCGCACGCGTAGCAGAGGTTGAAGCTCTTGTTGACGAGCGGAAAATCCGGGACGATGTTGCCCTCCATGGCACGCAGAACGGTCGGCCAGTTGCGATAGGACGCAGAGATGACGTGGACGCGCTCGAGCACGCCGAGTTCGTCGCACTCGACCGATACGGACTCGGTGCCGCGCGGACCCTCGATCACCGTCGTCATCGCGCCATAACCAACTTCCACCGTTGCCGGTGCCGGCGGCGCGTGACGTCCCAGCTCGGCGAGCGCGCCATCGACTAGCGCGAACGATTCAAACAGCTCGGCGCGCTTGATGCGGGCGCGTGCGGCGGCGTCGCCGCCGGTTTCCCGCGCAAGTGCCGGCGGGCGCGCGCGATACGCGCCGTACGAAACGTAGCTGCGCAGGTCGATGTCGCCGCCCGAGGCCCGCCGGGCCGGACCGACCGCGCCGAACGCCCGCGCCGTCTCCGGCGAGACGTAGCCCGTGCCTTCGAAGCGCGCGGTTACGGAGCGATTGCCGAAGAGCTCGTCGATGTAGGAGACGACGTCGCCGCGCAGGACCGCAACGCTCCGGCGGAGATCCTCCGGATCGCGCAAGGTGCCGGCCCGAACTCCGCCCGGGACGATCGCGTCGAAGAGCATCCGATGTCCGCCGGCCGCGTTGCAGATCTCGTGGGCGCGCTCTTTGAGGCCGAGTCCCCGCGTTTGGCCGTATCCGTAACCCGCTCCGGCCGCGGACGACGCCAGATCGAAGAGGTGGTTGTAGATCCGCTCGAGTTCGGCGAATACCACCCGTGCCCACTCCGAACGCTCGTCGCACGCGACCCCGCCGAGCTGCTCTAGGGCTCGAGCGTAAGCCCAAGAACGTGCAACGGAACACGCCGCACAGATGCGGCTCACGTGCCACGCCGCCGCGAGCGCCGGCCGGCCTTGCAGAAAACCTTCGACGCCACGCCGGCTGTAGGAGAGCTGGGCGTCGAGATGGATCACGGTCTCGCCGCCGCTGCTCATGGTAAAACGACCCGGCTCGATGATCCCGGCGTGCACCGGACCGACCACGATGACGGTGACCCCCTTGCCTTCAACCGTCAGCGCCGCCGGCACCTCGCCCGCGCCGATGAACATGGCGCGCGGGTTCGGCAGACCGGCGAGCGCGACGCCGTGCGTGTCGCACATTTCGCGTTCGTGCCAGTCGAAGAGCGGATACTCGCTCGCCACCGACTGCGATATCTCCGGCGACTCCCGGTCCGCGGTCAGCCGGACGACCTCGTTGCGATCCACGAAGAGGTAATTCAACCGGTGCGCTCCGGCATATGCGCCCAGCGGTTCGTGGGTCGCGCACATTCGGCCGGCGATCCCGCCGAGCAGCGCGGCATCGACGGCTTCTTCGCGATACACGTTCAGCGCAAGCCCAACGCGAGGGTGAGCGCGCGGCCGTTCGCGATCGGCGAAACGAACGGGATGACCGCCAGCAGCAGCGCGACGGCGGTCGCGCACCCCAGCACGAGAAACGCTGCGCGGCGGCGGCGGTGTTCTCCGCTGCGCGCGACGCGAGTACCGGATTCCGTGTCGATGGCGAGCCGTGCGAGCGCAATAAACGCAATCAGCAGGCCGGTCACTGCACACGCCAGCGCCGCCCACTGATGTGCCGCCGCCGCCGCCAGCACGATCAGCAGCTCGGAAACAAAAATACCGAACGGCGGCAGGCCCGTCAGTCCGACGAGCGCGGCCAGTAAGAACTTGCCGCTCGCATCGTTCCAGAGACCGTGCAGCTTTCCGATGGTCGTCGTGCCGCGCTCTTGCTGCACGACGCCGACCGCGAGAAACGCCAACGATTTCGTGAAGGCGTGCGTGAGGATGTGGTAGATCGCGGCGAACTCGCCGAGCGGCGTTCCGAGCCCGAGTGCGATCGCTACCAAGCCGGCGTGCTCGACCGTCGAATAGGACAACAGACGCTTGATGTCGCGCTGGGCCAGCATGAGCGTCGCCGCGACCAGAATCGACAAGCTGCCCAGCACCAAAAGGGCGTCGTTGAAGAGAGCCGGCGCCACGACCGCCGCGACATGCTGCACCCGGACGATCGCGTAGAGAGCACACGAGACCAACAAGCCGGACAGGAGCGCACTGATCGCAGCCGGTGCCTTCGAGTGCGCGTCCGGCAGCCAGGAGTGCATCGGAACGAGTCCCGCCTTCGTTCCGAAGCCCAGCAGCATGAGGAGCAGCGCAACGCGCGCCAGTTCCGGTGACAAGCGTCCGCCGTTGCGTGCCACGGTGTCCCATGACAGCGCCACCGCCGGCGCCAGGTGCGCGGTCAGCGCCGCGTGCCCGAGCAGAAAGATGCCGATGAGCGCGATCGCGATGCCGAAGCTGCACAGCATGAGATACTTCCAGGCGGCTTCCAGCGCGGCTTTGCCGCCGCTGAACCCGACCAGGAACGTCGTGGCGAGCGTCGTGGCCGAGATCCCGATCCAGAGGCCGATGAAGGACGTGCTGGTCACCGCGATCAGCATGCTGCTCCAAAACGCTCCCAGCAGCACGAAGTAGGCGCGGCGCCCCGACCACGGCGTCGCTTCGAGCTCGACCGGCGGAAAAACGCTGACCGAATACAGCGTCGCCAGCAAGCTGAGCACCGAGATGAGCGTCACGCACAAGGCGGAGAGGGGATCGAGCTGCGGGAGCGCGCCGAGCGCGAGGGCCACCGCGATGACCGCAAGGACGCTGCCGACGATGCGCCGCACCGGCAGTTGCGACGGAAGCATCGAGAGCAGCGCAGCGCCGAACGGCGCAGCGACGGCGACGGTAACGGCAATCATCCGCGCAACTCGCGGAGCGACCGGATGTCAAGCCGTGGATCGAACGCGAGCAGCGCGCGGGCGATCGAGAGCGCCAGCAGGGTCGCGATGACGGCGTCGAACGTGCCTGCGAGCTCGATGGCCCCGGGGAGGTCGGGCGCGAAGACCGCGCCGGCCAGGGTGATCGCGCTGCCCAGCATCAAGAGTCCGATGACGTGGGCGAGGAGATTGCGGTGCAAGACGACGATCATCATGCTGGCGAAAACGGCGTAGAAGACGACGCCGGCCGAGGGTATGTCGTTCAATGCCGTCATCTGACGGATCGCATGCGCAGCCGCCAGCGTGACCACGACGATGAGCAGCCGCCAGGCCAGGCCTAGCGATGGCGCAAGGTCTTCCGAGACCTGGTAGCGGCGCACGAGCATGACGATGGCAAGCGGCCCCACCACGAGCTTCAAAATCGACAGTGTCGCGACGAATGCAATCTCGGCAGGCGTCGAGGGGTGCGGGAAGGCGAGCCACAACGTCGCTGCCGTGAAACTTGCATACGCGACGAGCGCGGTGCGTAAGCGGGAATCGATCGCCAACACGGCCGCAGACAGCAAGATCAGACCGATTACCATGCGCCGAGACCCGCAATTCGCAATCCGATGCTCGCCAATGCCAGGACCGTGGCCGACGCAAACAACTGGGGCACCTCAAAGAGCCGCATCTTCGCATACATTCGCTCGACGAGCGGAATGAAAGCGATCAACACGACGATCCACGCCACCGAGCTCAGGCCGTTTCCCGGCAGCATGAGCGCAGCCAGGATGAAGAACGACGCTTGCCGCACGTAGGCCGCCGCCTGCAACAGCGCCAGCTCCCAGCCGCTGTACTCGAGGACGAGACCCTCATGGATCATCGTCAGCTCGTAGTGCGTCTCTTGATTGTCGACCGGCATTCGTGCCGTTTCGGAAAGCATCACCAGCAGCAGCGCGCCCGCCGCGAGGATCCCAGCGAGGGGAGCCTGCGAGGCCGTTATCCGCGCGAACGTGCCCTGACCGGCGAGGGCGACCGAAACGAGGGCCAAGATCAACGGGGCCTCGGTAAGGCTGGCAAACGTCATCTCGCGGCTGGCCGCCATTGCGGCGAATCCCGATCGCGTTGCCAGCGCTGCGAGCACGAGGGCGAAGCGGCCCAGCGCCAGCAGCAGCGCCAACGCGACCGCGTTGACCTCAAGCGACGTCTCGCCGCCGATCGGCGGGACGAGCGTTGCGAAGGTGAGCGCCGCGCCGAAGACGATGCCCGGAGCGGCGACGGCGATCGCGGAGCTTCCCGCCGGGAGGACGGCCGCTTTCCCCCACAGTTTGCGCAGGTCGCGATAGGGTTGGAAGGGCGACGGACCGGGGCGTCCCTGCAACTTCGCGCGGATGCTTCGCATCAGCCCTTGCAGCAACGGTGCGAGGACGACCAGGAGCGTGAACTGGATCGCGACGCTCACCGCGAGACCACCAGAACGACGAGCACCGCAACGACGGCATAGACGAGATAGATGCGCAAGAGTCCGGCTTGCAAAATGCGGGCCCGCCGGGCCAGCCGCTGGACGAATGCCGCAACGTTGCGCGCACCTTCGTCGATCACGTCGTGCGTCGTTACCTCGTAGCGAATTCGGGTCGGAAACCAGTGCGATGCGCCGAGATCGCTGGTCTTCTGGCGTTCGGGGAAGAGCACGAACCCGAAGATGCGGCGGATGGGCTTCGAAAACGCCGTCGCGGTGTATTGCGAGCGCGTCGTCACCGCCGATCCGCACGTCCACGTGGGTGCGAACCGAATGCCCCATCGCCGGCCGAGGAAGAGTGCGACGACGGCGCCGAGGAAGGGCAACGCGGCCAGGGTCACGGGCAGCATCGGCAACGTCGCCACCGTCAACGTGGTGTCGCCGGTCAGGCTGGACGCCACGCTGCGCAAGGGACCGAACACGAACGCCGGCGCCAGGCCGAACGCGATGCACGCCAGCGCCAGCCACGCCAGCGCGACGACCGAGGCGTCGGGCGACTCGCGCGCCGCCGGATGCGTGGTGCGAGGCTCGCCGAGAAACGCGATGCCGAACAGTTTTGCGAACGCGAGCGCGGCCAGACCGCTCGCCGCGGCCAGCACGCCGATGGCCACCGCGACGACGGCCTGCAACAGCGGCGTGGCGATCGCGAGGACGCCGATAAAACTCTGAAAGACGAGCCACTCGGACGCGAATCCGGTCAGCGGCGGCAATGCCGCCGCGGCGCAACAGCCGACGAGGACGAGCGGCGCGCTGAAGGGCAGGCTGCGTGCGAGGCCGCCCAGATGTTCGAGGTCGGTCGTCTGCGCCGCCTCGGCAACGGTCCCGGCCGCGAGGAAGAGCAAGCTCTTGAACGCAGCGTGGCTGACGACGTGAAAGAGCAGCGCGACCAAGGCCAGCGTTGAAAGAGCCGCCGCGCCCAACGCTGCCGCGACGCTCGCTAACCCGAGCGTGCCGATGATGATCCCGAGATTCTCGATCGAGCTATATGCGAGCAGGCGCTTGAAGTCGGAGTCGACCGCAGCGTACAACGCGCCCGTGAACGCCGTCAGTAGCCCGACGACGAGGATCGCCACGCCCCACGCGAGCGGCAACGGTGCAGCCAAGACGAAGCCGACGACCAGCAGCCCGTAGACGGCGACCTTCAGCATGATCCCGGAAAGCAAGGCCGATGCGTTGGCCGGAGCGACCGGATGCGCGCGCGGAAGCCAGAAGTGCAGCGGGACCAGGCCCGCCTTCGAGCCGAAGCCGACGAGCGCCAAGGCGATGGCCGCCGAGCGGAGACCGATCGGCAACCCCGCGGCCGACCGCGCGATGTCGGCAAAACGAAAACTTCCCGCGTGCGCGCCGAGCACGGCCAGCGCGACCACGATGCAAAGCGCGCCCAGCTGGCTGACGATGATGTACGAGAACAGCGCGCGCTGGACGTTGCGGCGTTCGTGGTGCGCTCCGACGAGGAACGCCGACACGAGCGACATCGCCTCCCAAGCGAAAAAAAATGCGGCCACGCTCTGCGCGAGAAAAACACCGATCATCGCAACCGCAAAGAGCGCGAGTCGAAATCCGTCGCCCGGGGCACCGCGACGCAGTCCCCACGCGGCGACGGCCGGGAGGACCAGCGCGATTACGGCCAAGAACGGCATGGCCAGGGTCGTAGAGGAGAACTCGAGACGCAGTTCCATTGGCGCGATGAAGGGCACGATCGCGACGCTGGGAGCGCCATGAAGCGCGAGCGCCGCGACGGCGAGGCCGGCTGTGGCCAACAGCGCAGCGCAGCCGAGAATACGGATCGTCATCGCGTTATCGACGTGCTTCAAAAATTGCACGATTCTTGAGCAGTTGGCGCTCGTAGATGTCGCGCGCCAGGTCCAACAGCTCCCAAATTGCGGTGTCCGAGACACGATACCAGACCGACGTGCCCGCGCGGCGGGCTTCCACAAAATCCCCCGCGCGCAGCGCGGCCAGGTGCTGCGACACGGTCGACTGTGCGATCTCGAGCTTTTCCCGCATCTCGCCGACGGTGAGCTCGCCCGCCCGCAGCGCGTCAAGGATCCGAAGGCGCGTGGGGTGCGAGAGCGTTTTGAAGAACTCGGCCTTGAAATCGTGCATACCAAATGTGATATTATCATACTCGAATATAACGGTCAAAAGGAATACCATGTGAGGAAGGACCCACCGCCCACGTGACGCTCCGCATCGTCGGGGTCGCCGCGACCATCGCCGTCGCGCTCCTCGCGGGCTGGCTGGCGATGCTCAGCCTGATCCACGGTGACGTCGCGCTCCCGGGGCTGTCCGCGACGCTGCCGATGCTGCGCCTCGACTACGGGGTCTCACTGCTCGCGGTCCCCTTCCTCGCGCTGCTAGCCTTCTTGGGGATCGCGGTCGCGCTCTGGAGCGGGCGCCGCGGTGCGCCGCTCGACACCGTCCTGATCGCCGCGTTCACGGCCTCGATGCTCGTCGTGCTGGTCGCCCGCAGCGTGACGTCGTTCTTTCTCGCGTGGGAAGCGATGTCGCTGGTCTCCGCATTCCTCGTCGTCGCCCACCACGAGCAGCGTGGCGTCCGGCGAGCCGCGTTCGTCTACCTCGGCATCGCCCAGACCGGCGCATTGTGTGTGCTGGCGGCGCTCGTTCTGCTGGCGCTGCACGCGGGTAGCCCGGCGTTCGCCGCGATCGCTCGTGCCGCCCCAGCGCTCGCGCCCGGGCTGCGCACCACCGTCTTCGTCCTCGCGCTTGTCGGCTTCGGCTCGAAGGCCGGCTTGATGCCGCTGCACTTCTGGCTTCCGCTCGCCCACCCAGTCGCCCCCGCGAACGCGTCGGCGATGCTCTCCGGCGCGATGCTCAAGGTGGCGCTCTACGGTTTGTGCCTGGTGGTCTTCGCGCTCGCAGCTCCAGGACCGGCCAATTGGGGGATCGCGCTCGTCGCGATCGGCACGTTCAGCTCGGTCGGCGGCGTTCTCTACGCGCTGGTCGATCATGATCTCAAGCGGCTCCTCGCCTACCATTCGGTCGAGAACGTCGGCATCATCGTCATTGGCCTCGGCGTCGCGCAACTCGGGCTCGCGTCCGGCAATGCTCCGCTAGCCGCGTTGGCACTAACCGCGGCGTTCTTCCATACGATCAACCACGGCTTGTTCAAGGGCTTGCTCTTCCTCGGCGCCGGAACGGTGTCCGAGACGGAGGGGACGGTCGACTTGGAGCGCCTCGGCGGGCTCTGGGGGCACCTCGTCTGGACCGCCCCGCTGTTCTTGATCGGTTGCGCCGCGATCACCGGGCTTCCGCCGTTCAACGGGTTTGCCTCGGAGTGGCTGACGTTCCAAAGCCTGATCGCGGGATGGCCTGCCGGAACGGCCGCGGTAAAGCTCGTGCTGCTCGCTTCGGTCGCGGGTCTCGCGCTCACCGGCGGCCTGGCCGCCGCGTGTTTCGTGAAGGTCTTCGGCGTGGTGTTTCTCGGCCGGTCGCGCCGCGAGGCGCCGGCGCGCGCACCCGTTCGCGAGCGGTTCGACCTCTCGGCGCTGGGCCTAGCCGTCCTCGCCGCGCTCTGTACGCTCTTCGGTTTAGTGCCGATGCTGGCCGTCGCCCCGCTCAACCACGTCGCGGCAGCCATTGCGGGTGCCGTGCCGATTCCGATGCCCGCGCTGCCCGTGCTGCCGGCCACCCTGATCCTCTTGCCGCTCGCCGGAGCGCTGCTCGCAGCGCTCCTCGCCGCGCAACGCGGCGTGCGTCGCGTCCCGACCTGGACCTGCGGATCGCCGGTCACGCCGGCCGCCCAATACACCGCGACGGCGTTTTCGAAGCCGCTGCGTACGATCTTCGCGTTCGCCTTACTTCCCGAGCGCCAGCGTGTGTACGAGTTCGGCCCCTCGCGTTGGTTCGCGCGCCGGATTCGCTACCGAACCGAGAGCCGGTATCTTATCGACGAAGCCGCTCGGTACTTCTCGGCGGCGGTGTTGCGCTTGGCGCGGCGAACCCGCATCGTGCAAAGCGGCAGCTTGCGGCTCTACTTGGCATACGCGCTCGCCGCGCTCGTCTTGACGGTGGCGTTGACGCGATGAGCGTTCTTGCGACCGTCCTGCTCATCGCGTTCGCGCCGCTCGTGCAGGGGGCGATGAAGCGCCTGCGCGCGCGGCTCCAGCGCCGGCCGGGTCCCGCGGTCATTCAACCCTATCGCGACCTCGTCAAGCTGTGGCGAAAAGATGCGCTGCTTCCGGAGGGCGCCTCCGTATTGACCGTCCTCGCCCCGGGGATCGTGCTCGGCGTGGCGCTGGCGTTTGCCGCGGTGGTCCCGATCGCCGCGGGCGCGCCCGCGGCGATCGACGTCGTCGCGCTCGTGTTTCTGCTGGCCGTCGGCCGCTTCGTGCTGAGCCTCGCCGCGCTCGACACGCGCAGTGCGTTCGCCGGAATGGCCGCAAGCCGCGAGATGACCTTCGGCAGCCTGGTCGAGCCCACACTCCTCGTCGCGCTGCTCGGCGGCGCCGCGCTCGGAGGGGGCACCGGAATCGCGGGACTGCAACACATCCCCCTCGGGCTCGCGGGGATGCTCGCGTTCGCCGCCTTCTTCCTCGTGCTCTTGTCGGAGACGGCGCGCGTGCCGATCGACAACCAAGAGACACACTACGAACTCACGATGATCCACGAAGGTCTCGTCCTCGAATATGCCGGTTGGCAACTCGCCCTGCTGCAGTTCGCGGCATACCTGCAGCAGTTGAGCTGGCTGTTTCTCGCCGCGTTGCTGCTCCCCGGCGATACGTGGTGGGCCCACGCGCTGTGGGTCATTGCGATCGCCGTTGCGATCACCATCGTCGAAACCGCGTGGGCGAAGGTCCGGCTGTTCGACGTACCGCAGTTGCTCACGACCGCTTTCGTGCTCGCGGCGACGAGCATCGGGCTGCGGCTCCTCGGAGGGGCCGAGTGATCGTCGATTTCGTTTTGCTCATCGCCGGCGCCGTGCTGATCATCGACGGCCGTACTCCCCGGATCCTCGCCGCGTACGTCGTGCTGGCGTTCACGGTCAGCATCTTCATCCTTCCCTCGGCGCTCGAGTCGCCGCTCTCGCTGACGCTCTTCACCATGTCGGTGCTGCTGAAGCTCGTCGTCGCACCGATCGGGATCCTGATGTTTCTGCGTGCGAATCCGCCCGCAAATGATCTGCTCCCGTCGATCCCGTTGCCCGCCCGGTTCATGCTTGTCATCGCCTTCGCACTGATCTCACGAGCGGTCGGCCACTTCCCGAGCCTGGCGTCGATACCGATGCAAGATCTCGTTGCATACGTGGTCTTGTGCAGCGCCGGGATGCTGGTCGTGCACCGCAACCTGCTCGCGCACGTCATGGGCCTGCTGGCACTCGGCGCCGGCATCACGTTCGCCGGTGCAACGCTGGCCCCGACGCTGCCGGAGTTCGTCGAACTCGGAGCAACGTTCGACGCGCTCGTTGCGACCGTGCTGGGGCTCACCCTCGTTCGCTCGATCGTCGCGCACAGCCCGATCCTCGACGTCGAGTCGTTACGCAGGCTGCGCGGATGATCGGCATCGCGATCGCCGCACCGCTCGTGGCGGCGCTGCTCACGCTCGCGTTTCGCGCGGCCCGGCAGCGGCAGTTTGCTCGGGTCACCTCGGCGGCGTTGGCGGCCCTGCTGACGCTCGCGATGGCCGGGCGCGTTGACGCCCTCTCGCTGTTGTTCGCGCTCCTCGTCTCGACGTTGGCGTTCTTGGCGACGACGTTCTCGGCCGGAAGCTTCACGCTCGACTGGGGAACGACCGGCGAAGTCTGGTCGCGCAAGCCGATCTACTTTCTGTTGCTCGCAACATTCTGGAGCGCGATGCTGCTGGTCGTGCTCGCGGACAACTTCGCGCTCCTGTGGCTCGGGATCACGACGACGACGCTGGCAACGACGTTCCTCGTCGGCTTCAGCGGCGAAGCCGCCGCGCTCGAAGCGGCGTGGAAATATCTCGTGCTCTGCAGCGTCGGGATCGCGCTGGCGCTGCTCGGCATCGTGACGCTCGCGCACGTCTCCATCGCTGCGGGACTGCCGCCGGCGCAAGCGCTCGCATGGACCAGCATCGTCGCGCACGCACCGGCAACGGCGCCGCCGCTGGCCCGGCTGGCGACGGCGCTCATGCTGATCGGATTCGCTACGAAGGCCGGCCTCGTTCCCATGCACGCCTGGCTCCCCGACGCTCATTCGAAGGCGCCGCCGCCGATCAGCGCGTTGCTCTCGGGCGTCCTCGTATCGTGCGCGCTCTACGCGATCATGCGAACGATCACGGTTGCCGCGGCGCTCGGCGCAGGCCCCACGATCCAAACGATGCTGCTCGTGCTGGGCGCGCTCTCAACGGTCATCGCCGGGATGATGATGCTCAACCAGAGTGACCTCAAACGGCTGCTCGCGTACTCGACCCTCGAGCACGCCGGGATCGTCGCGCTGGCCCTCGGTTTCGGCGGACCGATCGGGCGCCTCGCCGCGCTCGTTCACGTCGTCGGGCACGCGTTCGCGAAGTCCTCGGCATTCTTCGCCGCCGGGCTCGTGCAACGCGAACGCCAAACGGTCGCGCTCGGGGCCTTGCACCATCTCTGGTCCACCGGCGCGGGCGGCCGGATACTGCTCGGCGCCGTGACCGCGCTGTGCGGAATGCCGCCGTTCGGGCTCTTCGTCAGCGAGCTGCTGCTCGTCGCGGCCGGGATCGCATCCGGGCAATGGATCCCGCTGGCGTTCGGCTTGATCGGGATCACGCTGGCTTTCCTGGCGCTGGTGCGCACGACCATCGAGGTCGAAGGTGGAAAGCCCGCTGCCGGTGCAGCCCGGCCGCCGTCGTCGTCGCGGCTCTCGGTCGCCGCGGCCGGGCTGGCACTGGCCGGTGCGGCGGTCACGATCGTCGTCCCATGGACGGAACTGGGGACGATGCTGAACGCGACCGCGGCCATGATCGCGCGGCTGCCGTGAACGAGCTGCAACGGAGCGCGTCGACGACATTCGCCGAACGCGTGCTCGGCGAATGCCGCACGGCGGTGCCCCTCGGCGCGTACGCCTGCGCCGAGAACGTGCGCTACCTCTTCCTCGCCGCGTCGGGTCCCTATGCGCTCGTCCGGCAACTCGACGCCGAGACGACGTTGCAGCCCGTTTCCGGGACGATTCCGCTCTTTTCATGGGACGAGCGCGAAATGGCCGACGAATGGGGCGTGCGCTTCGATTTACTGCCCGACGCACGTCCGCTCCGCGGCCGGCACGGGACGATGCCGCCCGCGATCACCGCGCACGGTACCGGCCTCATGCGCTTCGTCGTCGGACCGGTTCACGCCGGGATCATCGAACCGGGACGGTTTACGTTTAGCTCAGGCGGCGAGACGATCGTCCACTTGGACGCGCAGCTTTCGTATGCGCACCGTGGCGTCGAGCGGTTCGTCGAGGGGCTCGACGTCGCCGGCGCTGCACGTCTGGTTGCGCGGATCTGCGGGAGCTGCAGCGCCGCGCGTTCCTTCGCCTACGCGCGGGCGCTCGAAGGGCTCGCGGGCGTCGACTTGCCGGACGAAGTCGAGCTCGCGCGGCTCGCCGTCGCCGAACTCGAACGCCTCTACAACCACCTCGGAGACCTCGCGGCCAGCGCCGCCGGCGCCGGCTGGGGTCCGGGGTTCGCCGGCGGCATGGCGTGCAAGGAGCGGGCCATGCGGCTCTGCCGGCTCGCCGCCGGGCACCGGCTGCTCTTCGACGCGATCGTACCCGGCGGGATCGGACCGCAGGTGTTGCGCGAGCGACGCCGCCTCGCCGACCAACTCGCGGCTTTCGCCGCAGACGTCGAGGAGTATCTCAGGGTTCTCTTTACGCACGCGTCGACGGTTTCGCGGTGGCAGCGAGCCGGCCGCGTCTCGCGGGAGGTCGCGGACGCGTTCGGCGCCGTCGGTCCCGCGCATCGCGCAGCGCACGGCAAGATCGACGTTCGCAGCTTTGCGCCCTACGGTGCGTATCGCCGGCTGCCTGTGCGGGTCGCGAGCGCAACGGCCGGTGACGCGTACGCGCGGTGCCGCGTGAAGCGCGACGAGATCTCCGAATCCTTCCGTCTGATCCGCGACGCACTCGTGCAGCTTGGCGACGTTGACCTGCCGGATCCGCAGGCGCTGGCCGTTCCGCCGGGCGTCGCAACGACGGTCGTTGAGGGACCGCGCGGAAGCGAAGTGCTCGCCGTGCACGTCGACGGCGGCGGTCGCCTGAGTCGGCTGCACGTCATCTCCGCGTCGTTCCGGAACTGGCCGGTCGTGGCGCGCTCGGTGGACGGCAACATCGTGCCGGACTTCCCGCTCATCAACAAGAGCTTCAACCTCTGCTACGCGTGCGCCGACCGATGAGCGTCTTCCGGCATTCGCTCGGAATCCGTCACCTGGTGTGCGGCAGTTGCAATGGCTGCGAGCACGAGATGAGCGCGCTTGAAAACACGTTCTACGACATCACGCAGGACGGTTGGGACATCGTCGCTTCGCCGCGTCACGCCGACATCATCACCGTGACCGGGCCGATGACGGAGGCGATGCGGGCGGCGGCGCACGAGACGGTCGCCGCCGCGCCTCGCCCACTCGTCATCGTCGCCGTCGGCGACTGCGCGCTCGGCATCGGCCCCTGGGCGGGCGCACCGGCGGCAGGCCGCGGAGCGACGGACGAGCTCGGCGCGACCGTCACGATACCGGGCTGCCCGCCGGCGCCCGAAGCGATCCTTGCCGGTCTCCGCGAAGCGGCCGAGCTGCTGTAGCGGCACGAGGTCCGCGCACCCAGCCAGCACCGAGCCGACGCGAACGAAACGGCTAAGCGATCGGCTCCTCCCGTACCTGCATAATCGCAAGTGGCTCGTGTGCAAAGGTCGATCCGATCAGGCGACATTTATCACGTCGGATGATCCAGTTTGCTTGATATGGCAAGATCAAAGCCGAACAGAACCGCCCGGGTTTGGCCGCCGAGGGACCGATGTTATCTTTTCGGTCTCGAACGAAATGATGATCGTCGGAAGCTTCGAGGGCGACGATCGCACGGTTGAGCCAAACGATCACGAGATCGCGATGCTCAACAGCAACATCATGTCGTTCGCCGACCGCCAGGTGTACGCGCGTGACGACGGTTTTGGGTACTTCAAGAATGAGCGAATGACCGGCCGTCAACTGACCTTCACATAGCAACGTCCTCGAAGTCGACCTAGGCGCAACTCGACATGCTTAGAACACTTCAGGCCCCGTGAGATCGCGCCCATGGAGCTTCCACTACAAGGCGGCGAGTTGGTCGCGTCCGCGTCGGGTTGTCGCCAAAGTGGAGTGGCACCTCGGAGAGCTGTTCCCGCGCGTTGGATTCATTATCACGAACTTGCGTCATGCGTCGAAGAATGTCGTCGGGTTCTACAACAAGCGCGGGACGGCTGAGCAATGGATAAAAGAGGGCAAAGG
>PLTN01000042.1:0-18733 GCA_003164495.1 Vulcanimicrobiota bacterium
GCAAGAGGATCGCGAACTCTTCGCCGCCGTAGCGGCATACGTAATCCGAGACCCGCAGCGTTGAGGAAATTGCGGCCGCGATCAGCTGAAGAACGAGGTCGCCCTCCGTATGGCCGTACGTGTCGTTCACGCGCTTGAAGTGATCGACATCGACCATCATCATGCAGATCGACCGTCCCGAGCGCTTCGACATCGCGACGTATTTGTCAATGGCTTCATCGAAGAATCCGCGATTGTAGACGTTGGTGAGCGCGTCGCGAACCACGATCCGCTGCAGCTCTTCGTAGCGCTGGCGATAGGTCAGCACGCGGAACATCGCGCCCAGCGCGCGTCCTTCGCCCACGACCGTGCTCTCGGCAACGTTGAAGTAGCGCAAGTACGTCGCCAGGATGATCGAGTAGACGAGCGCCGCAAACGTCTTTCCGACCAGCTGCGAGATCATGATGTCGAAGTACGGCGGGCTGCCGGCGAACGCGGCGGTCGCAAACGCGATCGAATCGAAATAGAGCGTGATCGTCAGCGAGAGATAGACGCGCAAGAAGATCGAGCGCGTGTAGCGGCTGATCCATTCGTAGAGCAAGCAGACGATCAGCGTGTCGATGAACAGTACGACCGCGCTCGAGACGACGATGCGCGGCTGCACGCTGAACAGATCCGGCGAAAGGTGAAACGGGTTGATCACCTGCGGCGACTGCAATTGCGTCGCGACGAGCAAACTCAACGGCAGAAAGACGATGTTGGCGATGGCAACGCCGAAGATCAATTTGCGTGCCTCGAGCGCATCTTCGCTCAGATACACGAACAGCACGAGAAACAGAATCGCCGGAAAGAGCACGACCGAACCGGGGCTGACCACGAGCCACGGCGAGAGCGGAATGTACATGCTGCCGGCGAGCAAGTTGGCGTATTGGAAGATCACGCCGAAGACGATGTAGAGCAGCGCCTGACCGAACGTTCGCCGCAACCGAAAGGACGCGACGAGTAAACCGCCGACGAAGACGCTCTGTACGAGCATCAGCAGCAGCTGCTGCACGACGGGGGCGGTCATTACGCCCTTAGTGCGGCCGCCAGTTGTGCTTGAGCGCGTTCCAATCGGCGAGCCGGCCGCCCGGCGGAACCGGAACGATCTCGCTCGCCGGCATGTCTTCCCAGGTGACGACCTCTAAGATGTTCCCGTCGATGTCACGGAAATAGACCGATGCGGCACTGACCACGCTGCCGTGGCGGCGCGGCCCGGCGAACGGAATCCCTTCGCGGGTGAGATGCTCCTTAAATGCCAGCACGCCCGCCGCCGTGGTACCGAAGGCGTAGTGCGGGTTCATGTTTTCGCCGTTGGGATTGGTGGCGTCGGGATAGCCGTTCTCGGTGCGCTGCTCGACGAGCTCCACCAGGACCGCGCCGACGTGATAGAAGATGTGGCGCGACTTCTTCGCCGCGCGCTCGGCCTCGGAGTAGCCGGCGCGGAAGAACTCAACGCCGCCCAGGATTTGCTCGAAGAACTTTCCTGAGAGCTCCGGATCGCGCGCGGGCAATCCGAAATGATCGCACCCCGTGAGCGTGAAGCGGTTGGACTGCGGTTCGAAGCGTTCCTCAAACCCAAAACGAGCCGGACGCGCGAGTATGTCCATCGTCTTTTTTTTCGTCGTCCCGCCGCAATCTCCCACGGTTCCCAACCCGCCCCGCCCTTGCCGCAGCGCACCACGTGCGCAGATGAAGCGGGTGTTACCGTGTTCGTTCGCCTGCGCGATGCACGGCGTCGAGGGCCTGATCGTGCGGGTCGAAACCGGCGCCTCACCCGGGACGCCGTCGATCTCGATCATCGGGCTCCCCGACCGTTCCCTCAACGAGTCCAAAGACCGCGTACGCTCGGCGCTGATCAACTCCGGCTTCATGTTGCCGGCCGGACGGCTGCTGGTGAGCCTCTCGCCGGCCGACGTGCGCAAGGAGGGTCCGGCCTTCGATCTGCCGATCGCGCTCGCGCTCTTGGCGTGCGACGGTCAACTCTCGCCGAAACTGCTGGCAGAGTTCGTGATGCTGGGCGAACTTGCGCTCGACGGCTCGCTGCGCGCCGTTGCCGGAACGCTGCCGATGCTGATCGCCGCGAAGCGCGCCGGAATCGGGCGCGCGATCGTTCCCCTGGTAAACCACGCGGAAGCCGCGCTGATCCCGGACGTCCAGACCTACGCCGTGCCGACGCTCGCCGACGCCGTGGCCGTGGTGCTCGGCAATGGCGAGAAGTTCCGGATCGGCATCGGCCCGGCGCCCGCGAAAGACGCCGAAACGGGTGGGGACGACTTCGCCGACGTGCGTGGACAACTCATGGCGAAACGCGCGCTCGAGATCGCCGCGGCCGGCGGACACAACGTGATACTCGTCGGTCCGCCGGGTTGCGGCAAGACGATGCTCGCACGCCGCATGCCGTCGATTCTGCCGCCGATGACGCAAGACGAATCGCTGGACGTCACCGCCATCTACAGCATCGCCGGGTTGCTGGGCAGCGATCCACACATCGTCGGTACCCGGCCGTTTCGCGCGCCACATCATACCAGCAGCCGCATCGCACTCGTCGGCGGCGGTGCGGTGCCCCGGCCCGGGGAAATCACGCTCGCCTCACGCGGCGTGCTCTACTTGGATGAGATCGCCGAGTTTCCGCGCGCCACGCTCGAGGTGCTGCGGCAACCCTTGGAAGACGGAACGGTGACGGTCGCGCGCGCCGCGGGTTCGTGCACGTTCCCGGCGCGCTTCTCGCTCGTGGCCTCGATGAATCCGTGTCCATGCGGTCTACGCGGCGATCAGACTGCTGACTGCCGCTGCGACGACGCGACGGTGGAGCGCTACCGCGCGCGCATCTCGGGACCGCTGCTCGACCGCATCGACTTGCACGTCAACGTCGTGCGTGTTCCCTACGGCGAACTCGCGACCGCGGCGCAATCCGAACCGTCCGCCGCGATTCGCAGCCGCGTGGTGGCGGCGCGCACACGGCAATTCCGTCGCGCTCGAACGTTGAACGCGAGCCTGCGCGGGACCGACCTGCGCACGCACGGCGCCCTCGACGCCGCCTCGGCCGAACTGCTCGAAAGCGTGATGCAGCGCGAACGTCTCAGTGCTCGCAGCTTCGACCGCATTGTGCGCGTGGCCCGAACAATCGCCGACCTCGCCGGCGCAGAGCGCCTTGCGCGCAGTCACGTTGCCGAAGCGTTGATGTATCGCCGTACCTGAAAGCCCATCGATGCGCCGTGGAGGCCGTAGAAACTATGAGTTACGAGCCGTCTCGTCAGCTGCCTCGCCTATCTCCCGTATGACCACAACCGTAAACGTCCCGGACTCAGTAATCGCTGGTATGAGTCCTATGTCGATGAGCAACTCCGCGCCGTCTTTCCGCAGACCATAAAAATTGCGCCCGTCTGCCAACCGACGCTCGATTGGGTCCGAGTTGAATGCGTTACGCAACGCGTCGTGGGAGTGGAATCGCTGAGGAATCAGGAGGTTGATCGATTGATCGATTAGTTCGTCGTGCGAATAGCCAAAGAGTTCTTCCGCCCGTTTGTTGAGGTTGGTGATACGTCCCGACGGCGCCACGAGCAAGCGCGCAGAAGTGTCGCATCGGAGTTCTTTGAACAACGCGTCGAGCATCCGGCACACCCCTCAACTCTAGGATCGCGCAACACGAGCCTTCGCAAGAGACTCTCGCTGCCTGTGCTTTGCTAAAGAGCATTCGATATTAAATGCTCTTTATCGGGGATAGCCGAATTGCCTTTTGGCAAAGGAAACGCCATGTCGAATGGGCTCGGGACGGCGGTCAAGTCTCTGCGAGAGCGCGCGGGCGTAACCCAGTTTGGCCTAGCCAAGGCGGCCAAGATGGACGGGACAATCTTGAGTAGGCTTGAGGCAGGTAAGCGCCAGAGCATCCGCTTCGAGTATATCGTCGCCCTCGCCGAGGCTCTCGGCGTCTCACTCGACGATCTTGCAGCGGAGGCGGGATTCATGAAATCGAGCGCTTCCTCTCTCATTCTGCCATCCGCTGATTTGGCGCGACTCGAACATCGCGTCGCATCTGCTCGTAGACACCTCCAACGCGCACTCGTAACTCTAGAACTCTAACTGAAAAGACGAACGCCGGTGAGGCCGTGCTGCGCTTGCTTCAGCTAAGCCAAAGGCGACTAATCCCACGGCCCTGATCGTTTAGTCGCCCGGTTCCAGCCTTATGATCGATGCGCCGTGGTTGCTGCCGGTCCAGAACGTAACCGGGTTGGTCGAGTTGTCGACGAAGACCCGGCGCACGTTCGTTTCGCGCGGCAACAGGTATTCGACGGCGTTTCCGGTCTTCGGATCGAGACGCGTGATGAGATCGGTCGACATGTTGCCGGTCCAGAGTTCGCCGTGCTTGTCCTGAATGGCGTCGTAGGGATTGCTCCATGCGGTCGGCAGCTTGAACTCCGTCACCTTGCCGGTGTCGGCATCGAGCATCCCGATCTGATTGCCCGCGAACTCCGCGAACGTCAATTGGTTCTTGGCGTTGAAGTGGCCGCGGCGGAGCCGGACGTTCTTGGTCGGCGTCGGGATCATCGAGAGCTGGTGGGTTTGGTAATCGAACTTCCCGAGATAGTTGCCGTCGGTCTGGGTGAAGTCCAACGCGTAGGCGTTGTTGTGTGAATCGGTGAGCACGCCGTAGAGAGTTTCCGAGTGCGGCCCGGTGTCATCGGTGATCGTGAACGGTCCGAACGTCTGCCACTGATTCGTCGCCGGGTTCAAGAGATGGACGGTGTTCTTGTCGACGTCGTTGGTGATAACGAGGCCGTTCGGAAGCGGATCGACCATCGCGATTTGGGCCGCGTTGTCGTTCAACTCGGGCGGCAGCGAGTAGGTCTTGAACGTTTTGGTCTTCGGATCGAACTCGGCGACGCCGCCCTGCAGCATCATTCCCATCCAGATATTTCCCGTCTTGTCCAGTTCGAGGTCCAGCGAACCGGCGGGGAAGTGTGGTTTGAGCTGCGGCAGCGGGTACTCCGTGATCGCACCGGTGCGCGGATCGAGCTCGCCCAGCACTTCTGCGCCGAAATCCGAGTACCACGCCATGCCCTGCCCGTCGAGGATCACGTCGTGCGGTTCGGTCAGGGCGCGCGGCAAGTCGTATTCGGTGATGATCGCGTGCGTTGCGCGGCCGGTCGGGCGCGGGTGCGTTTTCAACGGATACTTCCACGAGCCGGTGCTCAAGTTGATGCTCGCAATGTATTCCGCGAACGACCGCAGCTGCGCGAGATTCTGCGGGCGTTGCGGCGAGAGACGGCGGTCCGGTGTCAGCGGCTGCGCCCCGGGCGCGAACCCGCTCATCAGCGGAATAATCTGCAGCAGCTGATTGGCCGTATAGTGCGTCGTCACGATCCGATAGATCGTGTGGCAGCCCGTGCAGTCGATGAGCCGGCGTTTCTCGTCCGGCGTTCCGGGGATGCTGTTCAGCCAGTCGGCGTTGCTGAGCTGCGCGGCGAGGTCGGACGTTTTCTTCAAGTGGAGGTCGGCCGTCGTCGTGCCCGTGCCGAGGCTGACCGCGTTCGACCCGTCGAGGTCGTAACCGGCTGCCCGAATCGAAAGCGCGTAGGCGCCCGGGCCGAGTTTCGCGGCTGGGAAACTGTAGTGCCCTTGCGCATCGCTCGCGACCGTGGTCGTGATGTTCGAGCCGCTGAGTTTGGCGCTCACCAATACGCCCTCCATCGCCCCCTCTTCGGCTGAGCGGACGGTCCCACTCAGCGCAACGCCGGGCGTCTGCGCATGAAGTCCGCTGGCGGCCGTGACGAACAGCATGGCCATGGCGAGCGTAACGATGACGAGCAACGGTTTGCGCACGAGAACTTCCTCCAGGGCGATAGTCGCTTGTATCGCCCGCGAAACCTATGTCCCCTGCGGACCGCCGGCGGGGAAGATGATTTTCAAGCCGGGCCGGTTGGCTCGCAGAGGCGTCTGCCGTTATGGGGCCGCCGCGTTAGCGGCAGCAATTGCACTGGCCAGGTTCTGTTTCGGTTGCTTTCTTTTCTATCAGTTCAAGCTGAATCGGAGCCGGGTGTTCGGTTAGGAGGGTGCGAGGTCGGCAAAGAAGCGGCGCGCCACGTGCGGGTGAGAGCGAAGAACGACCTTGAGCGCCTCGTGTCCGTAGCCCGCGTGATCGAGTCGCGGGTTGAGGAAATACGCGACGCTCACGCGCTCGCAACCGGCCGGCGGACTCACCACGCGATGCCGTGCCGCCATCGTCTCCCCAGCAGTCGCGTCAGCCAGTGCGCGCCCTAAGACGGCGATCAACGTCCCGCTCGGCGCGATGACGTCGATGAATTCGCGGCCGTCGTGGACCTGGAGGCCGCGCGTTCCATCGTGCGCGATCAGCGCGAGAAAGCCCGAATCGGTGTGCTCACCGACGCCTTGCTGCGTGCTCGCCGGTTCGGTGTGCGGATACTTGATGATCTTCAAGCGCTCGTGGGGCTGCCCCGAGTAACCGGCTGCGAACCTCTTGCTCTGCAATCCGGCAGATTCGGCAATCGACGTCATCACGCGCATCGAAACGCCGCGTAAGAGTTCCATCCACGCGAGCACCGAGGGACGCAGACCGGGCAATGACGCAGGCCAGAGATTCGGTCCGTGCAACCGCAGATACGGTGGATCGCCGGCGGCTCGTATCCGGGGCTCTTCCTCCGGTCCGACGTCGAACTGTTCGCGGAGGTCGGGTTCCCCTTGCGTGCGTTCGGTTCCGAGCGCCGAGTAGCCGCGAAAATAGGGCGAATGAATCATGTCGATCGCATCGCGCTCGGCCTGCGGCAACGTGAAAAGCCGGCGGCTGACGTCGAGCAATTCTTCGGTACGGCCCTCATCGACGCCATGTCCGGAAAGCAAAAACGCGCCGATCTCACTCGCCGCGAAGCGCAGCCGTTCGCGCTCGCTGCCGGCGGCGTCCTCGAGTGCAGCGAGATCGATCGACGGAATCTCCACGCTTATTTTGGTCGCGGCGCGGTCAAGCTCCGGCCATTGTCGAGAATGCCTGAAAGCGAGCCGCCGCCGAGGAACGGCGATGCCGGTGGAACGGCGCGCGATGCGGCGCGTTCGCGCCCGAGAACGGGGAACAGCAGTTCGGCGACACGATACGCTTCCTCGAGGTGCGGGAAGCCTGAGGCGATCACCGTGTCGATGCCGAGGGCCGCGTATTCGCGCAGCCGCTCGGCAACGGTTTGCGGATCGCCGACGAGCGCGGTGCCGGCGCCGCCGCGCACGAGGCCGACGCCGGCCCAAAGATTGGGGCTCACTTCGAGCTTGCGGCGATCGCCATTGTGCAGCGCCGTCATGCGCTGCTGTCCGACCGAATCCGACTCGACCGTTTGTGCGTGCTGCGCTTGTTCGATCACGTCATCCGCTAAGCGGCTGATCAGCCGTTCTGCCGCCGCCCACGCTTCGGCTTCGGTGTCGCGGACGATCAAGTGCAGCCGGATGCCGAAGCGCACCGTGCGCCCGTGCTTCGCCGCCTCTGCCCGCACGCCGGCGAGTTTTTCGGCGACGTGCGCCGGCGGCTCGCCCCAGCTGAGGTACACGTCGACCTGCTCGCCGGCAAGCGCCTGCGCCGCAGGCGAAGAGCCGCCGAGGAACAGCGGCGGATACGGTTGCTGAACCGGTGGAAACGGCTCGTGGCCGGCCTTTAGGTGGTAGTGTTTACCGTTGAAGTCGACGCGTTCCCCGGAGAGCAACGCGCGCCAAATGTGCAAGAACTCGTGCGCCTGCGCGTAGCGCTCGTCGTGACCGAGGAAGATGCCGTCACCCGCGAGTTCGGACGGCCGTCCGCCGACGACGACGTTCACCGCCAGGCGCCCTTCGCTGAGCCGGTCGAACGCGGACGCCTGCCGTGCGGCCTCCGACGGCAACACCGTACCGGGCCGCACCGCGACGAGGAAGCGCAGCCGCTCGGTATGCGTCACGATCGACGATGCGATCGTCCAGGCATCTTCGCAGCCCCGCCCCGTCGGCAACAGCACGCCGTCGTAGCCGAGTCGATCGACGGCTTCGGCGATTTCCCGCAGATAGCGGTTCGTGGCCGGGCGCTGAGCATCGCCGGAGCCGAGATAGGCACCATCGCCCCCGGTTGGCAAAAACCAGTAGAAGTCGCGGATCCCGCTCACGGTCCACCAGCCTGCGCGGTCGTGTATAGGTCGACGTACTCGTTCACCGGCATCCGTTCGAGCACGCTGCGTTCGAGGCTCGCCTGGAGTATCGCCTCCGATTGCTTGGCCGGGAAACGGCGCCCGAGGTTCGTGACGAACTTTTTCTCGAGGAGCGGGATGCCCTCAGCACGGCGGCGTTTATGCCCGAGCGGGTACTCGACGACGACCTCGTCGAGCTTCGTGCCGTCGGCGAATTCCACCGTAATGCCATTCGCGATCGAGCGCTTCTCGGGGTCGTGATAGTCCCGCGTGAACGCCGGATCTTCGACGCAGACCATCTTCGCGCGCAGCGCATCGATGCGCGGATCGGCGGCGCGGGCATCTTCGTAGTCTTCCGCCGTGAGTTGCCCGAAGAGCAACGGCACGGCGACCATATATTGGATGCAGTGGTCGCGGTCGGCCGGGTTGTTCAACGGGCCGCTCTTGTCGATGATGCGGATCGCCGCTTCGTGCGTGCGAATCGTGATCTTGGCGATGTCCGCGATGCGGTGCTCGACCTGCGGGTGCAAAGTCATCGCGGCCTCGACGGCCGTCTGCGCGTGAAATTCAGCCGGAAACGCGACCTTGAACAACACGTTTTCCATCACGTAGGAACCGTAGGGGCGCTGGAAGCGAAACGGCTGGCCGCGAAACGAGACGTCGTAGAAACCCCACGTCTTGGCCGTGAGCACTGACGGATATCCCATTTCGCCGGTCTTTGCCATGAGCGCGAGGCGAACCGCACGGCTGGTTGCATCGCCCGCCGCCCAGCTCTTGCNNCAGGCTCTGGCCGTCGACCCACGCGAGCGAGAGCGCGTTGAGGAGCTGATCGCGCGTCAGACCGAGCATGCGCGAGACCACCGCCGTCGACGCGACTTTCACCAGAACGACGTGATCGAGGCCGACCGCGTTGAACGAATTTTCCAGCGCGATGCAGCCCTGAATCTCGTGCGCCTTTATCATCGCTTCGAGGACCGCGCGCATCGTCAGCGGGGCACTGCCGGCAGCGATCGCCGTGCGCGAGAGCCAGTCGGCGGTCGCGAGAATGCCGCCGAGATTGTCGGAGGGATGTCCCCACTCTGCCGCCAGCCACGTATCGTTGAAGTCGAGCCACCGGATCATCGCGCCGATGTTGAACGCGGCCTGGACGGGATCGAGCTGATACGATGTACCCGGCACCTTGGCACCGTTGGGAACGATCGTTCCCTCGACGATAGGACCGAGCAATTTCGTGCAGGCCGGATACTCGAGCGCTTCGAGACCGCAGCCGAGCGTATCGATCAAGCAGTTGCGCGCCGTCTCGAACGCGAGCGCGCTCGTTACCTCATAGGTGAGGACGTAGTCGGCGATCTCCAGCAGAACTTGGTCAAACGATTGCGCCATCAGCTCCGGCTCGCGATCGGCTCATATGCGCGATCGTCGGGTCCGATGTAGTTTGCACCCGGCCGGACGATCGTGCCCTGCGACCGCTGTTCGATGATGTGCGCGGCCCAACCGCAGGTTCGCGCGATCACGAAGAGCGGGGTGAACATTTCGGTCGGAACGTCCATGAGGCTGTAGCTGACGGCAGAAAACCAGTCGAGGTTGGGAAACATTTTCTTGGTGTCCCACATGACCGCTTCGAGCCGTTCCGCGACCGAATAGAGCTTCATCGTATCGCGGGCCTGCGCGAGCTCGCGCGCGACCTCTTTGATGATCACGTTGCGCGGGTCTACGGTGGTGTACACCGGATGGCCGAAACCAATGATCACTTCTTTGTTCTCGACGCGCTTGCGGATGTCGGCCTCGGCTGCATCGGCGTCGTCATAGCGGCTTTGAACGACGAACGCCGCTTCGTTGGCGCCGCCGTGCTTCGGGCCTTTGAGCGCACCGATCGCGCCGCCGATGGCGGAGTACAGGTCGGAACCCGTGCTCGCGATGACGCGTGCGGTGAAGGTCGAAGCGTTGAACTCGTGTTCGGCATACAGCACGAGCGAGATGTGCATCGCCCGCGCCCATTCTTTGGACGGCGGCTTGCCGTGCAGCAAATGCAGGAAATGTTCGCCGATCGAGTCGTCATCGGTCTCGACCGCGATGCGCCGGCCCGAGCGAGCGTAGTGATACCAATACAGCAGCATCGATCCGAACGAGGCCAGGAGCCGATCGGCCGCATCGCGTGCCCCAACCTCGTTATGATCGGGCGGTTCGGGAAGCGCCGTCGACAACGCCGCAACGCCGGCATGCAAGACGTCCATCGGATGCGCCGCGGCGGGGATCTGTTCGAGTACGTTGCGCACGACGAGGGGCAGGCCGCGGAGCGATTTCAACTTCGACTTGTAGTTCGTCAGCTCGGCTCGCGTCGGCAGCTTTCCGTACAAGACGAGATAGGCGACCTCTTCGAACTCGGCATGCGCCGCCAAGTCGCGAACGTCGTAGCCGCGATACCGCAAATCATCGCCATGCCCGACGGTGCTGATCGCGGTGTTCCCGGCGATAACGCCCGAGAGCGCGACCGATCGCTTGGGCTTCGCATTGGTGGTCATGAGGTCTTGTCCCCTTTGAACAACTCGTCGAGCTTCTGCTCGTAGGCGTAGTAATCGAGAAAGCCGTACATATCGTTCCGCGTCTGCATCGACGGGATCACGTCGCGTTGCGTTCCGGTGCTGCGGATCGTCTGATAGACGTTGAGAGCCGCCGCGTTCATCGCACGATACGCGGAACAGCAGTACAAGACGATGTCGACGCCGGCGCCCGCGAGCTCGTCTTTCGTGAAGATCGGCGTCACCCCGAATTCGGTGATGTTCGCCAGGATCGGCACGCCGACCGCAGCCTTGAACCGGCGGTACGATTCGAGATCGGCCACCGCTTCCGCGAAGATCATGTCCGCGCCGGCGTCGACGTAGGCGTGCGCTCGCGCGATTCCGGCGTCGAGGCCTTCGGAGGCGACGGCGTCGGTGCGCGCCATGATGACGAATCGCTCGTCGGTGCGCGCGTCGACCGCCGCGATGATGCGATCGCACATCTCTTCACGGGACACGATTTCTTTGCCGGGCCGATGGCCGCAACGCTTCTCGGAAACTTGGTCCTCGAGATGGATGCCGGCCGCGCCGGCCTTCGTCATCGCACGCACCGTGCGCGCGATGTTGAACGCGCCGCCCCAACCGGTGTCGGCATCCACGAGTAAGGGCAGATTGGTGGCGTCGGTGATGCGCCGGACATCGGTGAGCACGTCATCGAGCGTGCTGATACCGAGGTCGGGCAGACCCAGCGAATTCACCGCCACGCCGCCGCCGGATAAATAGAGCGCTCGAAAGCCGACCCGCTCGGCCATCCGCGCGGCAAAGGCATTGATCGCTCCGACGACTTGGAGCGGCTTCTCATCGGTAACGGCTTGGCGAAAACGCTCTCCTGGGGAGAGGTTCAGAGACATAGCTACCGCTCCGGATTGCGCGGGATCGGCCGGCCGTCGCGGTCGACGACGACCATGATGAAGTGAGCGTCGCTGCATAGGCGCCGCTCGCCCGTGCGGAGGTTCTCGGAAAACAGCTCGGTCTCGACCGTCAGCGATGAGTGGCCGCTTTTTACGACGCGGGCGAGGACTTCGGCCAAGTCGCCTTGCCGAACGGGTTCGTGAAACGTCGTGCGATCGACCGACGCCATCACGACATCCTTCCGAGCATCGCGGGACGCGGCGATGAAAGCGGCTTTGCCCATGAGCTTGAGCGCTTCACCGCCGAACAGCGTCCCGTAGTGGTTCGTCTGATTCGGGAAGACCATCTCCGACACAACCGTGACGCCTTCGTCGGACGCCTTCATCCCGGCCATCCCCCGTTCTACGCCGGGTACCGATAAGGACCTGGCCTCGGTGCGCAGGGGCGCTCGCAGGTCGAGTGCGAAGCGACCGTCGTGCGACGCCTTCTTCAATTCATCGGCGCCATGGCGCTGTGCTTGCTCTGGAGCGGCTCGCGCTCGGCGATAGCGGCCAACGATACGCCGCTCCCGATCGGGGCATCGGCACCGGCAATCAGCGAGCCGACCGCAATGGGTGCGTTCGACACCACGACGTCGACGAAGCCCTACGTCATCGAGTTCTTTGCCGTCTGGTGTCCCCATTGCCAACGGGAAGTTCCGGTCGTCAATCAGTTAGCACGCGCTGCCGGCGACCGGGCCGATGTCATCGCCATCCCGGCCAGCCCGTTCGGTCTCGATAAATCGAGCCCGCTGCAACAAGCGGATCTCGACACGTTCACCCGTCAATTCGGCGTCAACTATCGGATCGGGTTCGATGGGTTCTTCTCGGCAAGCTACGATTACGGCCTCACGGCATTTCCCACGTTCTACTTCGTGAGCGCCGATCGTCACGTTACCGCCCTCGAAGAGGGCGAGGTGCCGTTCGCCAAGCTTCAGGCCGATTTGGAGGCGTCGCTCCATTAGAGCAGGCCGGTCAAACGATTTGTGACACGCTGACGGCATGGGTGAACGCAGAGTGGCACGAAGCGCGAGTCGTGCTCTCACTCACGTATCGGCCGGCCGTTCTGGCCGGTTGCCTCTTCCTCGTTAGCGCATGCGGCGGCGGCGGCGGAGGCTCGGTTGCGCCGCAGACCGGCGGAACGGCCGGAGCTCCGGTTACGAAACCGACGGCCGGGCCGCAAGGCTTCACGCCGGTTAGCTTCTCGATCAGCCTTGCGCAAAGCGGCACCGCAGCAACGGCGCGCCGGCCGATGTTCGTGCCCGCGTCGACGACGACGATCTCCGTCGCGTTGAACGGCACGACCGCGCAAACGTTCCCCTGCTCGGGCACGACCTGCACGGGAACGTTCTCGGCTCCCGCCGGCGGTACGGTGAACTTCGTCTTCACGGCGCTCGATTCGGCGCAGCGCGCCGTTTCCGAAGCATCGTTCGCGCAAGCGATCAACGCCAACGGCGCAAATACGCTGAACGTCACGCTCGAAGGCGTCGTCAACCACGCCACGCTGGCTCTCTCGACGGCGGGCCTCGTCTCCTACCAAAACGGGGCGGCGACGGTTTCCGCCACCGCATACGATGCGGACAACGACATCATCACCGGCACCTACTTCGCGCCGATCGTGCTCTCCGTGAGCGGCGATACGACCGGAACGATCACGCTCCCGTCGGCGACGCTCGCGAGCAGTTCGTCGATCGGCACCCTCGCGTATACGTTCTCCAACGCGACGCAATACCGGGAGAACTACGTGACCATCGGGCAAACGTCGACCACCGAGACGACATCATCGGCCGGCGTTCCGTTCGAAGTCGGTCGCACGTTCTACACGTTCACCACCGCCAGTACGATTGTCGGCTTTGCACCGGGCTCGACCACGCCCACCCGCACGGTCACGATGCCGACGCTGCAGAGCGTCAGCGACATCACGTGCGACGGATCGAACCTCTATCTCAACGACAACGCAGCCGGCGCCGTTTACGGCCTCGGACCGACGGCAACGTCGCCGGTAACGTACAACAGCCAAATCACCGCACCAAGCTGGGTTGCGGCCAACGGCGGCATCGCACCGAGCACTTACGCGCAGATGTACGTTGCGAACGACTACGGCATTCAGGCGATCGTCGGCTTTCAAGGCAGCTCGTCGGCACCGCCATTTCCGCTTCCGCCCAATTCGGCTGTCCAGACCGGCGGCGGCGAAACGAGTCGCGGGGCAATCGTCTTCGATCCCACCGGGAACGTCTACTCGTCGTTGGGTGGATCAGAGGAAGCGTACGGCGGCTATGAAGTGCGTGACCCAACGCTCGTGACGGCTCCTGAGACGGGCCAGAACCTCAATTCGGGTCCGGCCGATCTCATCGCGATCGATACCACGGTTTCGCAGCCGCGGATCTACATTTCCACCTACAACAACTTGACGTACTATTCCGAGATCGACGAATACGATAACTACGCAGCGACGCCGACCTACATTTCGAGCGATAGCAACGACAGCGGGCTCTTCACGGATTCCGCCGGACGCGTCTACACGAGCAAATATGTGGTGTACATGGGTTCGCGTTTTCGCGCACCCGGACGCGGCACGACCAGCGCGCGGCGGCGGACGCTGGCCGGGAGCGGCAACGTTTTCGACGTGTACGCCCCCGGCGGGCTCGCCGGCGCGGTCCAATACACGATTCCCGGCGAAAGCCTCGCGATCGACAGCGAGAATTACGTCTATGCGCTGCAGGACAACGGATCGGTCAACATCTACGCGCCCGGAAGCGCAACGCTCGTTGCGACGATTCCGGGCACAAACTTCGGCTCACCCAGCCCCAACGCGTTCGCCTTCGGAACGTTCTGCCGCTAGACCGCAGCCGGTTGCCGCACGAGGCGCATCCAATCGCCGAAGGCCGCGATGAATGCGGCGAGTTCCGTGCGCGCCGCTTCATCGGTGAGCACGCCCCGCTCGTCGAACTTGCGGCGGGCTCCCCCGATCATCATCTCGGGCATACCGAGCACGTAGGCCTCGCTCGGCTGTAAGACTTTTCGCAAGTCGTATTGCGCCCGGGAACCGCCGAGCACGCTCGAAGAAACGCTCAAGATCGCGACCGGTTTGCGGGCCAGCACCGACGGTTTGCCGTGCAGCCAATCGAGCGCGTTTTTCAACACCCCGCTGATCGAATGGCTGTACTCCGGCGTGGCGATGATGATGCCGTCGGCCGCTGCGATCGCCGCCTTGTAGCGCTGCACCGCTTCCGGATCGCCGTGTTCGTCGACGAAGTCGTGATCGTACATCGGGATATCGTGCAGCAACCGCACCTCGACATCGTAGTCCGGCGCCGCGAGTTCGGCGATCGCATGCAGTGCTGAGCGGTTATAGGACGCCTTGCGCAGGCTTCCGCAGATAGCGAGGAGACGCGTGGGTGCAGACACTCGGGATTTCACTCCGTTCACGATGGCAGCAGGGCTTGATCGCGACCGACGGCACCGGCCGCGGACGCGAGTTGGATCGGGCGTTCGCTCAGGTGCGGCACCGGGCCGTAGGTCGCGACGTCGATGCCTTGTTCGTCGCGCAACATGCGTACCGCTGCGCGGGCGCGAATCTGCGGGTGCGCGACGATCGCGTCGATCGCAAGGATCGGTCCGGCCGGGACGCCCGCTCGCGCCAGCACGCCGTCGAGTTCGTCGAGGGTCAGTGTTTTCGTCCAGCGTACGATCTCGGCGTCCAGCGCCGCCATGTTCGCCACGCGCGCGTGGTTGTCGGCGTAACGTGGATCTTCGGCGAGTTCCGGCCGGCCCATCGCTGCGGCCATACGGCGGAAGATCCCTTCGCCGTTGCCGGCGATCGCGATCCACTGCTCGTCGCACGTCGGATAGACGTTGCTCGGCGCGGCCGTCGTGAGCTGGTTGCCGACGCGCTTCGTCACCTTGCCGGCATGCACGTACTCCGGCAGCACGCTCTCGAGAATGCTGAACACGCTCTCGACGAGCGAGATGTCGATCGTCTCGCCCACACCGTCACGGTCGCGGGCGTGCAGCGCCGCGAGCACGGCGACACTCGCATTCAGTCCGGCGAGTTCGTCGGCGATGCTGATGCCCATGCGCATCGGCGGCCCGTCCGGCTCGCCCGTGATGTGGCGGAAACCACCCATCGATTCGGCGATCGCACCATAGCCGGGCTGGCCGGCCATCGGTCCGTCTTGGCCGTATCCGCTGATCGAAAGGTAGATCAGCGACGGCTTCTCCGCCCGCAGCGATTGCGCATCGAGTCCGTATTGCGCGAGCCAGCCGGGCCGGAAATTCTCGATGACGATGTCGACGCTTAGCGCGAGCTTGCGAACGGCGGCCGCATCTTCCGCGCGGCGCACGTCGAAGGACACCAATCGCTTACCGCGGTTATGGCCCTTGAACCAGTACGACGATCCATCCGGCGCGCGCGTACCCCACGTTCGCAATTGATCGCCGGCGGGCGGCTCGACTTTCCAAACCGTCGCGCCGAGGTCGGCGAGATGGCGCGTTGCGGACGGCCCGGCGATGGAGCTTCCCAACTCCAGCACCTGGACGCCATCGAGGCAAGGCTTTATTTCGGCCGCCAATTATGGGCGTACGCTCCCCAATCCATGAAGCCGCCGCTCTTACCGCGCGGCGCGTTCGGGTCGATCGGCGCGATCATGCTATCGGGACACTCTTCCCACGTGGTCACTTCGAGATTGTTGCCGTCCTGATCGCGAAAGTAGACCGACACGGCGCTAACGTTCTTGTGCCGCCGCGGACCGGAGAACGGAATCCCCTCGCGCGTAAGGTGTGCGGCGAAGGCCGCGACACATTCCGGCGTCGTTTGGAACGCGAAGTGCGGGTTCATATTGCGGCCTTCCGGATTCGTGTGATCCGGATAGCTCATGCCGTCTTCTTGCTCGACCAATTCGATCAGGGTTGCGCCGACGTGATAGAAGATGTGCCGCAGGCGTTTGTGCGCGCGATCGTCTTCCGAGTAACCGGCGCGAAACAGTTCGACGGCGCCCAAGATCTGCTCGTAGAATTTCCCCGCGCGATCCGGATCGGGTGTCGGCAAACCGAAATGATCGCAGCACCGCAGGCCGAACGGATTGAGCTGCGGCTCATGGCGCTGCTTGAACCCGTAGTAAGCCGGGCGATCTAAAACGTCCATTTTCGCAGTCCTCCAAAGCGGCGTTCCGGTGGCACGGAGCTTCGCTCCCGGCAACCCGGAATCCGCGTGAAGAGATGCATTCGATGACGAGCACGACCATTCGTGACGTACCGTTCCCGCCCGATCCCAATCCGCACAAACCGCGTCTTGTCGCGCCGCCGGGAAGCTGGGATACGCACTTTCACATCTACGGACCGCCCGACCGCTTTCCGTATGCGGAGAGCCGCGGTTTCACCCCGCCGGCCGCGCCGATCGAACACTGGCAAAGCGTCTCGGCGGCGATCGGCATCGAACGCGGCGTCGTCGTAACGCCGGGCATTCACGGTTCGAATCCCGCCGTCACGCTCGACGCGATCGCCCGTTCGGACGGGCGTCTCCGCGGTATGATCCGCGCCGACCCCGCCGTCACCGCAAGCGAGGTCGCGAAACTGCACGCGGGCGGCATTCGCGGCGTGCGCTTTCCGTTTGCCAAAGAACTCGGACGTGACTTCGATGCGAACGCCGTGCGCACGACCGTTCCGCAACTCGAAGCGCAGCGCTGGGTCGTCGCGTTTCAAATCGACGACGACATGATCGAACGCTACGCCGATATCGTCGGCAACCTTCCGCTGCCGACCGTGATCGACGGCTTCGCCGGGTTGTCACCGGGTCGCGGTCTCGATCAGCCGGGGTTCCGGACGCTGCTCGACGTGTTGGCCAAACCGCACGTGCACCTGAAGCTCTTCGTCGCCGACCGCAATCTGCGCGCCGGCGAGCGCTACGAGGACATCGTGGCGATGTCGCGCGCCGTCGTCGCCAAAGCACCCGACCGCATCATCTGGGGCTCCGACTGGCCGCACGCGTACATCTACAAAGCCGGCGACGTACCCAACGACGGCGATCTCATCGACATGCTGCTCGACTTCGCTCCGGACGAGGGCGTGCGCAAGAAGATCCTCGTCGACAACCCGGCGCGGCTGTTCGACTTCGACTGATCAGGGAGCGAATCGCACGAGCAAATATAACGGCGGCTTTTCTGAAGTATTTGAGGGCCGCCCCGCGAAGCGCTTTGACGACAAGCTCGTTGTGAGGGGCCGATTTATGGACAAGACGATGACGCTACGCGTCAATGGACACGCGCACGACGTCCACGCGGATCCCGATATGCCATTGCTGTACGCGCTGCGCGACCAACTCGCGCAAGAAAACCCGCGCTTCGGCTGCGGGCTCTCGCAGTGCGGCGCGTGCACCGTGCACGTCGACGGCAAGGCGACCCGCTCGTGCGTAACACCGGTCTCGTTCGCGGAAGGGCGCTCCGTGACGACGCTCGACGGACTCGGCACACCCGAACATCCGCATCCGCTGCAGACCGCGTTCGCCGAAGAGCAGGCGATGCAGTGCGGCTACTGCCTCAACGGCTGGATCATGACGGCCGCCGATTTCCTGAACCGGCAGAAAAACCCGACGCGCGCGCAAATCAAAGCAGCGCTGGGTAGTCTCGTTTGCCGCTGCGGGTCGCACGTGGCCATCCTGCGCGCCGTGGAGCGCGCCGCCAAGGAGATGTCGGCATGAGCACACGCGCCACGTTCCTGACCGGCGCCACCGCCCTGGTCGTCGTCGCCGCCGGTGCGGGAGTTCGCAGTTTCGCGGTCGCCGCCGACGCGCCGGCACCGCAAAAGATGACCGCGCTCGGCGACTGGCTGCGCATGCTGCCCGACGGCACCGTCGAGATGTACACGGATAAGGTCGAAGTCGGAATGGGCGTGCCCACCGGTTTCGCGCAATTCGTGGCCGACGAACTCGACATACCGTTCGACCACGTCCGCCCGATGCTCGGCGATACGAGCGAAACGGTCGCCGCGGGCGGCGTCGGCGGTAGTTTCTCGACCTTTGCGGGCAACTTTGCGATTCGCAACGCAGCGGCCGAAATGCGCAGCATTCTCGTAAACGCCGCGGCGCAGCGGCTCGGCGTACCGGCGTCGCAACTCATCGTGC
>PLTN01000042.1:18761-57675 GCA_003164495.1 Vulcanimicrobiota bacterium
CAAAGCGTTCGGCCGTTATCCATACGTCGTGAACGTCAGGCCGCCCGGCATGGTGCACGGACGGTTCGTGTATCCCCCGTCGATCGGCGCCACGTTGCTGACCGTCGACGAGTCGTCGATTCACGGCATCGGTGATGCGCGTGCGATTCGCGTCGGCAATTTTGTCGGCGTCGTCGCGACGCACGAGTGGGATGCGATTCGCGCGGTGCGCGCGCTGAAGACCAGCTGGACCGGTGCGAGCACGACGCTGCCCAAGCAGAGCACGCTGCCCGACTACCTGTGGACGCAACCTTCGATCAAGCAGAGCGTCGCCAAAGGCGGCGACGTCGACGCGACCATCGGCAACGCGCCCGTGCAGGCCACCTACTTCTGGCCGTTCCAGTCGCACGCCAACATGGGGCCGGGCTGCACGGTGGTCGACGTGCGCAGCGACGGCGTCACGGTGTGGTCGGGGACGCAGAAGACCCACGCGCTGCGTCAGGGCATGTCCAAATTGCTCAAAGTGCCGCTCGAACAAGTACGGGTCGTCTGGGCTTCCGACGCCGGCTCGTATGGGCGCGGCGGCTTGGAAGAATCGGGCGCGGCGGCGGCATTTCTCTCGCGCGCCATCGATCGGCCGGTGCGCGTGCAATCGATGCGCGCCGACAACACGCAATGGGGCAACAAGGCCCCGGCGATGTCCGGGCGGCTCCGTGCGAACCTCTCCAACGGCAGCATCGTGTCGCTCGACGCGGTCATCCGGCAGTTCAACGGCAACGAGATCCTCTCGCAGCCGAGCGTTGCGGGCAGCTTCCTGGCCGGGCAGATGGCCGGTTTTCCGAACGACGCGGTCGTGTATGAGTTCGGACAGTACGGCGAGGGCAGTGCCAAATACGAGATTCCCAACTACCGCTCGAGTGCCGAGCTGGTCGCGCCGTTCGCGGCCGGCAACTCGCCGCTCCGCACCGCGCACATGCGCGATCCCGAAGGCCCGGGCACCACGTTCATCATCGAATCGTTCATCGATGAGCTCGCCGCGCACGCCGGCATGGACGCGATCGCGTTCCGCAGCAAACACCTCAAGAACCCGCGCCATCTCGAGGCGCTGCAGCACGTCGCGAGCGCCGCGGCTTGGGATTCGCGCGTCTCCGGCACGGTCAAGCGCACCGGTGCGAACGGCGAGCTGATCGGGCGCGGCGTCGCCTTCGCGACGCGCGGCGAAACGATCGTGGCGACCGTCGCCGAGGTCGGCGTGCAGCCGAAGACCGGTGTCGTGCGCGTGCGCCGTCTCGTCTGCGCGCACGACTGCGGCTTCGTCGTCAACCCGAAGTCGCTGCAAGGAACGATCGAGGCGAACTTGATCCAATCGATGAGCCGCGCGATCTACGAAGAAGTGACCTTCGACGATCACAACGTGACCTCGCGCGATTGGGCGACCTACCCGGTCGCGAAGATGCGCGATATCCCCGATGAGGTCAAGGTCGCGATCATCGATCGCCCGACGGTCGCACCGGGCGGCGCCGGCGAACCCTCGTCGCGCCCGACGGCCGCGGCGATCGCGAATGCGGTGTTCGACGCCACGGGCGTGCGCGTGCGCACCGCACCGATGACGCCGAAGAACGTCCTCGCCGCGCTGCGCGCCTAGTCGCTATTTTTCGATCGGGTCGCGCACGTTCGGGTACGTCGCGATCTCGGTGTTTTGGTACTTCCCGTCGACCTTGTCGACGCGGCGGATGTAGATGTTCTGCACGATATCGCGCGTTTGCGGATCGATCATGATCGGTCCGCGCGCGCTATCGATCTTCATGCCGCGCACGAGCTGCATCGTCTTGTCCGGATCGAGGTTGCCCTTCTGCGTTTCGACCGCTTTGTAGATCGCCGAGAGCACGTCGTAGGTCGCAACGCTGGCGAAATCCGGCTCCTCGACCGACGGATCGGCGGCCCGCATGTCGCGCGTGAGCTGGGTGTTGAGCGGCGATTTGTGTGAGGCGGCATAATTCATCGCGGTGATCACGCCGAGGCCCGCATCGCCGAACACCGGCAGCGAGGACTCGATCGTGAATTCGCCGGTCGCGAGAATCTTGGTGCCGGTTGCGGGGCCGCCGGCCGCCGACCACGCCTTGAGAAACGGCGCCGCCGACGTGCTGAGAAACGCGAACACCGCTTGCGGATGCGCGTCTTTGATGCGCTGCACGTAGGGGGCGAAGTCTTGCGCGTTGAGCGGCACGTGCACGTCGCCGAGCACCTTGCCGCCGCCCGCGGTATACACGCTCTCGAACCCGGATGCGGCGTCGATGCCGGTCGCGTAGTCGAGCACGATCGTGTAGACGCTCTTGATGTTGTTCTTGAGCGCCCACTGCGCGAGCGGTTGCGTCAGCTCGCCTTCGGTGTAGCTGAAACGCGCCATGTACGGGTTGTTTTCGAGGATCCCGTTCGATGCCGCGTTGGTGATGAAGGTCGGCATCTTGGCGCTGGTCGACACGTCGCCGACCGCTTTCGCGTTGGGTGAAAACACCAGCCCCATCAGAAAATCGACGTGCTCGGAAACGATCAGCTCTTGGGCCAGCCGCTTGGCGGTATCCGGCGCGTTGCCGCCGTCGTCGCGCTTGATCACCACGACCTTGCGGCCGGCGACCGTGTCGCCGTGTTCCTTGAAGAACGCCGCCATCGCGGCATCGGCGGTCTTGCCCGACTGGGTGAAGTTGCCCGACATCGTCGTGACGACACCGATCTTCAGCGGCGGCGCATCGGCCCCCGCGGACCGGGTGATCAGGAAGGCAGCCGTCACGGCGGCGAGGCCGGATACGAGCGAACGTTTCATGCGCGCTCCGTGTTGGAAGGCACGCGGATTCTCCTCGCCGCAGCACAGCCCATGAGCACGACCGAATCCCGTCCAACCGCGTCCGGGACCGCCTACGGTCGCCCGGCGTCAACCTACGACCGCGAACTGGCCGAAGTCGGCCCGGGAACGCCGTGCGGCGAGTACATGCGCCGCTACTGGCACCCCGTCGCGGTGGGCGACAAGCTCGTCGCGGTGCCGCAGAACGTGCGCATCCTCGGCGAAGACCTGATCGTCTTTCGCGACAAGAAAGGCCGGCCGGGGCTGCTCCATCCGCGTTGCGCGCATCGCGGCACGACGCTGTACTACGGCAAGTGCGAAGACGACGGGATCCGCTGCTGCTATCACGGCTGGCTGTTCAGCGTCGACGGCCGCGTGTTGGACCAGCCGTGCGAACCCGGCGGCGCGTCGCACAACCGCGACCTGATCCGTCAGCCATGGTACGAGGTCGAAGAACGCTACGGTTTGATCTGGGCCTACATGGGGCCGCCGGACAAGAAGCCGCTGCTGCCGCGTTACGATACCCTCGAAGGCCTCGAAGCCGGCGAGATCCATTACGCGACCGGTTCGAGCTTCGGCGCGGGCGGCGACGACACGCGCGAGATCGTGCCGTGCAACTGGCTGCAGGACTGGGAAAACATCATGGACCCATTCCACGTGCCGATCCTGCACACGTCGTTCAGCGGCGTGCAGTTCGTCGAAGAGATGGGCGTCATGCCCGACGTCACCTACGATCACGCCGATCACGGCATGAAGTACACCGCGTACCGCGAGCTGCCCGACGGACGCAAAATGAATCGCGTCACGCAGGCCCTCTTCCCGCACGTCCGCATCGTGCCCGACATCCACCTCAAGCCCGGGCAACCGAAGTCGGTGGGTTTCGTGCTGCCGGTGGACGACACGCACTTCCGCCTCTTCCACATCTTCCGCGCGCCCGAGGGCTTCGAGGTGAAGTCGCGCCCCATCATCGACGGACGCAAGTGGAGCGAACTCACCGAAGGCGAACACCAAGTGATTCCGGGCGACTGGGAAGCGCAAGTCGGGCAGGGCCCGATCTCACTTCACTCCGAGGAAAACCTCACCGGCAGCGATCGCGGCGTCGGCCGCCTGCGCCACTTCCTGCGCCAGCAAATCGCAACCGTGAAAAACGGCGGCGACCCGCTCGGCGTCACCTTCGACCCGGCTCAAGAGCTCTATCACGTCCAGGCGGGCAACTACTTCTTCTAGTCATCCCGAGCGGAGCGCCGAAGGGCGCGTAGTCGAGGGACCGCGTCAACCGTCGTCGCGGCGCACGTTGCCGGCGATGCCCTGGCCATCACGCACGATCGTGGCGGGTTCCTCGACTACGCGCCCTCCGGCGCTCCGCTCGGAATGACATTCGCGTGGGGCGGGTCGGAGGAGAGGTGCGTTTCTTCTTTGAGTTCTTTCGGCGCGATCCAGCCGTACATGATCGGCACGATGAACAACGTGAGGACGAGCGAGCTGAGCAGACCGCCGATCACGACGATGGCGAGTGAGGTGCGCGTGGCGGTGCCGGGTTCGAGGCCGAGCGCGAGCGGCGTCATCCCGGCGACCATCGCGACCGTGGTCATGATGATCGGACGGAAACGTGTCGAGGCGGCCTCGCGAATGCCTTCTTCGCGCGAGCGTCCCTCGCGCACGCGCACGGTATCCGCATAGTCGACGAGCAGGATGCCGTTCTTCGTCACCAAGCCGACGAGCAAGATCATGCCGAGCAGCGAGTACAAGTTCAGCGTGTTATGCGTGATCCACAACGCGCCCAGCGCGCCGATCACGGCCACCGGGATGGCGAAGAGCGTGACGAACGGCGTGCGGTAGCTATTGTAGAGCATCACGATCAACAAGAACACCAGCACGATCGAGATCGCGAGCGATGAGAGCAGCGCCGAGAGCGCCTGATCCATCAGGTCTTGCTGGCCCTGCGCGGCCGGGCGAATCGTGATGGTCCTGGGCAGATGCAGGGCTGCGACTTGCTTCTGGAACGCCTTCGTGACGTTGGAAAGCTCGTAACCCGGCGCAACGTTGCCCGTGATGTGTACGACCTGCGCGCGGTCCTGGCGGGTGATGATCAGCGGGGCCGGGGCCGACTTGAGGTACGCCACGTCACCGAGGCGCACGATCCCGCCGTTCTCCGCCCGGAGCGGAATCGCGAGCACCTGATCGAGCGAGGTTTGATCGGTAAGCGGGTAGATGACCTCGATGTCCGTGAGGCCGCGGTCGGGCGTCTCGATCTGCGAAGCGATATCGCCGCCGAACGCCGCCTCGACCGCATCGGCCGCCGTGCCGATACTCACGTCGAGCGACTGCAGCGCGGCGCGGTTGAAGTCGATCTCCATCTGCGGCGCGGCGTTGGTTTGACTGTTCTGCACGCCCGTCGAGCCGGGCGTTTTTTCCAGTGCGGTATAGATTTTCGCGGCGTACGGCGTCGGATCGGTGATGCCGGATGCCGAGACCAGCTCGTCGATCTGCTGCTGGTTACCGCCGCCTTGTTGCGTGGCCGACGCAACGCTGATCAACGCCGACGGTTCGACTTGCTGGTACTTCTGCAGCAGCTTCGAAACGTACGTGTACGTCGACGTATTGCGGTTGGTGTTGAGGAAGATCGAGATCTGCCCGACGTTGCCTTCTTGCGCGAAGCCGCCGAAAGCCGCGCTGTACGCGCCCGCCGTCGTCGTTTCGTACTGCAGATCGTGCGGCGTGACGACTTGTTTGGTCGCGGCTTCCAGTTTGTCCATCGCCGTGGTCGTCTGCGTGAGCGGATGCCCGGCCGGAAACGCCACCTGCGCGTAGATGATGCCCTGGTCTTCCGCCGGGATGTACTCTTCACCGACGAGCCCGGTCGGCACGAGCAGATACGCGAGGAAGCACGCGATCACCGCACCCACGAGGATCGGCCACGGCCGGCCGATCGTCGCCGGCAGCCACGTCTCGCTGTACCGCGTGCGAAGCGCGTTGAATCGTTCGTCGAACCACACGACCGGTTTCCACGGTTTCCAGGTTGACTTCAGCGACCACAGCCCCGCCAGCGTCGGCGTGATCGTGAACGAAACCAGCAGCGACGTCAGCGTCGCGACCACGATGACGATCGCGAACTCATTGAGCTGACGGCCGATCTGGCCGCCGACGAACGCAAGCGGCAAGAAGACGACGACGTCGACCAAGGTGATGACTATCGCGGCTTGACCGATCTCGGTCCGCCCGTTGATCGCCGCATCGGCCGGCGACTCGCCCGCGGCATGATGCCGCTCGATGTTCTCGAGCACGACGGTCGAGTCGTCGATCAGGATGCCGATGACGAGCGTCATCGCCATGAGCGACACCGTATCGAGCGTGAGCCCCAGCGCGTTCATGATGAACAGCGTCACGCCGAGTGAGGTCGGGATCGCGACCATCACCACGACGGCGTTGCGCCACGAGCCGAGGAAGAACAGCATCACGATCGCGGTGAGGATGATGCCCTCGATCAGCGTGTGTTCGACGCCTTCCACCTGCTCCTCGGTGAAGGTCGACTGCACGTGCGCGACCTCGAATTGGATGTCGGGAAACTGACGTTCGAGTGCGGGTAACGCCTTGAGCACTTCATTGGAGACCGTGACTTCGCTCGCATCGGCCTGCTTCTGAATGCTGAGCGTCACGCCCGGATGACCGTTTTGTGATGCCGAGATGCGCGGCACGACGGTCGATGCGGCGACGGTGGCGACATCGGAGATCCGGCGGTCCGCGCTCGGCACGGCCCACAATTGCAGCGCGCCGACGAACGGTGACGTCGCAACCCCGCTGCCGCTGCCGAACGAACTCGCCCCGCCCGACGGCTGCGCGCCGCCCGCGGCGGCGGTGGTGGTAGTGCTGCTGCTCGCGGAGTTCGCCGAACTCGTGCCCGACGTCGATTGCGTGTTCACCGGCGCGTCGACCGGCACGCTCGCGGAGGTGTTCGCCGTCGAGCCGCTCGCGGTCAGCGCCGTCCCCGCTTCGCTGCCGGCACTGTTGCCGCCCGACGTTCCAAATGAGACGTCGGAGCGTACCGGCCGCGGCTCGGCCCCGACCACCGCCGGCACCGGTGTTGCACCGACGACGATGATCGGGATGTTCGCGGCGCCGACCGGGCCGCCGGCGCCGCCCGCGAACGCGCCCGCGGCCCCGGTCGAGGACGCAGCGGTCGTGCCGCTATAGGTCACGTGGATCGGCAAGTCCGCAACTTGCTGCGGCGTCGCGAGATCGCCGCGCACGTCGAGTTCGGTCTCGCGCGAGGGACCGTAGACGTAGCCGCCCGGCGCACGCACGTTGTTGGGCGTGATCGAACCGACAACGTCGCCGAGCGTCAGATTATTCGCGGCCAGCAGATTGGGATCGACGGTAACGGTGAACGTAGGCTGGGTGGTTCCGGCGACGTTGACGTTCGAAACGCCCGGAAGCTGCTCGATGGCGGGAACGACCGTGTTGTTGGCGAGCGTTCCGAGTTCGGCTTGGTCGTACTTCTTCGAGAGCAGCGCCAGCGTGACGATGACCGGTTCGCTCGGATTGGCAACGCGCAGGGTGGGCGACGTGATCCCGGCCGGCAGTTGACGCTGCGCCGACTGAATCGCCTTCTCGACGTTGGCGATGTTCTCGGGGTTCGTCGACTGCAGCGAGAAGGTGGCCGAAATCGTGACCGAGCCGCTCTCGATCGTCGTACTTTGCGTGACGAGATACGGCGTGCCGGCGAGCTGGTCTTCGATCGGCTCCGCGACTTCCGTTTGCAGTTCGGTCGTCGACGCACCGGCGAAGCCGACGCTGATCGTGATGCCCGGCAGTCCGCTATTGGGCTGTTCCTGGACGACCAGCGTTTGTAACGCCATCGCGGCCGCGATCAACGTCAGCGCGATAAATACGAAGACCAGCGTCGGCCGCTTGAGGAAGACGCGCGTCAGCCACATCTATTTGTGGTTGCTGGTCGCGCCCGCTTCGGGGCCCGTTTCGGCGCCGGTGTTGACTCGGTCGCCGTTGCCGACGTCCGTTTCATCGACGTTGGCCACGATCGTCGCGCCCGAGCTCAAGCCCGTGACGATGGCGTTGGTGCCGTCGTCCTTGACCTCCTGAACTTTGGTCGTGCTCACGAGGTCGTCATTCACGGTGTAGACGCCGTCGTGCGTGTCGTCGATGAACGCCGTGATCGGAATCTCGATCCCGCTGACCGGCGGCAACGCGACCGTGCCGGTCACGGGCATGCCGGCGTGGAGATGTCCGTCGGCATTCGGGACGAGCACCTTCACGGTGAAGTTGGTCGTGCCGGGTTGGAGCGCATCGAGCACGGCAACGACCTTCCCGCTGTCTTTGCGCGTGCTCGCGCTGGTGGTCAGCGCGACGACCGCGCCGTTTTGAATCTGCACGACCTGCGCCGTCGACGTCGGCAAGAGCGCGTAGACGCTCGAGATCTGTTCGATCGTGAAGAGCTGGCGCCCCGACGGATACTCGCCCGGATTCGCGTTGACCGCATCGACGACACCGTCGAGCGGCGAGACGATCGCTGCGCGGCCGATCTCGCGGCGCAGTTGTTCGACCGTCGCTTGCGCGGCATCGGCCGCCGCTTGCGCCGACTGCAGTTCCGCCTGCTGCACGCCGGCGTTGTTCCCGCGGCCGTTGGCGCGCGCGTTGGCCACCGCTTGATTGAGCGCCGCTTGTGCGGTGCTGACCGCCGCCGCATCCGCCGCGACGGTGGTGCGCTGCTGATCGACGGTTTGGGCCGCCATGTAGCCCTGATCTTCCAGCGCCTGGTAGCGCTTGAGATCGGTCGTTGCGCCGTCGAGGCTGACATGGGCTTGGTGCAGCGTATCTTGCGCGGAGCGGATCGCCGCCGCGTCTTGCGCGTTGGTCGCGTTCGTCTGGTATGCCGCCTGCGCGTAGCGGGCGACGTCTTCCGCGGTCGTGCGCTGCGCGGAGGCGAGTTGGGCCTCGAGGTCGTCCATGATCAGGTGCGCGAGTGCTTGACCGACGTGCACGTGGTCGCCCTCTTGCACGTCCACGTCACCGATCGGCTCGCTGAGATCGGCCGCGATCCCGACTTGCCGGTACGGCGTGATGACGCCCGCGATCTGCAACGTCGGGTGAATGGTACCGGGCTTCGCGGCGACCGTGTCGACGTGTGGACCCGCGCTTGGCGAGGGTTTCGCCGAGGCACCCGACCCGGACGAGCATCCCGCGCACAGCAGGACGAGACCGAGCACTACGGCGTCTAAACGCGAGCAAGCCACGTTCGAGCGTGTCCCCGCGTACGCTTGCGCTCAAACCCCCGCTTGCCTGCCCTCTAGGCTTCGGGCTCCTCAGCTGCTGCAGCTGCGCTTGCCGCTTGTGACGCGGCGCGCTTGACCACGGCTTCGGCCAGCAGGCCGAGCATGGCGATCATCTCCGCTTCGCTCTCGTCGCGCGGACGCGTCTTCTGCGTCGCGCGGTCGGTGCGCAGCGCGGCCCGGTGCCGCGCGTAGAGATCGGTCGCGTCGTTGCTGGAAAAACCGGCTTTGAGGTGATCGAGCACGCGCATCGGCGCGCCGTCGGGCGTGTGGCGCAGCGAGGCCTCATAGCCCGCCGCGGACCGCGAGATATCGAACACCACGTCGCGCAACGGCTCGAGCGCCGGGTCGCACGAGATCATGTATTCGTGATTGCTGAGGTCGCGCAGCACGTAATACTCGAGCGCGCCGTAGCGGGCGATGCGCGAGATCATCACGCCTTCGAGCGGCACGACCGCGAATTTCATCCCGCGCTGTGCCATCTCGCGATCGCGCGCTTCTTCCGGCGGCACTTCGCCGCGCTTGACGCGTTCGTCGTACTTGGCGCGCTCGTTCATGACGCCTTGCATCTTCGCGAACGCCGCCTTCACCATCGGATCGGCGTGCAGCGCGGCCAGGCCTTCGGGCGTCTGCAATTTCTTGCGCACGGCTTCTTCGCGCAGATAGATCGAACGGCGCGTCTCGCGCTCCATCGCATCGAGCCGATCGCGGCGTTTGCGCAGCAGCTCGTTGACCTCGTCGAGCTCTTCCGCCGCCTTCTGCGCGGCCCGATAATACTTGTCGACGGAGTTGAACGTCATCAGCCGTTCCCAGAACGACGGCGGACGGACACCGGTCTTGCGCACGCGATGCGGGAGCTTGACGGCATACTTCTGCGCGGCGGCGGCCGCCGCGTCGCCGCGTGTCTTGGCGAGTCCGCGCAGGTTGGAGATCTCGTCGTTGATCGCTTCGCGGCGTTTGCCGAACGCCTCGCGCAGTTTGGTTTCGGCGTCTTGGGTGATGGCGCGGATATAGCGAAGTTTCGCGCTCTCATAAGCGCTGATGGTCGCTTCGTCACGTTCGAAATCCGGCACGGCACCGCCCGGCTCGTTTCGAACGTTGTTGCTCACCCGGTGACCTTCCGCACCTGCCCGCGCTTCGGCGGAGCGACCGGAGGTACCCCGTCGGGCGGCGGCCGCCGGGGCCGTGTGGCGGCGGTCGTCTCCCGGTGGCACGCGACACACAAGGTCTCGAGATTTTCCAGGTGGTGCAGACAGCTCAAGGTGCGGTGCGCCCCGAGCGCCGGCTCGCGGTGGTTGACCTCGAGGCGGTTCGCCGGTTTCCCGGCGCGCCAGTCCCGCATCGCCGCCTTATAGGCCCGTTCGCTCGGGAAGCGGGCGCGCGAGGGCCGCTTCGGCGCGACGTGGCCGCAGCGGCTGCAGCGGTACTTGTCGCGCCGCTTGGCGGCGCGGCGGGCCTGGGACCACCAGTGGTTGTTCCAAAAGGCCTCGCCGCAGCGGTCGCTGCACCAGGTCCGGCGGCGCGGCGGCAACGGTTCTCCGCACCAGGCGCAGCCGCCGGGCCGCGCCCGTGAGAGGGAACAGACCGCCAGCAACGAGGCGCTCTTCGGCGTGCTTACCGGAATGCTGGTGCGCGCTCCATGCGGGCGGTTTCGGCCTCGACTTCCGCGACAAGCGCGTCGGGACGCTCCCGGTACTTGGCCCACAGCTGGGGCATGTGCGCGATGTCGCTGACGATCCGGGCGAAGACCGTGTTCACCGGCGCCTTGACGCCCGCGGTGCGGGCGGCGCGCGCGACGGCGCCGTTGAGAAAATCGACTTCGGTGCGGTTGCGCATCGCGCGCAGATCCAGCAGCAGCGAGGGCGGTTTCCGCCCGCGCGCGCCGGCGATGCGGTTGGCCAAGATCGCCCGCGCGATCGGCGCCGGCAGCGAGGCGATGCTTTGCAACGCGCGCACCGGATAACGCGGCAGGTCGATCGGCGCAATACCGAGCGCGCGCATCACCGCACGCACTTCGCGAATCTGGCGCAGTTCCAGTTCGAACGCGTCACCGAAATGCACCAACCGTTCGGGCAAAACGTTGAGGATCGCGCACGACGCGTTGGCCACGACGTTGAGCGCGAGCTTCGACCATTTCAGGGCGCGATAATCGGCGGCCGCGGTGACGGGTAATCCGGTCGCGCCGAACGTGGCGAGCACCCAATTGTGCGCGATCGCTCCGACCGGCGCGAACGCGATGCCGCCGCCGTTCGCGGCCAGCGGTTTGCCGTCGCGATCGGTGTCCACCGGCACGGTCAACGCGCACGCGACGATCGCGTCCGCACCGAACGCTTCGGCCAGGGCTTCTTCATTACCGACGCCGTTCTGCGCGGTCACGATCGCCGCCGACGGCTGGGCACCGAGCGCGCGGCGCAACGTCTCGATCGCGCCGGCCGTGTCGTACGCCTTCACCGCGACGATCGCGAGATCGGCCGCAAACGGTTCGACCGACGCGAGGTCGCGCGGCGCATACACGACGTCGTTGCCGGTTCCGCGCAGCAGTTCGCCGAGGTAACGTCCGACCGCGCCGGCGCCGACGACGTAGACTTTCACGGTTACCTCACCGCCCGGTCGAGCCGAAGCCGCCGGCCCCGCGCAGGCTCAGGGCCGTGAACTCGTCCACCAGTTCGAACGCGGGGCGCACGACCGGCACGAACATCAGTTGCGCGATACGGTCGCCCGGTTCGATGACGATCGGGGCCGAGCCGAGTTCGCTGCGGTTCCACACGCTGATCAGCACCGGGCCCGTGTAATCGGCATCCAGCACGCCGACCAAATTCCCCAGCACGAGACCTTTCTTGTGCCCGAGTCCCGAGCGCGGCACGATGATCGCCGCAACGCCGGGGTCGCCGATGTGAATCGCGATTCCCGACGGCACGAATTGGGCCGGTGACTGCGGCGCGATCACCAGCGGCTCGCCGAGGCACGCGAACAGGTCGACGGCGGCGGCCATCTCGCTTTGATAGCGCGGGAGACCCCACGCGCGGACGCGCTCGTCGAGCACCTTGAGCTCGACCTTCATGATTACTTGCTCAGCAGTTCGGCCAGCTCGGCCTGGAAGCTCTCGACGTCGCGGAACGAGCGGTAGACGCTCGCGAAACGGATGTACGCCACCGGGTCGACGGCCTTGAGGGCTTCCATCAGCTTTTCACCGACGAGCGCGGATTGAACCTCGCTCTCGCCGCCGGCGAACATCGAGCGTTCGAGACCGGAGACGATCTCTTCCATCTGCGCATCCGACACCGGGCGCTTCTCGCAGGCCCGACGGAGCCCGCTGAGGATCTTGTCGCGATTGTACTGTTCGCGGCGACCGTCTTTCTTGACGACAAATAAGCGCGGGGCTTCCATCCGCTCGTAGGTGGTGAAGCGGTGCTTGCAGGCAAGACATTCGCGCCGCCGGCGGACGACGTTTTCGTCATCGCGGGAATCGACGACGCGCGTCTCGCTCTTACGGCAAGTGGGACAAATCAGGTCGCGGCCCCCGCGGCAGCATGGACCACAATATGTAGTGGTCCTGATCTAGTATACTACGACCTGCCCAATCTCCGTGCCCCGCCTACTTGGCGGCGCCGATCTTGAACATTTTCGTGCCGCACACCGGGCACTTGCCTTCCGTCGCAGGACGGCCATTTTTCATCTGGATCTGGGTCGCGTCTTTCATTTCGCGCTTGGTCTTGCACTTTACGCAGTACGCCTCGGCTGCCATTTCGGATTCCCCTTTGCTTAGTGTCCCCGACCGCGTACCGTACGTCCGGCCGGGCTCGGGCCTCGACATTCCGAGGCACCTGACGGATTCCTGGCCTTTCTTCCGGGCCGGCCGTCGTGATGGCCCGGCATGGACGACTCCCTTCGCCGCTACCTGAGCCGCGCGGAACTCGCCGCAGCTTCCTACGGCCGGCTCGCCGGGTCGGCCCTCGAGGGCCTGTGGGTGGCCGGCGAGCTGACCGCCTTGGCCGCCCCGACGGTCGCGATCGTCGGCACCCGGGCACCCTCGGAGGACGGCCGGCGGCTGGCGGCTCGCCTGGCGGCCGAGCTCGCGGCGGCCGGGGTGTGCGTGGTCTCCGGGCTGGCGCTCGGGATCGACGCCGCGGCCCACGGCGGCGCGCTCGCCGCCCACGCCCCGACGATCGGCGTACTGGGCGGTGGCCACGACCGTTTCTTCCCGCCGCGCAACGCCGAGTTGGCGCGCCGCATCGTCGCCGGCGGCGGGGCCGTTCTCTCGCCCTACCCGCCCGATCACCCGGCCTTCCCGTGGCAGTTCCTCGCCCGCAACGGCATCGTCGCCGCCCTCTCCGACGGCGTGGTGGTGGTCGAAGCCGCGGCCCGCAGCGGGGCCCTGAACACGGCCTCCTGGGCCGCCGACCGCGGCATCCCCGTCATGGCCTTCCCGGGGGACGTGGGACGCCCCAAGGCCGCCGGGTGCCTGGCCCTCATCCGCGACGGCGCCACGCTCGTGCGCGACGCCGCCGACGTCCTGGCCCAACTCGGCATCGCGGCGGCTCCGGCGGCGCCGGCCGAGGCGCCGGCGGCCGATCCGGTCGACGCACGCATCCTCGCCCTGCTCGGCGGCGGCCCGGCCGACGCCGACGCGGTGGTCGCCGCGTGCGAGCTGCCGCCGGTCCTGGCGCTGGCGCGAATCGGCGACCTGCTGGCGGCCGGGACGATCGTCAGCGGCCCCGACGGCCGCTTCCGGCGGTCGTCCGCCTAGTGGATTCGCTTCAAGCGAATCCATCGCGTTCGGCCCCTCTCGGTTATCGCAGCGGAGTAGTTCCCGGGGGCCGAGCCGCATCCGGCGAACGCCGGGCGCGATGCACCTGCGCCTCATCGCGGTCGGCAAGCTGCGCGAACCCTACCTCGTCGCCGCGGCCGACGACTTCCGCCGGCGCCTGCGGCCCTATCACCGGCTCGACGAGGTCGAGGTGCGCGCCGGTGACGGCAGCGATGCGGCGCGTTCGATGGCCGATGAAGCCGACGCGATCCTGCGCCTCGTCGCACCGAGCGAGACGCTGTGGCTGCTCGAACGCACCGGCACCGAGCTCACGAGCGAAGCGCTCGCCGCGCGCATCAAACGGCTGCCGGTCGAAGGCACCTCGCAACTCACGATCGTGATCGCAGGAACGTACGGCGCTGCGCCGGCGCTGCTCGCGCGCGCGCAATTTCGCTGGTCGCTCTCGCAGTTGACGCTCTTGCACGAATGGGCGCGCGTGCTCGTGCTGGAGCAATTGTATCGCGCGGCGAAGATCGCTGCGAATGAACCCTACCATCACTAGCGACGGCACGATGCTCGATCTGCCGGCGCTCGCCGCGCGCTTTGAAGCCGTGGCCAAGGCGCTCTATCCGGAGGGCGAGGCGAACGTCTCGTTCGAGCCGCCGCGCCGCGCCGAGCACGGCGATGTTGCGACCAACGTGGCGTTCGGATTGGCCAAAACGGCGAAGAAAAAGCCGCTCGATATCGCTAGCGCAATCATCGCCCGCGCGCTGGAAGACGGCGACGTGCGCGCGACCGTAGGCGAAGCGACGGCGGCGGCCGGGTTCATCAACCTGCGCCTCGTTCCCGCGTTCTGGCAGCGCACGATTGCAACCGCGCTGCGCGAAGGGCCGAACTACGGTCACGGCGAGCCGCAAAACGAACGCATCTCGCTCGAATTCGGCAGCGCGAACCCGACCGGTCCGCTGGTCGTCGTGCAAGGCCGCACGCTCTCGATCGGCGACACGCTGGCCAAAACGCTGCGCTTCGCCGGCTACGACGTGTTCACCGAATGGATCATCAACGACGCCGGCTCGCAGATGGACACGCTCGCGCGCTCGCTCTACGCGCGCTACATGCAGCAGTGGGACGCGGCGTTTCCGTTTCCCGACGACGGCTATCCGGGCGACTACCTCGCGCCGATCGCCGCGCTCATCCGCGAAGTCGACGGCGAGCGCTGGCGTACTGCGGCGGAAGCCGAATGGATGCCCTACTTCGCCACGTTCGGCCGCGATGCGAACGTCCGCGAGCAGCAGGCCGTCGCCGCGCGTTTCGGCGTGACGTTCGACCTGTGGCAGAGCGAGAAGGCGCTGCACGAAGCCGGCGCGATCGAGACCGGGATCGAACGCCTGCGCGAATTCGGGCTCACCTATGACAAGGACGGCGCGCTGTGGCTGCGCACGACCGGCAGCGGCGACAACGAAGACCGCGTTATCGTGCGCTCGAGCGGCCGCCCGGCCTATTTTGCCAACGACGTCGCCTATCATTACGACAAGCTCCAGCGCGCCGATCGCGTGATCGACATCCTCGGTCCCGATCATCACGGCTACATCGCGCGCCTGCGCGCGCTCGCCGATGCGTACAATCGCCACGGCGCGATCGAAGTGCTGATCGCGCAGCAGATCACGCTCAAACGCGGCGACGAGATCGTCTCGATGTCCAAGCGCGCCGGTCAGATCGTCACGCTGGCCGAGATCATCGATGAAGTCGGCGTCGACGCCGCGCGCTTCTTCTTCGTCATGCTCTCGATCGACCAGCCGTTGACGTTCGATCTGGCGCTGGCGAAAGAACAGTCGAGCGATAACCCCGTGTACTACGTGCAGTACGGTCACGCGCGCATCGCGTCGGTGCTGCGCAAGGCGCTCGAGCGCGACGCGGAACTCGTTGCAGCGGCCAAGCGCGGCGAGCACCTCGACCGCTTGAGCGAACCGAGCGAGATCGCGCTCGCACGACGCCTGGCCGAGTTCGGCTCGGTCGTCGCCGGCGTGGCCCGCACGCTGGCGACGCATCGGCTGCCGAAGTACGCCCGCGACGTGGCCGCCGATTTCCACCAGTTCTATTCCGACTGCATCATTTTGAGTGACGAGCGCGAGCAAACGATCGCGCGTCTCGGGCTCGCCCTGGCCGCGCAAATGGTGCTCGCCAAAGCGCTCGAGCTGTGCGGCATCAACGCGCCGGAGTCGATGTGATCGGACGCTATTTCGAAGAGTTCACGGTCGGCTCGGAGATCGTGTCGGCCGGTCAAACGCTGACGCTCGAATCGATGATCGCCTTTGCGACGCTCTACGACCCGCAGGACTTCCACATCGACGTCGAGGCATCGAAGTCCTCACCCTATGGCGGCCTGATCGCCAGCGGCTTTCAGACGCTCTCGGTGGGCTTCCGGATGTTCATCGACACCGGCGTGCTGGCCGGTACCAGCTTCGGATCGCCGGGGATGGACGAGTTGCGGTGGCTGCAGCCGGTGCGGCCGGGCGATACGCTGCACACGATCGCGCACGTGATCGAAGCGCGCCCGTCGGCGTCGAAGCCCGACCGCGGCATCGTGCGCGCCGCGTTCCGCGTTCAGAACCAGCACGATACCGACGTGCTGACCTTTTCGACGACGGTCTTCGTCAAACGCCGTCCGGTCTGACGGCGTCCCGGCTGTGCGGCGCAAACGACACGCACGCGTGGCTGCCGCCGAATGCACGCGGGGTCACGTGAAATGCCTCGGCCAGCGATGAGATCAAGAACAGCCCGCGACCACGCTCGCTGAACGTATCCGTCGGCAAACGCGAGAGAAAGCGGTAGCCCGGACCATCGTCCAGCGCATGCAACACGACCTGGCCGCGCCGGCCGTCGATAACGAAGCTGGCCGTTCCGGGCGTATGCCGAACGAGGTTGCCGATCAGTTCCGCCAATACGATTTCGGCGTTCACGATCGCGTCATCGGAGTAGCCGCAGCGCCGGAGTTCGTCCACGAGCCGCATTGCGAAGTGCGCGCTGTCGGCTTGATTGCGTGCATCGACCCGGTAGCGTTCGAGCGATACGCCGCGGTAGCGCCCGCAGAGAATGGCCACATCATCGCGCGAGCCTTCGATCAGAACCGCGTCGCGAATGCGTGAGGCAACGTTGGGAGCGGCGAGAATCTCCGGGTCGCGCAAGGCCGCATACAGCCTCCGGGAACCCTCGTCGATGTCATGCGTCGACTCGATCAGGCCGTCCGTGAAGAACACGAGGAGCGAGCCGGGTTCGACGAGACACGAACGGCTCGGCGTGCCGTCGTGTTCCCGCAAGCCGAGCGGCAACCCGCGAGCTTCGAGCGGAATGATGTCGCCGGCCCGGGTGAGCAGCAGCGGCGGCGGATGACCGGCCGTCGTGTACGACATCACGTTTTCGATCGGATCGATCACCGCAACGAACGCGGTCACGAAACGATCCGGGGATTCGTTGCGCAACGCCAAGTCGGCGGCTTCGAGCATCAACACGGGGTCGGGATGAACGTAGGCAACGCTCCGGATGGCTTGGCGCATGTTGGCCATCGTGACGGCCGCCTGCAGCCCCGAACCCGCAACGTCGCCGATAGAAAGTACGATGCGTCCATCGGCCAGCGCGAAGCCATCGTACCAATCGCCGCCGACCAGCGCCTCGGCCTTCCCGGCTTCGTAGATCGCGCTGAACGAGCATGCCGGAATGTCCACCAGTTGAGCCGGCAGCGCGGCGTCCTGAAAGCTGCGCGCGACGAGGCGCTCGCGTTCGAAGAGCTGGGCGTTTGCGATTGCCGGAGCGATCCGCCGGGCCAGCGCCGCAAAAAACTCAACGTCGAGGAGACCGAACGCGCGACCATCGGCCGTACCGACGGTGAGCGTTCCCCGCGTCGCACCGCCTGTGATGAGCGGTACCATGATCCCCGCTTCGGGCGCGATCGAATCGATCGCATCGGCGTCCCGGTGCTGCCGCGCAGCCGGCCGCGACGTACCGTCTTCAAGCAGATCGATGAGCGCCCAATCGGCGAACTCCGGAACGACGGCGCGCATCACCGCATCCAGCATCGTCTGGACTTCGAGCGAGCTCGCGAGCGCGTTGCCGAGTTCGGAGAAGACTTTGAGAATGTACTGCGCACGCCGGGCTTCGTCGATGTCGGTGTGCGTACCGTACCAGCGCACGATCGTCCCGTTCGTATCTCGCTCGGGAGTCGCTCGCGTCAGGAACCAACGATATACTCCGTCCGCACGACGAATGCGGTGTTCTGTTTCGAAGGTCCGGCCCGACTCCACCGCTGCGGTCCATCCGGCTCGGGAGGCCCGGAGATCGTCCGGATGAAGCTTCTGCCAGCCGATGTCGGACGCCGCATCTTCGGGCTGGCCCGTGTAATCGTGCCAGCGCCGGTTGTGCCAATCGGTCGCGCCGTCGACACCCGCGGTCCACATCAGCAACGGCATCGAGTCCGCGACCACGCGGAATTGCTGATCGCGCTCCGACGATTCGCGCCTGGCGGCTTCGGTGAGACGGATGTTCTCGACGGCGACGGCGGCGCGGTGCGCGACTTCCTCGACCACCCGCACGTCGCTGGCCTCGAACGCCTGGTCGGAGACCGTGCGCAGCATCGTGAGGGCACCCAGGCGGCGTCCGGCGACGATCATCGGTGCCACGATCATCGAGCGAATGCCGACGCTGCGCCAAGCGTCGCGCCGCTGCGGGTCCGCGATGGCATTCATGATGTAGTCTTCGTCGACGCGCGCCACGTGCAGCACCCGCACCTCGGTCATCGCGCGCGAGATCGGATTCGCCTGGCCGAAGCGGGTGGGGAAGCTCAACGTCGTCTCGATCGCCGCTTGCGGCACGCCTGCGGCACCCGCACCAAGCCTGCGGCTCCAGCCGTCGGCCTCGATCAAGTCGAAGAACGCAATGTCTGCGAGACCCGCCAGCGCAGCGCGCGTAACGCCCTCCAAGAGCGCATTGACGTCCTGCGCCGAATTCGCGGTGGCACCGCTCTCGGCCAGCAGCTGCAGCGCATCCATCGCACGGCGCTGCGCATCGATGTCGTGGCCTGCGGCAAACCACCGCACGATCGAACCGGCGGCGTCACGCTCGGGCTCGGCGCGAACTTCGATCCAGCGATACCCGCCGTCGGCGTGGCGCATCCGGAATTCGCCGCGATACGGTTCGCCCGTCGCGAGGGCAGCTCGGAAATCGCGGTTCAACGTGTCGACGTCTTCTGCGTGGACGAACGACCGCCAGCCGCTGCCGAGCAGCGCGGACAACGGCGCGCCGAGCACGTTCATCCAGCGTTCGTTCATGAATTCGAGGTTGCCGCGCGCGTCGGTCACGCACAGCAGCGTCGGGGCGAAACGGCCCAGGCCGTCGATCGGCAATTCGCTTCTCATGTGGTGTTGTGAACCGTTACCGTGACGGCGTCGCCTTCCACCACGACCTCGGCAGGATGCGGCGGTTCTACTTGCTGCGCACGAATCCACGGCAGCGCGAAATAGGAGAACAGCACGCGCACGAGCGCCGCGGCCGGAATGCCGAGAATCAAGCCCCACAAGCCGAAGAGCTCGCCGCCCGCGAAGACCGCGAACATCACGCCGATCGGCGAGACGCCGACCGCGTCGGCCATGATCTTCGGCACCAGCACGCTGTCGGCGATGCGCGCGATCACGAAGATCGCGACCGTCACGTAAACGACCATGCCGGTCCCCTGCGGGAGAGCCAGCACCGCTGCGATCACTTGCGCAACGATCATCCCGAAGAACGGAACCCCGTAGCCGATCGCGCACACGACCGCGACCAGCAGCGCGAAGCCGAAGTGCACGGGCGCCAGCACCGCCCACACGGCGGCGCCGACGATCGCGCACAACGCGATCTGTCCCGCCACGAAATGGCCGAAGATCGACGCGACCTCGACGACCAAGGCGTTCGCCTTTGCGCGACGCGTGAGCGGCAGCAGTTCCAGCATGCCGCCGCGTACTGCGCGCCCCTGCGAGAGAAAGAAAATCGAGAGGATCAGGGCCGAGATGCCGATCAGCATCGCGTTGACCGTGCTGAGGAGAATCCCCCCGATCGACGCCAGCGTGAGCGAGAACATCATGCCGACGCGATCGCCGACTTCGGATTGCATCTGTCCGAACGTGGGCAGCGCGACCCGATCGCCGAGCCGGTTGCGCAGGAACGTTTCGATGTGGGCGACGCCGTCTTGCGAAGCGATCACGTAGTCGCTCGTATGCCCGACCAGGACGATGATCTGCGCGTAGCTGATCGGGATGATCACCAGCGCCAAGAGAACGAGGCCGCCGGCGAGGGCCACGTACACGACCGCGATCGCCGCGCCGCGCGGCATCCAGCGCTCCAGGCGCTGCACGAGCGGCGCCACGCCGAACGCGATGAAAGCCGCCACGAGAAAGATCGAGATCGTGCGCGGAATACGGACCGCGACGAATGCGGCCGCTGCCAGCACGAGCAAGACTGCGACGACCGCGGTGATACGCCGCGCCAGCGACCCGTTCACAGCGGCTTCGTCATCATGCGGCGTTCGGTGATGAAGCCCGCGCCGGCATAGAGCTCGAGCGCCGCGGTGTTGCCTTCCGTCACCATCAACGAGAGGTACGGCAGCCCGCGCTTGCGCGCTTGGTCTTCGATGTTCGCGAGCAGGATGCGCGCGATACCGCGCCGCTGCCACGCCGGCTCGACCGCCATGTAGGCGATGAACGTCTGTTCGGTCAGCGTGATCTCATCGGGCAAATCGTAGATGATGAGGGCGAAGCCCGCGGGCACGCCGTCGACGACTGCAACCAAAATGTCGTGCTCGCGCGCGAGCACGTACTCGACCAGCCGCTCGTAGGCTCCCTCGACGAGCGGCGGCAGCGCGACGCGCAGTGACGAAACGCTGGTCACCGAAACACGCCGCCCCAAGTCGACGACGAAATCGCGATCGCGAACGGTGCCGCGCCGGATCGCGATCGCCTCGCTCATGCGGGGATTTGCGCGCGTTCCCGCCAGACCGGCAACTCCGCTTCGAGCGCGGCGACCAGCGCGCGGTTCTCTTCCGGCAGGCCGATCGTGATGCGCAGGAAGTTCGGCATGCCGAGCTTGTCACCCGACCGCACGATGATGCCGCGCTTGAGCAGATCGGTGTATGCGCCGTCGGCCGCCACCGGAACGCGCACCGCGATGAAGTTCGCCGCCGACGGATACGCAAAGAGCCCCAGGCGCTTGAACGCCGCCTCGAGATACGCTTTGCCTTCGTCGTTCATGGCGATCGTGGCCAGCCGGAATTCGTCGTCATCGAGCGCTCCGAGCGCGGCCAGCGCGGCCGGCGATGACACGTTGAACGGCACGCGCACACGCTGCATCAAGTCGATCATGCCCTGATCGGCGAAGCCGTACCCGAAGCGCACCGACGCCAGGCCGTAGAGTTTCGACATCGTGCGGGTGACGATCGTGCCGCGGCGTGATTTCACGTAATCGGTGCCCTCGACGCTCGCCGCCGGCATGTACTCGCGGTAGGCCTGATCGATGAACAGCAGCACGTCGGGCGGCAAGAGCGAGCTGAATTGCGCGAACGCCGCCGGATCGACGCAGGTGCCGCTGGGGTTGTTCGGATCGCAGACGATCACGGCTTTCGTGCGCGGCGTGACGGCTGCCAGCATCGCGTCGAGATCGTGCCCGCCGTCGCGCAACTGCACGCGCACCGGCGTCGCGCCGGTCACGATCGCGTCGGCCGGAAAGAGCGAGAACGTCGGGTCGGCCATGATGACTTCATCGCCCGGGCCGATGAACGTGAGGAAGAACATCAGCAGAATCTCGTTGCTGCCGTGACCGAGAATCGTGTTCTCGATGCGCAGTCCGTACGGTTCGGAGAGACGCGCGCGCAGATGGAGATGATCGTCGTCGGCGTAGAGGTTGGCACCCGTCAACGTCGCCATCGCGGCCAAGGCTTTCGGCGAGGAACCGCGCGGGTTTTCGTTCGACGACAGCTTGATGACGCGGTCGAGCTCGAAGCGGCGCTTGGCCTGGTCGATCGTGGTCCCGGCGCTGTACTCGTGGAGTAGCCGCACGGCCGGCCGTGCGAGGGAAACGTAGTCCATGCTGATAGCGTGGACGTTCGCGCCCCGGCCGGTGGGTGCCCGTCAGCGCAAGAAGCGCGACCCCGGCTCGTCCAGCGGCTCGCCGGCCGCACACTGCGGGCAGGCCGACGGCTCGTACGACTCCATCGGCAAATCGAGCAGCGCAAAGAGCGGCGCGCCCACGTCGGCCGCACTGCGGCGCACGACCACCGCCGCGGCTGCCGGTACCCCGCCCTCGGCCGTGACGACATCGATGACCTCGCGCACCGAGAGCCCGGTCGTGATCACGTCCTCCACCACCAGCACCCGCTCGCCGCGCTCGACGCCGAAGCCGCGCCGGAAGCGCGCCGTTCCGGCTTCTTTCTCGACGAAGATCGCGCGCGTGCCGAGTTGACGCGCGGCTTCGTAGCCCAGCACGATGCCGCCGACGGCGGCCGACACGACGCACGTCACGTCGAGACCCGGTATCTTCTGCAGCAGCGCGGCGACGATGCGCTCCAGCAGCGCCGGGTCTTCAAGGAAGCGGAATTTCTGTACGAAGCGGTTCGAGTGACGGCCCGACGAGAGCCGAAAGTGGCCGTCGAGCAGTGCGCCGCGCACGCGCAGTTCGTCGAGCAATGTTTCGGGGGTGAGTGCGAGCACGTTAGTTCAACTCCGCGAGAATCGCTTGGGCTGCGGCGGCGGGGTCGTTGTCTTCGACGATCGGCCGTCCGACGACGATGTAGTCGGCGCCCGCGAGGTGCGCGTCGCGCGGGGTCGCGACGCGGCGCTGATCGCCATGCGCGCCGCCGCACGGGCGGATGCCCGGACACAAGGCGATGAAATCGTCGCCGAACGCGGCCTTGAGTTCGCGCACTTCCGTCACCGAACACACGACGCCGGCGCAGCGCGCGTCCCGGGCGAGGCCTGCGAGGCGCGTCGCGATTTCCACGGTTCCGCCCGCCAGGCCCAGCGTTGCGAGGTCGCCGGGGGCATGGCTCGTGAGAACCGTGATCGCGAGCACGCGCGGTGTCGCGATGCCGAGTTCGGCGGCCCGTTCCGCGGCGGCCTCGACGGCGGCGGAGAGCATCTCGGCACCTCCGAGCGCATGCACCGTGAGCAGCGACACACCCGGCCGCAACAGCGCCTGCACGGCGGCGTGGACGGTACGCGGGATATCGTGCAACTTGACGTCGAGCATGTACGCGGCTTCACGCGCTTCAAGCAAGCTCAGCAGCTCCGGACCGTAGCCGTAGAGGGCCTCGTAACCGACCTTGAAGGTCACATCGCAGCCTGCCAGCGCCTCGATCAGACGCTCCGCTCTGACAAATGTCGGAACATCGAGAGCGACGACGAGGCGAGTCTGCACCCCCACGAAGTTGGCGACCGAACCGCACGCTCCCGCAGTATCTTTACGGAGAAAAATCGATGAGAGGTGAACGCAGGTAAGATTCTGGCCGTTATAGGTTATAGTGACAGGAACATCGCGGCAATAGGTCCGCGAGGAGGGAGCACCGAGATGGCCGGGATTCAGGTCTTCAAAACGCTAGCTGACGCGCTAAGAGCGGGCTACAGCGTTTACGACCGCACCGAAGACGGATATCTCGTCCGCACGCGTACCGCGAGCGGTTGGGCGATGGCGATCGTTACCTGCCGCTAGCGGCGCAACGAAAGCCGGGAATATCAAAAAGAGCGAGTCGCTTCGGCGGCTCGCTCTTTTTGTGCGCTGATTCAGGTGCGATCGGGCGGCGGGACGGGGCGCGCCAGCTCTTCGTAGCGCGGTCCCGGCGGCCCGGGCTGGGCCGAGCCGTAGCTACGCGGTCCCGGCGGCGGCCCAAGCGGACCGGCCGGCGGCGGCATCATGCGGATGTTGAACGTGGCGCCCGAGAGCAGCGCGATGATGATCTGCGCGATGCCCACGAACATCGGGATCAGCCCGCCCAAGAGCCACGGTCCGGGATGGATCGACGCGGGCACGAACGGTCCGTCGCCGCCGCGGTAGCCGATGAACGAGAGGCCGATCAGGATTGCGAAGCCCACCATCGCGGTGAGGATTCCGCGGCGCATCGTGCATTGCGCCGAGTTCGGGTCTTCATAACTCATCGGGCCCGGAGCGCCCATCCACGGCGGCGGCACGGTCGGACCCGCGCTGAAAGGATCGCGATTGCGCCAGCCGCGGCCGCTGGGCGGCGGCATCATGCCCATCCGCAGCATCTCCATGCGCTCGCGGTGTTTCATCACGCGGCCGAGGATCCAACCGACCATCGGCAATCCGAAGAGACAGATGATGCCGAGGACCGGAATGAGGTTGTCGTCCATACTCGCTAGCCTTCCTGACTGAGATCGATACTACCGTTGCTGGCGCGCACGTCGAGCCGCCCGCTGCCCGCGCCGATGCGCACCGTTCTCGCCGCCGACGAATCGTCGTCATCATCTGCATCGTCGCCGCCGCGCACGTAGGTTGCGGCCGTTGCGGCAAAGCCCGAAACGCGCACGTGACCGTTGGCCGCGCCGGCCGTTACCGTGGTGTCGGCGCCGGAGGCAAAGCCGAGCGATACGCGCCCGTTCGAGCTCGCAACGCGGCCGTCGTGCAACTGCAAGCCCGTGCCCTCGACGCGCCCGTTGCTGCTCGATGCGAAGATTTGCTGCGCCCGTACGCGCGTCAGCGTGACGCGCCCGTTCGCCGAGGTCACGTGCAGTTCGGGACAATCGGCATCGGTGACCTCGATCGTACCGTCGGGGCTCGTCGCGGTCAGCGAACCGCGGAAGTCTTGCACGCTGATGCCGTCACCGGGATGGAAGTGCGCGCCGCTGTTGACCGTTGCGTCGGCACGCAAACCCGTCACGTTGATGTTGCCGCCGTTCGCGATGACGACACGCGTCTGCGGCGGCACCGTGATGTGCACGACGCGGCTGTCGCCGAGGAATGCCCAGAAGTCCGTCTCTTCGGCTGAAATGCGGATCGTGTCGCCGTCGGCGCGCGTGGTGATCGGGGCTTGCGAACCCATGTGGCGGAAGCCGTCGGTCACCGCGACGTCGATGCGCGCGACCGGGTGGGTATCGATCGTGACATCGGCCAGGCCGACGTCGATCGCAAGCGCCGGGTGGTCGCCGGCCGGGAACGTCAGCGGGGCCGTCAGGGGGGTCAGCGCAGAGGCGGCGCCGCCCGGGGCACCCGGCCAACCGCCGGAACGGGCTGCGGGACCGCCGCCCATGGCGACGACCATCGCGAAGACCAGGGCCATCTCAATGCCGACCAGGACGGCGATGAGCGTTGCGCGTGGAACCATGCCCCATGTACGGCCCAGCGGCGGCGGTGTTTCGCGGCGAAACTTGGGACGCCGTTCAACGTACATGCGCGCAGATGGGAGTCGCACTGTTGGCCGAACCGCCGTCGGCAAACGTCACGGCCACCGTCCCGACGGACGACGACTTGATCGCGCTCGCCCTGGCCGGCCGCGGTGACGCTTTCGGCACGCTGGTCGAGCGCTACGAACGCGCGGTCTACCATCTCGCCTACCGCACGCTGCGCGAGATCGAGGAAGCGAAGGACGCCTGCCAAGAGGCGTGGATGAAGGCCTATCGTGCCCTCGCCTCGTTCCGGCCGGGGGCGAAATTCGCAACCTGGATCTTCACGATCTGCTACCGCGTTTGCTGCGACCGCCTCGCCAAGCGCAAGCGGTTCACCGGTGAAGAACCGCCCGACGTCGCCGATCCCGGCGCCGGGCCCGAGGGCACGTTCGTGGCCTCGGAAGACGCCGCCCGGCTGCGCGCCGCAATCGCCGCGCTGCCGGAAAAATACCGGACCGTCATCACGCTGTTCCATCTTCAAGGAAAACAGTACGAGGAAATCGCCGCCGTACTGGGTCTTCCGCTCGGAACCGTGAAGACGCATCTTTTCCGGGCAAAAGACCTGTTACGGGCCGCACTGGGGCCAACCGCCCAACGGAGAACCACATGACCGACGACGAACTGGACCGCGCGCTTTTCGCACTGCCGCTCGAGGAGCCGCCGGCCGATCTGCACGGCCGGATCCTGGCCGCGACCGTGCTGCGCCCGGCGCCGACGTTCCGGGCGTGGGAAATCTGTCTGCTCGTCGCGGCGGTCGCGCTCGTGGGCTCGGCAACCACCTGGCTCTTCGAAACGACGCCCCATGCCGGCTCGAGCCTCGCGGATATGATCGTGGCCGGCGCTCGCGGGCTCGGCCTCTTCTCGCGCTCGACCTACGTGTGGCTCGCCGTCGGCATCTCGTCGGTCTGGTGGATTTCTAGTCTGTCCTTCATGGCAACCCCGCGCTTGAGCGTGTATAACCGGTAGGTGAGTAAGCAACCGGACAAACGATCGTGAGCAGTACGACCCCGGCGACCGATCGCACCTACAAAGTGCTCATCGTGGAAGACGATGCGCAGATCTTGCGCGTGCTCGAACTCGAACTGAAGCACGAAGGCTACGAAGTCGAGACCGCTCGCGACGGGCTCTCGGGGCTCGAGCGGGCCCTCAAAGAGCCGGATCTCGTCGTGCTCGACCTCATGCTGCCCAAACTCGACGGAATGGAAGTCTGCGCGCGCATTCGCGCCAAGAGCAACGTGCCGATCATCATGCTCACGGCGAAAGACCGCATCCCCGACCGCGTCGCCGGCCTCGATCATGGTGCCGACGACTACCTCACCAAACCGTTTTCGATCGAGGAACTCTTAGCGCGCATTCGCGCGCGGCTGCGCGACCGCCAGCCGCACGACAACGTGATCGGCGCGAAAGACCTCACGATGGACCGCGACCGCCACGAAGTGCAGCGCGCGGGAAAAGACATCCAGCTCACGGCCAAAGAGTACGCGCTGCTCGAGTATCTCTTGCTGCATCGCAACAAAGTGCACACCCGGGACGAGCTTTTCAACGGCGTGTGGGGCAGCGACTTCCTCGGCGATTCCAACCTGATCGACGTCTACATCCGCTACTTGCGCGGGAAGATCGATGACGGTTTCGACGACAAGCTGATTCAAACCGTACGCGGCGTCGGTTACGCCCTCAAAGATTAAACTCAGCCTGCGGACGCGCATCGCCGCGTCCTATGCCCTGTTGATCGTGGTCATCATCGCAATCGGTGCGTTTGCGATCGGTTTGGCGTTCCGCTCGCTCTTGATCGAACAGGCCAAGGCCGGGATCACCGCGACCTCCGATGAGATCGCGCGGGTGGCCGAGGCCGGCAACGCACTCGGGTTCTACGATCAGGCGACCGCGCTCGACGCGCTGGCCAACAAAGAACAGCTCGACCAGTGGGCGTCGACCACACAGTACGTGCAAATCGATACGCCGGAAGGCTATCCGATCGGCAAGAGCTCGAACATGGGCGACCTGCGCTTGGGCGCGCTGCCGCCCGGGATCGACCAGCGCTTCACGTTCGCCCGCGACACCGACGGGGTGGCGTTGCTCGTGCTCGATCGCAAATACAGCCGCGACGGGAAGCCGATCGTCGTCGCGCACATCGCGCAGCGGCTCGACATCGTCGACCGCGAAACGCGCCGCGCGCAGACGATCCTGATCTACGCCGCGATTATCGCGTGCATCGCGGTCGTCATCGCGTCGCTGTTCATCGCGCGCAGTTTGGTCGATCCGATCGTGCGGCTCACCGGTGCGATGGAGGAGATCGGCTCCGAGAAACTCGACCGGCGCTTGCGCTGGAAACGCGGCGATGAAATCGGGCGCCTGGCCGCCACGTTCGATGCGATGCTCGACCGGCTGCAAGGTGCGTTCGCACGCGAGCGGCAGTTCATCTCCGATGCCTCGCACGAGTTCAAGACGCCGCTGACGGTGATCAACGCCAACGCGCAGCTCATCCGGCGCTGGGGCGACCGCGATCCCGAAGTGCGCGCCGAGAGCCTCGATGCGATCGTCGATGAGTCGGCGCGGCTGGCCGAGATGGTCGGCGGAATGTTGACGCTCGCCAAAGCCGACTCGGGCGATCAAATCCCCAAAGAGCCGCTCGCGCTCAACCCGCTGGTCGCCGACGTCGTCGCGCACGCGCGCGACCGCGCGGCCCAAAGCGGACTCGAGCTGCGCGCGGAGCTGGCGCCGGACGGACCGTACATCCTCGGCGACTCGCCGCTGATCCGACAGCTGATCAACAACCTCGTCGACAACGCGATCAAGTTCACCGAGGAGGGCGAGGTGGTCGTCTCCGTCCGGCAGGAACCAGGCACGGCCCGCATCTCGGTGAGCGACACGGGCATCGGGATCGCACCCGAAACCGCCGAGCGGCTCTTCGACCGGTTCTTCCGGGGCGATCCGTCCCACTCACGGGCGATCGAGGGCACCGGGCTCGGCCTCGCGATCGTGCGCAGCATCGCCCGGGTTCACGGCGGGACGGTCAGCGCGGCGGCCCGGCCCGATGGCGGCTCCGTCTTCACGGTCACGCTCCCAGCGCTCGAACTGCCCCCGGGCGACCCGCTCCTCACCGAAATTCAATGACCCGAGGGGGCCCCCGGCGTTATGATCGGCCCGTGGCCGCCGTCCGCGACGCCCTGCGGCGCGCAGCCGCCGGGTTCGCTATCCTCCTCGGGTTGTTTCACCCTGTCCCCGCCAGCGCGGCGACGGGATCGTTCCTCATTGGCGATCAGAGCGTGGTTCAGGTACTGGCGGGCGCGCGCTCCGAGATCACGGTCAAGGGCTGGGACCGCCCAAACGTCCAGTTCGATACCGATGACGAAGCGGCGCAAGTGACGCGCCGGCCGATCACGTTCGGCACCGTGCAGACCCCGCTCTCGGTCGCGATTCCGGTGCAGACGATCTCGGTGCGCGACCCGGTCACGGGCGTTGTGGGCCGCGGCACGCTCGCGCCCGAGGAATTTCCCTACGCCTCCGACTTCCGCGCGGGCGCGCACGACACGGTGCGCATCCAGACCGCGGAAGACTCGCACATCACGGTCATGGTTCCGGCTACGACCGCGCTGCTCGTGACGCGCATCCGCAACGGCCAAGGCGTGGTAAGCATCAACGACTACCGCGGCGGAACGCTCTTCGCGGCGGCCGGCAGCGGACGGATGATGCTCAACGACGTGATGAGCGCCGCGTTCGTACAGTTGATGAACGGGCGTCTCGACGTCGTCGACTCGAGCTTCGATCGCTTGCGCGCGCGCGGCAACGCCGCTACCTTCGTGTTCGAACACAACCGGGCGCGACAGATCGAGGTCTCGACCGTCTCGGGGAACATCGTCTACGACAACGGCACCTTCGATCCGGGACTCGCACGCTTCGAATCGACCAGCGGTTCGATCGGCATCGGCGTGGCGACGGGCGCGCAGGTGGCCGCGCGTTCGACCGACGGTCACGTGTACTCGATGTGGGACCGTCGCACGCCACTCGATCAGCGCGGCGACAACGACGTGAGCGCCACGATCGGCGGCGGCGGCCCGGTGGTCAACGCGGTCACCGGCCGCGGAAACGTCTATCTCTACGACGGCGCGCTCGCATCGCGGCAGATATTACCGCCGGAGTGGCGGCCGATTCGCCAATCGCTCGTACAAACGCAACAACCGGTTCCGCCGCGCTTCCAACAGCCGCCGAACGCGTTCCAGCGCTTCCGCGCGCTACGCGGACGAGAGCTCTAGCTCTTTCCCAACCGAGAGCACGGCCGCCAGCACTTCGTCGAGATCCGCCTGCGTCGTGCGATGGTTCATCACGTTCATGCGCAGCGCGAGCTTGCCGTCGACGCGCGTCGACGACGGCACCGCGAGGCCGCGTTCTTGAAGTTCGATCAGCAGGCGCGCATTCAGCTCGTCGGTGACGCGCTCGCTGACCTCATCCGGTTCGCCGCTGGGACGCGGTGGAACGTAGCGGAAGCAAACGATGTTCAGCGTCACCGGCGCCAGCAGTTCGAGCGACGGCGTCGCGGCAATACGTTCGCCGAGCGATTGCGCCATCGCGCATTGGCGCGCGATCAGTTCGCCGAAGCGGTCGAGCCCGTAGGTCTTCATCGTGAACCACACGCCCAGTGCGCGAAAACCGCGCGAGAGTTCGGGCCCGAAATCGGTGAACCAGGGTTCGCCCGCGGCCGTGCCGCGCGTGTTGCGCTGCAAGTACGGCGCGTGATCGGCAAACGTCGCTTCGTGCAAAGCACCGTCGCGAATCAGCACCGCGCCGCAGTCATACGGCACGTGCAGCCACTTGTGCAGGTCGAAGGCGATCGAGTCGGCGCGTTCGATCCCGGCGATGCGGTCGCGCAGGCTCGGCGCGAGCTGGACCAGCGCGCCGAACGCGCCGTCGACGTGAAACCAGAGCCCTTCTTCGCGCGCGAGGTCGGCCAGCTCGTTGAGGTTGTCGATGCTGCCGGTGCTCGCGCTGCCGGCGGTCGCGATGATGATGAAGGGTTGCTTGCCGGCGGCACGGTCGTGCGCGATGAGCGTTCGCAATGCGTGGGAGTTCAGCTCCGAGTTCGGATGCGTGGGCCACATGCGCAAGGCCGCTTTCCCCAGACCCGCTACATCGAACGCGCCGGCCAGGGACGCATGCGCATCCATCGACGTGTAGCCCATGAGGGCCGGCTCGCCGGCGAGACCGTCACTGCGCACACGCTCGGCGGCCTTGCGGCGCGCGACCAGGATCGCGATGAGGTTGGCCATCGACGTTCCGGTGGTGAGGATACCGCTGGCCGTTTCGGGGAAGCCGAAGATCTCGCACCACCAGCGGATCACGCGCCGTTCAACCTCGACGGCAGCGTGATCGCGGCCGCCGACGTTGGCGTTCATGCCCGCAGCGAGAAGCGCAGCGATGATCCCGGCCGGCGTTCCGGCACCGTGCACCCAGCCGAAGAAACGCGGATGACGGTTGTCCACCGCGTACGGCGCGATGCGCTCGAGGAAGGTGCCGTACACCTCCGAGGGATCGGCGGGCGCGCGCGGCAGCGGATCGGCGGCGATCGCCGCGCGAATCGCCGGCGGGATCGGACGCCATGGCGGCCGCTCGCGAATGCCGGCGACCGCATCGAACGTTTCGTCGAGCGCGCGGTGCGCCAGCGCGCGAAGCTCCGCCCAATCGCGCGGATCGAGCCCGTCTTCGTTCATAGCAAGAACTTCCGCAACATCGCGACGTCGAGCTTGAACGTATGCTGCGGCAGTACGGCTTCGGTGTGATAGCCGCTGCCGGTGAAAAAGCGCTGCGCCGGGCTCGCGTTCATGACCGCTACGCTGACCTTGTGGCAGTTGTAATAGTTCGCGATCTCCTCGGAGCGAGCGACCAGGGCGCGGCCGATCCCGTTGCCGCGGCGCTCCGGCAGCACGTAGAGCGCTTCCACGTGCGCCAGCGATGCGGCGATCCGGAGGTTCAGCGCGCCGACGATCGCGCCATCGATGGTCGCGGTGATATCGTGGGTTTGTTCGTGCCAGATGACCTTGAACGCCCACAGCTCGCCGCGCCACGCGCGGTCGTTGGCCTTCCAGAAAGCCGTAGCGTCGCCCGGTTTCGCAACGGCGATTTCAAGCGACATCGATTCCCCGAATCGGGGCGTCATACGTCCACCCGTCGTACGCCGCGTAGACGCGAATCCCGAGCTCGTCCTCGAGATCGTAGGCAATCCGGCGCGGGTCGCGCTCGAGCATCTTCGTACCGAAGTGCGTCATGATTGCGGAGCGCGGACGAATCCCGCCGATCAGCCGTTTCGCATCATCGAGTGTGAGGTGGTCGACATCCATCGAATCGGCATAGCGCAGCACGTTGATCACGAGCACGTCCGGCGCGTGGGCATGATAATCCTCGATCAGGCCGTCGAAGTACCGCGTGCACGGCAGATACGACACGGTGGTTCCGGCGTAACGGAAGTGCAAGCCGTACGTTTCGACCGGATGCCGGTGGCGCACCGATGACCGCACCTCGACGTCGTTGATCGCATAGGGCCCGCCGCGTTCTTCAACGATCTCGTGGCGCGGCACGAAATCGCGCGCATAGGGCAACAGGATCGAATCGCCTTCCCACGCATCGCGCGGTGCGAACAGCGCGCCGCGCGGTTTCCAGCCGCCTTGCGCCATCGCTTCGATCATCGCGTTGACGTCGCCGGCGTGGTCGAGGTGCTTGTGCGAGAGCACGATCGCGTCCAGTTCCGCCGGGCGTTCGGGCGGAATCGTGCCGAGCGCGCGAACCAGAGCGCCCGGGCCCGGATCGACGTGGACCTGCGTCGCGCCGAAGCGCATCCACATCCCGCCGGATGCGCGAATTTGTTTGGCCACGACGAACCGCGCACCACCGGTGCCGAGAAATCGGATCGAAATGCTCACTCGCCGGTGAGCCCGTGATAGAGATGAAAGAACTTTTCGAGCGAGGCGCGGTAACCGCCGAGTGCATCGCTCCACGCGACGAGCGCCTCGCGACCGGTATCGGTCAGCTCGTACACCCGGCGGGCCGGACCGAGATCGGCCGCATCCCAGTGCGAGCGAATCATTCCACCAGCCTCGAGCTGATGCAGCGTCCGGTAGAGCGCGCCGTGTTCGCAGGCGATGCCGAACTCGTCACGCAGCTCCTTCATGATCTCGTAGCCGTGCAAGTGCGAGCGACGCAAGAGCACGAGCAGCCATGCGACGAGGAAATTTTTCGGCGTGGCGCGAGGCGGCAGGCCGGGGTCGACGATCGCTTTCACGGGAAGGGTCATGCAGTTCTGGTGATGCGCTGGAACTCCTCACCTGGGCGCCGGGTCACGGTGGACGTGAAAGCGATCGAGGCACGGACGAGCGGCGCCTGGTTTCTCGTCATGCTCGGTTCGTTGACGATGCTTCCGCCGCTTTCCATCGACATCAGTTTACCCGGATTGCCGCTGATCGCCCGAACGCTTGGTTCGCCGCCGGCGCTGCTCCAGTGGACGCTCTCGGCCTTCATCCTCGCGTTCGGCGCGGGACAGCTCATCCTCGGACCGCTCTCCGACCGCTACGGCCGGCGTCCGGTGTTGCTGTGGGGGCTTGGGCTCTACGCGCTGGCCGGCATCAGCTGCACGCTGGTAAACGACGCGCGCCTGCTCGTTGCGCTGCGTCTCTTGCAAGGCTTCGGTGCGTGCGCCGGCACCGTGTGCGCGCGTGCGGTCGCGCAAGATCTCTCCACCGATCGCGCCGGCGCAACGTTTCGCCAAGCGATCCTCACCTCGGTGAACAGTTTTGCGCCGGTGATCGCTCCGCTGTTGGGCGCCGTTATCCTCGCGACGCTCGGGTGGCGAGCGCTCTACGGCGTGTTGGCCGTCGTCGGCGTGGTGCTCGTTGCCCTCGTGGCCGTGCTGCTGCCCGAAACCTCGCCGCGCATCGCACATCCGGTGTGGGGCGCGTATCGCCGCGTGCTGCAGTTGCCGCGCACGCTCGGGCTGATGCTGCTCGTGGGCGGATCGTTCTTCGGCTTCTTCTCGCTGATCTCGGGTTCGCCGTTCGCGCTGATCGCGCAACTCCACTTGACGAGCACGCAATTCGCGATCGCGTTCGCGATCAACTCACTCTCGTTCATCGTGGCCGCCGCGCTCTCGGCCCGGCTCGTCCGAACGCTGGATCCGGAAATCTTGTTCGGAAGCGGCGTCGCGTTCACTCTCGTAGCGACGATCCTCGCGTTCGTGGTCGACACCTACTTTCCGTCGGTCGTCGGCTTCATCGCAACGTGGTCGCTCTACGCGTTCGGCGTCGCGTTCACCACGCCCGGTGCGTTCGGCGCGCTGCTCAGCACCGCACGCAAGGATGCCGGCCTCGCCGCCGGACTCATCGGCGCAACCAACATGCTGGGCGGCGCGCTCGGCGGCACGCTCAGCGGCGCGCGCTCCGGACTCCCGACGACGACGCTCGGCCTCTTCGCGCTGATCGGCGGTATCAGCGCAACCGCCGGGTACGTACTCTCGAAGCCGGCGTTACGCCAGCAGCGGCAAGGGCGCGAAGCCCGGGCCCACGATGCCTGACGACGGGCGCTGCAGCCATTTCTCGAGCACCGTCGCGTAGACGCTGCGGAAGTCGGTCGTGAAGCGCATGTTGCCGGCATCGAGTGCGTCGAGCGAGGGATGCTCGCCGTAGAGGCCGCCCTTCACGCCGCCGCCGATGACGAACACCGGCGCAGCCGAGCCGTGGTCGGTACCGCGGCTGCCGTTCTCCGCCACGCGGCGGCCGAAGTCGCTGAACGTCATCGTGAGCACGCGCTTATCATCGCCGTGCGCCGCGAGATCGGCGTAGAATGCGCTGATACCGTTGGCGAAATCGGCCAGCAGTCGGTCTTGCGTCGCCTTTTGCGTCGTGTGCGTGTCGAACGAGCCAAGCTGCACGTAGAGCACGCGCGTGCCGAGCTTCGATCCGATGACCTGCGCTGCCAGCGCAAGGCTGTGGCCGAACGGCGTTTCCGGATACGTCGCCGCCGGCTTGTAGCCCGCAACGAGTTTTGGCAGCTCTTCGGCGCCGCGCTGCGCGTGATCTTCGATCGACGCGACTTGCGCCAGGTACGGCGAGCGGAACGGCACGTTGTTGTCGGCAACGAAGGCGTGGAACTCATCGCGGCCGAGCGTCTTGCTGCGGTCGCTGGTGAGACCGTACCCGTTGAGCTGGGCGATCGCCGCGACGTCGACGTGATCGGCGACGAGCACTTCGGGTAGCACGTCGGCGATCGCAACGGCGTTGAAGAGGTTCTCGGGCGGCATGTTCGCGCCGTCGAGGTAACGTCCGAGCCAACCGGTCGAGGCGTATTTGTCCGGTGCGGCGGTTTCCCAGATCTCGGTCGAACGGAAGTGCGAGTAGTCGGGATTCGGATAGCCGACACCCTGAACGATCGCGACCTGGCCCTTGTCGTAGAGGTCCTTGAACGGTTTGAGCTGCGGGTTGAGGCCGACCGTATCGTTGATGCGCAGCACGTCGTTCTGGGTCACGGCCAGCGTTGGGCGGTACTTGTAGTACGCCGGCATGCCGAACGGCACGACCGTGTTCAACCCGTCGTTGCCGCCTTGAAAGTACACCACGACCAGCACGCGATCGTCGTTCGGTGCACCCGTTTGGGCGAGTGCCCGCGCGAAAAATCCATCGCTGTGACCGACCAGGGCGAGCCCGCTAGCGGCTCCGAGTAAGAATGCGTTACGTTTCACGATAGCCTCTATGCGAGTTGGTAGGCGGGCATCGCCATGGTGAGATAGGCCGCGCCGCGAATGCGCTCGTCGGCGTTTTCGCCGGAGAGCGCGGCCAGCGCGCTGACGTTGTTGCCGTTGAGGTAGCCGGTGAGGTTCGCGGTCGAAGCGGGCGAGACGTCGCCTTGCAAGATCGTCGCGACAAGCGCGCGCGAAACGGCCGACGGATCCATCGAGGTCGTCGCGCGTTGTATCCAGGCCGCGTTGCCCATTTTTGCCATCAGACTCGACGCGAAGTTCTCGCGCGTGAGCATGGTCTGGCTGTTGAGCCACGCCGAGCCGCCATCCCAGCCCTTGACGTTGGGCGGCAAGAACAGGATCTGTCCCATCCGGCGCAGCGCACCCAGCGCCACATTGTCGGATTGTTTGATGCCGAAGAGCTGGTAGCTGCCGACGACGAACTGCACCGGGCTCTTCACGAGCGCACGGTAGGCCCGCTCGCTGTAGAACAGGTTGCTCCGCAACACGACCGACATCACCGGCGGCAGGTTGTAATCGTTCCTGCGGATCAACGCGGCGACCGCATCGATGAGTGCCGGTTCGGGATCGCTATAGACGAAGAAGTTCAGCAGATCTTTAGCGAACAGCGCCGCGGCGGCGGGCTGGGTGAAGATGATCTCGACGATGTCGCGGCCGGTGAAGTTGCCGGTCTTCCCGAGAAACGTCTTGCTGCCGTCGTCGTGGCGCGCGGGGAAATCGCGGAAGTTGTAGTCGCGGTCGATGCCCCAGCCGGTGAAAGCGCGGGCTGACTCGCGCACGTCGGTTTCCGTGTAGTTCCCGATCCCGAGCGTGAAGAGNNTGCGTTGTCGAGGTAGCGCACCATCGCCGGATCTTGCGACACGATGAGCGTCAGCTCGCGAATGTTGCCGAGCGCATTCGCGCGGAAGAGATTGTTCTGGTTGACCAGCGCTTTCGCCGGAATGCCTTTCTGGTAGGCGCTGGTGAAGTGCCCGTGCCAGAAGAGCGTCATCTTTTCTTGCAGCGGCGCCGGCGTGTCGATCATGCGGTCGAGAAACCACGTCTCCATCGCGATCATGTTGTCGCGGTGCGCGCGACCGATCGCTTTGCGCGCTTCCATGATCGCCGCATCCGATTGCGGGCTAGCGCCCGCTTGCGCGGCGGCGACGAGCACTTGGCGCTGGCCCGGATTGGGACGATCGTCGTCGAGTTGCGGCTGCGCCGGCAACGCCGAGGCCTCGGCAAAGTGGATGAACCCGTCGACCGACGCGCGCATCCCCGCGCCCGTCGCCCGCGCTACGTCGTCGGGTGAGCCGCCGAAGCCCGCGCGGCGATAGAGGTGCGCCGCTTGGCGCACGCCCCACGGGCCGGCGTACGGTTCCAACGCGGTCGCGAGATCGAGCGGCCCGGGCGGGCGATAGAGTGCGGCGGGCGCGGCGGAAGTGGGGGCGGCCATGTGCGATATCATAGCGCCGCCCGGCCGCGCCGTCGCCGATCAGCGCGCTATTCTAACCGCCCTCCCATGCGGCGTTCAGCCGTAATTACGTCAGCGCAAGTTCCGGAACCGCCGGAAAGGCGATCTTGCCGTCGTAGAGGCCGCGCTCGACCGACGCGAGATAGGCCGTCACCTCATCGAGCGGGAGCACGTCGCAATACTTGCAATGCATATCAAACAAGTTGATGGCGTGCGAGCTTTCGAAGCGGTCGAACGTGCACTCCTCGACGATCGTAATTTTGTAGTTCTGCGAGAACGCGTCGAGTACGGTCGCGCGTACGCAGCCCGACGTGGTGGTGCCGGTGACGATCAGCGTATCGATGCCGAGATCGATCAGATATCCAAGCAGCGGGGTGCCGTGAAACACGCTCGGCTTGATCTTTTGAATGAGGAACTCGTGCGGCTGCGGCGCGATCTCGTGCACGATGTCGTTGCCGCGCGCCGTTGCCTGCACGCGCACGACGGAAAGGTCTTCTTTGCTGCGATTGTTCTTGTGCGCCCAGCCGCCGCGGTCGAAGCCGTCGGGCCGCGAATCGATCCCGGTCGAAAAGAAGACCGGAATGTGCTGCTTGCGGGCCGCGGCCAAAAGCCGCTGCGTCGGCGGAATGGCGGCCCAGCCGGCCTCACCGCAGCTGTTCCGCCACGTTTTCACCGATTCGAGGATCGGCATGTCGCGGTCGCCGGTGAACGCGTAGTTCACGTCGACGACGATGACGGCCGGCCGCGCTCCGAAACCGGTGCGTGCGCCGTATCCGGAAGCCTCGTAGACGGCCCGGTCTTTGGCGGTGATGAAACGATCCCAAACGCGCGGCATGGTGACGTCCTCCGGTAAAGTCGTTCCGGGAGCGTCCCGCGGAAGGGGCCGCTGCTCCTGCACGGCAACCGCTCAAGCCATGTCGACGGACTCGTCAGCCGAACGCAACGCCGCCGGAATGCGCGCCCTCGTCGAGGAGTTACGCGCGCACCTGACGCGCGTGCGCGCGGGCGGCGGCACGGCGGCGACCGAGCGCCATCACCAGCGCGGCAAACTCACCGCGCGCGAACGGATCGACCGGCTCGTCGATCCCGGCTCGCCGTTCCTCGAGTTCTCAGCCCTCGCCGCGAACGGGATGTACGACGGCGACGCGCCGTCCGCCGGGATCATCACCGGAATCGGAATCGTCAGCCGGACGCCGTGCGCAATCGTGGCCAACGACGCAACCGTGAAGGGCGGCACGTACTACCCGATGACGGTGAAGAAACACTTGCGCGCGCAAGAGATCGCCGCCCAAAACCACCTGCCGTGCATCTACTTGGTCGATTCCGGCGGTGCGTTTCTGCCGTTGCAAGCCGAGGTGTTTCCCGACCGCGATCACTTCGGCCGCATCTTCTACAACCAAGCGAGAATGTCGGCCGCCGGGATTCCGCAGATCGCCGCGGTGATGGGTTCGTGCACGGCCGGCGGTGCGTACGTGCCGGCGATGTCGGATGAAGCGATCATCGTCGAGGGCACCGGAACGATCTTCCTCGGCGGACCGCCGCTGGTCCAAGCGGCAACCGGCGAGATCGTATCGGCCGAAGAGCTGGGCGGCGCCGACGTGCACACGCGCATCTCCGGCGTGGCCGATCACCTGGCGGTCGATGACGAACACGCGCTCGGCCTCGTGCGCGAAGCGGTCGCGCACGCGAATGTGCGGCCGTTCGATGCATGGCCGCGGCAAGCAGCGCGTCCGCCGCAGAAGCCGCGTGAGGCGATCTACGGTGTCGTACCGGCCGATGCACGTCAAGCCTACGACGTGCGCGACGCGATCGCGTGCATCGTCGACGCATCGGTCTTCGCCGAGTTCAAGGCGCGTTACGGCACGACGCTCGTGTGCGGCTTCGCGCACATCGACGGCCACCCCGTCGGCATCGTCGCCAACAACGGCATACTTTTCAGCGAGAGCGCCCTGAAAGGCGCGCACTTCATCGAGCTGTGCGCGAAGCGCGGCACGCCGCTGGTGTTCTTGCAGAACATCACGGGCTTCATGGTCGGCAAGGATTACGAACGCGGCGGGATCGCGAAGGACGGCGCGAAGCTGGTGACGGCCGTCGCCGGTGCCGGCGTGCCGAAGTTCACTGTGGTGATCGGCGGCAGCTTCGGCGCCGGGAACTACGGGATGTGCGGGCGCGCGTTCTCGCCCAATCAGCTCTGGATGTGGCCGAACGCGCGCATCTCGGTCATGGGCGGCGCACAAGCCGCATCGACGCTGCTGACCGTGCGTATGGAAGCCGACAAAGCGAAGGGCGCACCGCTCGACGCCGCCGCGCAAGCCGCGTTCAAGGCGCCGATCCTCGCAAAATACGAAACCGAGGGCAACCCGTACTACGCCACCGCCCGCCTCTGGGACGACGGCATCATCGACCCCGCCGACACCCGCGAAGTCCTCGCCCTCGGCCTAGCCGCCGCCCGCTACGCC
>PLTN01000042.1:57745-64431 GCA_003164495.1 Vulcanimicrobiota bacterium
TTCAGATTCGCCACGCGCCAATAGTAGCATAGGCGATGCAACCAATAACGGCGTGGACTGTTCGAGCTAGACGTGAACGTCCGGGTTGTTGCCGCGTACGCCGTCATGTGCGTGATCTGGGGTACGACGTGGCTCGCGATCAAGCTCGCGCTAACGGGGCTCTCGCCGCTCAGCGGCGTCGGCGTGCGGTTTCTGATTGCCGGTGATGCTGTTATCGGGAACCGTGATTAGCATCGCCGGTGCCTTGACCGCTCCGATCGATCTCAGCCGCGCGCTAACATGGCCGCCGATTCTTGCGACGCTGTACCTCGCGATTTTTGGTTCATCCGTCACGTTCTACCTGAACCACTGGCTCTTGCGACGCCTCACCGCATGGATGGTGGGATTACAAGCGCTGATCATCCCGGTCATCGCCGTCGTCGTCGGCGCGCTGGTCGCTCACGAGGCCTTCGGCGCGCGCGAACTGATCGGCGCCGCCCTCGTGATCGCGGGCGTCTGGATTGCCCTCAGCCCGAGCGCGAAGGGCTCAGGCGGTGCGGTCGTCGTCGCCGATCTTGATGGCGGTTTTTAGGACTTCGTCGCCGGTGCTAACGCTCACGGAGTTGGCCTTGAAGGCCGCTTGCGAGGCGATCATCTTCACGAACTCATCGGCCAGATCCACGTTCGAGGTTTCGAGAAAGCCGGACACGAGCGAACCATAACCGGCCGTCGCCGGCGCGCCCAGAAGCACGTTGCCGGAATTCGCCGATGCTTGATACCCGCCGCCCGCGCGCAAGAGACCGCCTGGATTTGCAAACGCTGCTAACTCCACGCGCCCGAACGTAGCCGATTGTCCGCTCGGCAACGCTCCAGTCACCGAACCATCCGCGCCGATCGCGACGCCGTTCACGCCCGCCGGAATCGCAATCGGTCCCCCGCTCACACCGGTAACGTTGAACCCCGATGCCGAATCAACGAGAAAACCGTTGGCGCCGACCGAAAAGTTGCCGTCGCGCGTGTAGGTCGTGGAATTGTTCGGCCCGGCCAACACGAAGAAACCGGCGCCCGCGATCGCAACGCTCGTCGCACTGCCGGTCGGATCGAGTCCGCCGGGTGCGTTGTTGGTTGCGATCCGCGCCGCGACCGCGCCGGCGTACAGGTCGCCGAACTCGACGTCCTGGCCCTGAAATCCGGCCGTGCCGACGTTCGCGACGTTATTCGCAGAAACGTCGATGGCGGTGCTGTAGGCTTCCAATCCGGAAAGCCCAATATTGAGCGGATCGGTCGACACAATACGTACTATTTTGCGGCTAGGAAATTTCTCATGCCGCGTTCGCCACAAGTGTGACCGTTCGTGGAGTTGCCCTGGCTATCGCGCACGATCGTGGCGCGTTCGTCGACTGCGCGCCCTGATGGCGCTCCGCTCGGAATGACAGAAAAATAGCGCGCCAATGCGGCCGGGATTCCGTGCGGCTAGGCTAGATGCCGCCGTACCATTCGTAGCCTTGGTCTTCCCAGTAGCCGCCTTTGCTTTGGGGCGTGGGGAAAGCCGCGGCGAGTTCGATTTTGCGGACCCACTTCGCGCTCTTGTAGCCGAGCTGCGTCGGGATCCGCAGGCGCACCGGCGCACCGTGATCGGGGTCGATCGGTTTGTCGTTGAGGTCGAGCGCGAGCAGCGTCTGCGGATGCGCCGCCTCGTGCAGATCGAGCGATTCGTAGTATTCGATGCCCGACTCGTCTTTGTCGAAGCAGCTGAAGATCACGTAGCGGGCGTTCGTTTTCGGCTGCGCCATCGCGAGCACGGTCGCGAGCGGAACGCCCTGCCACTTCCCGATCTGGCTCCAGCCCTCGACGCAATCGTGGCGCGTGATTTGCGCGAGCTGCGGCATCGCGCGCAGTTCCGCCAGCGTGAACGTGTGGGGACGATCGACCAGGCCTTCGACCGGCAAGCGGTATGCGCCGAAGTTGTCGCGCGCGGCGTCGGCATAGCGCTGATCGCTCGGCGTGTCGAGGCCGTTGACGCGGAAGTCGCGGTTGATGTCGGCTTCCGTGTAGAGCCGCGCACGGCCGCGCGTGCCGATGATCGCGTGGTTGAGCACCTGCGCGCTGTCGAGCACACCGTGAAGCGAGGTCGTGAGCTGGTCTTTCACCGGTCCGCAGGCGACCAGGCTGCTCGCGCTGAGCGAGGCGACGAAAAGCCGTCGTTTCATATGCCCACCCCGTCGTGCTCTTTGAGCCGGTACCAGCCGGTGATCATCGATTTGATGTTGTTCCATGCGCCAGTCGAAAACACCAGAACCATGTGGGTTGCGAAGTAGCCGATCAGCAGCACCATCAGCGTGAAGTGCCACGTCCGGGCAAACTGCCGCCCGCCAAAGATCCACACCAAGGGTCCGCTGATCGCGTCGATCCCCGGCGAAAGTGCCATGCCGGTCAGGATGATCAGCGGGATGAACCCGAACAACACCACCGTGTACGCCGCCTTTTGCAACGGGTTGTACGTGCCGTGGGGCGGCGGCTCTTTACGCAAATGGAAATAATACAATTGCATCGGTAAAAGCTTAGGAATGTCTGAAGGCCGCAGGATCAGCTCGCGCAGGTCCTTGCGTATTGCGCCCACGACGATATACGTGATCAGCGAGAGCACGAGCACCCAGCCGAAGAAGAAATGCCACACGCGTCCGTCGGCGAGATCTTGCGTGGCCGGCAGCGTGATCGCGCCGGGGAATGCACGCTCTTCTTCGCCGCCCTGGCCGTTGTCGGTGTACCCGAGCACGTGCGTGGTCGTGAAGGTGTGGCCGAAAATCGTCGTCGTGCCGATCGGCTTGCCGTCGGCGGTTTTTTCCGCGTCGAAGGCGAGAACGCGCCGCGCGGGATTGCTGTTGTCGCTGGCGTCGAGGTAGGGGGCCGCGTTGAAGATCTGCAGCCCGCTCATGACGAGCACGAGCATGGCGAGCGTCCAAAGCCAATGCGTGACGCGCGCTGCGATCGAGTGACGGTAGACCCGCTGGCCCGCGACGGGTGTCTCTGACATGTGGGAATCGTACCTCGCGCAGGCACACAAACGGCGTAAGGCCCCTTACGGCTGCGTGCCCTGAAGGGGAACGTTCTCCGGACCGACGCGGATGTTCTCCTCCGAGCGTGGAAGCCGCCCCGGTGACTGACTCTCTCGTACGGATCGAGCGGGACGGGACGCGTGCACGCGTCACGATGAACCGCCCCGACGTCCGGAATGCCTTCAACGCTGAGCTCATTGCCAGACTTCGCGACACGTTCGTAGCCCTGAGCGCCGACGACGGCGTTCGTTCGATCGTGCTTGCCGGTGAGGGCAAGACGTTCAGCGGCGGCGCCGACATCGCGTGGATGCGGGCTGCGCTCGAACTCTCGGAGGCGGAGAACATTCGCGACGCCGAGGCGATGGCCGCGATGCTGCTCGCGATCGATCGCTGCCCGAAACCGGTGATCGCCCGCGTTCACGGCGCGGCGCTGGGCGGCGGCTGCGGCTTGGTCGCAGCCGCCGACATCGTCGTTGCGGCCGACGACGCGCTCTTCGGTTTCACCGAAGTGAAGCTCGGCATCATTCCGGCGGTGATCTCACCGTTCGTGCTGGCCAAGATCGGCATCTCGCAAGCGCGCGCGCTGTTCGTCACCGGCGAACGCTTCGGCGCCGCGCACGCCCAGCGCATCGGCCTGATCCATCACGTCGTTCCCGCCGCCGATCTCGATGCGCGCATCGCGACGATTCTCGATGAATTCCGCACGGCGGCACCGAGTGCGATCGCTGCGGCCAAAGCCGTCGTGCGCGACGTGGCCGGTGCCGCGTCGCCGGCTGAGGCGACGGCACTGAGCGCCCGCGCGATCGCGAAGCAGCGCACGACCCCGGAAGGTCAGGAAGGTCTGCGCGCGTTTCTCGAGCGGCGTTCGGCGAGCTGGCACGATACGTGATCCGGCGTCTGCTCATCGCCAACCGCGGTGAGATCGCGATACGCATCGCACGCGGGGCGCGCGAGATGGGCATCTCGCCGGTCGGCGTGTACTCCGATGCCGACGTCAACGCGGCGTTTCGCGAAGCGCTCGACGAAACGGTGCGGATCGGACCCGGGCCCGCAGCCGAATCTTACCTCGACGGTGCGGCGATCATCGCCGCGGCGCGTAAACTGGGCGCCGATGCGGTGCATCCCGGCTACGGTTTTCTCTCCGAGCGCGCCGCGTTTGCGCAAGCGGTGATCGATGCCGGCTTGATCTTCGTCGGCCCCTCGCCCGCGGCGATCGCCGCGATGGGCTCGAAAAGCGAAGCGAAGCAGCGCGTGCGCGCCGCCGGCGTGCCGGTCGTGGCCGGGTATGACGGCGCCGATCAAGACGATGCGGTACTCCGGCGCGAAGCCGCGGCGCTCGGCACCCCGCTCGTGATCAAAGCGGCCGCGGGCGGCGGCGGACGCGGCATGCGCGTCGTCGACGACCTCGCAACGTTCGATGCCGCGCTGGTATCGGCACGGCGAGAATCGCGCGCGGCCTTCGGCGACGATGCGGTGCTGCTCGAGCGCTACCTGCATCGCCCGCGGCATATCGAATTCCAGATTCTCGGCGATGCGTACGGGTCGATCGTCCATCTCGGCGAGCGCGATTGTTCGATTCAGCGCCGCCATCAAAAAGTCGTCGAGGAAGCGCCGTCGCTCGCGCTGGATCCGGAGCTGCGCGCTCGTATGGGCGAAGCGGCGGTTTCCGCGGCGCGCAGCGTCGGGTATACCAACGCCGGAACGGTCGAGTTCTTGCTTGCGGCCGATCGCACGTTTGCGTTTCTCGAGATGAACGCGCGCCTGCAGGTGGAGCACGCGGTCACCGAACTGGTCTACGGGGTCGATCTCGTGCACGAGCAACTGCGCATCGCGAACGGTGAGCCGCTGCGGTTCACGCAAGCCGATCTCCGCCCGCGCGGCTGGGCGATCGAGGTGCGCTTGAACGCCGAGGATCCGGCGCACGACTACGCACCGCAAGCCGGAACGGTTGCCGCGTTCGACGTTCCGCGCGCGCCCGGCGTGCGGCTCGACTCCGGCGTGTGCGCGGGCAGCGACGTGCCCGTGTTTTACGATTCGCTGCTGGCGAAGATCATCGTGTGGGATGACGATCGCGACGGGGCGATCGCGCGCCTGCGTGCGACGCTGGCGCAGACGCGCGTCGCGGGTCTGGCCACGAACCTCTCGCTGTTACGCGCCATTGCAGCCGATGCCGCCTTCGCCGCCGGCGAGACGACGACGAGCTTTCTCGACGAACGCGGCCCCGCGCTCGCGGCGTACACCGGCCAACAATCCGCGCAGGCGCTGCGGGCAAGCATCGCCGCGCTCTTGCGTTCCGGCTACGCTTGGCGCCCCGGCGGCATCGGCATTCCCCTCGCGCTCGAGCAGGACGGGAAGCGCGTGAATGTCAGCGCGGATCGTACGGCGCACGGTTGGCGCGTCTCCGGCGACGTGGTTGCTGAGGTGCCCTTCGATGCGCCGGCGCCGCTAGCGGACAGCAGCATCGTCCCCGCACCCCCGCCGAGCGCCACCGCGCAGCGATCCGGCACCGTCCACGGCAGCGGCGACGTGACCGCCCCGATGCCGGGTAAGATCGTCAGCGTCGCCGTGCAGGCCGGTAGCCGCGTTGCGCTGCACGATGTGCTCGTCGTATTGGAGGCGATGAAGATGGAACACCGCATCGAGGCCCCGGTGGCCGGTACCGTCAGCGCCCTCCACGTCGCGACCGGCGACGTGGTCGCGGCCGGCGCCGCGCTCGTGACGATCGGGGCTGCATGAAAGTCGTCCTCGTTCCGGGCTGGCATGAGAACTCCGATCACATGCGCACGTTCATCGACGGGCGCCACGGCATCGACGGGCTCGCGGCCTACGGCTTCGACTGCACGATCTTTCCCGGCGGCCACGACTCGCTGCGACCGCGCATCGACCGCTTCGCCCAATTTCTCGACGGCCTGAAGCTGCGCGAGCCCGACGCGTTTCCGGTGGCAACGATCGGCTACAGCGCGGGCGGTCTCGTCAACCGCGGGTTTCTACGCGCGTACCCCGAGCGCGCGAGCGAGATCGCCGCCACGATTCAAATCGCCGCCCCGAACTGCGGCCTCATCAGCAACTACATCGCGAACCTCATGAGACTGATGTGGATTCCGCACCAGGTGATCAACGATCTCGACGTCGCCTCGCCGTTTCTCACCTGGTTGAACGAGACCAGCGGTACGTGGATTCCCACCGACAACCCGAAGAAGAAGCGCTGGAAGCTCAGCCGCCGGCCATGGCTCTTTCCCGAAGGCCACCGGACGCTCGCCATCGCGGGACGCCTCGCCAAGGAAGAGAGCGACGGCGTGATCCTGCTCGACTCGGCGACCCTGGAACATCAGCTTCCTGAAGTGATCATCGCCGACTCGATGGCGAACCATCTCAACCTCGGTGCGGTCTTTGATATTGTCGCCTTTCTCGGCCGCGGCTTTCGCGCCAACGACAAGGTCTGGCATCGGGAAGTCGAGATCATCGCTCGCTTCCTTCGTGGAGAAACCGTCACGTGAGCAACCCCTACGCCACCTTTCCCAAGCGCGTCACGATCTGCGAAGTCGGTCCGCGCGATGGTTTGCAGAACGAAGCCCAAACCGTTTCGGCGGCCGATAAAGTGCGCTACGTCGAGATGCTCGTCGACGCCGGCGTGCCCGCGATCGAAGTGAC
>PLTN01000051.1 GCA_003164495.1 Vulcanimicrobiota bacterium
GTGGCCGCGATGCGCGAAACGGCGCACTTTGCCAACACGCATCACGCCGACACCGCGAAAATCTTCGGTCCCGCCGCCGGCATCGATCCCGCCCTCTTCGCGACGATGACGCGCGCAACGTACGGCGAGCAGCTCACGCGTGCGCTGCTTCAGCCGGGCATCGACACCGCGGTGAAATACGGTGCGCTAAAACAACCGTTCGATACGGAGCAGATCGTTACCGATTCCGCCCCCTACTGGCGCTAGCGCCAGTCGTCGATCGAAACGGACTTGCGGTACGTGGCGCCCATGATGCGCCAGTAGCCGTTGGCTTCGCCGCCGACCACNNGCCTCGGGTTCGCGGCCGAACGTCGCCCACGGGTAGACGTAGTTCTGCACGAGCTGCAGGTCCCAATACCGGCCGGCGGGCATCGTCGCGGTTTCGTAGATCCAGCGAATGAGGTCGGCCTTCTTCACGAAGCCGCCGCGATCGATGAACTGCTGCGCGGTGATCGGATCGAGCAGTAGGCACGGCGGCGTGTTGGAGTCGACGCCGGCGAGCATGTCCTTGACGTGTTCGCGCCAGTACTTCTCGCGCAAGCCCAAACAAAACGTCGTCGAGCGGCATCCGTAGAAGATGTTCACCACGCTGTCGGTGGGCTTGAACCCCTTCTGCACGTGCAGCGGCTCCCACGGACTGCGCTCTTCGTTCTCGGCGAACGTGATGTTGTTGTAAGTGTAGTTGTTGCCTTGCGATCCCATGAAGGTCTCACCCGGCACCGAGCCGCCTTGTAAGTTCTGCGAAAGCAGACCGTAGGCGCGGCCGATCGTAGCGTTGGCGTGATTGTAGGGCCCCATCGCGCCGATGCCCGAATTCATGTTGATCTCGTGGCGAATCGGGCCGTTCACGACGACCATCGCCGCGCCCGAACTCGACGTGCTGCCGCGCGCGGTCACTTCCGATGCGGCGAGCGCAAGAATCACCGGGAAGTACTCGGGCTTCGCACCCGACATCACGGCGTTGACGGCGACTTTCTCGACCGTGTATTCCCACAGGCCCCGATTGGCCGTCGGCTGCATGCGGCCGACGATCTCTTGCGGCTTATGGCTCGTGTGCGCCAGCATCGCCGCGACCCGTTCTTCGGTGGGAAGAACGATCGGCAGTTTGTCGGTCCAGTTGTTATCGAGAAAGAGCTGCTGGAGTTCGTCTTCGGTTGCGGGCTCGACCAAACGCGGCGTCGAGCCCTTTGCTTCGATCACTTACGCGGCGCTCAACTGCGTCGTCAGCGCTTCCACGATCTCGAGCATCACCGGACGTCCCGTGATCGGGTCGGTCCCGTTCACGTAGGCACGCAGTTCGGCCGCCGACTTGCCCATGACGGGCTGCGGCACGAACACCGTCGGCGCGTCAGCCAAGCCGCCCATCTTCCGCACCGACTTCACGACCTTGTCGAACTTGTCGGTGTGGATCGCGACGGCGGGCACGCCGTACTTCGTTTCAATCGTGATCGCGTGGGTCGCGACGGCCGGCGCACACGTGCTGCAGTGACCGACGCCGACGATCGCCGCGTCGCCGTTCTTCTTGATCTCTTCCCACGTCGCCGGATCGTCATGGCCGTAATAGGCCGAAAGCGAGATGATCTTCGTGGACACGCCCGACATGTGCTCGGCAAACCACGCCTGGACTTGTTTGAGCAACTCGATCGAATCATCGAAGCGGCAGTCGACGAGATACACCGTCTTGCCATTGAGGCTCTCGGGGCGCGGGGCAGCCGACTTGCGCGTGATCTCCGGCGGGTACCCCATGGGATTGAGCACGGTGATCTTGGCGTCGTTCTTGAGATCGGGTGCGATCATGGGCTGTCACTCCTTCGTCCACGAGGAAAACCTATAGGCCCGGAAGTTCAGGCCGGGGGGCCGCGCCCCCCGCTGAATAAATCATCCGGTATGACCCAACAGCAGCAGGCACCCGAAGGCACCCGTCCGCGCCGGCCGCGCGGCGTTCCGCGCAAGATCTCCGTCGTCGCGGTGAAGCAACTGAGCCCTCGGATGCGCCGCGTGACGTTCGGCGGCAGCGACCTCGCCTCGTTTACGTGGACGGGCCCGGCCGCGCACATCAAGATCATCTTCCCGGAGCCCGGCCGCGGCCTCGATACGGTGGCGGTCCCCGGTCCCGACGATCCGCGCCCGACCACGACGCGTACCTACACGCCGCGCCGCTTCGATCCCGCGACCCAAACGCTCGAGGTCGATTTCGCGTTGCACGGCCCCGGACCAGCGGCGACCTGGGCCGAGCAGGCCCGCGTGGGCCAGCAAGTCGTGCAGATGGGCCCCGCGCAAGGCTATGAAGTCGACACGGAAGCCCCGTGGTACGTCATTCTGGGCGACGACGCCGCGCTGCCCGCGATCGAGACCATCCTCGAGGCGCTGCCCGCCGGTACCAAGACGACCGTGCTGCTCGAGGTCGTCGCGGCAGATGAGGCCCGCCCGCTTGCCGGGCCGGCTCAGACCGATGTCCGCTGGCTCGTTCGCGGCGCAGGCGCCGCGCCCGGATCGGCCCTGCTCCAGGGGCTCGAGGGCTTCGCCTGGCCGGCCGGCGCCGGTCGCGTGTACGTCGGCTGCGAGGCGACGGCGCTGCGGCAACTGCGGACCACCATTCTGGCGGCTTCGGGGCTCGACAAGGAGCGCGTGATCGCTCGCGGCTACTGGCGCGTCGGCGCGGTGAACCACCCCGACCACGACTACGCCAAAGACTAGCTGACAGGACCCGCCTGCTGCGGGCGAGCCTAAGGTTGCTTGCGCCGTCAGCCGAACGCGCCGGCGAACCGCTGCCCGCATTCGACCTGACCAGCATTCTCGAGATGTTGCGCAATGGAAATTCGCCGCTCGGAAAGATCGGCGCGTCGGTCGCCGTGGCCGTGCCGGTCTTACTCTATATGGCGCTGGCGTTGCTCAAAGGCAAGCCCACCGAAGACGACGAGCTCTGAGCTAGGCGATCTTGCGGCCGAAGAGCGTCGCGCACTCATCGGCCGGCAGCGGCACGCTGAACAAGAAACCTTGCACCGCATCGCAGCGGAGTTCGCGCAGCACTTCCATCTGCGCGCGATCTTCGACGCCTTCGGCAATTGTGCGTACGCCGAGGCTGCGCGCAAGGTCGACCACCGCGCGCACGACGGCGCCGTCGAAGTTGCCGGTGGCGACGTCGCGCACGAAAGAACGATCGATCTTCAGGTTGTCGATGGGCAGATCGCGTAGGAACGCGAGCGAGGTGAAGCCGGCGCCGAAGTCGTCGATCGCGACCCTGAGCCCCATGCCGCGCAATTCGCGTAGCAACAGCGTCGCACCGTAGACGTCACGCAGGATCGACGTTTCGGTCACCTCGATCTCGAGGCGCGACGGGTCGATCCCGTTGAGGCGGATCGCATCGCCGATGAAGCGGTGCAACTGCAGGCGGTCGAGTTGGCGTGCCGACACGTTGAGGCTGACGTGCACGTCTTCCAGTCCGGCATCCACCCACAGGCGGATCTGCTCGCACACGCGCGAGATCACCCACTCACCGATGCTCGCGATGAGCCCGGATTCTTCGGCCAGCGGAATGAAACGATCGGGCACGATCATTCCGAGCGTGGGGTGCCGCCAGCGCACGAGCGCCTCCACGCTGGCAATATCTCCCGTGAGCACGTCGTAGATCGGCTGATAGAGCAGCTCGAGTTGACCGCGTTCGATCGCGTGCAGCAGTTCGCGGTGCAGCATGTGCCGCTCCGACGGCGTCGCCAGCATCGCGGGAACGAAACGGCTCGCTACGTTGCGTCCCATGCGTTTGGCGTCGAACGAGGCCGACTCGGCGTGCGCGATCAGCCGTTCGGGTTGGTCGGCGTCATCGGGGCCGACGCTCATGCCGATGCTTGCGGTGAGATGAAACTCATGCGCGCCGTAGGTGAACGGCAGCGCGAACGTGCCGAGCAGCGCAGCGGCCAGCGCTTCCGCGCGCTTGGGATCGTCGAGCCCGACGGCCAATACCACGAACTCATCGGCGCTGAAGCGCGCGATCGCATCCTGTTCGCCGATCGTGCGGCGCAGCCGGTGCGCGATTGCGCGTAACACCGTATCGCCGGCCGCGTGACCGCCGATGTCGTTGACGGTCTTGAAGCGGTCGATGTCGATGAAAAACACGGCCGTACGCTCGCCGGTCACTTCGCACTCGCGCAGCGCCGCGCTGATCCGGTGTTCGAAGATCGCTCGATTGGGCAGATCGGTCACCGTGTCGTGATCGCTGCCGATCGCCGAAATGTCGACGTCGCCCGCGGCAATCGCGAGCGCCGCGCCGGCCGTGCCGACAACCCGGCTGCCGTCATAGATCGGCGCGACCGTGATATAGCGCAGGCGGCCGAGCCAGTTCGCCCGGAGCGTCGCCGTGGCGCCGCCCAGCGCGTCGCGATGCGCGTCGATGAGACGCGCGCGGTCGGCGCTGCTCGCCAGACGATCCCAATCGCCGATCGGTAAGCCGACGGCACTGCGTCCCGCATCAGCGCCTTCGATGCTGCTCAGCGCGAGCGCTTCGTCGGTCGACCAAATCAGCGCCGGCGCGTTCGTCAGCAGCGACGAATGGCGGTCGCTGAGCGAGAGCACGCCTTGCAGTTCGTCGTGCGCGGCGCGCAGCGCGCGGCCCAGTCCGGCATCGCGAATGGCACGCAGCATCGTCGCTCCGAGGCGCGGCGTTTCATCGTCGCCGAGCGCTTCGATCGCACCATACGCGAGCGCTTCGAGCGGCGCTCGCTCGCTCGGCCCGCCGACGGCGATCAGCGGAATGTTGGCGTGGCGAGCGCGCAGTTCGTTGAGGAGCTCGTCGCGCGTTCCGTCGTCGAGCGACGGCCCGACGATGATGACGTCGACGGGTTCTTCGGATAAATGCACGAGCGCTTCACGCGTCGATTCCGCAGTCGCGGCGTTGACCGAAAGTGACAAGCCTGCGTGCGCGATCCAACGCTCGCGCCGAACGGTGTCATTAGACACGAACAGCGCACGAACAATTGAGATCGGTGAGACCGCGTTAACGCTTACTTCCCTCCATGGTCAAACGAGTGTTCGTTTCTTGTGCCGCGTAAGGCCTGCGTTACAATTCCCTATGGATTGTAAGGAAACGCTTACTTGCGTGCTCTCCGCCAAGGGATCGCCCACCGCTCCGTGAGATCGAGCCCGTAGGTGAGGATGCAACCAAGCAACGAGACCGCGACGAGCGCCGCATACAGGCGATCCACGTCGAGGAGTTGCTGGGCGTTGAAGATCGCAAAGCCCAAGCCGACGCGGGTGAGCTGAAACTCCGACGCCACCGCCAGCACGATCGCGATACCGATGCTGAGCTTGATGCCGGCGTAGATGTTCGGCAGCGCGCCCGGCAAGAGTACCCGGAAGTAGAACGACATCGGGCGGATGCGATAGGCGCGGGCCACGTCGAGATAAATCGGGTCGATCTGCCGCACGCCCGCTTCGGTGTTGATCACCATCAGGAAGAACACGCCGACGGCAACCGCGGCCCACTTGGCTTGCTCCCCAGTTCCGAAGATGAAGTACAGCAAGGGTAAGATGGCGATTTTCGGGATCGGATAGAGCAGCGCGACGACCGGCTGGAAGTAGGCCCGCACCCAGCGATTCATCCCCATCGCCAAGCCGATGAGCGTTCCGGGTATCCCGCCGATCAGGCACCCGACCACCAGCCGCCCCAGCGTCCAGGCCGTGTTGGTGGCCAGTTCCCCACTCGATGCATAGGCGATAAAATTTGCGGCAATCTCCGAGGGCGGCGGGAAGAGTCCCGGGTTGAGAAAGCGCGTCGAGACCGCGAGCTGCCACAGCAAGACGATCGAGATCGGTGCTGCGATCGCGACCGCACGTTCACCGCGCGTCATCGAAGCAGTTCCCAAATGCGCACGACGTATTCGCCGAACTTGGGATCGCCGCGCAGCGACACCGCGTCGCGCGGGCGGGGAAATTCGATCGGGATGATCGCCTTGACCGTCCCGGGATGCGCCGAGAGCACGATGACGCGATCGGCGAGCGTCACGGCTTCTTCGATGCCGTGCGTGATGAACATGACGGTCTTGCGCGTGCGATCCCACAGCGACATCAACTCGTTGGCCAAACCGACGCGCGTTTGCTCGTCGAGCGCCCCGAAGGGCTCGTCCATGTAGAGCACCGGCGGATCCACCGCAAACGCGCGCGCGACGGCGGCGCGCTGCTTCATGCCGCCGGAGAGTTCGTGCGGATAGGCGTGTGCGAAATCAGTCAGTCCGACGAGCGCGAGCTCCTTCGCGACGCGCCGGTCGACCTCGGCCTTGGGCAGCCCGAGGCTATCGAAGGCGAAGGCGACGTTTTGGGCCACGCGCATCCATGGGAAGAGCGATTGCTCCTGAAAGACGACCGCGCTCGGCAGGGTCGACGCCGCGTCCGACGCCGCGGCCATGGTGTCGATCCGCCCATCGGTCGGCGTGTCGAGGCCGGCCATGATGCGCATCAGCGTGCTCTTCCCGCAGCCGCTCGGGCCGACGACCGCGACGAACTCGCCCTCGGCAACGTCGAGGTTCACGTCGCTTAAAGCGAGCGTGCCGGAGGGATAACGCTTGGTGAGGTGCTCGACCGAGATAGAAGCCACGAATTGTCGCCTTCGCAAAGCAACGCGCCGAGCCTCGTATGAGGCCCGGCGTGTTGAATCTGGCGACGCAGAAGGGGCTCGAACCCTCGACCTCCGCCGTGACAGGGCGGCGCTCTAACCAACTGAGCTACTGCGTCAAACGGACCAGATTGTATGGTGGGCACGGTTGGGATTGAACCAACGACCCCCCGCGTGTGAAGCGGATGCTCTCCCACTGAGCTACGCGCCCGTTTGGCGAACCGTCGGATTATACATACTTCGGGAGACGCCTGTCTAGGAGGCGTTTACGCCTCCGACGCGGATTGGCCGTAGGCCGACCGCTACAGATTCGACGAAGTCGAATCCCAGTGAATGAGAACCGCTTCTATACTATGGGTCACGGTACGCTGCAGGCCGACGTCTTCCGTACAACGCTCCGTGCGGAGCGCGTCGTGGTCGCCGCCGACGTGCGACGTTTCGCGGGTAGCCGCAAGCATCCGCAATTCGGCGCGGACGCGATGCGCGGTTGGCTTGGCGAGGCCGCGATCGAGTATCGGCCGCTGCCCGAGTTGGGCGGCCGGCGCACGCCGCTCCCGGATTCGCCCAATACCGGCTTGCGCAACACCGGCTTCCGCGGTTACGCCGACTACATGGCCACGCTCGACTTCCGGATGGGCTTCAACGCTTTACTTGCCCTCGCACGCGAGCGTACGGTCGCGATCTTCTGCGCTGAGACGCTGTGGTGGAAATGCCATCGAAGGCTCGTCGCCGACGCGGCGGTCCTCCTGGGCGGCTTCGAGGTCATCCACCTCACCCCGAACACCCGCTCGAGCCACGTCCTCACCCCCGAGGTCCGCCGGGAGGGCGATATCCTGGTGTATCCGGGCCCCGTGTCACCCTGACCCTTCGTCAAGCTCAGGGGAAGGGCCGCCACTCAGCGACGACGATCGAGGCGGTCCCTCGACAAGCTCGGGATGACAGAAGATGGGTACGACAGGCTTGTGACAGCAGCCGAACCCCTGGATTCGGCCCGCAAGGCGGGCCTGCGCTACATGACCGACGACCGGCCGGGGATCCGCCGGCTGAAAGTGCGCGGCAGCTTTCGCTACGTCGCCCCGGACGGCAAACCGCTGACCGACAAGGCCGAGGTCTCCCGGATCACGTCGCTCGCGATCCCGCCGGCCTACACCGACGTCTGGATCGCACCGATCTGCAACGCGCACCTGCAGGCGACCGGGCGCGACGCGCGCGGGCGCAAGCAGTATCGCTACCACAAACGCTGGCGCGAAGTGCGCGATGAGAACAAGTTCCACCGCATGCTCGCGTTTGCGAAGGCGCTGCCCAAGATGCGCACCGCGGTGAAACGCGATCTCGCGAAGTCCGGGCTGCCGCGCGAAAAAGTGCTGGCGACCGTCGTGTCGCTGCTCGAGGCGACGATGATTCGCGTTGGCAACGAAGAGTACGCGCGCGAAAACGACTCCTACGGGCTCACGACGATGAACGACAAACACGTCAACGTGCGCGGCGATGCGATCCGGTTCAAATTTCGCGGCAAGAGCGGCATCGAGCACAGCGTGACCGTCCACGACAAACGTCTGGCGAAGATCGTGCGCAGTTGTCAGGACATTCCCGGACACGAACTCTTCGCCTACGCCGACGAGAACGGCGACCCGGTCTCGATCGATTCGTCGGATGTGAACGCCTATATCCGCTGCATCGCCGACGACGATTTCACTGCGAAAGACTTTCGCACGTGGGAAGCGACGATGAACTGCGCGCTCGCGCTGGCCAACGTCCGCGTGGAAACCGACAAAGAAGCGAAGGCCGCCGTGCTCGAGGCGGTCGCGTTTGTGGCGAAGCGCCTCGGCAACACGCCCGCCGTGTGCCGCAAATCCTACATCTTGCCGGCCATCATCGATGAGTTCCTCGCCAACGGCGCGCTCGAGAACCTCGCCGGCGAAGCGAAGATCATCGCCTTCATCGAGCGCATCGGCTCGCGCGACGAGCGCAAACACCTCACGTCGCTCCTGAAAAAATCCATCCGAGCCAAAAAAGCCGCCTAGCTACTCCGTTTCCCTTTGGAGCGCGGGCCGCACGATCCCGACGACATGGCCGGACCCGTCTTCGAGTTCGATCGAGCGGACCGGGGTCGAGGGCGCGAGGTAGACGATCGATGCGGCACCGCGATGCGCGAACTCCGCCGCGGCCGGATCGCGCGTTCCGTCGGGACGGACGAACACCACATGCCAGGCCGGTGTTCCGTCGGCGAGGATCTCATACCACTTGCCGTGCCGCTCGTAGATCGCCTTGGCGGCGATCTCGTGACCGCCGGCGGCTTGGAACTGGGCGTGATCGAAGTGGCTGTCGATCATCGTCGCAAGCAGCGAACCATCGCTGCTCAGCGCGCCGTGAAGAATGACGTTCTGGCCGAGCAATCCCAGCGTCGCGAGCGCAAATGCCGCGGCCACCGCGATGGGCCACCACGCGCGGCGTTGCTTGGGGCGACGCTCTTGGGTGGAATCGATGAGCGCCGCTAAGGCGGCTTCCGCATTACCGACCAGCACCGTGCACGGCTCGCACGTGAGCAGGTGCTCGTCGATGCGCGCGCGCTCTTCGTCGTCGAGCATACCCAGGGCGTAGAGTTCGGCCTCGTGATCGATGTGGTTCATGCGAAGTCCCGTTGGCTGAGAGTTCGAGCAAGTTTCCGCAGCCCGAGTGCGGCACGGCTCTTGATGGTGCCCAGCGGAATCCCGAGCCGGGACGCGATTTCCGCTTGGGTGTAGTCGCCCCAATAGGCGAGTTCGATCACGTCACGCTGCTCGCGCGGCAAGCCGGCGAGCGCACCGCGAATGGCGACGCGTTCGGCGACGTCGATCCCGAAGGCGGGCGTCGAGACGGCCGCCCGTTGCTCGGTAGCCACATGACGGACGGCGCTGCGCTTGCGCGAGATCGCTTCGTTGCGCACGCAGACCATCAGGAACGCGCAATGCGCCGCGTTCCGGCCGGTAGGCGCCCTCTTTCGACCACACGCGAATGAGGGCATCGTGCACGCAATCGCGTGCGTCGCCGGCGGTGCCGAGCACGTGCCGGGCCGCCGCTTGAAGCGCCGGGTCGAGTTCGCGGTCGTCGTTCACCCGATTTGCAACGACCGATCGCTGACCGCCGCATGGATGCCGGTAAACGACACGCTGCGGTAGCCGAGGTGACTGAGGAGCTCCGGTGCCGTTACGGTCAACGGGCCGGGCGCGGCCGCCGTGCCGGGTGCCGGTTGCGGATACGCGGTGGCGGCCGCGGTCGCAAACGAGATGTTGCCGTCGCGCTGCGTGATGATCTGGTGGATGTGGCCGTTCAGCACGGTCACGGCCGAGAAGCGCTTGAGCATCGCGATGGCCTTCGCGCCGTCCTCAGTCGGCCCGAACACGACGATCGGCGTGTCGGATTTCAGCGGGGCGAGATCTTTGGCCAGCCAATCGAGCTGCTTCGAGCCGAGCACGCCCATCGTTTCGAAGTTGAAGACGTTGACGAGCGCCACGAAGTGCACGCCGTTGCGGTCGAACGACCACCAGCCGTCGGGCGCGGCAGCGTTGGGGAAGGCGGCGGCAAAGCGCGCGGCGCCTTCGGTGCCGATCGCGTCGTGCTCTCCGGGGATGACGAAGAGCGGCGCTTTGAGTCGTCCGAGCACGCTCTTAGCGGTGTTGAACTGTTCGACTTTGGAGAGGTGCGTGACGTCGCCGGTGTGCATCACGAACGCGGGCTGCTGCGGCAGCGCGTTGATTTTGTCGACGGTCTCGTTCAGCGTGGCGAGCACGTCGGGGTTTGCGGGGAGCGAGAAGCCGATGTGGCTGTCGCTGATCTGGACGAACGTGAAGTCGCTGCCGGGGGCCGCCGCCGCGAACGTTCCGGTCGCCGTCATGGCGAACGCAATGCCGCCGCCGGTCCAGCCGACGT
>PLTN01000201.1 GCA_003164495.1 Vulcanimicrobiota bacterium
ATCGAAACGCAGTCGACCGACGACAACCGCTCCTATCGCGTCAACGCCGACAAGATCGAGCGCGTGCTCGGCTTCAAGCCGCGCCGCACGATCGAAGACGCGGTACGCGATCTCACCCGCGCGTTCCGCGCCGGCCGCTTCCCCAACAGCATGACCGATCCGCTCTACTTCAACGTCAAGCTCATGAAGGACGCCGAGGCCGTAGCCGTTCACTCGTGACCACCTACCGGCCGTTCGTCGATTTCTACCGGGAGAACCGGATTTCGCCGGTGTCGCAAGACATCGCCGATTTGCAGCGCCACTACGAACGCCGCGCGTCGCTCTACCGCCTGCTGGGCATTGCGCCCGGTGCGGTCGCGGACAAGCATGTCGCCGAGTTCGGTCCGGGCTCGGGACACAACGCGATCGCCACCGCGGCATACGGACCGCGAAGCTATCGCTTCATCGACGGGAACCCGACCGGCATCGCGCGTTTGCGCGACTTGCTCGCCACCCATGCGCCGGGCTTACATTATGACGTGGTCGAGTCGTTCATCGAAGACTACCAGGAGCCCGATCGCTACGACCTCGTGATCTGCGAAGGGGTCATTCCCTTTCAGCTCGAGCCCAAGCGCTTTGCCCGGCATGTGGCCGGCTTTGCCGCGCCCGGCGGCATCGTCTCGCTGACCACGATCGACGCCGCGTCGTTCCTGGGCGACCTCGGACGCCGCCTGATCGCAGACAAGCTGGTACCGGCGTCGCTGCCGGCGGCCGAGCGCGTGCGGCAACTGATGCCGCACTTCGCGCCGCACGTCTCGACCCTCGGCGGCATGAGCCGGCCGCTGGACGACTACCTCTTCGACAACACGGTGCAGCCGCTGCCGGGCAAGATGTTCTCGTTCGCGGACGCGCTCGACGCGCTCGACGACGACTTCGACTTCTATGGCTCGTCGCCGTCGTTCGTCACCGAGCTGCGCTGGTTCAAGACCCTCTATGGTGATGCCAAGCAGACGAACGCGCGTGCACGGAACGCCTATCTGTGCAACGTCGTCAACCTGCTCGACTCGCGCATCGAAATTCCGCCGCACGATGCCGAACTCGGCACGGCTATTCTCGGGCACGCCGCATCGCTCTACGCCGCGATGCAGGCGCTCGAGGCCGCCGGCAGCACCGACACCGCGCACATCGCGCCGTTCGTTGCCTCGATTGCCGATCTCGCGCGGCCGCTCTCGCCGAAAACCTCCGAAGCACTCGATTTGCTGGCCGGCGTTTTGGCGGCGAAGACGGCCACCATGCCCGGCGGCTCCTTCGCGTCATTCTTCGGCCGGGGAATGCAATACATCAGCTTTCTCCGCCGGGGGTCCCGGTCGCCGGCCTTGTGAGCCTGCCTGCACAGAGTGTCGTCCTGCTCCTGAGCGAGCATCGTCGCGAGCCCTTCACCGGACCGGTCCTCGCGTACGGCAAGCAAACGATGAACGTCGTGTACGACGCGGCGATTCGGATTTTCGAGTCGCTCGATCTCAAGGTCGATCCCGCCGGTCTGACGGATCCGCCGCCGGGAGACGAGGTGATCGATTTCGCTCGCCTCGTCAGCATGATGGGCCTCGGCCGCCTGCACGTCCTCGACCTCTCAGGCTACGAAGGCGCCGATCTCATCGCCGACCTCAACCAACCGGTGCCGCCCGAATACTTAAACCGCTTCGGGTTGATCCTCGACGGCGGAACGATGGAGCACGTGTTCGACATCCGGCAAGGTATGAAGAATACGGCAGACATGTTGCGGCCGGAGGGACGCGCCGTTCACATCACGCCCGTGAACAACTACGTCAACCACGGCTTCGTGCAAGTTTCACCGACGCTTTACCATGACTATTACGTCGCGAACGGTTTCGACGACGTCCGCGGCATCATGATCGTTCACCCGCGGTTCGACTACCTCAACACGTTGTGGCACTTCTTTCACTACGAACACGAAACGATGAGCGGGGTGAATTCGATGTTCTGCACGGATGAAACCCAGCTGGCCGTCTATTTTACGGCCCGGAAAAACAGCACGTCCACCTCCGGCCGCGTGCCGACGCAGTCGTACTTTACGCGCGTGTACGGCGGGACCGATCCGCTGCCCAACCAACTCGTCATCGCGCACGATCGGATGAAGCTGAACGTCCGGCGAATCAACGAGCCCGAATCCGACGAAAACAAAGCGACGCGAGACCTCAATTGCTCCACGAAAATCTGGAGCATCGACTTTCGGCCGGCAAAACCCTAGGCCGGATTCGTCCGCACCAGCGATACCGTCGGCAGAAAGACATACCCCGCGGGGCGTGCGGCAATGCTCGCGAGCACCTTCTCGCGCTGGCTCGCAATCAACGGGCGCCCGGGCACGGGATGCAGCTCTTCGTAGATGCGGCGCTGCTCGGCACCCGAATCGGTTTTTCCGGAGAAGTTTGTGCCGTGGATGCGCCACTCAGCCGTAATTTGATCGACGTAGGCAAACGCGTAGTGTTGCGCGGCGCGCATCTGGATCTCTTGGTCGGCCAGGACCGAATCCTCGAGCCATCCGCCGATCTCCTCGAACACGCTGCGGCGCCAGAGCAGCGCGTGGCCGGCAACCGGCGAGGTCGACAGCGCTTCGCTCGGCGTCACCGTTCCAACGAAGATCGTGGCGTTATACCCGGTCGTCAGCGAAGAACCGTCGTCGAGAGGCTCGAGAAACCGCATCAGGATATTCGAGTGCGCGACGGCGGCGCCGGAACGCAGCATCGCGGTCACCAGGCGGTCGAGATGGTCCGGGAAGAGGACGTCATCATCCGAAAACACCTGCACGAACCCGTCGGTGACCGTTCTGACCCCCGCCATGAACGCCCGAGCCGGGCCACCGTTTTCCTCGAGATTCACCAATCGGGCGAACGGAAAACGCGCCACGATGTCGTCCACGGCTTCGCCGGCGTCGTTCACGATCACGGCCCGCGTATTCGGATACGTTTGCGCGGCGATATACTGCAAGCAACGCTCGAGGTCCGCACGGCGGTTGAAGGTCGGCACGACGATCGTCGCCGGCGGAGCTTCGGCCGCGGTGACCGGCAATTCGGGCCGCGCGGGCACACGCGGCGGCATTGCCGGGAGTTCTCGCGGCGACGACGGTTGTCCGAGCGACATCGTCACGGCAACGTAGAGCTGGCGCAGGGCAGCCGGGTCGTAGACGGAGACGTCTCGCACGAACTCGTGCGCGCCCGAAGAAACCGGCGCGACGATACCGTAACCTTGCCGGGCGAACGCGACGGCAGCACCAGGATCGGTTGCATCGGTAAGAACGACGCAGTTCGCGCCGGCCAACGCATCGTCGACGCGCGGATCGCCGATGCGATACGTCGTTACGGCTAAACCCGGCACCACGCCGCCGTCGTGCGAAACCACCGTGACGTCCGCGTGGATTTCCGCTAACGCGAACGCGTGCAGGCTCACGAACAGCGAGTCGCGTTCCGGGGCCCAAATCACGACGCCCGGCCGGGCGCCGGCGCGTCGTTCGACCACCGGTACGGATGGCTCGATCAGAACCAGTTCGTACGGTCGCGTCCGGGGTGTCCACGTGGAAATGCGGTCGTACTCGGCCAACGACCGCACGAGCACGGCCGGACAGAGCGCGAGAAATTCGGTCGCTGCGAGTTGCACCAGCGGGTCGCTGAGGTCCGGCTCGGCGAGCAATTCATGACCGGGCTTTCCGTTGAGCAACACACTACCGGCTTCAACGCTGCTCAAGAGCACGCGTTGCCGATCGGAGTCCTTCGTCTGTTCCAGCACCGCCGGCGCCAGCGCGCTCATGGTCCGGTCGCGGTGCTCTTCGATCAAGAGCATTCCGTAGAACGACTCGCCCAAGCTGCGGCGGCGTATCGCTTCGAGGTGACCGTGGACGAGCAACGCCGGCTCGACCACGATCGCCTCGATATCGCCGAGCGCGGCAGCATAGAGGTCGGCTCGCGGGCCGTACGTCGCGATCATGACTTCAGTACCAGGATCGTCGGCTGAAAGACGAATCCGGGGGGACGCGCGGCGATCGCGGCGAGCACTTGTTCGCGCATCTGGCTGAGGTGCGGGCGATCGGAGACCGGGTGAAGCTCTTCGTAAATTCGGCGTTGCTCGGCGCCGGCGTTGATCTTGCCGGAGAAGTTCGATCCGTGGATGCGCCACTCAGCCGTGACTTGATCGACATAGGCGAACACGTAGTGCTGTCCGGCGCGCATCTGGATTTCTTGGTCGGCAAGGTCGGAATCTTCGCGCCAGCCGCCGATCTCGTCGAACAGCGTTCGCCGCCACATGAGCGCGTGACCGGCAATGGGCGTCGACACCATCGTCTCGCTCGGCGTCGCCGTATCGATGAACACGGCGGCATTGTACCCGGTGGTCTTCAACGCCCCGCCTTCAACCCGGTCGACATAGCGAATCAGGACGTTCGCATGGCCGACCGCCGCGCCCGAGCGCAGCATGGCGGTCACCAGACGGTCGACGTGGTCGGGGAAGAGCCAATCGTCATCCGCAAGAAACTGCACGAATCCGTCGGTAACGAGCGCCAGGCCCTGCATGCAGGCGCGAACCACGCCGCCGTTTTTTTCGAGATTCAACAGCCGGGCAAACGGAAAGCGCGCCACGATATCGTCCACGGCGTCGCCCGCGTCGTTCACGACGACGGCCCGTACGTTCGGGTAGGTCTGCGCGCCGATGCACTGCAGGCAACGCTCGAGATCCGCGCGGCGATTGAAGGTCGGCACGACGATCGTCGCCGGCGGAGCCTCGGCCGCGGCGACCGGTAATGCTGGCCGCAACGGCGCTCGAGGCGGCGCAGGCGGAAGCCTGCGGAGCGACGCCGGTTGGCCGAGCGACATCATCGCCGCGACGTGAAGCGTGCGCGGCGCCGTGGGATCGTAGAGGTAAGCATTTCGCACAAACTCGTGCGCACCCGAAGAAACCGGCGCAACGATACCATAACCTTGCCGGGCGAAGGCGACGGCCCCGCCCGGATCGGTGGCATCGGTAAGCACGACGCACGTCGCGTTGGCCAAGGCTTCAGCCACGCGCGGATCACCGGCGCGATACGTCGTCATCGCGGCACCGGGCCGAACGATACCGTCGGCCGAGACGAGCGTGATATTCGCGTGGATTTCGGTCAGCGCGAAGGCGTGCAGACTTACGCTCGACGCGTCGCGCTCCGGGGCCCAAATCACGATGCCCGGGCGGACGGTGGCGCGACGTTCGACCACCGGTACGACTGGTTCGACCAGCGCCAACTCGTAGGGACGCGGACGCCGCACCAGCTTCGATACGCGTTTGTACTCCGTCAACGAGCGGACGAGCAACGCCGGACACAACGAGAAAAACTCACCCGCCGCACCGCGCATCCCGGGGTCGGTCACGTCCGGTTCGGCGAGCAGTTCCGGGCCGGCCTTTTCGTTCACCGTGATGCTGCCGTTTGCGACGCTCCGCAAGACCGCGCGCCGTTCGTCGGGATCGGGCACATCGCGTATTACCGCCGGTGCCAGCGTGGTCATCGTCCGGTCGCGATTGCTGTCGATCATGAGCATGCCGTAGAACGACTCGCCCAAACTACGGCGGCGCACGGCCTCGACATAGGCGTGAAAGAGCCGATCCGGCTCCGCGATGATGGCTTCAATGTCGCCTAATCCGGCGGCAAATTGCTCCGCACGTGGGCCGAACGGGCTGATCACCGCGATAACAGCCGTAGCGTCGGCGGAAACACGTACCCGGGCGGACGAGCCGCAATCTTCTCCAACACGACGTTCCGCATCGCCGTGACGAGCGGACGGCCGGACAGCGGATGGAGTTCTTCGAACACGCGGCGCTGCTCGGCGAGCGAGTCGGTCTTGCCCGAAAAATTCTCGCCGTGGATGCGCCATTCGGCCGTGACCTGATCGACGAAGGCGAACGCATAGCGCTGCGCGACCCGCATTTGAATCTCCTGATCGGCCAGAAAGCAGTCCGCTCGCCAGCCGCCGACGTTCGCGAACACCGCCATGCGCAGCATCAGCGAATGCCCGGCGATCGGCGTCGCCACCATGGCTTCCGTCGGCGTCGCCGTCTCGATGAAGATTCCGGCGTTGTACCCGGTCGTATCGAAGTCACCCTGGCCCAATCGCCGCACGTAACGAATGAGCGTGTTGGCATGGGCGCCGGCGGCCCCGGTGCGCTCCATTGCGGTCACGAGTAGCTCGACGTGATCGGGATAGAGCCAATCGTCGTCGGGAAGAATTGCGACGAACCCGCCGGTCACGAGCTCGACGCCGGCGATAAATGCTTGTACCGCGCCCACGTTTTTTTCGAGATTACGCAACCGCGCAAACGGATACCGCGCGACCACGTCGTCAACCGGTTCGCCGGCATCGTTGACGACGACGGCCTGCACGTTCGGATAGGTCTGCGCGGCAAGGCACTGCAGACAATTGTCCAGATCCGCGCGCCGGTTGAAGGTCGGAATGACCAGGGTCGCCGGCGGCGGTGCGGCCGCAACGCTCGCCGGCAAGGACGGACGCAGCGGTGCACGCGGCGGAGCGGGCGGCAGTGCGCGCAGCGATGCCGGCAACGCAAGCGCCATCATCGCCGCGACGTGCATCCCGCGGAATGCCGCCGGATCGTAAGCGCACACGTCGCGCACGAACTCCTCCGCACCCGACGAGACCGGCGCAACGATCCCGTAACCCGCTCGTGCAAAGGCGATCGCCGCACCCGGATCCGTCGCGTCGGTCAAGACGATCACGTCGGCGGTCGCCAACGCTTCGGCAACGCGCGGATCGCCGGGGGTATAAGCTGCAACGTTTGCGCCGTTCGGAACGACGCCGTCGGCTGAAACGAGCGTTACGTCACCGTGCAATTCGGACAGGGCGAAGACCGGCAGCAGCGCTGCGTTCGCGTCCCGTTCCGCTGCCCAAATGACAAACCCGGGTCGCTCGTGAGGGCGCCGTTCGACGACCGGTACGGGCGGCTCGGCCACGAACAATTCATAAGGCCGGCGGCGCACCGAATATTCGGAGAGGCGCTGGTACTCGGCGGACGAGCGAACCAGCATGGCCGGGCAGAGGGTGAGGAATTCCTTCGCCGCGGCGCGCGCATTTGGATCCGGCAATGCCGCTTCGGCGAGTGCTTCCGCGACGGATTTGCCGTCCATTTGGATGCCGCCGCCCTGCACGCTGTAAAGGATCTCCCGATGCCGGTCGGGTCCGCCGGGTTGCTGCAACACCGCCGGCACGAGCTGCGTCATCGTACGATCGTGGATTTCCTCGAGCAGCAACATCCCGTAGAAAAACCGGCCGTTATTGCGGCGGCGCACCGCTTCGACGTAGCCCTCGCCGAGGAATCCGGGCTCGACGACGATCGCGTCGATGTCGCCCATCGCCGCCCGATAGCGAAGAGCGCGCGGTCCGTACGCGCTGATCATGCGAGCGAAGCTCGCTGCGCCACCGCTACGGTTGCCCGCTCCCGAGCGAACCGGTCGGCGCGGCGAACGGCTTCGAGCGAGAGCTCCTCACCCGCCAGCGCATCGAGCACTTCGGCTATGCACGGTGCGATATCGCCGAACCGAATCTTGCCGTCGACGAAGGCGGCAACCGCGATCTCGTTGGCAGCGGACAGCGCTGCCGGCGCCGTTCCGCCGGCCGCGAGCGCGCGGTACGCGAGCCCAAGGCACGGGAAACGCTCGAGATCGGGACGCTCGAATCCAAGTGTCGTGGCTTGCTCGGCGGCGCGGCCGCCGAGTGCTACGAGCGCGTCGGTGACGATGCGATCGGCGAGGCGGTCGGGATAGACCAGCGCATAGCCGATCGGCAGCCGCATGTCCGGTGCGGCGAACTGGCCGACGACATTGCCGTCGGTGAAGATCGCGAAGCCGTGAGCCACGCTCGTGCGATGGACGAGCACGTGAATCTTTTCGGCCGGCAAATCGAAGAACCGGCTCGCTTCGATCACCTCGAGCCCCTTGTTCATCAGAGACGCCGAATCGATCGTGTTCTTCACGCCCATCTGCCAGGTCGGATGTTTGAGCGCGTCGGCCACGGTGGCGTCGCGCATCTCGTCTTTCGTGCGCGTCCAAAACGGGCCGCCGGACGCGGTGAGCACGATGCCGGCGATCCGTTCGTGCGGCTCGCCGTCGACACATTGGAAGATCGCGCTGTGTTCGCTATCGACCGGCAGCAGACGCGCACCACTCGCCTTCGCGTGACGGAACAAGAGCTCGCCGGCCGCGACGATCAATTCTTTGTTGGCCACGGCAACGTCGATGCCGGCGTCGACGGCGGCAAACACCGCGTCGAATGCCACCGCGCCGTCGGTCGCTGCGAGCAGGATGTCGGGTTTCGAATCGACGGCCACCGCGCGCAGTCCGTCCGGACCGTCGGCCGCCGTCGCCGCGATGTGCGGCCGGAAGTTCGCAACCTGTTCGGCGAGCAAGTCGACGTTACGTCCTGCGGCCAGGCCCACGACTTCGAAACGCTCCGGATGGCGCCCGATCACGTCGAGGGCTTGCCGTCCGATGCTCCCGGTCGAACCGAGTATCGCGACCCGTTTCCGTTTCACGTGAGTTCCTTTTGCGCTACGAGCCGTACATCCCGTGCGGGATCACCCGGGCGACGTAAAGCGCGAAATAGAACGCGATGCCGCCGAAAATATACGAATCGAAACGGTCGAGGACGCCGCCATGCCCGCCGATCAGGCTGCCGGCGTCCTTCACGTGGGCATCACGCTTGAGCCCGCTCTCGACGAGGTCGCCGGCTTGCGCGGCGACCGAGGTGATGGCGCCGATCAGCGCGCCTTGCCACCACAGCAAGTGCAGCCACGGCGTGAGCGCGATCGCGATCCCCGCCAGAATGGCGACAGCCAATCCGCCGGCCGAGCCTTCGACGGTCTTGCGCGGCGAAATCGGGCTCAAGGGCGTGCGCCCGAAGCGCGTGCCGATCACCATTGCGAAGATGTCGGTGAACGCGATCAGCACGATCGCCATCACGGTCGCCGCGGTGCCGATTTTCGGCAAGAGGCGAATCGCGATGAAGTACGTCATCAGCTTGCCGATGTAGAGCACCGCCAGCAGCGTGTATCCGCTGCGCGCGAACGCGCCGTCGCTGCTGGCAAAGAGTCCGGTGACCAGCGCCACGACGACGGTGGCGGCGAGCAGTACGCCTTCGTACCGGTGGATCCGGCCGAAGTACGTCAGCGCGAAATACGTCACGATCGCAACGAGCGCCACGGGCATCTCGAGCCAGGGGCCCTTGCGCGCCGAGAGCTGCGCGAATTCCCACAGGCAGCCGATCGCGATCGCGGTACACAGCACGAGAAAGCCGGGCAGCCAGAAGACCGAGCCGATGCCGACGATCGCGAGCAGCAAGCCCACGATGATGCGGCGCGCGCCGATGGGTTGGGCCACGCCCGTTACGGGCGCGGCGGTCACGATCCCCCGAAGCGGCGTCGCCGGCGCTGGTATTCGGCCAGCGCACCCGCAAAATCGTCGCGCCCGAAGTCCGGCCAGTACACGTCGGTCATCAGCAGTTCGGTATAGGCGGCTTGATAGAGCAAGAAGTTCGACAAACGCGATTCGCCGCCGGGCCGGATCAGCATATCGGGATCGGGCATATTGGCGGTGTAAAGATAGGAAGCGATGCGTTCGTCGTCGATCGCATCGGGCGCGAGCTTTCCGGCATGCACGTCGCGCGCCAGCGCGACCACGGCGTCGCGCACTTCGCAGCGTCCGCTGTAGTTCACGGCGAGGTTGAGGCGCAAGCCGGTGCAGTCTTTCGTCTTCGCCATCAAGCCGTCGAGCGCGTCGCGCGACGGCGCCGGGAGCTGCTCGTAGTGCCCGATCACGTTGACGTGAACGTTGTTGCGCCGCAGCTCGGCGAGTTCAGATTGCGCGAAATACACGCAGAGGTCGAGCAGGAGCGAGATCTCCGTTGAATCGCGCTTCCAGTTCTCGGTGGAGAAACCGTAGACGGTCAGCATCGGGATACCCCAGTCGCTCGCGGCGCGCGTCACTTCGCGCAACGCGACGATACCGCGGCGATGGCCTTCGATCGCCGGCATGCGGCGCTCGCGCGCCCAGCGGCGGTTGCCGTCCATGATGATCGCAACGTGTCCGGGGAGGCGGTCCGCATCCAGTGAGACGTCGCTCGGCGGACGCAGCAAGGTGGCCATTAGGGGCGCCGGTACCGTTCGTAACCGCACAGAACGTCGAGCGGCCCGCTACCGTCGTCGCGCACGCGCAGCACGCGCAGGGCGCCGCCGCCGATCGCCGGATACGGCGGGGTCAACACGCGCAGGGCGTGCGCGCGAGCGCCCAAACGCCGCCGTGCTTCGACCCACGGCAGCAAAACGAGATCGGCGGTCTCCATCAGACCTCCATAATCTCCTTTTCTTTGCCGACGACCAGCTCGTCGATCTGCTTCACGAATTTGTCGGTGAGCTTCTGCACGTGATCGCCGCCGCGCTTCACGCCGTCTTCGGTGATCTCGCCGCTCTTTTGCAGCGCCTTGATCTCGTCGACCGCTTTGTGGCGGATGTTGCGCACCGCGACCTTGTGCTCTTCGGATTTCTTTTTGATCACCTTAACGAGGTCTTTGCGGCGCTCCTCGGTCAACGGCGGAATCGACAACCGCACGTGCGCGCCGTCGACGTTCGGGTTGAGTCCGAGGTCGCTGGTTTCGATCGCTTTGCGAATCGCTCCGACCTGGCTCTTGTCGAAGGCCGAGATCAAGAGCGAGCGGCCGTCGGGCGAACTCACGCTGGCCACTTGTTTGATCGGCACCTGGGAACCGTATGCCTCGACCATGATGCGGTCGAGCAGCGAGGGTGCGGCGCGGCCGGTGCGGATCGAGGCGAAGTCGCCGCGCGTCGCTTCCATCGCCTTGTTCATTTTCGCTTCCGTGTCTTTGTAGACGTCATCCAAAGCCATGTTCGCTTCTCCTCAGACTCGTTCGAGGGCGACGCGCGTCGAGTCGCTGCCGACGAGCGTGCCGATCGGCTCACCCATCACGACGCGCCGGATATTTCCCGGCGCGTTCATATCGAAGACGATGATCGGGATGTCGTTATCCATGCACAGCGTCAAAGCCGTATTATCCATGACCTCGAGCCCGAGTTGCAGCACGTTGAGATAGTCGACGTGGTCGAAGCGCGTGGCGGTCGGATCCTTGAACGGATCGGCCGAATATACGCCGTCGACCTTGGTCGCCTTGAGGATCGCTTGCGCGCCCATCTCGACCGCCCGCAACGCAGCCGTCGTGTCGGTGGTGAAATACGGATTGCCGGTACCGGCGGCAAAGATCACGACGCGGCCCTTCTCCATATGGCGCATCGCGCGCCGGCGGATGTAGGGTTCGGCGATCTGGTGCATCTCGATCGCGGTTTGCGTGCGGGCCGGAATGCCCAGCCGCTCGATCGAGTCTTGCAGCGCGAGCGCGTTGATCACNNTGTTGCCGCCGCCCACGACGACCGCAAGCGAGACGCCCTCGGCGTGCACCGCGGCGATCTCCTTGGCCATTATCGTCGTGGTGTCGACGTCGACGCTTCCGCCGGTCCCGGCGAACGCCTCGCCCGAGAG
>PLTN01000224.1 GCA_003164495.1 Vulcanimicrobiota bacterium
AGCGGAGCATGAGCGCGCGCGTGACCCAAACGAGAAGCAAGATGGCGAGAAGTGTGATCAGCATTCGAACCCCTGTGCTTGCGGAAGCCGCCGGTCGATCGCGTTCAACAGGGTGGGGGCTTCGTTTGCGGTGGTGATCGTGACGAAGAGGATGAGCAGTGGAAAGAGCGGGCCGAGATATTCGGGGTTGAACGACGGGAACGACAGCGTATCCACGAGAGCGAGCACGAGAACCAAACTTGCGAAGCCGGTCACGATCGCCGCTAACGGGATCAGATATTCGGCTTCGATCGAGTTTGTTCGAGAGCGTATCGCTAAAACCAATCGCATCACAACCGCTGCCAGTGCTAAGACGAACCAAGGCGGAAAGAGCACTTGATAGGTTTGACCGAAATCGACGAGTAGCGCGCGTTTGAGATCGTCGTCGATGCCGGCCGGTTCGTTCGGGAAGCCGTCATCGACGGAGCGCACGATGAAGTCGTAGTCGGGGCGTACGGATGCCGGCCCGACGAGATGCCACGGTTCAGTACTGAACTGAGAGAACGTCAGGCCAAAACGCGCGCCGATAACGAAGTTTGCCGCAAGCAACGGCAGATCCGACGTTTTCAACGGCGGCGCGAGCGTGTGTCCCTTGGGCCGGCAGCGTATCGTTCCGGTAGCGCACGCCGCATCGATCTCCGTCGCAAGCCGCACGTAAAACGCGCGTGCCTTCGCGCCCGTCGCATAGTAGCCGGCATCGGACACGGAATCGCGGAACGCCCAGATGAACCAGCCGCCGTGGATATCGCCGCACGCCTTGAGTTGCAGGCAGCCGAAGTTTCCCCACGCGGCGCCCTTCGCACCATCCAGCGACGGCGCCAACTCGCGCGCTGCCGGGCTGACACGGTATGCAATGAGCCGGGCTGCGTGAGGAACCGGAAAACGCGGATCCGTAGGTACGCCGGGATCGATGCGTGCGAGCGAATCGTATGCGGAAACGAGCTCCGGCGAAGTGTTTTCAGCGGTGGTAAACCAGCCATAATGCACGCCGTTGATGGTCATGATCGTTCCGACGGCGAGCGCCCAAATCGCCAGCGGCACGGCGGTAACAAGCAAGCGGTCGCGCACGACGTTCCACGCGCCGTTGCGGACCGCGGCGTAGAGGTATGCGAAGAGAAGGACGGCGAGGGCCGGAAGAATCCACACCGCCTCTTCGCGGGTGAGCCAGAAGGCAGCGAATGCCGCGCCCAATGCAAGCGACCAACGCAGCGTCGATGAGATTCCGGCGCGGCGGCGCACGTAGATGCCGATTGCACAAGAGATCACCATCAGGGCAAGTGATGGATTGACTTGAGCCCGTGTGCTGAGCCAAGAGTCTCCGTTGTTCTCCATCGGATTAAAATAAAGAACGACAAAGATCGCACTGAGAAAATAGGGATTGCGCACGAGCGGTTTGATGGCGAAACATGCGACGAAGCAGGCGAGGCCGTAGAAAAGCAAATGAGCGATCGGCAAGGGAATGCCGAACTCTTGAAGCCCGGCCATGTAGATCGGAAAGAAGGGCTGCTTGATCAGGGTGAGGTCGTCGTAGGGCCCAAACCACAGTCCCATGGCGATAGCCTTGGCGTGCTCGAGATAGTTGAGGCCGTCGTGCGGCGCGTACGCCGGAATGATCCGCGTCTCGGACGTGACCCATAACTTCAGCAAGAACGCCGATGCCATCGTGATGATCAACGCGCGGCTGCCGGCCCGTCGTTCGTTCATGTCGTTCCCCGGGTGTTGGCAGGTGGGTAACCGTTCCCTCGCCGCCCAAGGATACGCTGCTCTATGATCATCACGCGAAGCCCGCTCCGCGTCTCCTTGGGCGGCGGGGGGACCGACCTTCCGTCGTACTACGAGGACCACGGGGGATTCCTCATTGCGGCGGCCATCGACAAGTACGTCTTCATCAACGTGCACCGCCGTTTCGTCGAAGGCTATTTGCTCAAATATTCGCACCTGGAAGAGGCCGCGACGATCGAGGACATCCGTCATCCGATCATCCGTGAGGCCCTGCGGCACATAGGCGTTCCGAAAAACGTCGAGATAACGAGCATGGCGGATATTCCGGCTGGGACCGGCCTAGGGTCTTCGGGCAGTTTTACGACGGCGTTGCTCAAGGCGCTTCACTGCCACCGCAAGAGCTTGATCGATCCGCAGACTCTTGCCGAAGAGGCGTGCCACATCGAGATCGACGTGCTAGGGGAACCGATCGGCAAGCAGGATCAGTTTATTGCCGCGTACGGCGGCATTACGTGCTTCGAGTTCAAACGTGGCGAGAGCGTTCGTGCGACGCCGTTGAAGATCTCCGATGAGACGTTGTTCAACCTCGAAGACAACCTGCTGCTGTTTTTCACCGGTTATTCGCGATCGGCATCCGGCATTTTACGCGAACAGGACGATAAGAGCAAGCAGCACGATGGCCAGATGATCGAAAACCTGCACTTTATCAAGCAACTCGGATTGCAGAGTCGCGACGCGCTCGAGTCCGGCGATCTGCTCGAGTTCGGCCGTCTCATGAACGTTCACTGGGAACACAAGAAGAAGCGCAGCGGCAACATGTCCAACGGGGACATCGACGGCTGGTACGACGTTGCCATGAAAAATGGCGCTATCGGCGGCAAATTGATCGGCGCCGGCGGCGGCGGCTTTCTGATGTTTTACGCCCAAGACAAAGTTCGCTTGCGCCATACGATGCTCGGACTGAACCTGCGCGAAGTGCGATTTCGGTTCGACTATGAAGGCACCAAGATTCTGGCAGCGGACTGATGGATTCCAACGCCGACTTCGAGTACCAGGGAGCAGAGATTCTTCAGCTCGGCAACCTCATGCCGAACTATAACCGCTCGATTGCGGACCTGGTCTGCCGCTACGCCGCAGGGGCGGCCAACGTCCTCGATTTCGGCGCGGGCATTGGAACGCTTTCGCTAACGGTGCGTGAGGGCGGCATCAACCCCATTTGCCTCGAACCCGATGCCCGCCAACGCGCGGAACTGGTTCGCCACGGCTTCACGGTGGTGTCATCGCTATCCGACGTCGCAGAGGGAAGCCTGGATTACATCTACTCCTCGAACGTGCTCGAGCACATCGAGGACGACGTCGCAGCATTGAGCGACCTCCGGAAACGGCTGCGTCCGGGAGGACGTCTCCTACTCTACATACCGGCGTTTCAGTCGCTCTTCAGCGCGATGGATCGCGCGGTCGGCCATTTTAGGCGCTACGACCGCAAGATGCTCGGCGATAAACTACAGGCGGCTGGTTTCGCGGTGGAAGATCTGTACTATGCGGACGTGCTGGGTTATTTCGTGACGCGCCTCTTCCAATCGATCGGCAACGATACCGGCAAGATCAACGCGTTTACGCTGTCGACCTACGACCGGGCGATCTTCCCCGTCGGCCAAATCATCGAACGCATCGCACGCATGCCGGTCGGAAAAAACATCGTGGGTTTAGCCCGAAACGCCTAGCGCCAACTGACAATTGGGCCTCAGCGCGAGATCCGTTTCATCATCTCGATCAAGAGGGTGAATCCGAACGTCTGGAATCCCATGATGATCAGAAACAGCCCGTAGACGCCCGAATACGATACCTCTTGTAGCCGGAAGCCCGAGCTGATGTATTGGACGAGCAATTGGGCGTCGAGAGCCACGCCGGCCAACGTAAGTACCGCAGCGGCGAGCATCCCGCGGTCGTAGGTGTAAGCCTTTAAAAATGCCATCGCCACACCCACCCTAAGCTGGTGGTGCAAGCGGGCAAGCATCCCGATCTGGAAGCTTCCATAGCCCAAGACGGCTAGCGTCATGCTCAAGAGCATGTAGTGCAAATCCAGACCGACCGGCCCGATGAAGTAGCCGCCGCCCGCCAGGCTCGTGGTGAGTAGCGATGCGAGAATCAACAGCACGAAGCCGGGCTTGAGTAAGAACGAGTCGGGCGTATGGACGAGCATCACTTTCAAATTGATCCAGCCGGCCGACCAGGGGGTCCAGAACCCACCGCGCTTGAGGTGACTGAGCCGCCCCTCACGGTCTTTGTAGAACGAGACGGGCACCTCAACGGTACGGAGGTTGAGTCGCGAAGCTTTCAGGACCATCTCCGAGGCGTATTCCCACGATTGCGAACGGAGATCGATTTGTTCGAAGGCGCTCTTCGTCAGGCCGCGCATGCCGCAGTGAATGTCGGTAAAGTTCGTATGGTAGATCGTATTCATGATCCACGTCGTTAGCGGCGTTCCGAAGTAGCGATGCAGTTTCGGCATCGCGTCCGGTTCGATCGAGCCGAGGAACCGCGAGCCCATGATGAACTCGTTGCCGTTGCGATAGGCCTCGACAAAGTCACCCAGCTTGCGAAAGTCGTAGGTGAGATCGCAGTCGCCCATCACGATCAAACCGCCGCGAATGAACGGCATGGCATCGATGTAGGCCCGGCCGAGGCCCCGCTTCGGTGCGCGCACCACGCGGGCGCCGTGCTCGAGCGCGATTTGCGGCGTACGATCGGAAGAACTGTCGATGATGAGGATCTCACCGCGCACGTTCGCCTTGGCGAGCCCCTCGAAGCACCAATCAACGAATTCGCCGATCGTGATTTCCTCGTTGAGCGCCGGCACGACGATGCTGACCTCGGGCAAGAACGTCGGATCGTCGTTCTCGGGAACGAACAGTTCAACGACCGTTGGTGCGGCTCCGAACGTAGGAGCGGTTAGCATCAAGTCTTACCTTTCATGCGCTCGCCAATATGCGAGAATGTCGACCAGCGTTTCATCGAGCGGCCGCACCGGCGTCCAACCCAAAGCCTGCAACTTTGACGGATCACCGATCTTCACTTTCTGTTCGAGCGGCCGCAGAAGCGCCGGATCTTGGGTGGTCTCGAACGGAACGGTCGTAGCGTGGCGATAGGCCTGCAGGATCGTGCCGATGCTGACAGCCCGTCCAGCGCAGATGTTATAGATCTCGCCGGGTACTCCGTCATCAATGAGCCGGAGAATGCCGTCGACGCCGTCGCGTACGTCAATCATGTCACGTACGACCGACAGATCGCCAACGACCATCGAGGGGGGGGCTCCGCGCTCGATCGCGACGATGCGACGGGCAAAATCGGAACAAACGTCGCCCGTTTTGCGCGGACCGATGAGCGCGAATGGACGAAAGCCAACGATCTCGAGCCCATAATGGCGGTAGTAAAGCAGTGCGAGCTGCATGCTCGCGAATTTCGATGCGCCGTAGGGGCTGTTCGGCGCGATCGGTGCATCCTCGGATATAGGCGCCCCATCGTTCGGCTCGGCATACTCGGCGCTCGAACCTGCCAGCAGAATGCGCGGGCGCACGGATTGCGATCTCGCCGCTTCGAGCAGATTGATCGTGCCGCCGACGTTTGTCTCGTAGGTCATTGCCGGCTCGTCCCAGGAGCGCCCCGGCAGGCTTTGGGCCGCCAAATGGACGACGGCGTCGGGGCGAAACCGTGTGAGGGCCGCGCTTACAGCGGCCGGGTCGGCGATATCGATGGTGGCGCGCGTCCAGCCCTCGACGACATCGCCGCGTGCCGTCAAGGCTTCGGTAAGATAGCCACCGATGAAGCCGCCCGCACCGGTGACGATGATCCGCACGCGGGCCCTACGTGCGAGCGCCGAATTGCCGCAGATCGACCACCGAGCGCGTCGCCTCCGCGTGATAGGAGGCAAGCGCGATGCGCACGGCTTCGAGGCCGTCGCGGCCATTGCCGATGGGTTCGCGTCCTTCGGCGATCGCCGACGTGAATTCCGTCCATTCCGCTTGCCACGAGCTGTCGCCGCCACGGTATTGAATGACGTGGTCCTGGAACGGAGCGGTGAAGTCGCGTTTCCCAAGCGCGAGCGTTTCCGTACCGTACGTCGCGCCGAGCCCCTCTACTGAAAAGTAACCCTCGTCACCCAAGATTTCGAACGAGAAGAGATTTTCCCACTGCGTTAAGCTGGTATGCAACATGGCGAGCGCGCCCGCCGTCGACCGGAAGATCGCGATCCCGTTGTCTTCGAGCGGCTGCTCGGTGAAGTAGCCGATCGCGGTCATGCAGCTCACATCGGCAAGATCGCCCAGAAACCAGCGGAACAGGTCGATTGCGTGGACGCCTTGCTCGGCGTATTGTCCGCCGGCTGCACGTGCCGGGTCCGCTCGCCATTCGCGCTCGTATCCCGGGCGTCCGCAGATGCCGTACCGGCATCGCCCCGTAATCGGCCGTCCGAAGTCGCCGAGTTCGAATCGTCGCCGGGCTTCGAGAACGGCGGGATGATGACGGTGATTGAAACCGCACTTCAGCACCCGTTGCGCACGCGCGGCCGCGGCCACCATCGCCTCGGCCTCTTCCATCGTCCGGCTCAGGGGCTTTTCACAAAGAACGTGCTTGCCCGCTTCAAGCGCGGCGATCGAGATCTCGGCATGAACGTGGGGCGGCGTCGTGACGACGACGGCATCGATGTCGTCGCGCTCGACCGTGCTGCGCCAATCCGCTCCGGACTCGCAGCCGAATTGCGCGGCCAGTGCTTCGCGCGACGCTTCGTCGGTGCCGACAATAGCAACGAGCGTGTCGGTTTTTGATTGGTGAACGATCGGCGCGCGGCGTCGCGTCTGTAAGCCCGATCCGACGAAAGCGACTCTCATCTGGAGGCGTTCGCTTTCTGACGCCCGCGGCCGATCTCATCGTACGTGAGTCCGCTGTCTCTGACCGCCTCGGGGTTCCAAAGGCCGGCCGTGTCGAGCACGTAGTCGCCCGCCATACGTTCGCGGACATCGGCAAAATTCAGCGTCTTGTAATCCGACCACGGCGTCATCAGGATCAGTGCGGCCGCGCCGGCAAGCGCATCGAGCGGATCTTCAAAGAATGAGAAACCGGAGTAGCTCTTGAGCTCCTCACGGTCGGCGCGGGGGTCGTGTGCGCTGACAACCGCACCGGCGGCAACGAGGTCGCCGATAACTTCCAGCGCCGCAGAACGCCGCAGGGTGCTCGTATCGGCTTTGTACGTCAGGCCGAGGACGGCCACGCGCGCACCCTTGAGCGTTGGAAGCGCGAGGGCGAGCTTACGCAACACGAGCCGGTTCTGCTCGGCATTTGCTTCCCAAGCACCATCGAGGAGCGGTGTATCGAGCCCGTGCTCGTCTCCGAAGCCGCGCAGCGTCTGCATATCGCGGGCCAGCGTGCCGCCGGAAAAGCCAAGGCCCGGCAGGAGCATAGCTTTCGTTCCAACCCGGGGTTCGAGACGCAGGATCTCGCCGACGCGTTTGCCGTCGGCTCCCACGGCATCACAGATGTTACCGAGCTCGTTCGCAAAGCAGATGCTTACGCCCAGAAAAGCATTTAGGGCGTGTTTGATCATCTCGCCGGTGCGCAGTGACACATGCTGCCATTGTTCGGCCAGAGGCCCTAGGACCGTCAGCAAACGGTCGAAAGCCGCCGGGTCGTCGGTTCCGATCACCGGCAGCGCGGGCGCGCGAAAACGCTCGATCGCTTGACCGAGCCGGAGGTTCTCGGGCATGTATGCGATGGCGACGTTGCGCCCCGGTGCCTTCTCGGCAACAATCGCCGCTAGGCGATCGCACGTTCCCACGGGTACCTGCGCCGTAACGAGAATCGTTGCGTTGCGCTCGAGGCCCGGTGCAATCTCCTCGAGGCAAGCGAATACACCGCTAAGATCGCTTTCGTCGCGCTCGTTCACCGGCGTATCGAACATGACGAACACAAAAGGCGCACCGCGTACGGCATCGCTATAGCTCGTCGTGAATCTCAGGCGGCCGGCCGCGATCCCGGTCGCGAGCAATTCGTCGAGGCCCGGCTCGAAAAGCGGCGCTCGCCCGCTGCCCAAGCGTGAAATCGTCTCGGCGTTCGGATCGGCACCTGTGACGTCGAAGCCCATCTCTGCAAGGCAGGCTGCACCGACGATTCCCTGATGCCACAGCCCGAGGACCGCGATGCTCATCGAACCCATGCATGACTCGCGGGATCGTTCATCATGCGGCGTACGGCGACGTGCACCGATTCATCGGAGTTCAGCTTTGAGGTCCAACCCAGATCGGCCATCTTCTGAACTTTGAAATGGACGCGCGGCTGATCACCGGGCCAGGCCTTGCGCGTTCCTTCGATCTTGACCTCGGCGTTCGGAAGGCCCATCTCCCTGACCACGATGCGCGCGATGTCGATCACGCGGGTGATGGTCGGGGTACCGAGATTGAACACGTCGCAGGGCTTGTCTTCATCTAGCGGGATGTTCGCGTAGCCGAACAGCATCCCGTCGATGCACTCTTCAACGAGAAAGTAGTTCTTTTCTTGACGGCCGTCGCCGCGTACGAGCAAGTGCGATGGATCGCTGCGTAAGCGGCCGATGAAATCGAAGATCACGCCATGCGTCATGCGCGCCCCGATCACGTTGCCGAAACGATACATCCAACCGCGCAAGCCGTAGACGTGGCAGAACGACGATATGAAGGCTTCGCCCGCGATCTTTCCGGCCCCGTACGTTGAAACAGGCAGCAGCGGACCGGCCGTCTCGGTTACCGCGTCGTCTTCGCAGATGTTCCCGTAAACGGCGCCGCTGGAGGCAAAAATGATATCGCGAACACCGGTTCGACGCATCGCTTCGAGGGCGTTGAAGGTTCCGACCGCGCAGTCGTTGAGATCGCGCGATGGATCGTCATGGCTGTTGATGATATCCGTGTTGGCCGCGAGATGCCAGACGAGATCGCAGCCGCGCGTGTGCTCGATCAGCCGATTGAGATCCATGATGTCGGCTTTGACGAACGTGACGTTCGGGCGCTTGAGATGACCTTCGATGTACTCGAGGCGTCCGTTGGTCAGATTGTCGTAAACGATGAATTCGACGCCGGTATCGGCGAGCAGGTCGAGGACGTGGCTTCCGATGAATCCGGCGCCGCCGGTGAGAAGCACACGCTTGACGTGCGGCGGAAATTTCGCGCTCATGCCGGACTAACCGCCGGCCGCGATTTCGGCAATCAGGGAGCGCACCGCTGCGCTGACGGCGCCCCGTGAGTTCATCTTGTTCGACCAGCCGATCTTGCGAACTTTTGACGTGTCGATGCGATACACCGGAACGTCGGCGCGCCACCCGCGGGCACCACCGGAAAAATCGAAGGCCACGTCGGTAAGGCCCATCTCTTCGACCACGATCGCCGCGATCTCGCGCACGAGCAAATGATCCTCGGAACCTACGTTAAAAACGTCGAAGCCGCTCTTCTGATGTTCACAAAGAAGAAGTATCGCCTCGACCACGTCGGAGGTGTGAACGTACGGTTTGCTTTGATTGCCGTCACCCATGATATCGAGGCGCGTGGCATTTGCATGCAGGCGGCGGGTGAAATCATGACTGACGCCGTGCGTCATGTGCGGCCCGACCACATTGGCGAATCGGAACACCGTCCCGACGAGGTCGAACATGTGACAGTATGCGCTGATGAGCGCTTCCGAAGCGAGCTTTTGCGCACCGTACGTTGAGATCGGAATCATGTACGGATAGGCTTCGGGGATCGGATCCGGGGGTACCTCGCCGTAGACGCCGCTACCGGAAGTGAACAAAATGCGCTTAACTCCGGTCGTGCGCATCGCCTCAAGCAACGTCTGCGTCAGAAGGGTACCATTTTCGAAGTCGATCAGCGGCTCGGTTGCTGCGCGCGAAATGTCGGAATTCGAGGCGAGATGGAACACGACGTCGTGTCCGGCGATCGCCTTCGTCAAGGTGGCGAGGTCGCGAACGTTGCCTTCGACGATCGAGAGCGCGGGGTCGCTTAACCGGGCTCCAAAGTGCTCGCGGCGTCCGATCGAAAAGTCGTCGTAGACGGTGACCGGCCCGAGCTTGCGGTCGAGAATCTCATTTGTAAGGTTGGACCCGAGGAAACCCGCCCCGCCGGTTATGAACGACCGCATCCCGTTATTCGCTGCCTCAACTGCTTAGTAGAAGCGAGATTTGCGCCGCTCGCAGCGCCGGTACCTTGGTCCTAGTCCCGCAGGGAGTGTGTCTGAGCCGCCTGAAGCCAACCCATGCGAGCAATGAACACGACGAAGCCGGCAGCAACGATTTGGCCAAAGTCTCCGGAACCCCTGACGGCCGAAGAATCGCAGATTCTCGACGAATGGCGGAAATATTGGCACGCCGAGTTGTGCACGAAAATCGGCGTGTTCGATCGCTACACGGAAGCGTTCGTGAAGACGCTGGAAGCACGAACCAAGCGCGGCGGCCGGACGCTCGAAATCGGCCCGGGACTGACCGGCGTTGCTCAGCTCCTCAACGACGTTCGCACCGATGCAATTGAAGTCGATCCCTATTTTGCGAGCGAACTGGCGAAGGCGTTACCGAATTGTAATGTCATCGTCGCCGATATTCAGTCCGACCTTCCCGCCTTGGCGAGCGGCGCGTACGATCGCATCGTGGCCTTTCACGTCCTCGAGCATTTGCCCGACTTGCCGGCGGCGCTGGCGCAAATCAAACGCGCCATGCGTGACGATGCCGTTTTCGACGTTATGTTGCCGTGTGAGGGCGGCATGATGTACTCGTTGGGCCGGAGCGTGACGACGGCCCGGTATTTCAAGAAGAAGTTCAACCGGAATTTCGCGAAATTTATCGCGCAAGAGCATGTGAGTACGGTGGCTGAGATTCTGACGCTGCTGAACGCGGAGTTCGTGCCGGAACTTACCACCTATTATCCGACGAGGGTGCCATCCGTTGACGTCAACCTCGCCGTGGGCCTGCGCTTACGCAAGCGGGCGGCTGCGTAAGTAGGCTTCCATCTCGGCGATGCCCTCCGGCGTTCCGACTTCGTAGAACCGAGTCGGTACTTCATATCCGGCGAGCGCCTCTTCTGCAATGAGGCGCGCAAAAACCACGCCAAGATCGGTCGGACGATCAAGTGGGATGTCCTTGAAGACGGTGTCTTCGAACGCGCTTACGCCATAGTCGATGTAATGCATGTCGGCGGATGGTTGAGCTTTTTCATATGCGACGATCCGGCCGTCGCGAAAGAGGACGTTGCTTGGAGCGAGGGCACCATCATTCCGAAAGACCGTCATCAAAGCGGGCCGGCCGGAATGTTCGAACGCCGCTGCAATCGAGCGGTAGTCGCAGGTGAGATATGAGTCGCCGTACGTTATGAGAAAACGCGAACCCAGCTGCGGTAGGGCCTTTGCGATCGCTCCGGCCGTGCCGATCCGCTGGGGGCCATCGTACGAGTAAGCGATCGTACAACCGAACCGTGCCCCGTCACCGAGGTACGCCTCGATCATCTCGCCGAGGTAGCCGACGCACAGCACGATGTCGGTAACCCCACTCGAGCAAAGACGTTCGAGCTGGTAGTCGATAAACGGACGTCCGTTGACCGGAACCAGTGCTTTGGGAACGGTTTCCGTGATAGGCGCGAGGCGCGTCCCGAGGCCTCCGGCGATGATTGCAATCGGCAGCATGTGTTCGTGACGGACGTTTTGCCCCAAACAGGTTTTCCATCTTGGCGACCGTATCTCGGGTCCGTTGAATACTCTCGTTCTCGTGCTCTTCATCATCGCGTGGGCGGCGATCGC
>PLTN01000210.1 GCA_003164495.1 Vulcanimicrobiota bacterium
GGCGTCGGGGTGGCCGCGGGTTCCGGCGCCGGCGCGCTTTGCGCCGCTGCGATGCCGGATATCACGAGCGAGGCGACGCCGGTCAGAAGAGCGGCGATGAGCTGGCGTTTCACCCGCCAGCTATTCCCGCTCCAAGCGAGAGGTAATCCCGCTAGCGGAAGAAAGTTGCGCGACTATGCAAGGCAAACGGAATGGCCGGTCGCGCTCCCTAGTCGGGATGCTGCTCGCAGTCGCGGTGTTACTCTCGTCGGGCGGTTCGCTCGCCGGCGCGCAAGACATTGCGCCGCGGCTGATTCCCGATCGGATCATCTCGATCCCGATGAGCGACGGCGTCAAGCTCGCGGCGGCGGTCTACCTGCCGTCGGACGCGCACGGGAAGTATCCGGTGCTGCTCGCCGCGTCGGCGTACCGCTTCGACAACGATGGGGTTCCGGCGATGGCGATCTATCCGTTCATGGAACTCGGGCCGGTGCGTTATTACACGCAGCACGGCTACATCTACGTCCACATGGACGTGCGCGGTACGGGCCGCTCGGGCGGCACCTACACCTACCAGTCGCGGCGCGAACAGCGCGATCTCTACGAAGCGATCGAGTGGATCGCGAAGCAGCCGTGGTCGACCGGGAAGATCGGCGGCGTCGGGCAGTCGTACTACGCGCGCGCGCAGTGGTTCATGGGCGCACAGCATCCGCCGCACCTGGCCTGCATCGCACCCTACGACGGCAACGTCGATACCTACCACGCCTCAGCGTACACCGGCGGCATTCCGGGCGACTATCCCGACTCGTGGTTCGAAGGTCTGCGCTCGATGAATCTCGATCCGCGCAACGGTCCGCCGCGCGTGGTCGCCTACGACTACACGCTGCAAGCGCTGCGCCACAACCTCTACGACGACTTCTGGAAAGAGCGCACGGTCGCCGAGCAGTTGCCCACCGTGAAGGTACCGACGTTCTCGATCGGCGTGTGGGGCAAAGTCGATCTCCATCTCAACGGCAACATCGTCGGCTTCCAGCGCGTGAGCGGCCCGAAAAAGCTGCTCGTGTTCGGCGGTGCGAACGTGGAGCAAGCCGTCGCGGATTACTCGAGCATCGGCTTCCACGAAACGTATCTGCGGCCGTTCTACGACTGGTGCCTCAAAGGCGAACAAACCTCGTATGTGAGCGCGCCGTCCGTGCGCTACGCGCTCACCGGTACCGACAAGATCCTCATCGCCGATGCCTGGCCGCCGGCCGGCATCAACTACGAAACGCTGTTCCTCAACAACGGCCCGACGGGCAGCGTGGTCTCGCTCAACGACGGCAAACTCGATACCGCCGCGCCCGATGCGAGCACCGCGCCGACCGTCGTCACGTATCCCAACGCCGGCTGGACCAACGGCGTCGTCGGCCGCGGTCCTGACGGCCGTCCCGATCCCGCGCGCCGCGTGCTTACGTTCACCACGCCGCCGCTCGATCGCGACACGCAAGTCGTGGGCCCGATCGAACTGATCCTCTACGCATCATCGAGCAACACCGACACCGATTTCTTCGTCAAACTCTCGGATCAAGCGCCGAACACCGACGACGATCTCAAGGCCAGCCTGAACCCGCGCTACACGATCGTCACCAAAGGCTGGCTGCGCGCATCACACCGCGCCCTCGATTCGAAGTGGTCGCTGCCGCACGCGCCGTGGTACACCGACGCGAAAGAGCAGCCGCTGCACCCCGGGCAAGTCTACAAGTTCGATATCGCCGTGATGCCGACGGCGCACCTGTTCAAAAAAGGCAGCCGCATTCGCCTCGAGCTCGCAAACGGGGATTCGGCCGTGACCGACGCGCCGTTCACGCACCGCTACGGCCCGCGCAAGGTCGGTGCCGACACGATCTATCACGATGCCCAGCATCCCTCGGAGCTGCTGATCCCGATCCTTCCCGCCGCAACGAACGGAGCTGCCCAATGAAGACGACGATCCTCGCCCTCTCAGCGGTCGCCGCAATGGCGGTTGCCACCGTGCCGGCGCGCAGTGCCGACGTGCTCGCAACGCACCGTCTCTCAGCGCAACTCGCAACGGAGATCGCGGTCGACGCGATCACGGCGTGCGCGAAGATGACCTACACGATTACCGCCGTGGTGGTGGATAGCGACGGCGTCACGCAAGCGCTGATCCGTGGCGACGGCGCCGGGATCCACACGGTGCAAGGCGCGCACGACAAAGCGTTCACCGCGGTCAGCTACGGCCGCGCCGGCAGCGAAACGCAGAAAGTGTACCTCGCGAGCCCGCCGCAGGGCGTGATCCTCAAAGAGCCCTACCTCATCCCCGGCGACGGCGGTCTGCCGATCAAGATCGGCAACGAAGTCGTCGGCGCGCTCGGCGTCAGCGGCTCGCCGGGCAAAGACGAAGTCTGCGGTAACGCGGCGCTCGACATGGTCCGCGCCCGACTGAAGTGAAGAAGCGCTAAACGCCACGGTTTTCGCTGTCCCTCGATAAGCTCGGGATGACAGGTGGCTACGTATTTGCGGTGATGAAGCGGGCGATCTCGTCGGGGGGGAGCACGTGTGCGGCGGCGCCTAAGCGCACCGCTTCGCCCGGCATTCCGAAGACGACGCTGCTCTCTTCGTTTTGCGCGACCGTCATGCCGTCGGCGTGTTGCAATTCGAGCAGGCCCGCGGCGCCGTCGCGCCCCATCCCGGTGAGGAGCACACCGATCGCGCGGCGTCCGAAGGCGCGCGCAACCGACTTCAGGAGGTGGTTGCCGGACGGGCGGAAGCCGTCGTCGTCGGATTCCGTCGAGAGCATGATGCGTCCGTCGGCACCGATCCCCATGTGCATGCCGTCCGGCGCGATGTAGCCGTGCCCGGCGTGCGTGAGCATGCCGTCTTGGGCAATTTCCACCGGAATGCCGGTGCGCGTCGTCAGCCACAACGCGAAGCCCGCGATGAAGCCCTCGGACATGTGCTGCACGATCAGGAACGTCGCCGGGCTCTTGGAACCGACAGCGGTGAGAATCTCCGCGATCACGCCCGGCGCGCCGGTTGAGCCCACCAGCGCAACGACGTGCGCGCGCGCCTGCGAACCCGTGGCCACCGGCGGTTTGGCCGCGGGCGCGCTCGGCGTGCGCGGCGGACGCACCGGCCAGCGGCGCACCACCTTCACTTCGCACATCAGCCGAACGGTGCGAACGAGCTGCCCGGCCACGCGCTCGAAGGTCGGTGATCCGAACGCCGGCGGTTTGCTCACGACGGCGAGCGCGCCGTTCTTGATCGCGTCGAAGGTGAATTCGCTCCCCACGGAGTTCGCGGTCATCAGAACGATCGGCGTCGGGTTCGTTTCCATGATGGCGCGCGTCGCAGCCACGCCGTCGAGCTTGGGCATCTCACAGTCCATCAGGATGACGTCGGGGTGCAAGAGGCGGGCTTGTTCCACGCCCTTCTCACCGTCGACGGCGGTCCCGACAATGTCGAACTCGCCCGACTCCTCGAGCACCAAGCTGATGAACTCGCGCTGCACGGCGGAGTCCTCGACGAGCAGCAACCGGATCACGCGGACGTCCGCCCGACGTCGATCAGGTTAGCTTGATTGAACCCGAACTTGAGCATCTACGCATTTGCGCCGACGAGACTGCCCTGTTCCTTGTCCTCGCGCCCCCCGCGTGTCATCCCGAACTCGTCGAGGGACCGCGCAAAGCCGTCCCTCGAAAGCGCGTTAGTTAGCTGGACCAGTAATATGGGGACTCGTAGTAGTCGTTGAGCCGCTGCTCGTCTTCGCGGTTGAACCAATTGTCGTCGTTGTTGGTCCCAAAGTCCGGCGACTTCGTGAGTTGCGCTTCCGTGATGTTCGTCACGTAGCCGCCGAGATTCGTGTCGTACTTGAGTTTGTTCCAGGGGATCGTATACTCATCGCCCCCGATCCCGAGAAATCCGCCGAACGACGCGACGGTGTACACGACACGTCCGCTGACTTTGTCGAGCACGAGGCGCTTGATGGATCCGATGTGTTTTCCGGCCGGATCGAAAACCCGAGTTCCCTCAACGTTCTTGCTGTCGATGAGCGAGCGATTACCGGTCTGATTCGTTGTACTGCGCATGTTCATGCCTCCGTACACCGCTTATACCCGTACCGACGGGGTTTAGCCGGCGGGGACGGGGGTTGAAGTGTCCATGCGGGCGGGGCCGGCGGGGCGCTCGGTGAGCCAGCCGCGCGAGATGTCGAGCTTCGTGCCGAGCAGCGGATCGGTGACGAACGTTTCGGCTTGGCGGCCGTCGCGCGGGAGCGCGTAGGCGGGCGGAAGCGCACCGGCAGCAAGCGCCTGATCCATCGCGGCTTCGACATCGTCGACGGCAAAGCCGAAGTGGTGGACGCCGAGGGGTTGTTTGATCGGCAACAGTGCGAGATTGATGTAGCCGTCGGTCAAGAAGATCGACCACTGACCTTGCGTGTCGTTATTCTTGTTCCGGAACACTTCTTTGAGTCCGAAAGCCGTCGTGTAGAACGCGGCGCTCTTCTCGGAATCCTCGACGACGATCGCAATATGCCGGATACGTGCCATAGGGCCATTCTAGCAGCCTTGCCCTCGGCACGCAATGCTTGCCGTTTGGGACTCGTTCAGTGCACATGGTTCACCGTTTGCGTAATCGGGTACCCTATCAAGCGGCCGCCGCAGCGGTGAACATCATCTTGCCATTATCTAGACTGGAGACGATCGTGCGACGATCAACAACCCTCACAAAATTCTTGGTGGCGTTTCTCGCAGTCGCAATGCTCTTCACCGCGATTTCGATCCCGAAGCCGGCAAATGCACAGTCCATCGGCATTTCGGTCAATTTCGGGCCGCCGCCGATTCCCTATTACGTGCAGCCGCCGAACCCGGATCCGAACTACATCTGGTCACCGGGATATTGGGGTTACGATCCGGATGACGGCTACTACTGGGTGCCGGGCACCTGGGTTCCCGCGCCGCAATATGGCCTCTATTGGACGCCCGGCTACTGGGCCTGGAACGGGATTGCGTTTATCTTCTCGTCCGGTTATTGGGCACCG
>PLTN01000218.1 GCA_003164495.1 Vulcanimicrobiota bacterium
GCGACCACCGTCGCGATCGCCGCCAGCTCGACCGAGTTGAGCACGATACGTATGACGGTCGGGGTGATAAGACTCGCGTAGTTCCCGCTCGACGAGAAGCTCTGCACTACGAGGATCGCGAGCAGGCAAAGGATCAGCGCGGAGCCGATCGCAACCAGCACGCCCGCGGTGACGACGAACGAACGGTCGCCGCCGCGCCGCCGCGGACGCGCCAATACATGCTCTTTCATTACCGTAGGCCGTTTTCGGAAGGGAATCGAGATTCCGCTCTACCAGGAGGGGTGCATGGATTGGCTTCGCAGGTACGCTAAGATCGTTGCTTGGGGGATGCTCGCCGCGCTGTTGTCGGCTTCCGCGGCTCCGATGCCCGTGCAGGCGCAGTCGGCGCCGGCGCTCGGCAAGAACCTCAACGAGATCATCGCCGGTGCGGCGCGCGAAGGCACGATCGACCTGACCTGGAGCGCATCGGTCTTGGGCGACGCCGACGTCGCGCGCCGGCACATGGATGCGTTCAACAAGCTCTGGGGTTTACACCTGACGTACCGCTTTGCGGCCGGCCCGGAAATGGCACGACAAGGCAATCAGCTCTTTACGGAGTTCAGCGCGGGGCAACCCTCGTCGAGCGACATCCTATTTTCGTCCGCGCAGTCGCTGGCGCCGCTCTTGCCGCACGACATGTTCTACGTGGTGCCGTGGCCGTCGCTGGCGCGCGATCACCGGATCACCCCCGCATTCATCGAAGGGGGCGGACGGATCATTCGCACCGGAACGTCGGTTCCGGTGGTCGTGTACAACCCGACGCTGATGCCGCATCCACCGGCCACGATCCAAGGATTGTTGACCCCGCAGTGGACCGGTAAACTCGCGACGCCGCCCAACGCATCGGGCTTCGACGTGCTCTCGGCGAACGATTTCTGGGGCCAAACGAAGGCGCTCGATGCGGTGCGCAAGCTCGTTTCGCTCCAAGCCGGTCTCGTGCGCTGCGGCGACGATGACCGCATTGCCAGCGGCGAGTACGCGGCATTCGTCGAGGACTGCTCGAGCCAAAGCGCGCGCATCCTCAAGGAGAAGGGCGCGCCGGTCAACTTTTACATCCCCAGCGACGGCGCGCAGATCCGCTACTACTACATGGCGATTCCGAAGAACACACCCCACCCCAATGCCGCCGTGCTGTTCGTGCTCTACTTGTTGAGCCAGCCCGGGCAGACGATATTCTACGATACCGCGCGCATGGACAACGACATGCTTCCCGGTTCGAAGACGGGGCAGTTCCTCGATCAGTACCGGCACGCCGGCGTAAAGTTCACCACCATCGACATGGCGTGGTGGGCCGCGCATCCCGAAGCGTTAGAAGGGCAAAAGAAAGAAGTGGAAATCCTTTCCGCTTCGAGGTAACGCGGCGCGCGCTATGCCGGCGCAGCGAAGAAGACGGCACCACCATGAGGGTCGTCGGCGCGCTTGACGAGTAATCGGATGCGGGTGCGACGAGCACGAAGTTAACGCCGCGCGCGCGGGCTTGCGCCAGCGTGATGACGTTGCTGAGGCCGATGTCGATGGCGCCGGAAACGACGCCGGCGGCGACGGCCGGACCGTTGGCGCCGGTTTCGAGGGTAACGTCGAGCCCGGCGGCCTTGAAGAAGCCCTGGTCCAGCGCGAAATAGGGTTCGGCGCTCGAGTCGATCGAAAAGGCTACGACCCGCAAGGGCACGTCTTGCGCGCCGGCTTGCCCTGCGGTCAACAGCGCGCCGGCCCCGGCGGCGATGGTACTCAGCGCGCGATGGCGAGTAACGATCATGTCGCCCTCTTCTGCGGTGACCTGCGCAGGGCTTTGTCTACTTCACGTTAACATCGCCGGTCATGCGAGTATCCGTCGTCGCGGCGCTCGTGGTGACGTTGTGTTGCCCAACGATCGCTGCCCAAGCGCAGAACGAGCCATATGACGTCAACGTCATCCTTCCGCTGACGGGCGTTGGGTCGTTCATCGGTCAAACGCAAGCCGCGGCATTCAAAGTTGTCGAAAAGCGCATCAACGCGTCCGGCGGCATCAATGGCCGGCCTTTGCGTTTTGTCGAAGCCGATAATCAGTCCGACCCACAGGTCGATGTCCAGCTCACCGGCGCGTTGATCGCCAAGCACGTCCCCGTGATCATCGACGGCGGACCGGCCACGGATTGCAACGCGGCGGCCCCCCTGTACGCTCACGGTCCGCTGATGTACTGCCTCTCGCCGGCGTTCTATCCCGAAAAGGACAGCTACGCGTTTGCCGGCGGCGTTACATCGCGCGATGGGCTGCGGGCGATCGTGAACTACCTACGGGGGAAGGGCTGGACGCGCATCGGCATCTTGACGCTGACCGACGTCGCCGGTCAAGAAGCCGACCAGGCGCTGCGCGATTTGCTCGCGCTTCCCGCAAACCGCGCGTTCGACGTCGTCGGATGGGAGCATTATGCACCGCGGGATTTGAGCGTGACGACGCAGCTTACAAAAATCAGGGCCGGGAATCCTCAGGCGCTGATCGGATGGGCGACGGGGACGCCGGTCGGAACGATTTTCCACGGCCTGATCGATGCCGGCTGGGACATTCCGTTCATGGGTAGCAACGCGAACCAGCAGGCCGGCTCGCTCATTCAGTTGGCGTCCGTTCTTCCACGCGAGTATTACATGTTCTCCTTACCGTGGGCCGCATATTCGCGCATGAAGGGCGGCGCTCCCAAAGCGGCGACGGGTGCCTATCTGGATGCGTTGCACGACGGTGGGCTCCAGCCCGACGGTGGAAACGCCATGGTCTGGGACTCGATGATGATCGTCACAAGCGCGTTGCGCAAGATCGGCACGCAAGCCACGGCCGATCAACTGAAAGGTTACATCTCCGGTTTGCACAACTTCGACGGAGCCGCCGGATCGTTCAATTTTACTTCCGGCAATCAGCGAGGGCTGGGACCTGAAAACTGCATTGTGGTGCGCTGGGATCGCGCGACGGACGCATGGATTCCGGTAAGCGGACCGGACGGCTCGACGCTGCGGTCCTAATTGCCGGNNTGCATCCTGGTCGAGCAAGGCGACGGTACGATCAGGCATCCGCGTGCCAGCGCCCACAACGCGCGCACGATGGAATTCTTCCGTCGGTGGGGCATCGCCGGCGACGTTCGCAAAGCCGGCGTACCAGCCGACTTTCCGCATACCGTTCTGTACCTCACGAGTCTGACCGGATTCGAGATCGCGCGCATCGAGCGTCGCCACCACGGTGGAGGGGCTCCGACTTCGACGAGCCCCGAGCGGCCTCAGCGCTGCAACCAGTTGTGGCTCGATCCGATCCTGCGCGACCTTGCAGCGAGTTTCGATAGCGTGACCCTGCGTTATCGCACGCGTCTCGAGTCCTTTATCGAGGAGGACGATCACATCGTCGCCACGGTACACGACCGTGATCGTGACGAGCGGCAAACGATCAGCGCCTCGTTTTTGATCGATTGCTCCGGTGGAAACAGCAGGATTCGTCAGTCGCTCGGGGTCCAGATGGACGGTGACCCGACCGTCGACCACAACCTGAGCATCTTTTTTCGTATCCCTGAATTGTGGTCGTATCACGACAAGGGCAAAGCAGCTCTGCACTTCTTCGTCGACAAGAACGGCATTCGCCGCAGCCTCGTGCAGCTCGATGGGCGCGAGCTGTGGCGACTGGGTGTAACGGACAAAGAGGCTTATGACAATCCCGATGCGGTTGACGTCCCTGCGTTGATGGAGGAGGTTGTCGGCACGGTCGTTCCCTACGAATTGATTGGCGTTCGGCGCTGGGTCACACACGATTTAGTGGCCCAGCGTTATCGCCGGGGGCGCGTGTTCTTGGCGGGCGATGCCGCGCACTTGAACTCACCGAGCGGCGGATTCGGCCTCAACACGGCAATGGGCGATGTGATCGATCTCGGTTGGAAGCTTGCGGCTGTGCTCGAGGGCTGGGGTCATGCCGATTTGCTCGATTCCTACGAAGCCGAGCGCCGCCCGATCGCCATTCGTAACGTCGGGCAGGCAACGCAAAACCACTTGCGGGACCGCCGTCGCAAGACGCATCCGGAGATAGCGGACGATAGTGCGAGCGGTGCGCGCGCTCGGCGCGAGCTCGGTGAGGAGATCGTACGCACGCAGACGCAGGCCTACATCACCGATGGAACGGCACTCGGCTACCGCTACGATCCGTCGGTGATTTGTTGGGACGATGGCTCGAGTCAGCTCGACGACACCATCAGCGAATATCGGGCGACGAGTGCCCCCGGTTCGCGCGCACCGCACGCATGGCTATCGGAAACGCGGTCGACCGTCGACTTTTTCGGAACGGATTTTGCGCTGCTGCGATTTGGACAAGATGCACCGGATACGACGCCGCTCGAGCGCGAATTCGCCGGCAGCGGCATCCCACTGGCAACGCACGCGGTTCTCGATCCCGCCGTTGCAGAGCTCTACGAGCGGCAGCTCGTGCTCGTGCGGCCTGACGGACACGTCGCGTGGCGTTCCGATAAACTGCCGCCCGATCCGCGCGCGCTAGCCGATCGCGTTCGCGGAGCTTCGAGCTAACGTAGCCGCGGATTATAGATCAACTCGGCCGCCGGGAAGGTCGCGAAGCCATTGTATTTCGCAGAGGTATCGATGCCGGGCTGCATCAGCGCCGCCGTCATCTCTTCTCCGTAATGGCTGCGCGCCATGGTCGTTATGACGTCTGCTGGGATGTTTGTGTACTTCGCGAGCATCGCACCGGTCTGCGCTTGATGACTGTTCGCCCAGACGGCCGTGTCATGAATGACCGAAACGTAACGGCTGACCAAATCCGCATGGTCTCTGGCCCAACTGGGCGTCGTGACCCAGAGATTGAGCACGAAGTGCCTTGCGATCATATTGTAGCCGGCCATGAGAACGCGGTTACTTTTCGCCGACGCGCCGAAGAAGGGCTCGACTTCAAAGATGGCGTCGACACGCCCGGCATTGAGCGCCGCCGGCTCAGCCGGAAACGGGATCTCAACGTATTTGACGGTGGATGAATCGCCACCGTTCGCGTCCATCCACGCGGAACACGCTGTCGTGCCCAAACTGTGCAGGGCGGGCAGCCCGATCGTCTTACCGCTGAGATCTTTAGCGTTGCGGATCGGCGAGTCGGGTCGGACGAGAACCCCCGCAATCTTGAGCGTGATCGGGTCAATGTAGTCGGTCGCCGGCGCAATCACGACGAGCGGAATGCCGTGAGAGTGGATGGACGCCATGGAATCGATGGTCGTATAGCCGATGTCGAGCGCCCCGCCGACGAGAGCCGCCACGATGGATGGGGTGTTGTCCATGGACATGATCGTCACGTCGAGCCCGGCCTTCGTGAAGTTTCCGAGGTCTCGCGCGTAGTAGGCCTCAGCTGCGGCTTCAACCGGAAGTACGCCGATGCGCAACGCTCGACCGGTCTGCGCCGACGACGGTGATATGAAGGCACCGGTTACTGCCGCGCCCGAAGCCGCGGCGAGCATTCTTGCCCGCGTGATTGTATTCATTCGGTCTACCTCGACGAGAATGTGCGCTCGGTCTTGACTGTTACGCGCTGCATCGTGCGGCGGTTGGGGTAGTAGTCGTTCGCGGCGTAGTGTTGGGTGCCGCGGTTGTCCCAGAAGACCATCGAGTTTGGCTGCCAGTGGAAGCGGAATTGGTATTCCGGCACCGTCGCCTGCG
>PLTN01000001.1 GCA_003164495.1 Vulcanimicrobiota bacterium
CTAGCTCGGTGCGTGTCAACTGCGTAATTGTCGCCGGTGCCAATATGCGCCGCAAAAAGCGTGCATGGCCGTCTAACTGCAATGCCACGAGCGGCTCGGTAAGCTGCGTAAGTTGACGCATTGTAGTAGTTTGTCGCGACGTAGAGCAAATAGTTGCTATGACAGTTAACAGGCTGGCATCGCGCGGGGTAACTGCCGAAAGATCTGGACTTGGTGCTCTACGAGCCGCCCTACCTCGGCCAAGAAGCCACTGGCCGAGAGACTGATATACCTGGGCGTATGCGAGCAAGCGTCGACTTTCAAAATCGCTGTCAGCTGTGATTAGTGTAGGCCGGCCAAGGATGGCCAAAGCCTCATCGCGCTTCGTAGTTGCCAATAGCAAGCCAAGAAGTGCGTCCCTGAAGACGCGTTCAGAGGGGGACAGATTACTACTATCGAGCGACGAAAGCAGGCTCAACGCCACATGCTCATTGCCCCTTCCCGCCATACGCAATACTTTCACAAAGTTCAGCCACATCACGTTGCGTGCGCTGCGCTCTGCTCCCAGCTCAATTAGCCGCTTCTCGCTGGTCTCGTAAAGATCATCATCACCTTGGTCTGCAGCGATTGCCAACTGACACTCCAAGGCATGAATCTGCATGGCACGATCGCCAGCGGCCGTTGCAGAACGAGTACAAGCCTCGGCGTACTTTCTAGACAACAAAGTGTCTGGATAGATTGAAGCTGCAATGAACTGCAAGACACTATAGCCTCGCGCCGCTATTGCTTCCAAGCCAAGAGAATGCGCCAGTTGAACGCACTCGGTGGCGTATCCCTCAGCGACCGTGGGTTCACCAAGGCTCCAGTGCGCATATGCGAGGCGATGACTGACAACAGCGCGAATTTCGACGGATCCCGCGTCCAATGCGTTTGAACAGAATCCGATCGCATCACGGGCAATCGCGACTTCACCAGCCATGGCGCCCGCAACCGCCAACGAAGCGGCTGCATTTAGCCGTACGGCGGCCTGCATGTGCTCGTCGATCATAAGATTACGAAGCATTTCGATTGCTTCTTTCGGTCGCATAACGCTGACCGACAAAGCTGCCGACTGCAACGTGAGCGCACCGCGCATCTCGTGGCCGATGTCACCCTCGAGGGCCCTTCCCATTTCTCGCTTCGCGACAGCATAGGCACCTTCGATAGACAGTGCGAAGCCTCGGAGGCCAACGACTATAGGGTGGTCTCTGTAAGAGCGAGGAAAACGATTAATCGCAGCCAGTACGTCCGACCTGTGACCATTTTCAATGCGGTCAATACCGTGTCGGGTGAGCAGCGATATCGCCTGATCCCACGCCTCAGCCCTTAAGTGCATTGCTATCGCGCCGTCTACATCGCCGAATCTTTCTAGCGCACGCGCAAGGCGACTGACCAGAGCAAAGTGCCGTTCCTGATCTGCCTGAATTCTTTCTAATATGAATTCTCGGAACAGTTCGTGCAGCTTGAAATTGCCATTACCGATTCGTGACAATAGTGGCAATCGCAAGTGCAAGCGTTCAAGGGCCAAGCGCGACTCAGGGAAGCCTGCTGCCCCCAAAATGCGAGGCCGAAGATCGCTCAAGTGAGCGGCCGCCTCGCAAAGTCGCTGATCGTCCGGGGCTAGGTTCGACCAAACTTGCGCTTCGATAAACTCAAAAAGTACGCGCCTAGTGCGAATTCGGAGCGAAGGAAGCGCGCGGGTCCGCTCCCACGAAGCCAGAGAGAGCCGGACCGCCAGTGGCCATCCGGCAACGTCAGTTACGAGATCCTTAATCGAAGCTTGATCGATTTCAACGTTCAACGCGCGGGCTACGGCAGCGCCTTCAGTCACTTCAAACGAAAGATCTTCGGCCGCGACTGGAAGCGACATGTAATCCCGCGCAAGCCAGGTGCCCACGGGCAACTCCGGGGTCTCACGAGAAATGATAACCCATCTGACGTTGGGGACTGTCGCTTCGATCACGTGGCGGACGAAGCGAAGAGCATCCGCGTCTGCGCAAACTCGCTGAAAATCCTCGAAAATAATTGGGCTTTCGACTGCTCGCAGTCTTGCAGAGCACCACCCAGCCAGATGGTCTAAATTCTCTTCCGTCTGAGGTCTGGAAAGATGAGCGTTAAGTGCACGAATTGAACGAGGCGACGCCTTTTCAATAAGCAGACGAGCGATGGTCTCTGCGCTAGCTCCGTCCTCTGGAAAATAAATCCAGTGCGCAGTAGCACCGAAGGCATCGCTGGCAGCCTCACTCTTTCCAAAGCCCGCCGGAGCGATCAACATCGCGACTCCGCGATTAGCAGAATCCTGTAGGGCCTCGGTTATCCGTTCGCGCGGATAAATTGACATATTAAATCAGCCTATGTACTCAAATTGAGAGAGGCGATCAAGTTCAAAGTAAGCTAGTAACGTCGGCCCCCAGTCCGACCTGCCCATCAGTGTGTCGCGCAACACTAGGCATAGGGCTTAGGCACTCGGCCCCTCGCGACCCTTTACAAAATCCTGACGTAGCGACTCCCAGGAAATTACGAGGTCCTAGCCTGAGGCACGTACCAGAAGTCACCGGTACTAGCGCGGCCCAGCCAGCGGGGATCAAGCGTGAAAAGCCCCTCCTCAAAAGCAGGACCACCCTCTAATCTCGGCGAGGCGCTGTGCAACGCGATTTAACCTATCCACGTGCCCCGCTTTCCAGGCAGCGGATAACTGAGCGCCTTCTCTCCGCCACGACCTATCCGATGACGGCTGTTATCGCGCCGGCCGGCTTCGGAAAGACGACGGCCGTTAATGAGCTTCTGAAAGAACGCCGCAGCTCGTCTGTCGTAGTGTCGACCCCGAACGACGCAACGATTGACAAATTCATGCAGGCGTTTGCGTTAGCATTTTCGCCGCATTTCCCGGACATGGCGACGCCACCCAGCGAAGCCAACGCTGGCGTCCAAAATATTGAAGGTGCTATCAACCTGTATGTCGCGTGGGCAAGCGCGCATTTGCGAGACCTGAGCCTCACCATCGCAATCGATGATCTCCAACGCGCAGACCACGATCCGTCTATAGCAATATTCCTAACGCGACTCGCTGATCTCACGAACGATCACGCGACGTGGATCTTCAGTTCGCGCACATACGGTCATCTGCCGCTAACTCGATGGCAAGCCTATGGTTACTCAGACGCCGTAATCACTGCAGACATCCTCCGAATGACGGCAGATGAAGCGAATGAGTTCGCAAGCACTGTAGGCAGCCCCGCAACACCAGAACAAGTCAACGAATGGGTTGCCCTAACGCAAGGCTTCCCCGTGCCCCTCACTTACGCCATTCGCCTGTCCGCAAGCCGCGGCACCACTGATGGTATTATGGATGGCACGCGATCAATCACTTTTCGCTTTCTTGCTGAACATCTATGGGCATCATTGTCGCTAGACGAGCGAAAACTACTCGAACTTGCCTCGTTCTTGCCGCCACTACACATACATCGGTATGAAGAAGCCGGCGTCCTTAACGCAACAGCGATAATTTCACGTTTGTGCAATAATATAGCACTTCTGTCGCTGAGTTCGACCGGAATGTTCTCGATGCATGACCTGTTACGAGACTTCTTACGACAACATCTAGCAGCAAGTGGACCAGCCAAACAACGGGACAGATTAAATGTGGCAGCAGAGCTTCTATTAACCGCTGGTCGCTTCGATGATGGCTATTCGCTATTGATTGACTTTTTAAGTCCTACTGAGCTTGCTGACGCTATAGAACGGTTCCCATCAACAAGTTGCAACATGGCTGTTGCTCGCGGCATTATCGATTCGACAGGGGAGCTGAAACCAGAACAACTCGGATTGACGCTACTCGAGCTTCATGCCGAACATTGGTCTTGGATGGGGAATATGAATAAGGCGCAACGATTCGGTCAGGAAATCTTAAGACGGTCGGATGCGTCATCGGCCCAAATTATGTGCGCGATCAGCTCCATATTCAGAACGCTCAATTTTCAAGGGCAGGAAGCTCATAAGCATTGGCTCTCATTGCTTCCAACAATATTTGATCGCCTAGGTGATGCCGATCGTGTTCAGGCTCGCGCATATCAAGCGTCACTACTTTCTCGGTATGCCGACACTCAGGATCAAGCCCGTTCTCTGGCTCGTCAGGTACTTAATCAAACTAGCAAGCTGTCCCTAAAGGCGCACATTGACGCTCTTATCATTGTCGGAACTGCTTACTTTTATCTCAACGACAATAATGCAGGCCTAAACGTCACTCGTGAGGCTGCTCAATTGGCCGAATTATCGGGCGACCCCCGAGAACATGCTCGAGCATTAAACAACTATGGACTAATGTTGTACCGAGCGCGCGACTCAAAGATAGAACTGATTTTCGGGCCACTACGTGATCTAGTTGAGCGGACCGGGTCTTGGCGATTTTCGCACGTTAGCCACTGGCTTCCGGCTCAATATCATGCCCTTCAAGCGAACCTCCAGGCAGCGTGTGAGGCACTCGCGTGGCAGTCGGCGACAATCGCGAGCGAGGAGTCGGAAAAGGAACGTTTATCCTCACTGCGTCGACACTGTCTGATTCTATGCCATTTGTTACGAGAAGATTATCATGCCGTCATCTCTGACTTCACAACATCAGATCCATTGAAGCAGATTGACCTGGAGTACGACCGCCTAACCTACGCGGCGTTAGCATATGGTTTCCTATCGAACACAATCGAATGTGAGAAACTCCTAGTAAGGTTAAAGCAACTTCGGCTTTCGAGTCCTCCGTTTGCTCTTTACAGTGGGCGCGAGACGATCTTAAACGAGATTATCGCGCTCTGTATTGTTGGTCATTGGTCCCAAGCAAGACAATTAAACGAGCAATTTAGGGGACATATCCCGCACCTTGAGCGACTCGAAAGCGCCCTTGCTCTATTATGCCAGGGGCCGCCCTTTTTGAATGCGTTGGCGACCCTTGAGCCTTGTATGAATAGGCCGTACATTGGCCTCACTGCCCTGCACATCAAAAGAGTAGTTGATCATAGACTGGCAGATCATTTAGAGCAGCACTTGACTACGGCTGAAATGGACGTTTTGCGCCTTATCGCGGTTGGCAAATCAAACAAAGAGATCGCGAGCGCGCGCAAGCGTAGTGAAGAAACAATAAAACGTCAAGTCGCCTCGCTCTACAAGAAGCTGGGCGTGGAAAACCGCACTAGCGCGGCCGCCGTTGCACGAGAACGAGGAATAATTAACTGACTATTTGTTAACGAGAGTTCATTCTGAATCCCGCAAGAGGACGTCGAACAGCCCGACATCGATGCTTGAGTGAACGGTCCGCAACCACTCACGTTACGCGCTTTAGTGCAGGTTGCCGCATGTCGGCGTCGACTCCCGGTAATTGCTGGCGAGCGGCCTAAAAGCGACTGCGTCTAGGGCGCGTCAGCGTTTTGCCAAACCGTGCCGTCGGCGAATGAAACCTGGACAACCTGAACGCTGGGCTTCGCAGTAACGCTGAAGGGATCTACCGGAAAGCTGTGGTGGATCTGGACGCCTTTTGCGAAACTTTCGACGTCGTTGAATCGATAGATGAAGTCGTTCGATTCAATGGCAAAGACGACGTCCGTTGCATCTGCGTTGGAGTGGTTTTCGAACGTAATTTCGAGTGACGCCGGCAGAACGTTCATATCGTGGTAGGCGTCCTGATAGAAGCTGCCCGACGTGTGCACGTTTTCGATTTGAATCGGATCGGTTTCTGCAGCGGCCGCTGAGGGTAACGCCGCCACGCCGGCGGCGAACATAGTAGCCCCGAGCAAAACCGCCGAAAGTTTGCTGTTCATCGCGGTTAGTTCTACCCAGCTCGTCGCTCCGGAGATCGGATTAGCGCACTAGGGCCGATTGAGTTGCCATGCGTTCCAATAATCACGCCCCAATGGGTTGGGCTTAAAGCCGGCAAGCGATTCCGAGACGATGTACGTTCGCCGTTCGAACCCCAATGGAAGCACCGGCAACCGGTCGATGAGAATTCTGCCCGCAGCACGGTAGAACGGCGCCCGGACTGCCGGGTCGTAGTTGCGCGCGCCGCGCGCTTCGTCGCGATCGTATGCTGGGTCGCAAAAGAACATCGAATTGCCGCCGCCTGGTGGCGTTGCGGTACAGCCAAACAGGTACGAGCGATCGGGATCAAGCGCCGGTGACCAGGAAGTGAGAGCAAGATCGTAGTGGGCGCTCTCGAGCACGCCGCCGCGATCCTTGGGGCCCCAGAACTCGGCCTCGGTATATGACCGGATGTGCACCGTCACGCCGGCAGCCTCCAGTTGCGATGCGATCTGCACCGCAGCGCTCGCGCTGTTTCGCCACGCCGACGCGATGGCAAGCTCGACGGTGAGATGCTTCGGCCGTAAAATCGCAGCGGCCGCAGCAGCGTTATACGCCGGTACGTGTCGCGCGGTCTGATACGCCGGATCGAGTTGCACCGAGTCCGATGGTACGAGCGTCCCGCGATACACCGCCGACGCCAACTTCTGCCGGTCGATCGCCATCGCCATCGCACGCCGCACGCGCACGTCTTGCAGCGACGGCGAGTGCAGGTTGAATTGCAAGTAGTCAACGACGTTCGTGGTCCGGCTTACGACGCGCGCATGGGGGACGGTTCGGGCGACATCCACGCCAAAGCCGGTCACTTCGGTCATATCGAGTTCGCCCGTTCGCACTTGCAGCAAACGAGTCTGCGCATCCGGCACGATCGCGACATCGATGCGCGGGCTCGCTGCGGGCCCGCGCCAGTAGTACGGATTGCGCACGAACGACAACCGCTGGCCGCGCTCCCAGCGCAACAGCCGAAACGGCCCGAGCCCCACCGGATTCGTATCGAGCGAACTCTGATCGAGCGACACATACCGCGCGGCAATGTGCCGCGGCAGAATCGCAAACGGATCGTTGGCCCCCAACGTGAGGAACGAGGTGATGAACGGCGCCGACGGCTCACGCAGCCGCACTACCAGCGTATCGGGGCGCGGCGCCGACCAGCTCACGACATCCGCCACGGCCGAGGTATCGGGCACGGCGGTGCGTGGATTGCGCAGCGCGTCGATCGTGAAGCCGACGTCGCGAGCGTCGAAGGGGGCACCGTCGCTCCAACGGCCGGTGCGGATCCGGTAGGTGATGCGCCGGCCGTCGGGCGAGATGCCGCCGT
>PLTN01000174.1 GCA_003164495.1 Vulcanimicrobiota bacterium
CGCTCGCCGGTCTGCTCCTCCCATTCGTCATGCGGCAGTGTGTCGACGAGCACCATGGGCTGCTGTTCCGTCTCGCCGGTGCTCTTTGTAGTAGCCATCGGAAAAAAGCCGACGCTTGTCAGTTCGCGGTTGTGGTCTCCAGAAACACCGTGATGGTGCGTGCCGCATCAAGCGGATCCGTCGAGGCTTGCATCACCCGCGTTTCGGGGATGCGGCGCTCTGCATAGTCCAGCGCGTGGTCGGGTTCCGAGAGTGTCAAGAATGCGTCGAAGTGCGTGGACCCCGACTTTGCCACATTCAGTTCTGCCGTAGCCCCCGCCGCATTTGACCACGCGATGCTGCGGCCGTCACGTCCCCAACTCGATTCAAAGCCCGTCACCTGATCGGACACGCGCTCGAGAAACTGGAGGTCCGCACGTTGCGCGGGAAACGCTCGAATCCAGTTGATGTCGTTCGGATCGAGCATGAGCTTGTCCACGAAGCCAATCGTTTGCGGGTCATGCGCCAAGAGCAACTGCGCTCCAAGTCGTTGCAAGGTTCCAAGGCTCGTTGTAGCCGAACTGAACTGCACGATGACGACGCAGGTGAAGAGCTGCGCAAAGTCGGCGCTTGCGAAGTCAGCGGGCGTAAACACATCAAACTGGCGCATGTCGTCGGACACGATCGAACCTCAAACCGGCGTTGGTCCAACCGGAAACCAGTTGGTTCTCCACGCCTTCGGTGTGCGCTATCGGCGTACTCCTAAGGGCAACTTCGTTCGCGCCCTCAGGGCATGCACTCGCCGGTAACAGTTCCACAAAAAAGCCGGCGCCAACGGTGCGCGAAGTCGCACCGGAACCCGCAATCGTGCCTCGCAAGCCGTGTTACGTGCGCCTCGCCGCCGTGTAGTAAATACTCGTCGTATCCGGGTGGTAACGCGTGCCGAACATCAGCACATCGATGCCGCCGGCTTCACCCTGAGCTCGGAAAACGAGCCGCAGCTCGGCGTCGATCCCGGGACGCGATCCGAACGCGCTCCGTCGCCAACCGCTGAGGTCATGTTCGAGCGCCGTGCCCCACGTTCGCGGCGCTCCGAGGGCATGGGCGAGCTCATTTGCGACCGCTTCGGTCGCTGCCGCAAAGTCATCATCGTTGGGAATTGCGAACCGGAGGTTCGCCAAGTCGAGTGCGACGTATGCACTGACCGAGGCGACGTCGGGGCGTCCGAACAGATGGTAGATTTTCCGTTTCGCGTCCGCCGGGGTCAGGGGCGAGGCCCCGATCGCAAACCCTCAGCTACGAGCCGTTCGTATTCGCTGTCGATCTCCGCCGTGCGCTCGGCCGAGCCCGGATCGAACGTCGCGCCCGGAGCGCGCTCAGACACGATTGCGCGGACAGCGTCCGCCTCGCGTCGCTCAAGTTCGGTTTCCAGCCGAGCAACGTAATGCACGAGACTTTGCCACTCGGCAACGTCGAGAAAGACCCCAACGAAGTCGCTTCGCCGGCGAACGCGCAAGCGGTGGAACGTCTCCAGTCGATTGGTAAGCGTCTCCTCAGAGCGGAAGTCGCTGAGCGAGATCTCGGCCTCGAGTGGAAACTGGTCGAGTGAAGCCATGGCATAATCCTATCACAACGGACGCCAAACTGTCGCTATAATAGCCTGTCAAGTGTCACTTCAGCATGGAGTTCCCGAATGTGGCCTTTTTGGTCTCGTTGGGGAAGATTGCAGAATCGGACGTTACTCAAGGTCGACGAGGGAAGGGCGCTTGCTCTCCCGGCAGTGTTGGCGCCTAGGCCGAAGGACTAGGCAACTGCAGCGAGCCCCCAGTGCGCTGCCGGGACATCGAAACGGTAGCCGACGCCGTGGACGGTTGCAATGACCGCGCCACCGTCCAAACGAGCGTCGATCGACTCGAGCTGTGCACGGATACGGCGAATATGCACGTCGACCGTCCGGTCGAGGACGCCCAGCGCGTCGGCCCAGACGGTGTCGAGGAGATAGGCGCGGGTCAGCACGCGACCGTCGGCCCGCGCGAGCGACCACAGCAGGTCGAACTCGCGCTTTTTGAGGGCGAGCGCCCGACCATCGAAGGTGGCCAGGCGGCGGGCACCATCGACGACGAGGCGGCCAGCATCGATGAGGCTCCCGTTTTCGTCTGAGGCTGCCGCAATAGCGGTATTCGGGTCCATGCACACATGCGTGTCGCCGCAGGTCGTACAGGTGTGCCGCAACGGGCGAAGATCAACCGTCGTCATTGCTGAGATCCTTTCATTACGCGACGCTTTCACGGTAGGCGCCGAAGACGCTGACGAGTGGTAACGGGGCTGAGACAAGGTGTTTTGGTCGACGCTGTCCGCGCGCTCGACGATAGGTCGCAAGCCCGAACGCGAGATCCGCATGTGAGAGCATGACCTGAACGCGATGCGCGTTTGCAAACGCGAGCGCGTGCCCACGGAGCGCAGCGATGACGTCGTCGTCGTTCATCCAGGTGCGCGGATGGCGCTTGCGATCATAGGCCGCATTCGCGATCGCAAAGCGGCGAATGTGCGCGCACGTGTAGACGATGCTCGGCATACGTGTCCTCGCAGAAGGGTGGTATGTGCCCTCGTCGGCGCGGGCGAGACGTGCATCCGCTGCCCGCCGGCGCGCGCGCCGGCGGTTTGTGGCAGCGGATGCGCGGCATGCGCGCGCAGCGCTATGCGGCGAGCGAGAGATCGTCGATGAGCTTGTGGAAGATTGCGGGCTCATCCGCGCCGGTCGGGATGAAAAACCGCATCGCGTACGCGACGGTCTCGGCAATGAGGCCGCGTGCGGTTAGGCCGCTCTTCACGCGCATGATCTGGTGCGAGGGAACGATCAGCTCGAGCCGCGGCGTGCCGTTGAGGCGCGAGACCTTGATGACCCAACCGTTCGCAAGCGCAACGCGGGCGCCGCTCTTCGCCACAGCGTATGCCCGCGCCGGATCGGCTTTGGCTTCGACGCCCAAGCGCGCGAGCGTGCCGGCCCGCTGCTCCTCGGAGATCACGCGGCCGATGAGCCGCTCACCGTCATCGAGCGTGAGCCGGTAGACGATCGGGTTGTCGTCGGGCAGGCGATCGTAGATCGGCAGCAGCGTGCCGGCGATCATCGTGTAGTGCTGCGTGACGGTATCGCCGCCTTCTTCGAGTGCCGTCTTCCAGGCCGCCTCGGCATCGGCGTCGTCGACGACCGACCGCACGAAGCCGTTGGTGAAGGCTTGATCGATGTTCGATTGGTGCAGCGGCGTGATGACCTTAGCCAGCGGAATGACCCGGTTCCGTTCCTGGCGCGTCGCGGCGGTCGGGTAGCAGCACGCGATTCCGTACTCCGGGTGCTGAAAGAAGAACGCGCTCGCATGACCGTGCTTTTCACGCGCTCGGCGCACGTAGCTCACGACCTGTCCGAAAGTCTTTGCTTCGCGCGGTACCTGCGCTTCGATCTCGATGACCGAGGTCGTGCAGCCGCTCTCGTCGTGGCGGTGCACGATGTTCTCCGAGACCTTCTTCAGCGAGAGCGCTGGAATCGTTTGGATGCCGTGATCGAATTTGCCGGACTGCTTGGCAGCATCGATCGTGGCTTCGAGCTGCTCCATGAGCGCGTCCATGATCAGTCCCTGGATGCCGCCGTTGGGCCCGAGATCGCAGCAGAGGACGCGGTTCAAAAACCGCGAGACGGGGATCTGCTCGGCCTTGATCTTATCGTCCGCGGTAAACAGCGCGAGGCCGGTCTGCGCCACCCATTGCGCGTAGTTCAGCCCCTCGATGCCCTTGGTCGCGATCGTTCGGAGCAGCGCGCCGACCGCGAGCTCGCCCCACGTCGTTTCCAGGTTGTCCGAGGGGTCGAAGATGCCGCCGCTTG
>PLTN01000225.1:0-172 GCA_003164495.1 Vulcanimicrobiota bacterium
ACGACCGGGACGGCGGTCGCGGTCGCATCGGGTGCATTATCGAGCGTGCGCACGACGACGGCCGGTGCATCGGCGTAGGTGAAGCCAAGACGATGCTGTTCAGCTGCGGCCGTTGCGCGCAGGTCGATCACGTATTCGCGGCGATCGGTGAGCGCGTGCAAGGACGTTCGCA
>PLTN01000225.1:227-2184 GCA_003164495.1 Vulcanimicrobiota bacterium
ACGCGAATCATTGTACGCGATGCGCGTAAGCGCAGGCCCATCATTTGCCGCCAGCGCCGGGGCAGCAAGCGAGACGGCGAGCAGCACGGCAGCGCCGGCGAAACGTCGGCGGCTCATTGCACTTGATCCCACGTGAACGACTCGATGAGGATGCCGAACGGGTTTGCGTACGTTGCGTCATCGCTATTGTCGGGCAGCATGCCGCGCTTGAACGCTAACCGGCCACGATACAGGGTCGGGGAGAGATCATTGCCTTCGTGATCGCGNNTCGGCCATTTTGCGCAGCGGCGAATAGCGGTCCCAGTAACGCTGGACGTCGAGAAATGCGGTCGAGCCGGGAACGAGAAAATAGCGTGCACGACTGTATTGGTCGGCCAAGACGTCCGCGCTCGTTGAGATCTCGAAAACGTCTTGCACGAATTGCCCGAGGAAGTGTTTCGTCGGGGTATCGGTCATCGGCGCGAGAACCGGCCGCGCGACGTCGCGCACTTGTCCGAATCCATCGACGGTGATGATCGCCGGCGGAATCGACGGCTTGCCGGCTTCTTTGACCAGGGCCGCGCCCTCGAGNNCTGTTGTGACGCACCCGGTCCTCGATCGTTCCGGTCTTTGGCGACTCCGGTATACGCGCCGAGGGTATCCGCAGGATATTCGTACGCATCTCAGTTCACCAACGATCCGGCATCGATGGTCGCGGATGGATGCTCGGGCGCGATGCGCGGAGCCGGCGGCGCACCGGCACCGAGCAGCTTGCGATACATCATGATGTTGAGCGGGTTCATGGCGTTGGTGCCGCCGCCGAAAATCGGGTCGATCCCGCCGGACGCGCCGCCGGAGTCCCCACCGGAAGCGGACCCGCCGCCGCCCCCACCGCCCGACGCACCGCCAGCGCTGCCACCGAATCGGTGAGCGCGTAGAGCGGCCGTCGTGTCCCGCAGAGCGGAGGTGAGATCGCGCATCGCATTGTGATCGGAGCCTGATTGCGCCGCGCCCCCTGTTCCACCCTGCTTTCCCCCGCCTGGGCTCGTTGTCGTATTGTCACCGGACCCTCCTGTTGACGTTGATTCAAAGCCTTGAGCAGATTCCTCGGCGTCGGTCACGCGGCCACCGGCATCGGCACCGCCACCACTGCCCGAATCCGTGACTCGATCGGGGGACCGGCCGATGACCGTTTCCGAGCCGGCGACCTGCCCGCTTGAGTTTTGCGCTGACGCGTTCGGGACGTCGGTTGCCCCGTGGCCCTCGACCGGGGGCGTCCCGGTTTGGCCGCCGGCATCGTCGAGCCGGTCCTCGCCGTGCGAGACNNGCCCGCGCCGCCGCGCTTTGCCGACGCGCCGCCGCGCGAACCGCCCGTCCCGGCGCCCACGAGCTCGCGCTCGTCCGCCCCGTCGGCCTCGGCACCCCCAGCGGTTCCGCCGGCGCTCGAAGGGGTGGGATTGGTTGCTGCGCCACCCTTGGGCGCGAACTCACGATTCGCGAATGGGGACGATGCGCCCGGACTTGCTCCACCGGCAATCGTGCCTTCGTCCGCCCCCGACGGTTGCGCCGATTTCGCCGACATGGCACCCATGAGCGCACCGCCCAAAGCGCCGCCGGGACCCGCAAAGAGGGCGCCTTGTAATGCACCCTTCGCTGCCCCGGAGGCGCGATCGGACATCGTGGGCGCTCCACCGCTCGAGGATCCGCTCAGCATCTTGACGCCAAGCCCACCACCCGCAACCGCGGCGGCCGCGCCCAGCGCCTTCGATGGCGTGAACGATGACTGCGCGTGGGCGAGGAACTCTTCGGGGCGCACGTCGAGCCGACCCGAGAGTGCCGACGCCGCCTGCTCGGGGATGGTCTTTACCGCATACGCCCACAGCACCACGAGCACATCGAGCAGCAGCACCGCGACGAGTCGCACGCCTTCCGGTGCGATCGATCCGAGTTGCGAGCCGCCGGCGGCCGGCCCGTACTG
>PLTN01000225.1:2206-3926 GCA_003164495.1 Vulcanimicrobiota bacterium
AGGAAGCCTTGGAGATAGGCTTGCGATGCGACGAGATAGGCTTTGAAGAGCGTAAGAAAATACTTGAAGGAAACATAGACGCCCAACAGCATCACGCCGATGCCGGAGAGCGCCGCGATGCCTGCCGTGACCATCCAGATCGCCGTGGCTCCGGTAAACGCGCCAACGAGCAGATTGCCGATCGACTGTTGCGTAAAGGCGCTCTTGATAACGAAGATTGCGATGTTCCAAAAGAACGTGAACACGTCGCCGGGCGAAAACCCCGCGGCGAGGTTCAGGCTCCCGTTCAACGAGTATTGCGATGGGATCACCGACACGCCGGCCGCGGTTTGCGCCATGTTGATGATGCCACCGACGATGAGCGGGAACCACCCCGGACCACCACCGGGCAGCGTAAACGTACAGCCGATGAGGATGTAGAGCAGCGCCATCCGAACCGCTTTGAAGTACGCCTCGGCGACGACTTCCTCAAGCGGCGTCGACGAGAACGCCCACCGGCACGTTGCCCAACCGAATTCCGCGACGGCCAGCGCATAGAACAATGCCTGCGCGAGTTGCACGGAGCGGTTCATGATATTGCTGAACGCTCCGAGCAATTGCGAGGTGAGCCCGTCGAGCCATTGCGCCGCCGGGACTTCTTGAAAGGACCAATCGCTCGAGGTGATGCCCATACCGCTCGGCAGCGGCGCGGGCGTTGCGAGGGGTCCGCTTCCGGCGGTCGGCGCAGGCGCAGGCGCGGCGTTCGGCGTCGGAACGCCGACCGGAACATCCACTGTCGAGATATTGGATTGCGCCTGCGCGACTGCCCCGAGGCAGCACGTCAGCGCGCAGCCAAGCACGACGGCGCGCCAACGCATGATATCCTAACGCGTCCCGCTCGACGAGGTCGCGAGGCTCGCCGTCTGCGCCGGCGTCATCGCCGGAAACGTGACGTCCATCGTCGACTGGAATTGCGTGAGTGCCGTCTGCTCGGCCTGATCTATTGTTTGCTTGCGGCTCGTTTGCGCGAGATAATAGGCGCTCGCACTTTGAATCGATCCGGCCGAGAGACGCTGCTCCTTCTGGATCTGTTCGATGAGGACGCTCAAGAGCTGCGCGAGCGCCTGGACGCTTTGCGTTGGTGAAGTCGCATTCGCGACCGCGTTTTTGACCATCGTCGCGAGATCGGCGTCGCGTTGCGTCGTCGACACTTCGAGGCCCGCGACTTGCAAGGCGTTGAGCACACTCGCGCGCGTTGCCGTCGAAAGCTGAGCCGTGTATGCGGCATAGGAGGCACCCGGGGCGTAGCTCGGAAACAGCCGCGCAACCGTGGACTGAATCTGCTGATCCGTAAACGACAAGCCGGCGTTTTGGTTGACGAGCGATTCGACCCGTTGCAGGTCGCCTTGGACGTTGCTCGCGAGCGATTGCGGATACGTCGCGAACCGCTGCACGTTGGCTTGCATTTCGAGCAGCTGGTTCTTCTCGGCTTGGAAGTGGTTATACATCGAAACCCATTGCTGCACCGAATTGCAGAAGGACCACCCGCCAACGACCGTCGGACACGGTACCGACGAGAGCCCGCTCAGTGCCGACGGATTTAGCGGATTGATCGAGATCGTCGCGGGCGTCCCGTAAATCGGCGACGACTGAGCTTGCGCCCGGACGGGCAGCGACACCGCGAACAGCAAACATAAGAGCGCTTTTCTCACGCTGATTGTTCCTCCGAGTAGGCATCGGG
>PLTN01000020.1 GCA_003164495.1 Vulcanimicrobiota bacterium
GGCGACGAGCGATGCCGGTGCGGGACGGTCCACGCTAGCGTTCATTCGCGGACCAGTAGCCCTGTAGTCCCTTTGCCGCACGTTCCACATAGCGCTGAAAGCCGTCGAGCAGGCGCGCTTCATCGTCGGTCAGGTCCGGATGCCAGAGATCCACCACGAGTACGATGCGCTCGCGATCGCTGTCATTCCAGACCTCGTGGGGAAACGAGTCATCGAAGACGATGCAGCGGCCGTCGTGCCACGTCGACGTGATATCGCCGACGCGGATCCCGCAGTTCGGCGGAATATCGATCCCGAGGTGTGCGCGTACGCGCATGTTGGTCGGTCCCGAATGCGGCGCCACGCGCGAGTGCGGCGCAAGGCGCGAGAAGTACACGAGTCCGGCGAGGCTGCGTACCGTGCGGTTGCGGTCGACGATCGCGGTGACGGTCGGAAAAAGACGGCAGCGGTCGTCGTGTCGCTTGCCGCGTTCGTAGAGGATGAACACGTCCCACGCGCCCTGCCGTGCGATCGGTTCGTTCTCCGGCACGAACGCGCGCGGATCGAGCCGGTGGAATTCCGCGGCGATCTGCGGTGCCGCATGTTCGAGTTCCAGCGCGGCCGGAATCGTCGCCGGATCGTACCACGGCTTCGACGGCAAGCCGGGATACCGGGCCATCGAGTGGTTTTCGCCGGCGTCGCGAAACGTCGCGATGTACTCGGCGAAGCGTTCGGGAAGCGGCCCGCCGCCGTTCACGTACTGCGCCTGCGGAACATCTGCTCGAGTGCAGCGCCGACGGCTTCGCTTGCCGCACGGCGATACGCGAAGCGTGCGTCGTCATCGGGACGTAACGGCGTCATCGCGGCGTTCGCTTCGAAGATCACGATCCGGCCCTCGCCGTCGAGCGCGAAGTCGATGCCGGCATAGTCCAAGCCGAGTTCGTCGCGCACGCGGCCGAGCGCGTCCCAGGCACGCGTGCCGAGCGTCAACCGCGGATTCGCAAGAAAGCGCTCTTCCTCTAAGCGGTAGTCGGCGCGATCGAACATCTCGGAGGAGAAGTAGTGCACGTCCCAACGATGAGCGATCGCAAGGTGGAGCGGATAGAGGACACCGTCGATCGCCAGCACGCGATACTTGCGCCAGGCTCCGTCGGGCGAGCGCGTGTCGACGTATGCGATCGCGATGAGATCGTCGCGTTGCGGCAGCGCGCGTAATGCCGCAGTCAGGCCCTGCGGATCATCGGCGCGGATCATGCCGCGGCCCATGTGCAAGCCGGGTGCGCGCACAATGAGCGGAAACGCTTCTGCCGGCAGCGCGTCGCGAGCGAACGTGCGGGCGGCCGGAGCGACGACGTCATCGAGCCGCGCGAGGCGTTCGGCATTCGCGATGCGGCCGGTCGCGGCCACGGCGTGCGGCGCGTTGACGACGTTGTGTTCGGTGTCCTGCGCGATCGCCGACGCGCAAACCAGCGCCTCGCTGGCGCGGTCGGCGTCGGCGATCGCGTTGACCATCAGCTCGTGCGGCGGCAGCGCTTCGTCCCGGTAGGCCTCGACGTAGAGTTCGTGCACCAGAAACACGCGCTCGTCGAGCAGCGCGTCGAGCGGGATGTTGCCGCCGTCGGTTGAGACGAGCGCGACTACGTTGACGGGCATCGTTTCGCCGGTATAGGCGCGTCGCCCGAACGGCCCCGCCGCATAGCCCGCTGCGCGATGCACAGCGGCCGCACCGATGTCGCCGCGCGCTGCGTTGAGGCTGCACAATCCGCGGTGGGCGGGTGCGAAATTGCCGTCGCGCGCGAGGACCGCGCGGTAGAGTGCCGCGGCACGCTCGGGTTCATCGAGCGCGACAAGGTTGGCGAGATTGGCCACGGCCCCGTTATGCTCGCCATCGGCCGCCACCGCACGCTCGAATGCGGTGCGCGCGTCCAGGCGCCGGCCGCGGCGCGCGAGGAGCACGCCGTAGGCGACCAGCGTTTCCACATGCGCGGGTGCGACGGCCAGCACGCTCTCGAACATCGCGAGCGCGTCGTCGAAACGGCCGTGATCGCGCAGGAACGAAGCGTAATAGAACCGCGTGTCGAGCGCCTCGGGCGTCTTGCGTATCGCTTGCTCGAGGTCGCGCAGGACCGCTTCACGCGCGTGGAAGGCGGGCCAGCTAGTCAACACGTTCGCGCGTCAGCATCTGCTCGTAGATTTCCACCACGCGGGCTAGCGTGTCCGCCTCGCTGGCCGGTTTATCCGGCCGCAGGCGCGCGATTCGCGGGAAACGCAGCGAGAAACCGCTGGCATGAAGCCCGCTGCGCTGGATGATGTCGAACGCGATCTCCACTACGATCTCGGGCTCGACCACGATTTCGCGCCGCCCCAGGCCGAGTTCGGCATAGGCGCGCGCAGCGTCGTCCTCGGGCAGACGGTGTGCGAGGAACCAGGCCGTCATTTCTGCGATCTCGACATCGGTGAGCCCGCTGAACGCCTTGCCGATCGGCACGAGCCCGCTCGGGCCGCGCACGGCGAACGTGTAGTCGGAGAGCACCTGCGAGCGCCGGCCGTGGCCCCACTCCACACCGACCACGACGCAGTCGAGCGTGGCGAGCTCGCGCTTGAGCTTGAGCCACGACTTCCCCCGCCGTCCTGGCGTGTACGCCGAGTCGGTGCGCTTGAACACCACGCCTTCGTGACCGCGTTCGCGCGCCGCCGCAAAGCGCTCGCCAATNNCAATTGGGGAAGACTTCGGTCAATATCGCGCGCCGGGTGGTCAGGGGTTCGTCGAGCAGAAACCGATCGTTGTGCGCCAGTATGTCGAAGACGACGTAGCGCACGGGAACCTCGGCCATCATTTCGGGCGAGACGTCTTTGCGTTGCAAGCGTGCCTGCAGATAACGGAACGGCAGCACGCGACCATCGCGTTCGGCCACGACCTCGCCGTCGAGAATGATCGATCCCGGCAGCGCGCGCAGCGCCGCGACGACTTCGGGATACGACGCCGACACATCGTTGAGCGTGCGCGAAAAGAGCGACACGCGTTCGGGCGTGACGTGGGCTTGGGCGCGAATCCCGTCGTACTTGTCCTCCACGAGCCACGATCCGGCGGCGAGGTCTTTGTATTCGCTGCCGTAAGCGATCGGCGTTGCGAGCATGAACGCGATCGGCGCATGGTAGGCAATCGCGATCTCGTCGAGCCTTGCGTGTTTTGCCGCCACGGCCACCGCGCCGATATCGCCGGCTGCGCTCGCCGCACGCCGCACGGCCGGCGGATCGGCTCCGAATGCCTGCGTCACCGCGTCGCCGATCAGGCCTTCGCGCAAACCGATCCGCAGTTCGCCCGTGACGATCTTGATCACGTACGTTGCTTCCAGCGGATCGGTGCACGCGCCGAGGATGCGTTCGCACAGCACCTGACGGCGTCGCTGCGCGCTCTTTCCCGAAGCCGACGCAATCTCGACGAGATATGCGTAGAGTAGCGCCGGCGTCAGCGTTTCACGAAACAGCCCGAGATCGACCGCCGGCCGCACGAACGGCCCGAGCGCCGCACCGAGATCGCCGGTAACGCGATAGGCCGCGCGCAAGTCGTCGTTGCCGACGCCCCAAGCAACATGTGCCGCCGCCACCAACGTGCGGCCGCCAAGTCCGAGCGAGCGCTGATCCGCCGAAGCGAACGGACTTCCGGTGAAAAACCGCGCTGCCGGCGCGAGATCGGCATCATCGAGCCGGCGCAGATATGCGGCCAGCAGGGCCACTTTCTCGAGCTTGCTCGCCGTCGCCGCGATCGAATCGCAGGTCTGAGCGAACGCTAACATGCGGTGATGCTCGCTGTCCCTCGACTACGCGCCCTTCGGCGCTCCGCTCGGGATGACATGGTTTGTGCGCTCTCTCTCTCTTTTGAGCGGGCTATGCGAACAATGCGAGTTGCTTATGGGCTTCGAGGTATTCGGCGTTGATGCCGAGGCGACGGAGATGTTGCACGAACTCGGGTGAGCCGTGGTTGAGCCACACTTTTTTGGGCTCGGCGCGTTCGATGTAGGCGAGCAGCGATGGAAAGTCGGCGTGGTCGGAGAGCGGGATCATCGAACCCACGTGGTAGCGGTAGCATGCGCCGGGGTTCATGGCCCAGCCGGTGAGCATGACGGTGCGCAACGGACGTTTGTTCGCGCCTTTGGGGCGCTTGCGGCCGGGCGGCGGCCAGACGAGCGCGCTCGTGCCGTCGTACGTGAGCGCATCGTACGGCTCGTAGGCGCCGAGCTGCACGCCCGCCTCCTCATACACGCGCGACATCGCGTGCACCGCGCCGTGCACGGTGACCGGTATGCCGGCTCGGCTGAGAATCGCCATCGCCTCTTGCGCTTTCCCGAGCGAGTAGGCGTAGAAAATCGGTGCGTGCCCGTCGGCGAGCGCGTGCGTGGCGAAGCTCACGATCTGTGCTTCGACTTCGTCACGCGGCGGAAACGCATATTGCGGGCGGCCGAACGTGCACTCCATCAGCAGCACGTCGCACTTCTTGACCACCGGGGGTTCGCACGTGTACGACGGCGCGAGCTTGAAGTCGCCCGTGTACACGCACGTGCCGTCGGCGCCTTCGATCAGCAGTTGCGAACTGCCGAGCACGTGGCCGGCGGAAAACAGCGTGAGCCGGTGTTCGCCCTCGTTCCACGGCTCCTCGAAGGCATGTTCTTCATAGATCACGTCGCCCGCGTTGCGGCGGCGAAAGCGGTGCCGGCAAATGCGCGCGCTGTTCACGGAGGCCACGACCCGGCCGTGCTCGCGCGCGTGGTCGGAATGGCCGTGCGAAACGTAGCAGCGGCCGCGCTCTTGGGCGGAGTCGATCCAGAGGTCGAGCGCCGCTACGTAGAGCGACTTGTCGGTCAGCGAAAACACGGTGAGAGCGAACGTACGTTCGGCCTAGGAACGTCGCACCCTGTTGCAGCTTTTGGACCGGTCCAGTAGTCTATGTCGGTACTGCCTCAAGGCGCGCTACCTAATAGAAGTGAGGATCCACGACCGTGGCTCGGATTTACGACAGCATCATCGACACCGTCGGCAACACGCCGCTCGTCAAAATTTCCCGGGTGAACAAGGGGCTGGGCGGAACCGTCCTGGTCAAGCTCGAGTCGTTCAACCCCGCCGGCAGCGTGAAAGACCGCATCGGCGTGGCAATGATCGAAGCCGCCGAGCGCGACGGGCGCCTGCGCCCCGACACCGTGATCGTCGAGCCGACGAGCGGGAACACCGGCATCGGGCTGGCCTTCGTGGCGGCCGCGAAGGGCTACCCGATCATCCTGACCATGCCCGAGACGATGACCCTCGAGCGGCGCAGCCTGCTGAAGGCCTACGGCGCGCAGCTGGTGCTGACGCCCGGCGCCGACGGCATGAAGGGCGCGATTGCCAAAGCCAAAGAGATCCACGCGAGCAACCCGGGCAAGTACTTCATGCCCGGCCAGTTCGAGAATCCGGCCAACCCGGAAGTCCACCGCCGCACGACGGCCGAGGAAATCTGGCGCGACACCGACGGCGCCGTCGATTTCGTGATCTCCGGCGTTGGCACCGGCGGCACCATCACCGGCATCGCCGAAGTGATCAAAGCCCGCAAGCCCTCCTTCAAGG
>PLTN01000150.1 GCA_003164495.1 Vulcanimicrobiota bacterium
CCGGCATTACTGAGCTCGCCGATCATCTTCGCACCGAACGGCCCGCTCCCGGGCCGTGCCGGGATGTACACCGTGCGCAGCGGCGGCACGTCGCGGATCGTCGGGATCTTGTAGTCGCCGAGACTCAACAGCAGCGGCTTACCGCTCTCGTCGAGCGGACGCTCTTCCATCAGCGCGACGCCGAGCCCGCAAACAAATCCACCATCGATTTGTCCGCGATGGGCAAGCGGGTTGAGAATCGTCCCGACATCTGCAACGAACAGCGCGTCCAGCACGGAGAGTTTCCCCGTCTCGGAATCCACAGCGAGTTCGATGGCATAGGCTCCAAAGGTATAGTCGGGCACGCGCTGCGATCCGGCCGGATCGCTCTCGTAGGTTGCCGTCACTTCGAACGGCGCCGCTTCTCCGGCGTCGATGCGGGCCCGGAGCTGCACCGCGGCATCCTGCGTTGCGCGGCCCACGATGTGCGTGATGCGGCTGGCTCCGGCGCCCGGATCGTAGAGCGCATCCACCGTGTTGCCTTGCCGGACGGCGATGCGTTCGCGCGGCACGCCGAGCGTTGCCGCCGCAACGCGTTGCACGAGCGTGAACGTGCCGGCGCCCTGATCGGCGACGCCGAGGATCACGGCGATCGTGCCGTCTTCTTCGAGCCGCATGCGCACCGACGTGGTGCCGCCGCCCGTGTGCGAGCAGACGATCGAGACGCCGCGCGCCCGTCCGGCTTCGGGTGCCGGCATCCGCGCGAGCTCGCCACGCAACGCCTCGAGCACTTCGCGTCCTTTCGGATGCTCGACGATGTCGCCGTTGAGCGCCGTGTCGCCGTGCCGCATCATGTTGCGCAGGCGCAGTTCCAGCGGGTCGATGCCGAGCTCGGCGGCGATCTCGTCCACGTGCCGTTCCCACGCGAAGAACGTTTGCGTTTCGCCCGGGCCGCGGACGTGCGCCGCCGGCAGCGTGTTCGTGTACACGGCCGACATCTCGAGGCGCACGTTCTCGACCCGGTAAGGAATCGTGCCGTAGCCGAAACCCGGCAACAGGTGCGGCACCGGTTTGCCGCCCGCGTACGCTCCGCCGTCGTAGAGAACGATCGAATGATGCGCGAGGAAGGTGCCGCCGGCGTCGACGGCCGTGCGCAGCGTCATCACGGCTTGGTGGCGCGTGGTGCCGGAACGCAGTTCGTCACTATAGCGCTGCACGTGGCGCACCGGGCGGCCCGACGCCTTCGCCAGGAAGTAGCAGGCGTACTCATCGAGCGTGAGACCCTTGCCGCCGAAGTCGCCGCCGATCGACGTGCACTCGACCGTGATCTGCTCGAGCGGCAGTCCCAGGGTGCGCGCCATCTGCTTGCGCAAATCGAACGGCGACTTGTTCGGCGAGTGTACGTGCACGACGCCCGCGCGGTCGATCCACACCAGCGTCGCGCGCGGTTCGATGTAGCCGGCGTGCGTGCGCGGCGTCTCGAACCGGTGCTCGAACACGCGGTGCGCGCGGGCGAAGATCGGTTCCAGATCCGCCGCGCCCTTCACGCGCAGCAGCGTGCCCTGAATGTTCGGATGCGCGCGCTCGGGCCGCGGCCGGTTCGCGTAGACCGGATACGCGTACTCCGCCCAGCCGGGATGCAGCGCGGGCGCATCCGGCGCCAGCGCCGCGGCGGTATTGAGTACCGCCGGCCGCACGTCGTAGTGCACGACGATCTCGCGCGCCGCCGCTTCGGCCGCTTCGCGAGTCTCGGCCGCAACCGCGGCTACCCGGTCGCCGATGAAGCGCACCGTATCGACCGCGAGCACCGGCCAGTCGAGGATCTGCCGCCCCAAACACGTGAGACCGATGTCGGCGCCGGTGAGCACCACGCGCACGCCGGGCACGCGCCGCGCCGCTTCGACGTCGATCGAGCAGATGCGCGCGTGCGCGTGCGGGCTTTCGGCATACGCGGCCCAGAGCGTGTTTTCGCGGACGATGTCGGCGGTATACTTCGCTTGCCCTGAAACTTTCCGGCGCCCTTCGATTCGCCGTTCGTCATCGGCCGGCGCATCGGCGGAGGGCACAACGGGTTCGACAAGTGATTGCGCGACGGGCGTGTAAGAACGCATCACATGGGAGCTTCCGCCACGGCGATTCACGCGGGACTCGTTGCCGCCGGCATCGAGTTCTGTATCTATCTTCCGGATAGCGGAACCGGCGCATTGACGTCGCTGATCGAAGCGGATACGCGCATCACGACGATCGTTTGCGCGCGCGAAGACGAAGGCATCGCGATCGCGGCCGGCCTGTTCGTAGCCGGCAAGCGTGCCGTCGTCGTGATGGAATGTTCGGGCCTCGGTTACGCGGGCCTGATCCTCGCCCGCTGCCGCCTGCAGCGCACGCCGGTATTCGTGCTGGCGAGCCACGGCGGCGTGATCGGCGAGCCGTTCGATTACCACCAGGCGCCGGTGGCCGCGGCGCGTGCCATCGTCGACGGGCTGCGGCTCGACAACGTCGTGCTGCGGCCGGGTGAAGCGTACGCCGAGACGATCCGGCTGGCGTTTCAAACCGTCGAAAACCATCGTACGAGCATGGTCGTCTTCATGCCGCTCTATTTGGACACCGTCGATGCTGCGCGCTGAAGTCATCGATGCCGTCGTTGCGGAACGCGACGATGCAGCGGTCGTCGTATCGCCGGGCGCCTCGTCGGGGCTGATGCACGCGACCGATCCGCATCCGGCGACCATCTACAACATGGAACTCGGCTACACGACGGCCGTCGCTTACGGCATCGCCCTTGGGCGCCCCGGCGAACGCGTGATCGCGGTCGAAGGCGACGGCTCGCTGTTCGCCGGAGTGCAAGTGCTCGGCACGTTGGCGCGCCATCCGGCGACGAATCTCACCATCGTCGTGCTGGCGAACGGCATTTGGGGAACCGGCGAGGGCAACGTCGCAACGACGCCCGGGGGTCCCGCGCAACTCGCCGCCTTGGCCATCGCGTGCGGTCTGCCGCCCGAGCGCGTGCGCACCGTCGCGGACGCCGGGGCACTGCGCGCGCAACTCGGGCAAACAAAGACCGAGCCGGGTCCGTGGTTCCTGTGTGCCGTTACGGAACGGTCGAGCAGCGATCGTTCCGGCGGCCGCGCGCGGCCGCGCGTGCTGCTCGATACGGTGGAAGCCGTCGACCTGACCCGCCGTTACCTGCGCGACCGGCGCTAGCATCAGCGCAGCGCGAACGCGCCGATCGCTCCCGCGACGAGCACCATCAGCGCCTGATTGAGGCTCGTTCGTAGCATCAGCCCCGTGGCCACCAGCGCAAATGCGATCGTGACCCAGCCGTCGAGCGCGCCGCGCGCGAGCGTGACGACACCGGCCCAGATCAAACCGAGCACGACCGGTTTGATCGCTTGCGCGAAGCGTTCGCGCCAAGGGTTGCCGCGCAACCGCTCCCACACGTGCCCGACCGCGTAACACAGCACTCCGGCCGGAACGAACACCGCGATCGTGGCCACGATCGACCCCACGATGCCGGCCACGGCAAAACCGACCAGTGCCGCCATCGTCGTCGTCGGTCCGGGCGCAAGTTTTGCCAAACCGAAAAAGCGCGTGAATTCAGCCGACGTGATCCAGTGATAGGAGTCGACGACGTCCAAATGCATTTGCGGGATGATTGCGTTGCCGCCGCCGAAGCCGAGCAGCGAGAGAATGGTGAAGACGAGCGCGAGCCGGCCGAGGTTCATGCGCCGGCCTTCTTCGGCTTGGGCTTGGTGAACGCGAGCGCGATCGGCGTGAAGATCAGCAGCGTCAGGAACAGCGAGAGGTGCACGAGCAGCACCGACGCCGCCACGCCGGCCATGATGAGCAGGTCGGAAATTTTGATGCGCTTGATCGTCAGCTCGACGGCGTTTGCCAGCGTCAGGCCGACCGCGACCGCCGCGCAGGCGCGCAGGGCCCCGGTGGTCCACGAGCTGTGCGAGTCGAGCGCCAGCGCCCCGAGCAGCATGAGGATCGCGAATCCGGGCAGCACGGCGGCGACCAAGGCCACGGTCGCGCCGGGGATGCCGCGCACTTGCGCGCCGACGAGCACCGCGACGCTGGTGGGATTGGAGCCCGGCAGCAGTTGCGCGACCGATAACATCTCCAGATACTGATCGTCGTCGAGCCATTTGGCGTTCTTGACGACTTCGCGACGGATGGCGGGCATCTGACCGCCCCCGAACGCCGTTGCCGAAACCCGTCCGAAGGCGATCGCGATGCTCGCGAGCGATACGCGCGGGCTCGTTTCCGGGATCAGGCCGGCACCGCGGCCGACGCCGGGCGCAGCGTGTTCAGATGAGCGACGACCTCGTCGATGCCGAGCACGTCCGCATACTTCTCGTGCATGTCGAACAGGTTGATCGCGTGCGTCGCCTGATGCCGGTCGAACACCGCCTCTTCGACGACCGTAACCTTGAAACGGTAACTGCGCCCATCGACGACGGTCGCGCGGACGCAGCCGCTCGTCGATTCGCCGCAGATGATCAGCGAGTCGACGTCGAGCGCGTTGAGCTGCGCCATCAGCAGTGTGCCGAAGAACGCGCTCGGCGCCGCTTTGTAGAGCACGGCCTCACCGGGCAGCGGCGCCGCCTCGTCGATGATATCCCACTTGTTGCCGTCCGGTTTGGCCGGCGCTCGCTTTGCACTGGGTTTTTCAGACCACGCCGCAATGCCGGATGTGTACGGCGACATCTTCGTTGCGTGCACGACCGGAATCTGCGCCGCACGCGCGGCGCCGAGCAAACGCTGGATGTGCGGAATGGCATCCCATGCGGCTTCGCCGCACGATCCGGGCCACGTCTTCATCGCTTCGAGCAGCGGTTGGCGGCGGTCGCCGAACACCCAACGGTAGAGGTCGACGCACAGCAGCGCCGGCCGCTCTCCGTAGCCCCACACTTGGTGCGGTCGATCGCCGAGGGACGCTTTGTCTTGGGCGGTGATAAACGAGTCCCAAACGCGGGGCATGACGGTTCTCCTTATCTTGACGGGATGATCTCTTGCGCGGGAAAGGGCTTCGGAATCAGGTTGAACTTCGCCGCGATGTCGATGACGGGCTGGATCTCTTGCGCGCGCACGACGGTGCCGTTGACCATGCGCGCAACGAGCGCGGCCCGCTGCGGTTCGAGGCCGGTGAACGAGACCAGCAAGTCGACGGTGTCGGCCGGATGCGTGTTCGTGTACGCCGACGCTTGCGCGACCACGCGCTGAAAGCGCGCGATCACGTCCCGATGGCCGGCGATGTAGTCGGCGTTCGCATACCAAACCGATTCGAGAAACCGGGGCGAAACCGCGCTGTACACAAGGCCAAGCACGCTCGCTTTCCCCGTGTCGACCGCATCGTTGATGAACGGCTTGAGCAGGACGACCGCCTGGACGCGGCCCGCTTCGAGTTGCGGCAACAGCGAGGGATAGGGAACCTCGACGAACTGGGTGTTTTTCCCGTCACCGCCGTTCTGGTCGAGCCACGTCTGCGTCGCCACGGCGCTGAGATCGTTGAGCGAGGTGACGCCGACGACTTTCCCGATCAGGTCGTGCGCGTTGTGGATCGGCGAACCCGCGGCGACGACGAGCGCGGCATCGGGTGTCTTCGGATCGTAGATCGCGGCCGGCGCGACGATGACCAGCGGCACGTTGTGCGCGTGCGCGGTGATCACCGACATGATGTTGCCCTTGCCGATCTCGACCGAGCCGCCCATGACGGCGGCCGAAGCGGCCGCGCCGCTGTTGGCGCGATCGACCTGCACGTCGAGCCCGGCTTGGCGAAAGAGTCCGGCGCGCTGCGCGTAGAGTACCGGCATCACGTCGTCGACCGGTGAGGCCAGCACGCGCACCGTGGTCAGGGCCGGCGTGGTCTGCGCCGATGCGGCGCCGATGCCCGCGGCCAGCAGCGCGATCGACGCCGTCGCAGCGCAGGCGCGCCGGAGCTGCGCGAGCTTCATGAAAATGCCACGAGGCCGGTGCCGGTGAGCCATTCGCTCACCGCTTCATAGGCCAACACGCGCGCCGGGCGATCGTTCGTCAGCCCGGCGAGCGTGATCCAATTGCGGATCTCTGCGGCGCCGTTGCCGGCGTCGGTGTACAGCCGCTCGTCGTCCCACTCGCGCAAGAACGCGTTGGTTGTTCCGGCGCAAACGGCGGCCAGGAAATCGCGATCGAACGCCTCGTTGATCGGGCCGGTCGGATCGATCGTCATGCCCGGCGACCGCGCCCCCAGGCGCGTCCCGGCCGGGCGGCGCCGGAACTGCTGCTGCTCGGCGTTGCCGACCCAGTGCGAGAGGCCGCCCGTGCCGACCACGACCACCCGTCCGCTCGGACCGGCTTCGATCGCAGCGCGCAACTTCACGCCCACCTCATAGCTGCGCTTGAGCGGCGGCAACGGCGGCATGTTGCAGTTCTGCGCGATCGGCACGATCTTGGGAAAGTCGTCGCCGAACGCCAGCATCAGCGGCGCCACGAACGAGTGATCGATGCGCGACTGCTCGGAGTAGCTCAAGTCGACGCCTTCGTCGATCATTCCGGTGAGGATCGCCTGCGCGAACGATTGATGGATCGGAACCGTGCACTTGGGCAAGTCCGCATCGCCGATGCCCTCGGCCGTTTCGCTAACGCCGATGGCGAACTGCGCGACGTGCGTGAGCGGATAGATCTTACCGTGATCGGTCCCGATCAGCACTACGGCATCGGGCTTGGCCGCACGAATCGCGCGCCCCATCTCCGCGAACGCGGCGTAGATCGCGTCGCGTTGGGCGGCGGGTGCGTCGTCGCTGCGCGAGATCAGCAAGCCTGCGTGCGAACAGGCGTACGCTCCAACGATGTCCATCCGAATCCCCTTAGGTGGTCGTGCTGAAGAATCCGAGTACGAGCTGGCTGAACTCCGCGGCGTGCTCGACTTGCGCCCAGTGCCCGCAGTTGTTGAAGATGTGCATCTGCGCGTTCGGGATCAGACGCGTCATGATCAACCCGATGTCGAGGGCGCCGGCGCGGTCGTCCATGCCCCACACCACGAGCGTCGGCGATTTGACGAGACCGAGTTCGGCGGTGAGATCCTGCTTCTTCGGCGCCGGCAGCGAGTGCACGCGCACCGCTTCGGGATCGATGCTCGCTTCGTAGCGCGCCTGCACGACCTCATCGGTGATCCGGCTGCCGTCGAACACGAGCGTTTTCAGCACCGTGCGCATCTTCTCGAGCGACGGACCGTCGCCCTTATAATAACTGCCGATCAGCTTGACGCCTTCGACCGGCTGCGGGCTGAACAAACTGAAACCGACCGGCGCGCTCCCGATCATCACGAGATGACCGACGCGGTCGGGATAATCGATCGCGGTCTTGAGCGCCGCTTGTCCGCCGAACGAGTTGCCGACGAAGTGCGCTTTTTCGAGCCCGATCGCGTCCATGAAGTCGCGGATGATGCGCGCGAGGTTCGTCAGCTTCGGATACTCGATCGGAATCTTCGCCGACTTGCCGTACTGCGGCATGTCGACGAGCAGCACGCGGTGATCTTTCGAGAAGGCCTCGACGTTGTGCTGGAAATTGCTCCAACTGCTCGCACCGGGCCCGGCACCGTTCAGGCAAATGATCGCGGGGCCGGTACCGATCTCGTTGTAGTGGATCTTCACGTCGCCTGCCATGGCGTATTTGCTGGTCGAGGCTTCCGTGATCACGGTCATGATGGGATGCGTTCCTTTCGGGGTGCGAGGCCGACTTCGTCGCGGGTGCGCGTGCAGGTGTCGATAGCGATGGCGATGAGCGCCTGCGTCAGCGTAACCATTGCATCCGCGCTGACCACGCCCATGGAAAACCGACCCGCGAACGGCGCCGCAGCACCGAGCGCCGGCATGCCCACGCGCGCCGTGGGGATGCCGTGCCCGCGCAGGATGTTGGCGTCGGTCGCACCGCTCGTGCCCGTGCGCAGCACGTGCGGGCGTCCATACGCTTCCTCCCACGCGCGCACGCTCGAGCGGACGATCCAATTCTCGGGCGGCGTCGACGTCCCGGGAATCGCGGCGATCATCTCGCAGTCGAGCGTGATGCCGGGTTCGGCCGCGCGGATCGCATCGAGCGCATCGCCGAATTGCCGCGCCACGTCGGCAGTCGTCGTGCGCGGGCTGACCCGCAAATCGACATAGATCTCACACAGATCGGGTAAGAAGGCCGGCTTTTCCGGCCAGCCGCCGGCGATCGCGCTGACCGTTCCGAGCGGGGCGACGAGTCCCGACGTGTTGCGCACCGTATACTCGGGAAACCACGCGTTCAGGCGCGTCACGACGGTCGCCGCGTCGACGACCGCGTTGCGCACCGGCTCGCGGCGCGGGATGCCGGCGTAGCTGAAGCTGCCGTGAACGCTGATCTTGAACCAGCACAACCCGACCTCTTCGTACGCGACCGCGCCGCCGGGCTTGGCAATGACGGCGAAATCCGGTTTCACGCCGTGCTCGAGCATGTAGGCACAACCCACGCCGTGCGACCCCTGAACCGGCATGCCGCCGCCGCCGAACCCGGCGATGACATCGCCGTGCAAGGGCACTTTCGCGCGCGCCAGCGCAGCCGCTGCCACGGCGATGCAAACGGCGTGACCCTTCGGGTTCTCGGCGCCGAGGCCGATGATGAAATCACCATCGACGAATGCTTCCGGAGCCAAGTCGGGACGTGCGTCGAGACGCAACCACGGTCCATCTTGCGAAACGCGTCCCGCGATGTGCATGTCGATCGGCGCGTAGAGCAAGAGCGCGGCGCCCGTGCCGTTGCCGCGCTGCCGTGCGATCGCGTTACCGCGCGCCGGCGCGAACTGCTGATACCTCGCATCGAGCCCTTCGGCTGCGAGGAAATCGACGAAGTACGTCGCGAGCAGCGACTCCTCGCCCACCGTGCTCGGGATGTCGACGACCTCGGCCGCGCGAGCGCGCAGCTCGTCGACGTGCACATGCTCGCACGCCCGCGTAAAATTCCGCTGCTGCTCGTCGCCGAAGTGCATCAGGTTTCTTGCAGCGCGTCCTCGCACAGCGCGCGCCATGCAATGAGGGAATGATCCGGGCCGAAGAGCTGTTCGGGCGGCGTTTGCATCAGCTCGACCATGCTCGCGTCCTGATCGTTGAACTGCACGTGAAACACCCAGCGCAAGAGCAGCCAGTAGCGCAGCCGGAACAGCAGCGCGCCGATTCCGGAGGTGTGCTTCACGACGAACTGCACGTAGCGATGATGGCCGTCTTCGGTCGGCAAGTACCATTCGAAATGGATCCAACTGCCGTAGTGCACGCGCAGCACACCGGGCAGCGCGATCGAAACGCGTACGATCGAGCGCGCGATCTTCCAGAACCGCCGCTTCGGCCACGATCCGAGCGCGGGGTACTCGGCAAACGGCACGGCCTGCGTCGTCTTCCGCGTGATCCAATTCCAGTCGTCGGGCCCGATCTCGGTCCGCACGTACCCCGGCGGATGGCTGAAGAACATCATCAGCGAGTCGCGGTGCAGATACTTGCCGTGGCTCTCATCGAAGCCGTTTTCGGCCGCGTAACGCCAGTCACCCGGACGGGTCGTGATGCGCGCTTCGATGACGGCATCGGGCGCCAGCATCTCGGGCGGGATATGCGTTTCGACCGGCGGCGGCGTTCCTTCGCCGTAAAAGAGCCAGATGATGCCGGCGCGTTCCGCAACCGGATAGGTGGGTACGCGGGCCTTGCCCACGATCGCCGAATCCGGACCGTCGGTCAGCGCTGCCACGAGCGCGCCGGTCTTCAAGTCGAACGTCCAGCCGTGATAGCGGCAACTGAAGGTGCCGCAAAACTCTTGCCGGCCGAGCGAGATCGGTACGCCGCGGTGCGGGCAGCGATCGCCGATCGCGTACACGGTTCCGTTCTCACGGAAGAACATGATCGGCTGACCGAAGAGCTTCAACGCTTTGGGCCGGCGCTCGCGCAGGTCCCGGCTCTTCATCACCGGGTACCAGTAGTTCGCGATGCCGCGGACGGCGTGGTCGTACCGCGGGAAACGCGTCGCCCCGGCTCGGGCCCCGGTGACCTGGCGCTCGAATTCCACTTCCATCGAGTATGCCTTACCGGCGGCCGATTCGTCCAATACTAATTCCTCACGTTTTTCATAGGCTCAGACTATCAGTGCCGCGTGCCGATTCGCGGGCGGCGTCGAGCATCCGCGCCACTAGCGGCACGTGCGCGCCGGCGCGCCAGTAGGCAGCGATCGAGAACGTCCACTCACGCGAGGCGGCGATCGGCCGCGTTACGGCGTCGGCGGCCTGGAGCGTTCCGGTGTGCGGGAGAATGGAGACGCCGAGACCGCAGGCTACGAGACCGACGACCGAGTTGACGTCGTCGACCTCGATGACGTTCTTCGGCACGAAGCCCTGAGCGTGACAAAAGGCGATCAGCTCATCGTAGGATTCGCCGATCAGCGTGCGCGGATAGGTGATCAGCGCTTCGCCGCTGAGGCGATCGAGACGCACGGCACGGCGACGCGCTTCGCGATGATCGAGCGGCAGCACGGCATAGTACGGGAATTCCCATAAGCGCAGCGAGGTGAGGCCGTCGGCTTGCATGCCGGCGCGGCCGAAACCGAGGTGGATGCGGCGCAGCTTGAGCTCTTCGAGCACGTCGCTGCTGTGCATGATTCGCACGTTGAGCGCGATCTCGGGATTGGCGGCGCGAAATGCGCGCACCGCGCGCGGCAAGTAGCTGTTCATCGGCGGGCCCGACGTGCCGATTTCCAGCACGCCGCGGCGGCCGGATTCCGCTTCGCGCACGTGCTCGGCGGCGGTCTCGACTTGCTCGAGGATGCCGCGCACTTCGGTCAGGAAAATGCTGCCCGCATCGCTGAGCCGCACGCTGCGTTTGGTGCGCTCGAAGAGGCGCACACCGAGTTCGTCTTCGAGCGCGACGATCTGCTGGCTCAGCGTCGGCTGAGCGATCGCCAGCACTTCGGCCGCGCGCCGGAAATGCAATTCATCGGCCAGCGTCGCGAAGTAGCGTAGTTGGCGCAACTCCACGACGGTGCCGTCGCCGTCAGCGCAGCGAGATCGTCAGTTTGCCGCCGTCGTTGCCGATGATGCGCGGGCCGGCGGTTTCGTTTTCGTCTTGCGACGTCTTACCGGTGCCGTTTTGCGTCGCAAGCGAAGCCACGGCGGCCGAAGCGCGCGCTTGATCGAGCATCGCGTCGGTGATCACACCGGCCGCGCGCTTCTTGCGGTAGTCCTCGATCGCCGTCTGCAGCGCGATGCGCGAACGCTCGGGGTAATCTTTCTTCTTCTCAGGGTAGCCGCCGAGGGCGGCTTCGATATCGGCGTCGGTGATCGCCAGCGCTTCGTCGATCGTTTTGCCGCGCGCGAGTTCGACCAGCAGCGAGCACGTCGCCGTGCCGAAGCCGCAGCCGGTCGTGAAATAGGAGATATCCTCGATCACGTCGCCCGGCCCGACCTTCAGATAATACGTGTACATGTCGCCGCACGAATCGCTGAAGTACTCGCCCGAGGCCATAGCATCGTCCATCGTCCGGAAGCCGGTACGATGTTCAACGAGCGCCTGAAACTTCTGAAAATCCACGGTATCCTAACGTTGGCTCTGAGAATGGCTAGACGCGACTTCGAACCGGCATTCCGCTCCGCCGGTTGCGAGCGATTCGGTTTGCTTGACTTGGGGCGAGATGACCTCATCGAGCATCGTGTGGATCACGGTACAGCATTCGGGATGCTCGGAGACCACGTTGGCATAGGGGCAGCTGTGCTCGCGGAGCACGATCGTGCCGTCGTGCTCCTCGACCTCGACGGCAACGCCCGAAGTGCGGATGTTGTCGGCGATCGCTTCCACGCGTTCGAGCGCCGACTTGCCTTCGAGGGCCGGGGCTATCTTGCCGACCGCCCGCTTGGCGATCCCGTCAAAGATCTGGGCCACGCCGGCGTCGCCGCCGGAGAGGCGAACTTCCCGCAGCACGGCACCGAGCATGCGGTCGTAGGCTTGGGGGAAATACCGGTCGGCCTGCGGCGTGAGCGAGTACTCGTGGGTGGGCTTGGTCTTGCCGCGCCGGACGCTCTTGCCGGCGACCAGCCCGTCGCGCTCGAGGATGACCAGCTGCTGGCGGATCGCGTTCGGGGAGAGCGCGAACTCCGCCGCGAGATCGAACGCCGATGCCGCACCGCGGCTGCGCAGCGCGCCGACGATCTTCCCACGGGTAGAGTCGAAAAACCGGTCGTGCATTGCCCTAAAGGTACCATAGGACGCGAAGATAGTCCAGAGTTTCCTTGACTTTCTTCCGGCCAAACCGTACTATGGAGGGCGTGAGTAAACGCGGACTTGTCATTTCCGGCCTGCGCGCGAGCGTCGATGGCAAAGAGATTCTCAAGGGGATCGACCTCACGGTCGAACCCGGCAAGGTCCACGCCCTCATGGGCCCCAACGGCAGCGGCAAGTCGACCCTGGCTTTCGCGATGAGCGGGCACCCGAATTACGAGGTCCAGGGCGGCAGCGTCACCCTCGACGGCACGAGCCTGCTCGAACTCTCACCGGACAAGCGCGCGCGGGCGGGCCTGTTCCTCTCCTTTCAGTATCCGGCCGCCATCCCGGGCGTTTCGGTTGCGAACTTCATCCGCACCGCGCGCATGGCCGTCAAACCCGACGATCTTCCGCCGGCCAAGTTTCGCGCGATGATCTATGAAAAGCTCGGCATCCTCGACATGGACCCGGCTTTTCTCTCGCGCTACGTCAACGATGGTTTCTCGGGCGGCGAGAAAAAGCGCCTCGAGATGCTGCAGCTCGCCATCCTCGCGCCGAAGTACGCGGTGCTCGATGAGACCGACTCCGGGCTCGACGTCGACGCGCTGCAGTCGGTTGGCAAGTCGATCGAAGCGATGCGCGCCACCGACGACGGCAAAGATACGGGCTTCCTGATCATCACCCACTACCCGCGCATCCTGCGCCACGTGCCGGCCGACGTCGTTCACATCATGATGGACGGCCGCATCGTGAAGACCGGCGGACCGGATCTGGCGGAGCGCGTGGAACGCGAAGGCTACGACAGCATTCGCGAAGAGGTCGCCGGTGGCGTCGCTTAGCGTCATCGCGCCCGCGATTTCGGTCACCCGCGACGCGCGCGGCACGCACGTTGAGATCCCGGCCGGCGTCAACACCGACGAGCCCATCGTCATCGACTACGACGTCGCCGATGCGGCCCTGGTCGCTCACACGTTCGTCATCGCCGGCGAAGGCTCGCGGGCCACGATCGTGGAGCGGCTCACCGGCAACGCGGAGCGCGAGATCGCGGTCTCGACGACCGTGACGGCCGCGGCCAACGCCGACCTCACCTACACCGTGCTGCAGAACGTCGGCTCGGGCGTGCGCGTCGACGCCAAGCGCATCTCGCACGTCGGCGCCGGCGCGCGTATCGGCTGGAACGTGGCGCTGCTCGGCGGCGTATCGGTGACGGATTCCGTGATCAGCGATCATACCGGCGCCGGTGCCAACACGGAAATTGCGGCGCTGTTCTTCCCGGTGGCACGTGAAGTCGTGCAACTCACGACCGAAGTGCAGCACAACGTTCCGCACACCAACTCGCAGACGGTCGTGCGCAGCATCGCCGCCGGCCGTGGCCGCGGACGCTACTTCGGCAACATCCGGATCGCCGCGCACGCGCACGGTTCGGAAGCGTCGCTGCGCGACGACACGCTGCTGATCGGCAAGGACGCCAAGATCGACGCCATCCCGGCCCTCGAGATCGCCGCCAACGACGTCAAAGCCTTTCACGGCGCCACGGTCGGCGCGATCGACGAAGAGCACATCTTCTACTTGATGAGCCGCGGCATCGAACGCGACGCTGCGGAGAAACTGATCGCGCTGGGCTTCTTCGAACCCGCCGTCGCGCGCTTCCCCGGCGAGACCCTGCGCGCGGAACTCCGCACGCTGCTCGAAGAAAAGTTGGCAGGAGCTCGGCGATGATCGCTTCGGTCGACGTGAAAGCCGCAGCGATCGCCGCGGATTTTCCCATTCTCGCGAAGCCGACCTCGCGGGGCAAGCGCCTCGTCTATCTCGATTCGGCCGCCTCGTCCCAAAAGCCGCAGGCCGTCATCGACAGCCTGGTCGACTACTACTCCTCGTACAACGCGAACATCCATCGCGGCGTCTACGAGATCGCCGCGCGCGCCACCGATGCATTCGAGGAAGCGCGCGTGAAGGTCGCGCGGTTCGTGAACGCCGCGCATTCGGCCGAAATCATCTGGACGCGAAACACGACCGAAGCGATCAATCTGGTCAGCTTCAGCTGGGGCCTGCAGAATCTCAAGCCGGGCGACGCGATCCTCACGACGCAAGTCGAGCACCACTCCAACATCGTGCCGTGGCAGTTGCTGGCCGCCAAGACCGGCGCCGAACTGCGCTACATCAAGGCCGCCGACGACGGGACGCTACAGCTCGACGATCTCGACGAGCTGCTGCGCGGCACCAAGCTCGTCGCGCTTTCGCACGTGAGTAACGTGCTCGGTTCGATCGCACCGCTCGCCCAGATCATCCCGCGCGCCCACGCCGCCGGCGCCCTCGTCCTCGTCGATGCGGCGCAGTCGGTGCCGCACATGCCGGTCGACGTGCAAGCGCTCGACGTCGATTTCATGGCCGTCAGCGGCCACAAGATGTGCGCGCCGACCGGGATCGGTTTTCTTTACGGCAAGCGCGCGTTGCTCGAAGCGATGCCCCCGTTCCTCACCGGCGGCGACATGATCCGGACGGTCGCCTACGACACGACGACCTTCGCCGAGCTGCCGTGGAAGTTCGAAGCCGGCACCAGCAATATCGCCGATGCGATCGCGTACGGTGTCGCCTGTGACTACCTGACCAACGTCGGCTTGGACTGGATCCGCCAACACGAGATCCAGATCACCGCCTACGCGCTGGAGCGCTTGGCACCGTTTGCGGCGCGGGGCCTGCAGTGCTACGGCCCGGCGCGCGCGGAAGATCGCGGCGGCGTGATCTCGTTCAATTTCGCCGACATCCACGCCCACGATCTGGCCTCGATCCTCGATCTCGAAGGCGTGTGCATCCGCGCCGGGCACCACTGCGCGATGCCCTTGATGGACAAGATGAACTGGCCCGCCACCGCCCGCGCATCCTTCTATCTCTATACGACGGAAGCGGACATCGACGTGCTCGTTGCAGCCTTAGAGAAGGCAGCTGAGGTCTTTAAGATCAGCTGATGGACGACTTCTACAAAGAGTACATTCTCGACCACTACCGCAACCCGCGGAACTTTGGTCATCTCGAGCACCCCACCGCGAAGGCGGAGGACTTGAATCCGCTCTGCGGCGATAAGATCTCGATGGAGCTGTCGGTCGGGCCTGACGGCAAGGTCGACGACGTGCGCTTCTCCGGTAAGGGCTGCGCGATCTCACAAGCGTCGGCTTCGATGCTGACCGAGTCGCTCAAAGGCAAAACCCTCGAGGAAGTCGCGAAGCTGTCGCAGGACGTCGTGCTCGAGAACGTCGGGATCGGCATCAGTCCGACGCGCATGAAGTGCGCGATGCTGGGCCTGAAGGTCGCCAAGAGCGCGGCGCTGGGCGAAATCGCTACCTGGCCCGACGAAGCGGCGACCTGAGCCCAGACGTTCTGCGCGTGGCCGCGGCGATCGTCGTCGATGCAGCCGCCTTCTCGCTCTGGAATCTCGCCTCACGCTCGCCGTTCCGCTTGGTGCGCGACGTGGTCGCCGGTACGACCCAACCCCTCGTGGCGCTGCGCAGCGTCGCCCGTTTCATCGCCGGCCTCGTGCTGCTGATCGCGGGCGCAGTTCTGCTGCTCCCGCTCGCAATCCAAACGCGGACGTTCACCATCCTGGAAACGTGGATGGCCCTCACCGGCCTGCTCGTCGAACAACTCGTGGGGTATAGCGACAAACCTAACCATTGAGAGCGGCTTGGGCGAAGCCCAAACGCCACGGGTTCGCGCAGCGAACCCTGCTGTTACTCCAGGCGTTCGCCTTCGACGCAGACGTTTTGCGTGTCGAACGCGCGCAGGACGAGGTTCTTCGGACCCTGCGGGGTCGTTACGGTAACGTAGATGAGCCGGGATTGCACGCCCGAGAGCTGGTTGTCGATCACGACGTCGGTCACGTCGAGGTAGTTGCCCGGGATCCCGAGCACTTGCGCGGTCATGGGCATGTAGAGCGGTTGCGATTTCCAGTGACCGATCACGCCGCTGTTCTGCTTGATGTCGGTGCGCAGCATCGCATCGCCCGGGTAGGCCACGCTGGTTTCGATCCGGTCGGAAACGCTGCCGAGGACGCTCGCGATGGCGGTGCCGCGGGGTTCCTTTTCGCTGCAGAACGACTCGACGCGATCGGGGGGCTGGAGCAGCGGGGCTTGTGAGGCACAGCCGGCGAGCAAACACGCCGCGACGGCCCAGGTACGCTTCATCTCAGGGCTGCTACCGTGCACCCGGCCGACCCGCCTCCAATGCTGCGGAGAATACTTGCGCGGCCTCCGACTGATGTCGCAGGGTTGTTCTTTTCTCAGGGGAATCGCAGATTTCACTTCTCGTCTCGCTGCCTACAGGAGCGCGCCAATGACGCATGTATCGCCCCCCACCCGCGGCCGGTTCATCGGCGGTGCCGCCGCTGCGTCGGCGGTCGCTTTCGGGTTCCCCGGCATCATCACCGCACAGAGCAAACAGCTCGTGATCGGGCTCGACGTTCCGCTTTCGGGACCCTATGCCGACCAGGGCAAGGATCAGCTCCGCGCCTACAACCTCGCGATCGATCAGGTCAACAAAGCCGGCGGCATCATGGGGATGCAAGTCAAGTCGTCGGTCGGTGACGATCAAACGACCGCCGGGGTGGCAACCGACAACGCGCAGCGCATGATCGATCGCGACGGCGCGGTGATGGTCACCGGCGGTTCGTCGACCGGCACGGCCGTGGCCGTGTCCGCACTCTGCCAGCGTAAGGGTTCGTTGTTCATGGCAACGCTCACGCACGGCGATGAAACGACCAATCAGAACTGCCACAAGCATACGTTCCGCCGCTACAACGACGCGTATATGAGCGCACAGTCGCTGGCGCGCACGCTGATTTCGAAGTACGGCACCGGCACGTGGTTCCACATCACGGCCGACTACTCGTGGGGCTGGTCGGTACACGACAACCTCGCCGCCGTCGTGAACCCCAAGGGCGCAAAAGAGATCGCGTACGTGAAACTCAAGCTCGGCACGACCGACTTCTCGTCGGCGCTCTCGCAAGCGCAAGCCGCGAAGCCCGACGTACTGGTGCTCACCGAGTTCGGCGCGGACATGGTGAACTGTCTCAACCAAGCCGCAACCTTCGGCTTGACCAAGACGTGCAAGATCCTCGTGCCGCTGGTCGACGAGTACATGGCCAAAGGCACCAAGGACAACTTCGCGGGCGTCGTCTCGACGGCGCCGTTCTACTGGCAGTACCACCAGCAGCACTACACCTTCGCGAAGCGATTCGTCGAGGCGTTCTACGACCGCTACAAGGCCTATCCGTCGAACGGCGCCGAGTGCGCCTACGTCAACATCTTGGTCTACAAGAAAGCCGTCGAAGCCGCGCAGTCGACGGATCCCGCGAAGCTCATTCCGATCTTGGAAACCATGCAGTGGAACATGACCAAGGGACCGGAGCACTTCCGCAAAGAGGATCATCAGGGCGTCAACTCGTGCCTGGTGGTCGAGGGTCTGCCGGCGGCCGACCGCACCAACGACGGGTTCGGGTTTGCCAAAGTGCTCGAAGAGCACAACGGCCCCGGCATCATGGCACCGCTCGAAAGCCTGTCCTGTAAGATGGAAACCGCGTAGCTTCTTCGCTCACGTAACGGGCACGGGTCGGCGCACGCTGCGGCGCCGGCCCGTTTCCGTTCTTCACACACACGGGGTCACGTGGTCGCTCTCACTCAAGCCCTGCTGAACGGGCTCGTCCTCGGTCTCATCTACGTCGCCATCGCCGTCGGCTTGACCATCGTCTTCGGAACGCTGCGCCTGGTAAATTTCGCGCACGGCGCATTCTACGCCATCGGTGCCTACATCGGTCTCATCGTGGCGCAGCAGTGGGGCCTCGGACCGGCGCTGGTAGCGGCACCGATCGCGGTCGCGCTCTTCGCCGTCGTGCTGGACCGCGTGCTGCTGCGCCCGTTCTACAACAAAGACGCCACGTCGCAGATTCTCGTGACGTTCGGCATCGCGCTGATCGTCGAGGAGACGCTGCGGTTGATCTTCGGGTCCACGACGCTGCAATATCCGCCGCTGCCGGCGCTGGCCACGTCGTTCACGATGGGCCCGATCGTGTACCCGGCCTACCGGTTGCTCTTCGCGCTAGGCGTGATCGTGATGCTCGTGCTCGTCTGGCTGTTCATGCAAAAGACCGACTACGGCCTGATCGTACGGGCCGGCGTGCGCGACCGCACGATGGTGCAGCTCCTCGGCGGGAACATCAAAGCCGCCTCGACGATCGTGTTCGCCCTCGGCGCGGCGATTGCGGGCCTGGTCGGCGCCGCCGCATCGCCGATCTACAGCATCGCGCCCGGAACCGGGTTTGCGTTTCTCGTTCCGTCGTTCGTCGTGGTCGTGGTCGGCGGGCTCGGCAGTTTTTGGGGCGCCGTGCTCGGCGGGCTCCTGATCGGCGAATTGCAGAGCGTGACCACGCTCGCGTTTCCGTCGGCGGCCAACGTCGTCATCTACGTGTGTATGGCCGTCGTGCTGTTGCTGCGACCGCAAGGCCTGCTCGGCGAAAGTGAAGTGATCCGGCAATGAATGCCGGCGTGCGCTTCGCGCTCTTCACCGCGATCGGTCTCGCGCTCTTCCCGTTCGCCTTCCACGCGATCGACGGCTACGCGGGCCTCGCAACGCAGATCTTGATCATGAGCATCGCTTCGATCGGCTTCAACCTGCTGCTCGGCTACACCGGATTGCTCTCCTACGGCCATGCGATGTTTTACGGCGGCGGCGGCTACGTCGCGGCCCTGTTGTTGATCCGGGTGATGCCGCAGCAGCCGAATTTGTGGCTCGCCGTCCTCGGCGCAACGCTGGCGGCGACGGTGCTCGCATTGCTCGTCGGCGCGCTGGCCGTGCGGCTGTATGGGATCTACTTCGCGCTGCTGACGCTCGCGTTCGCCCAGATGATCTACTTCGTCGTCGAACAGTCGCAAGACTGGACCAATGGTGACGACGGCTTGCAGAACTTTCCGGCCGCGCTGCTGCCGATCGGCCCGTACTCGATCGACCTCGGAACCGCGTTGCCGGCGCTGCCGCTGGGGCCGTTCGGAAATCTCAGCGACATCAAGCTGTGGTACGTGTTTGCCGCGCTCGTGCTCTTCGGCGTCATGGTCGGCGTGCGCGCGCTCACGCGCTCGCAATTCGGCGAAGTGCTGACGGCGATTCGCGAAAACGAAGAACGCAGCACGCTGATCGGTTTCAACGCGCCGGCGTACCGCTTGGCCGCGTTCGCGATCTCCGGCGCGCTGACGGGGCTCGCCGGAGCCTTGCGCGCGCTCTACGACGGCAGCGTCCCGGTCGACGCCGTCGGCATCGATCGCAGCGGTTCGTTCGTGATCTACACGATCGTCGGCGGCGTGCAGACGCTGCTCGGGCCCGTGATCGGCACCGGGCTGATCATGTATCTCGAGAGCGTCCTCTCCGCCCGCATCGACTACTGGCGCTTGATCGAAGGCATCGTCTTCGTCGCGGTCGTCGTGTTCCTACCCGCCGGCATCGTCGGGACGATATCGAAAAAGGCGAAGGAGCGAGCGCAGAAAAACCGAGCCCTGCTGACACAGTCGTTGCGAGCTCGGAACGGGGGCGGGGATTCGCAAAGCGAATCCAACGACGCTTCGCGTCGCGGCGCATCCGCGCCGGGGGGCGCGCAGGCTGGGCCGGAGCGCCTTTCAAAATGATTTTAGAAACCAAAGCCCTCGGCAAGTCGTTTGGCAGGTTTGCGGCCAACGCCGACATCGATTTCAGCGTCGAAGCGGGCGAACTGCGGGCGGTGATCGGGCCGAACGGGGCGGGCAAGACGACGTTCTTCAACCTGCTTTCCGGAACCACCGAAGCGACGAGCGGCACGATCTTCTTCAAGGGCAACGACATCACGCGTTTGGACGGAACGAAACGCGTGCACCTCGGCATCGCCAAAGCCTTTCAGACCGCGAACATCTATCCCGAACAGACGGTGCTGCAAAACTGCCGGCTCGCGGCGCTCGCCCACACGCAAGGTGCGTTTGCGCTCGAGCTGCTGCGCCGTTCCGGGCGTCTGTCCGGCGTCGACGCGCTGGCCGAACGCGCGCTCGAGCAAGTCGATCTCGGCGGCGTCGCCGGCGTTCGCTCGGGCGACCTCGCTCACGGCGACAAGAAGCGTCTCGATATCGCCATCGCGCTCGCCACCGCGCCCGAGATCTTGCTGCTCGACGAACCGGTCGCCGGGATGTCGCGCGACGAAGCGCGCAAGACCGAAGCCCTGGTGCGCAAGCTTGCAAGTTCGATGACCGTGCTGATCATCGAACACGACATGGATCTGATCATGGGGATCTCCGACTCGATCACCGTGCTCGAAGCGGGGCGCGTGCTGGCCAACGGCACGCCGGCCGAGATTCGCGCCAACCAGCGCGTGCAGGACGCCTATCTCGGCGGACACAGCGAAGCGGAGATCGAGGCATGACCGCGATCGCGACCGCGCCGCTCCTCGCACTCGAGGGCGTCGACAGCTACTACGGCGAGAACCACATTCTCAAGTCGGTGTCGCTCACGATCGGCGCGGGCGAAACCGTCGCGCTTTTGGGCCGCAACGGCGTCGGCAAGACGACCACGCTCAAATCGATCGTCGGCTGGGTGCAGCCGCGCAACGGCAGCGTGAAGCTCGCCGGCGAGGAGCTCGCGGGCCGCGACATGATGTCGATCGCGCGCAAGGGGATAGCATTAGTCCCCGAAGAGCGCCGCATCTTCACCAACCTCACCGTCGCCGAGAACCTGCGCATCGCGCAGATCACGGCCCGCAAACCCGGCTGGCCGCTCGCTCGCGTCTACGAGCGCTTTCCACGTTTGCGCGAGCGGCTCGCCAACAAGGGCGACGAGATCTCCGGCGGCGAGAAACAGATGCTCGCGATCGCCCGCGCGCTCGTGCAAGACACGCGCGTGCTGCTGCTCGACGAACCGACTGAAGGCCTTGCGCCGCTAATCGTGCGCGAGGTCGAAGCGGTGATCCGCGAGATTAAGGATGCCGGCATGACGATTCTGCTGGTCGAGCAGAACCTCTACTCCGCACTCGGCGTCGCCGACCGCTGCTACATCCTCGATCAAGGCGAAATCGTCTACGAAGGCACCCCCGAAAACCTCCGCACCAACGAAGAAGTCCTCCGCCGCTACCTACACGTCTAAAGGCGCTGCGCCCCAGGCTCCGCGCCCCCCAATTCGAGCTCGCAACAACATGAGAAGCAGGGCTCGATTTTCCTGCGCTCGCTCCATCACCGGCTCAGTCGGGTTTGGCGAAGGCGACGGTTTGGTGGATTTCGCGGTCGTTCGTCCAGAAGCGCTCGCCGTCGAAGGCGAGGCCGCGAGCGTTGAACGGGATCGTGGCGAGATCGATCGACGTTGGTGACGAGCCGCGCGCGTCGACGCGGGTGAGCCAGTACGGTCCGGTCGTTTCGTCCTCGACCGTCACGCAGTAGAAGCAGCCGTTCACGATCGTGTGGCCGCAGATCTGATGCGGAACGTCGACGATCGTGCCGGGCTTCCCGGTGTCGTCGAGGGCGATGATGCGGCGGTTGTACCATTGGCTAACGTAGAGCCGGTCGCCGTCGTAGGAGAGATGCGAGCCGGTGTCATCGGGACACGGAACGGCGCTGCTGTTGCGCACGCCGTGACCGGGAACGGCGCGGAAGATCGAGCGATGATCTTCCGCCGTTTGACCGAGCAGCACGCGCAGCTCGTCGCCCGCAACCGTCATGCCCCACGGTTTTCCCGGAACGCTCATTTCGTCGGTGACGGTCCAGGTGTTGGGCGCGATCGCGTAGAGCCGTTCCGTTTCGAGCGATCCGAGCCACAGGCTCGAGCCGTCGAAGGCGATCGCTTGCGGCCGTAACGTCGGCGCATCGATGCGCCGCAGTTCCAAGATGTCTTGCAGTGCCGTCTGTGTCATTGGCGGGGGGACCCTTTCATGCGCACCTTAGATCTTGATGTAGTCGTGCTGGGAGATGATGCTTCCGTTCGGTCCGTAAGTGACGCGGAATGTTGCGGCGTAGGATCCATGCGCTGACGTGATGTCTGCGTCGACCGTCGCGCCCGTGCCGTCGCTACGGCTTACGCGCATCGACGTGATACGCGCATCCTTGTCGAGGAACGCTTCTTCCTTGAGGTCGAGGGTTCGGTCGCTGCTCGTTCCGCCCAGCGCAGCATACGCTCCGGTCTCGTCGCCCGCGATCAAGTCCTCGATGTAGCGGCGCACGAGCGCCAACGCCGGGTCCGTCGGGCTCGCCGGTATGGGCAGGCGGGCGCTCGCTGCCGGCGTCGGCCGCGCCGAGGGCGAGGGGCTGGGGGTGACGACGACGATGATCGGCTTCAGCGCAGCCGTCGAAACGGGATGCGGCGACGCCGACGCCACCGCGAGCGGCGACGGCGTTGCGCCCGCCGTGCTCGGTGCGGCCGTTGCGTGCGGCGTTACCGTTGCCGAGGGCGAGGGCGAGGCGCTCGCGGTCGGCGACGGCTTGGGCGTCGGGGACGCCGTGGCCGACGGCGCGGGCGAAGGGACCGGCGGCGCGGTCGGTTCGAGCGTCACCACCGGTTGCGGTCCGGCCGGCTGTGGGACCGGCGTGACGAGCGGAACCGAGGTCGCGCCGAGTTCCGGCAGCGTGCCGCGGTTCTGAAACGCGGAGACGAGCGCGCCGATCCCGAGCCCGGCCACGATCACGCCGATGATCAGCGCCGCCATCGGCAGCGGCCCGCCGCCGGTTCCACCCGAGCTCGACCGGGGCGGCGGCGATGACGGACGGCGGCGGCGCGGTTCGGGATCGGGCATCGCATCGCGCTTTCCGCGCATCCGGCAAGAGGCCTTGCCGCCGCACGCGAATGCGCCGGTCATGATTCGGGTCCGCGTCCCGATCGACGTCAATGCCGTCTTGTGCGCCGATTCGCTTGCCTTTGCTCTCGCCACGCCGTTGCGCGTGGGTGAGTTGCTCACGCACGCGGTGCTCGATGCACTGGGACCGCGCGCGCCGCAAGACAAGCGTGAGCGCATGATCGCGAGCACGCACGCCGGCCTCAACGAGGGTGCGTTCATCGTCGAGATCGACGGACGGATCTACCAACACTGCGATGACGTAACCGTCGTCGCGGGAATTGCCAACCTGCGCTTTTATCGACGCGAACGCCGCGACACCGCGGCCTGATGTGATCGGCGACGACAAGGGACTGCCGGCGTCGATGCCCGGTCTCTTTGCCACGGCGTTGACCCTTTACGCGCGACGCTTCCCGTTCTACATCGTGCTCGCACTGCTCGGCATCGCGGTGCAGTACATCGTCGATACGCAAGTGCTGCTCGATTCCGGGCTCATGCTGGGCCTCGATATCGTCGTCGGTGCGTTTCTCGCGGCCAGCGTTTCGATCGGTGTTGCCTTCGATCTCGCCGGAAAAGAAGCCGATTGGAGCCGGCTGATGACGGCGGCATCGCTGCGCTGGGGCGTCGTAACGCTCGTTTCGCTGCTGGCCTTTCTCAGCCAGTGGCTCTACGCGCCCTACGTCCTCATGTCGCCGGCCGACACCGGCTACGGCTTATTGCTGGTGCCATTCATCGTGCTCTCCGGCGCGATCACGCTCGCCACGGTCGTCGCCGCGATCGAACCGGCACCGAGCGGCTTGCGGTTGCCGCTGATCGCGCTCGGCAAAGCGCTCGCCGTCTCGGCGCAGTTCATGAACCTGGGACGGCTGCTCGTGCTCTCCGTCTTGCTCACCCTCCCGCTGTTTGCCGAGATGCTGCTCTCGGTGTACCTGCGGGCGCACAACCTCGCCAACGTCGACTTCTGGTCCGACATCCCGATGGATATGCTCACGCTCGGACCGCTGCAAGCGATCGCCACCGTCTTCTACGTCGACTTCCTCCGCCGCAGCGGCCGCGGCAAAATCCCCTAGGTTGCCGTAGGTTGGAACGATGCTGCGGCTCGGGTGCCGGGATCTACTCCGCTGAGGAAACCGTGAGCACCCGAACGCGATGGATTCGCTTGAAGCGAATCCACTAAGGGGCGGTGTAGGCCTCGGCGCGGCGGTTTTGGACCAGTTCCGCGTAGAGCGCGTTGGGCCAGGCGAAGTCGGCCCGCGTGTACGATTCGGGCCAGTTCGCATCAAACGACTCGTGCAGACGATGGTCGCCGACGTCGGCTTCAGCGATGTAGCCGAAGATCTGGTTGATCTCGGCGGGGTCGTCGGAGGTCAGCGCTTGCACGCACAGCGCAAGCGGCCAGACGTAGCCGTGCGGCGTATGCGGGCTGCCCTCGCCCGCCGCATAGCTGCCGCGGAAGAAATACGGGTTGCGGTCGGAGAGCACGAAGCGGCGCGTCGCCAGATACAGCGAGTTGTCTTTGGGCAGATACCCGAAGTACGGAATCGAGAGCAGCGAGGGGACGTTCGCGTCGTCCATCACGTTGAAGTGCCCAAGGCCGTCGACTTCGTAGGCATAGATGCGGCCGAACGACGCCAGGTTAAGGGACCCGTTTTGCTCGATGCCGCGCTGGATCTCGGTTGACAGCCCCCAGGCATCGGCGGCCGTGCGCCCGTCATGCCAGACGTCCTTGGCGATCTTGCTGAGGTCGCGCAAGACCACCACCGCGAACATGTTGACCGGGATGTTGTAGTGATAGCGCACCGGATCGTCGGAGGGACGGAACGCGGTCCACACCAGGCCGGTGTAGCGCACGGCGCTGCCGCGCCCGCCGCGCGCCAGTTGCGGGTTGGTGTAGTGCGACCGCGTGTCGTGATGCTGCTCGACGTGCATGACGTGGAGCACGCGTTCGAACGCTTTGCGGACCGTGGGCGTGAAGACCGACGCGTCCTTGGTCTGGCGATAGTAGTCCGACGCAAACCAGATCGGATAGAGCAGCGAGTCGACTTCGAACTTTTCCTCGACGACCTTGTAGTCGGCCGAGAAGGCATTGGCATAGGGGTCGATCAGGATGTAGCGAGCCTGGCGTTCGACCACGCCGCGCAACGACTTGGCGATGTCGGCATCATGGCGCGAGACGCCGATGTAGGGGCGCACGATCGCGCTCGCGTCGCGCAGCCACTCGGCCCGGATATCGCCGGTCGAGACGTAGGTTGTGCCGTCACGCTGCGTCTTGACGTGCCGGCCGATCGTCTCGTCGTACGCGGTGGCGTACAGCGTGTCGAGTTTCGAGCTGAGCAAGGGTGGGAACGCTGTTTCGGTCGCGGTCGCGGGACCGCCGGTACTCCACGCCAGCAGAGCCAGCACAAATGCACCGCACACGAATCGCTTTAGCAAACCGGCGTATCCGTCCGCACGATTTCGTTATACCATTCCCTTGGAGCGTTCAATGCGCGCCTCGTCACATCATAAGGATCGGAATGTCTGCCCGCCTTTTAACGGTATCGGTCATTGCTGCGTTGCTACTGTGCGCTGCAGCACCCGTTTTGGCGGACACGCCGGTTCAGTGGTATACGATCGACGGGGAAGACAGCTACCAAGTGGCCGGCCACGCGGATCGTACGCAGATTGTGTACGCCGGGACGCAGCGTTTGGCGATCGACCGTCAAGGAACGGTGACGCACTTCACCGCGACCGTGGACTACGACCGGCATGAAAGCGGTGCGGCCACGCATGCCACGGGCGCTTTTTCCACCCGGATCCTGGCCAACGGCGAGCAGCACGACGAATCCGACGGCGATCCGGACTACCTGACGATCCTCAACCAGCCGTTTTCGATCGAACTGGACGCGCCGACGCTGCGCGATCTGCACAGCCTGACGCGCGCCGTTCCGTTCGACTTTCCCTCGCCGATGACGGGCGCTCTCTTGCACGGCTCCCTGCGGCGTCTGCCGGACGGCACGCTCAACGGCCGGCGCGTGCTCGGGATCGCGTTCGTGGCCCGTGGCCCGCTCAACGGCTCGCTCCCCGACCGCCCGGACACGGCGCTCAGCGGCACGATCACCATGAACGGCACCGCTTACTATGCTTATGCGGACGCGCTGTTGTTGGCGCTCGATGCAACACTGCAGATCGAGGGCCGGGTTGCCAACAGCGGCCAAAACGACCCCGTCACCATCGTGTACAAAAGGACGATTCGCCCGCAAACGGCCCCTTGAACCGGGGAAGATCAAGCGTTCTTTCCGAAATTGCGAAACCGCACCTTACGCGAGCGTGGTTAGGGTTCGTGATGAGTGCGTTCGCACCGATCCTTGGGGATTACCGTTTGTCCGCTCCGGCGATGATGCCGCAACCGGCCCGCCAAACCAAGGGTGTGCCCGGTCCCGAGAATTTCGAAGCGATCGTCGATGATTACCAGCGGCGCCTGTATGGCTTTGCCCTGCGCATGACCGGCAACCGCGAAGACGCGGAAGAGATCGTCCAGGACTCGTTCGTGCGCGCTTACCGTGCTTTGGCCAAGATGGACCCCCAGCAGCGCGCCGAGCTGCGCCTTCAGCCGTGGCTCTACACGATCACCCTGAACGTCACGCGTAACCGGCTGCGCTCGAAACGCCCGACCAACGTGGCGCTCGACTCGCTCGCCGATCCCGACGCGCTGCTCAACGAGACCCAAGAGGGTCCGGACCAGCCCGAAGCGATCGTCGATCGCGCGGCCGACATGGTGCTGGTCGAACAAGCGTTGCTCCAATTGCCGATGCACTTGCGTGCTGCGGCCACGCTGCGCTTCGTCGAGGGACGCAGCCACCCGGAAATTGCTGAGATTCTCAATCAGCCGATCGGGACCGTCAAATCGCACGTCCATCGGGCCGTGCGCATCCTCCGCCGGATTCTGGGTCCCCAAGTCGGCCGGATTGTTACGTCCGAGAATTCCGCGATTGAGGAGGACGACTAGATGCGCTGCTGTGACGTTGAAAAGCTTTGGGATGACATGCGCGATGCGCTGGAACCCCAACGCAAGCAGATCATCAAGCACCTCCGCGAGTGCCCGCCGTGTCAGGAACTCTACGAGCAGTACGAGGGCATCGCATATTGCCTGACGTGTTTGCCGCCGCCGGAACCGCCTGCGACGCTCGTACCGCGCATCATCGACCACATCCGCACCGCGGTCAAAGCGACCGTGCCGGACAGCGTCGCCAAGATGAACTCACCGCTGGGCCTGCTGTTCGTGGCGTTCCGCGAAAGCGGGATCACGTACGTCGCGCTCGA
>PLTN01000116.1:0-122168 GCA_003164495.1 Vulcanimicrobiota bacterium
CCTTCTCATCTCATCTCGACTACGCACCTGACGGTGCTCCGCTCGGAATGACATGCGTTTTAGCTCAAGTAGGCTCGCGAGATGTCGGCGATGTTTTTGGCGCCGGCGAGGCGCATCGTCATCTCGAGCTCGCCGTTGAGATGCTGAAGCACGCCTTGCACGCCCATCCAGCCGCCGAGCGCGAGTCCGTAGAGAACGGGCCGGCCGATCGCGCACGCGTTCGCACCCATCGCGAGTGCCTTGAAGACATCTTGCCCGCGGCGGATTCCGCCGTCGACGATGATCGGGATGCGTCCGCCGACGGCTTCCGCAATGCGCGGCAGCACGGTGAACGACGCGGGCGTATCGTCGAGCTGACGGCCGCCGTGATTCGAGACTTGGATGCCGGCTACGCCGCGCTTGATCGCTTCGGTCGCGAGCGCCGGTGAGAGCACGCCTTTGATGAAGACCGGCAGACCCGTGACGTCGCGCACGAAGGCGATGTCGTCCCAGCCGAGGTTTTCTTTGAAGGGCGTCGTTCCGTAACCGTGGCTGACCACAGCGGGGAAGTTGGCGTTGGGTAAGCTCGAGTGGAAGTTGTTACGGGTGTCCGTCTCGCGGTTCGACGAGACGAACGCGTCGATCGTCACCGTGATCGCCTTGTAGCCGGCCGCCTTTGCGCGCAGCAGCACGTCGCGCGTCACCCCGCGGTCCGGCGGGATGTAGAGCTGAAAGAACTTCGGGTTGTTGCCGGCCTTCATCGTGTCTTCCAGCGTGACGTTCGATTGCGACGGCGCGATCATCAGCGTTCCCGCGGCGGCGGCCCCGCGTGCCGTGCCGGCTTCCGCCGATGCGTGCGCTAAGCCATGGCCGCCCATCACGGTCACGATGATCGGCATCGAGATCTTGTTCCCGAGCAGCGTCGTCGACGTGTCGGCGGCATCGAGGCCGCTGAGGTAGTGCGGCACGATCGTGACGCGTTTGTAGGCGGCTTCGTTCTCGTGCTTCGTCCACTCATCGCCGGCAGCGCCTTCGATGTACCCGAAGCCGCCGGCCGGGATGACCTTCTGGGCGGCACCCTCCAACTCGCGCAGGTTGATGATGGTGATCGCCTTGACGTCGGTCGGCGCGGCATAGGAGCCGAAGTTCTGCAGCGGCGGCGCCGGCTGCGACGCGTCGGCGTCCCCGGCCGCGGCCAGTACCGGCGAGCCGAACAGGGCCGCGCCGCCGGTCAGGGTTGCGGCAACCGCACCGGTCGCCAGAAAGTCGTGCCGAGTCTGTGTCATGGCCATCCCCCTTTGGGGGTGCCTTCGCTGCAGCCAAGGTGCCTACTCCTGTGGTTCTAGCGGGGGCACAAGGAGAGAAGACATGACTGTATCGACCGAACGCGCGATCCTGGCCGGCGGCTGTTTCTGGGGCGTACAAGAGCTGCTGCGCACCTATCCCGGCGTAATTTCCACGCGAGTGGGCTACTCGGGCGGCGACGTGAAGAACGCGACCTATCGCAATCACGGCTCGCATGCCGAAGCGGTCGAGATCATCTTCGATCCGAGCAAGATCAGCTACCGGTCGATCCTCGAGTTCTTCTTTCAGATCCACGATCCGACGACGCTCAACCGTCAGGGCAACGATCGCGGCACGAGCTACCGTTCGGCCATCTATTACACGAGCGACGAACAGAAGCGCGTCGCAGAAGACACGATCGCCGACGTCAACGCATCAGGATTGTGGCCGGGCAAGGTCGTGACCGAGGTCGCGCCGGCCGGTGATTTCTGGGAAGCGGAACCCGAGCACCAAGATTACTTGCAGCAGTATCCCAACGGCTACACGTGCCACTTCGTCCGCCCGAATTGGAAATTACCGGTCCGCGCAGGTGCATGATTTAACTAATTAGAGAGCTAAGCGGATTCCTTGAACGAGGGGAATCCGTATGATCGACGTTGCCGCGCTCTTCCAGCCGTTGCAGATTCGCAGCCTGAGCGTTGCCAATCGCTTCGTGATGTCGCCGGCAAACCGGAACAGTTCGCCGAACGGTGTGCCCGACGAAGAGCTGGCGCAATACTTTCGCCGTCGCGTCGACGGCGGGATCGGGCTCGTTACCGTCGGCGGGGTCGGCGTCGATCATCCGGCTTCGGTGGGTGCGGGCGAGGGACGCGGTTGTGCGATTCCGGTGCTGCACGGTGACGCTGCGCTCGCGGGCTGGCGGCGCGTCGTCGAACTTGCGCATGCCGGCGGCGGTAAGATCGTTCCGCAGTTATGGCATATGGGCGTGATGCGCGAACCCGGCACCGGCTATCACCCTGAAGCGGAAACGGCGATGCCGTCCGGCATTTGGGGACCGCTCGGGCGACGAACGTTGCTCAGTCCCGAGCACATCGAACATCTGGCGAAGCCCGGGCGCGCGCTCACGGATGACGAAATCCTCGAGATCATCGAAGGCTATGGACGCAGCGCGCGCAACGCGGCGGCACTCGGCTTCGACGGCATCGCGATCCACGGTGCGAACGGCTATCTGCCCGATTCGTTCTTGTGGGCGGAGACGAACCTGCGCACCGACCGTTGGGGCGGCGACCGGCGCGAACGCACGCGCTTTGCCGCGGAAGTGGTACGTGCGGTGCGCCGCGGTGCGGGCGACGATCTGCCGATCTTTTACCGCTTCACGCAATGGAAGCATCAGGATCGCGATGCCACCAACGCCGATACGCCGGCGGAATTCGCCGACGTGCTCGAGCCGCTGGCAGAAGCCGGAGTCGACGTCTTCGACGCCGCCGAGGGGATGTTCGACAACCCCGCGTTTGCGGGTTCCGAACTCAACCTCGCCGGCTGGGCGAAAAAGATCACCGGATGCGTGACGATCACCGGCGGCGGTATCGGCATCGGACGGTCGTTCTTCAGTCCCGGGGCGCCCGGGCCGCCGCAGTCGACCGACAACATGGACAAGGTCATGCGTCGCTTCGAGCGCGGCGAGTTCGATCTGATCGCATCCGCGCGAGCGATCCTCAACGACGCCGCGTGGGTGCATAAAGTCGAGCGCGGGAAGCCGTTGAAGCCCTACGATAACGCGACGCTTCGCGCCGTACTTTAGCCGCGCAGGAGGCGGCCGACATGCGCATTCTCATCACCGGTGTTACCGGATACGCCGGGTTTTATGCGGCGATCCGGCTTGCCGCCGCCGGCCATCAGGTCACCGGCTTAGCGCGCAACCTCGAGTCGCCGCGCCTCGACATCCTGCGCATGCACGAGGTTGCGATCGTGCGCGGCGACGTAAGCCTCCCCGAAACCTATCGTGATGTGCTCGAAGCGAGCCATGTGATGGTGTACACGACGTTCGATAAGAAGGCGCCGAAGGAGACCGACCGCGCGTTGTTTGCAACGCTCGCGTCGCTGCCCGATCGTCCCGGAACGCGCCGGCGCCTGATCTACACGACGGGCTGCTCGATCATGGGCGACGTGGGCGGGCGCGTGCTCGATGAGAGCATCGAACCCAACCCGGCCTATCCCTTGGGCTTCCGGCGCGCGCTCGAGATCGAAGCGCTCGGGATCGCGAACGTCGGCACCGTCGTGCTGCGGCCGTGCTTCATGTACGGTAACGGCGGCTTCAACAGTCAGGTTGCGGATTGGTTCGAAATCGCCAAGTCCGGCGACGCCGTGTATCGCGGCGATCAAGAGAAAGCGTGGTCGTGGCTGCACGTCGACGACCTCTCGGAAGCCTACCTGCTCGCGGTCGAAGCGGACCGTTCGATCGACGGCGAAGTCTTTTGCATCACCGACGGCACGCGGACGCGTTGCTTGGACGTGATGCGTGCGGCGCTCGGTGCCGCGGGATACACCGGCGAGATCCGCTTCGAGGGCCCGATGAAGGGCGATAGCGCGAGCACCTGGTTCGATCGCAACGAGGTGAGTTCGTCGGCCAAAGCGCGCCGCGTGCTGGGCTGGGAGCCGCGGCGGCCCGGCGTGCTCGAAGCGATGCCCGCAACCTACGCGGGCTGGGCGGCCGCCGCCGGATTGCGCTGAAGCTGCGCTAGCCGGCGGCTACTGCGCGAGCAGCTCGCGCGCGTCGAAGCTCGCCGGGATCGCCTTGTATTTCGCGGCGAGTTCGATAACCGGCTGGATCTGCGCCGCGTTGAAGGACACCGGTGTGAACGAGTGGTGGATCTGGGCGGCCAGCCGCGGATCCATGCCGGAGAGCTGGACGAACAACGGAAGCGTCTCGGCGGCGTGCGTGTTGGTGTACTTCGCCGCATCTTGGACGACTTTGGCGAAGCGCGCGACCGCCTCGGGATGTTTGCTCGCGAAGTCGCGCGTGGTGAAGAACACGGACTCGAGCGGCGGGCTCGGATAGCCGTCGAACATGTCCAGGAGCAGGCGCACTTTGCCGCTGCGAATCTCCTCGGTCATGAACGGCTCTTCGGTGACGCCGGCGTCGATGCGGCCCGCTTCGACGGCCGCCGGCGTTGCGGAGCCCGGCATCTCGATGAACTTGATGAGCGATGAATCGCCGCCTTGCTGATCGACGAGCGATCGCAGCCCGAGATAGGCGATCCCGCCGAGCGCGGAGCAGCCGACGACCTTGCCCTGCAAATCGCGGCCCGTACGCAGCGGCGAGGCCGTTGCCACGATGACGCCCGAGGTCGGCGAGTCTTTGCGATAGATCATCGATGGGGTAATCAACACCACCGGAATGCCGCGTGCGTGTGCGGCGATCATCGCGGTGATCGTGCCCTTGCCGATGTCGACCGCACCGCCGATGACCGCTTGCGCGGTTGTCGAACCGTTGCCGGTTTGCATAACCACATCCAAGCCGGCTTGTTTGAACATTCCCGTACTGAGCGCGTAGAGCACCGGCCGCAGATCGTCGCCCGCTTGGGCGGCGAAACGAATCGTGGTCGGCGGTTCGGCCTGCGCGAACGCACGTCCCGAGGCTGCCCCGAACAGCGGTGCGAACGCGGCGGCCGCGTACAGAAAGTTCCGGCGAATCATGATTCAACATCCGGCGTGGCCATTACGGTTAGCCCTCGCTGCGCCGCACTTCGTCGAGCCACATCTGCCAGATGCGGTCGACGCCATGGCTCGCGCCCACGTTCGGCAGGCCCGCCCCACGCGACATCATCGTCTGGGCCTCGTTCGCGTCGAGATACTCGATCGGCCGGCCGAGCGAGAGCGTCTGCAGCAAGAGGCGCGCGTTGACCTCGGTGTAGATCGCGCGCGAGACGGTCTCGCGGATATCGGGGCCGACAACGGTGTTGCCGTGACCGCGCATGAGCACGACGTTGTTTTGCGCCAAGCTCGCGACGAGCGCTTTGCCGAGCACCGGCGAGCTGACGAGCGGGCTCTTCGCTTCGGGGACGAGCCGTGAGTTGTAGATCGGCACCCCGGTGTGCAGGAACGATGCCGTCTGGATGATCGGCCGCAGCGGCACGTCGGTGATGCCGAACGGGATGACCGTGGGCGAGTGGCTGTGGATGACCGAGTGGACGTCTTTGCGCGCGCGGTAGACCTCGGCGTGAATGAAGCGCTCGGAATACGTCGGGCGCTCTTCACCAGAAACGATCTTGCCGTCGAGATCGAGTTCGAGGATGTCGCCGTCTTTCACCCGGCCCGGGGCTACGGCCGCCGCGATGAAGAAACGGTCGGGTTTGTCCGGGTGCCGGAAGCTGATGTGGCCATATCCGTCGACGATCCCCTGATTGTAGAGGATGTGGTTTCCGGCAACGAGATCTTCGATGAGCGGGCGCAATTCCGGCATGTTCGAGCTTTCTTCAGAGAGGCGGACGGAGGAAGTTCCTTAGCGTCTCTAAACAATCTTCCCGTTCGAGGAGGGCTTGCGATCAGTACGATTCCACGACATGTCTTTCGGCGCTTTTCGATTGCCGAGCGCGATCGTCGCTGGGCTGCAGTGCGGCGGCTGATGCTTCGGGACAACCTGGCGGCAATCGTTGCACCGGCCAATCCGGGTAACTCGACCGATTGGCAAGCGGACGCGCGATATCTTTCGCACTGCGGCGGCGGCGCCGACGCGTCGATCGCCGCGCTCATCCCGCTCGAAGGTGACGTCACGGTCGTCGCGACGTCGGCTGCCGAACGCTGGGGCCCCGCGATTCAGGATTGGGTGACCGACGTTCGCGAAGCCAATCGGCGCTACGGCCGGGTGCTCGGCGAACGTCTACGCGAACTCGGGATCACGAACGAACGTATCGGCATCTCCGGTTTGGGCGGCGGCACGCGCACGCCCGAAGGCACGATCATGTACGGCAACTACGAAGCGCTCGTCCAAGCGTGTCCGAAGGCCACGTTCGTCGACGCTTCCGATCTGCTGCAGGAAGTGCGTGAGGTGAAGAGCGACGAGGAAGTCGCCGTGCTGCAATGTTCGGTCGATCTGATCGAGCGCGGCGTCGAGGCGCAGACGTTTGCGGCGCAGCCGGGCGTGCCGGACTACGTCGTTTGGGCCGAAACGATGCACGCGATGTACGCGCGCGGCTCGGAGCAGTCGGTGCACTTCAACTGGATCGCGGCGCCGCTCCCGGGACGCACGCTCTCGCGGCCCACCGGACGTGCCTTGAACGCCGGCGACGTGATCGTCTCGGAGATCGAGTCGTCGGTGATCGGTTACCGCGCGCAGCAGATCCGTCCGATTGCGGTGCGCCAGTGCGATCCGATGCTGCTCGAACTCGCGAAGATGCACGCCGAGCTCTATCCGCGCCTGCTCGAGGTGTTGCGGCCGGGGATCACGGTGGCGGAGCTGATCGACAAGACGATCGCGGTCGGCAAGAGCGTTGCCTTGCGCAGCGGCCCGCTGGCCGATGTGAAGTCGTCGCTGATCGTGCACGGCCGCGGCCTCGGCGACGACCGTCCGTTGCTGCTGACCAACCTCGACGCGAAGCCGATGTACGAAGGCACCGAGCGTGCGATGGATTTCCGCTTTCCCGACAACGGCGTCTACATCGTCAAGCCGACGATCGCCACACCCGACAAGAAGTACCAGTTCATCTGGGGTGACTCGGTGCACGTGTCGTCCAAGGGCGCTCGCCGCATGGGGCGCGCTCCGCTCGGCATGATCGTGGCGGAACCCAGCTCGTTCGCGAACTGGCCCACCGACGTCACCGCGTACAGCTAGGAGAGCCTTTCGTGAAAGTCCTGATCAGCGCGATCCTTACGCTCTTGCTCGCAGTCTCTGCCGATACGCCGGGCATCGCGCAGACGGCAACCGGGGCGCCGTATACGATCGATGCCATCCTCGAGCTCTCCGGATCGAACGCCTTCACGGGTGAAATCTATGCGACTTCGCTGCGGATCTATGAGACGTACGTAAACGCACACGGCGGTATCTACGGCCGTCCGGTGCATTTCAACTTGCGCGACGATCAGACCAATCCGCAGACGGCCGTGCAGCTCGCCGCCGATACGATCGCAAAGCATCCCGTCGTGTTTTTCGGCGGCGGCAATACCGGTTCGTGCGCGGCGATCGCGCCTTTGGTCCGGGACGGACCGGTCGATTACTGCATCTCGCCCGGGTTCTCGCCGGAGAAGGGGAGCTACGCGTTTGCGACGTCGCCGTCGCTGAAGTCGATCGTGTCCGCGATCCTCGCGTATTGCCGCAGTCACGGATACAAGCGGCTCGCGTTGATCTCGGCGATCGACGCAACCGGAAAGGCCTCGGAACAGACGTTGACCGAGCAGCTCGATCTGCCGGCCAACCACGATCTGACGCTGACGACGAACCAGCACTTCAATCCGGCCGACCTCAGCATCGCCGCCCAAGTGACGCAAGTCGCAGCCGCGAAGGCGGACATCGTGCTGTGCTTTGCGGGCGGAACGCCGTTCGGAACGGTCCTGCGCAACCTCAACGACGGTGGCGTGCACTTGCCGGTCCTCACGTCGTCGGCGAACATCAATCGCGCCCAGCTCGATCAGTACAAGAGTTTTCTCCCGCCCCAGCTGATCTTCAACGGGCCGATCTTCGAGATGCAGGATCAGGTCGGCGACCGCGGGCTGCGCGATGCCGTGAACGTCTTGTATTCGGCCTACAAGGCGGCCGGCGCCGAGCTGAGCCCGCAAAGCGGCTTTGCCTGGGATCCCGCGGCGCTGGTCGTTTCCGGACTGCGGAAGCTCGGGCCGTCGGCCACCGCGCAGCAGCTGCGCGACTATCTGCTCGGCCTGCGCAAGTACCCCGGCGTGAACGGCGCCTACGACTTCTCCATCGGAGACCAGCACGGGCTTGGGGCGGATTCGCTGGTGTTCGTTTCGTGGGATCCGAATACGCGAAACTTCTCGCTGGTCAGCGGACCCGGCGGCTTGCCGCTGCGCCACTAACAGACAGGATACCAAACATGAACGCAAAGCCGAAGATCACGACGATTGAAATTGATGACTCGCTGGACAAACTCGGCGACTGGGATTTCTTTGATGAAAAGGTGATCGGTAAGTTCTCCGGGTTCAAGGCGGCGTCGGGCAATATTCTGGGGATTCGACGGCGTATTATCGATCGCGAGTCAGTGTACGACGAGAAGAAGGGCCCCCACCCGCACACTTTCGAGCTTGCCCCCAACGGAATCGAGACCATTAGCTTTCGGCCGATGAATATCCATGTGACGCACGCCGGCACGCCGCATCGTGTCCCGCATAGTTTCGGCTACTGGCACATCAACGATCTTGACGAGGTGTACCTTGCGATCCCGGCGCCGGAGGGTCAGGAGCGGGGCCACTTTGTCGTCGTCATGCAGAAACCGGCAGGCAAAGAAGGCGAGAGCTTCGCCTGGTACTGCGAAGAGTGCTTGACCCTGTTCGATGAGTACCGCTTCAATCATGGGCAGCTCGGGCTCACCGAGTTCTGGCGCGCCGAAATGGAAGCCGTCGCTAAACACAACGCAACGGACCGGATCTGTCCGGAATGCGGTCATGCGAATCCGCTCGCATACACATGGAATACCGTCAAAGACACGTCTGAGCTCACGGCTGCCCGTTTGCACTGGTGAGCACGTCGCCGCAGCTGCCGGTCCTCGGCTTCGACTTCCCGCTTGACGCGCCCAACGGGTGGCATGAAGCGAACCGCTACTTGCTCTATACGGGACACTTCGCGCTGGACGCACCGCCGATCGCCCTCCAAGAATGGCTCGGGTCTGGGGTAGAGACGGTGCCGATGCGTGAGCGACAGCTTAGCATGGTTCCGGCCGGGACTCCCCACCGGTTGACACACTTGTCGGGGTTCTGGCGTACCTCCGACGCCGACTTGATCGTTCTCCGCGCGGTTCTGCCGGAAGCGTTGTACGTCTGTCTGTATGTTTCGTCGGGACCCACACACCACTACGATCGGATCTGTTGGTACTGCAACGAATGCGGCGCGACACTCGCGCCGTGGACCTACAACGTCGAGCGCTACGGCGCGCTGTCATTTTGGAACAAGGTCCTCGAGCCGGTGCGTGCCTTTAATGCCGACGAGGCGCAGCGAACGTGTCAAGCGTGCGGGGCCGTGCATCCGTTAGCCTACGGCTTCGAGGCTGCCGACGACACGACCGAAGAGCGTGCTGCTCGGGCCGGCTGGTGACCTAGGATCAACGGTTGCGGTCGAGCGCCCCGAGCGCAAAGGCCGCGAGGAGCGCCACCCCGGGCACGATGCCGATGAGGCCGATGTTCCGGTCGATGATGAAGCCACCGAGCGCCGGCGCCGCCATCAAGGCCACGTTGCTCATCGCGTCGTTGAAGCCCAGCGCCGCGCCGCGTTCATGCGCCGGCGCACGTTTGGAGAGCAGCGCCGAGAGCGTCGGCTCGACGCACGACGCGCCGGCCGACCAGACGACGAGCACGGCGCAAAACGACCACAGCTGTTGCGCGAAGCCGAGCCCGGCGTAGGCGAGGATGCTGAGTGCAATGCCGGCTTGCGCCACCTTCGCATCGCCGTAGCGTTTTGCGAGCGGCCCGACCGCCGCCACCAGCGTGATGCCGCCGACGGCACCGCAGCCGGCGATCAGCCAACTCGAGAGCTGCGGACCGCCGTGCAGCATGCGCTGAACGAAGAGTGCGAAGATCGTGAAGAAGTACGTCACCGCGAAGATGAACAGCGCATGCCGTAGGACGAGACTGCGCACCGCCGGCCGTTTGAGGACATCGCGCATCGCCTGCGCCAGGTTGAAGCGCTGTCCGGATTCGCGTTTCACCTGGGGGAGAAAGCGCAGCGTCAGCACGATGTTGAACGCCTCGAGGCAGGCGGCGGCGAGAAACGAGACGCCGTACCCGAAGTGCACGAGGAAGCCGCCGGTCACCGGGCCCAGGACGATGCCTAAACCGAACACGACGCCGAATGCCGCATACGCGCGATCGCGGTAGCGCTCGGGGGTGACGTCGGCGATGTAGGATTGCGTGACGCCGAGATTGCCGCCGCCGATCCCGGCGATGCCCCGCGCGACGAAGAGCATCCCGAGTGTCGGTGCCAGCGCCAGCGCCACGTAACCGCCGAGTGAGACGAACTGGGAGATCAGGACGACCGGTTTGCGGCCAACGCGGTCGCTGAGCGCGCCCCACACCGGCGCCGCCACGGTGGATGCAACCGCCATCGTGGCCAGCAGGGCGCCGACCTCGACCCCGCTCGCGCCGTACTTTTGGGCGAGATACGGCAGCAACGGGATCATGATCATGTATCCGAAGACGTCGATCAGCGTGATCCCGTAGATGGGTATCAGCGGGGCGATCATCGCCCAGGTATCGGATTTGCGCCCCGCCATGCGGGGCGTATTCGCAGAAAAGGCTTGGCGGCCCGCGGATCAGGCCGGGACGCGCGCTCCGTTCAGCGTGGGCACGTGAGCGACGGGTAAGCGGATGATGAAGCGCGCACCGCTTCCGGGCGTGCTCTCCACGACGAGCGTGCCGCCGGCGCGCTCGATCGCGCTGCGAGCGATCGGCAGCCCGAGACCCGATCCCGGCACGTCGCGGCGCAGTGGCCCGCGGTAGAAGCGATCGAAGATGTGCAGCGCTTCTGCATCGGACATGCCCGTACCATGATCGGTGACGGAGATACGGATGTAGCGGTCATCATAATCGAGCGCGACCTCGATCGGACTTTCGGGCGCGTATTTGATCGCGTTGTCGACGAGGTTGGTCAACGCGTGCGAACAGCCGATCGGATCGATGCGCGCCATCGCGCCGGGCCGGACGTCGAGCTCGACGGTGCGCGCCGGCGATGCCTCCGCCATCGGCATCACCACGTCTTCGACGAGTTGCGAGACGTCGACGACCTCGGGCTGCGTGCCGCGCTCGTGTTGCCAAACGTCGAGGAGAATCAGTTTCTCGATCAGCGAACCCATCAGCATGCACTGCGCGTTCATCGTCGTGAGGATCCCCGCGCGATCGGCCGGGCTGCGAAGGTCGCCGCGCAGCAGCACGCCGATGAAGCCGCGAATCACCGTCAGCGGCGTGCGGAGCTGGTGTCCGGCGTCCGACATGAACTGCCGCATCGATTCGTGAGCTTCGTCGCGCTCGGCGAAGGCGCGCTGTACTTGCGCGATCGCGCCATTATAGGCGCGGGTCAGATCTTGTAACTGGTGATCGGCGTGCGCCGGAATGGCACGCGGGGTCAGGTCGCCGGCGGCGAAGCGCTCCAGCGCGCCGGTCACGTCGTTGAGCGGACGCAGCGCTTGGAGCACCAGCACCCGGCCGAGCAGAATCCCGAGCATGACCGCGCACACGAGCGCGAAGCACAACATCGGCAGCAACTGCGCGACGTCCCGAACGAGTGCGGTTTCCTGGACGCGGACGACCACGAGCAAGGGCCCGACGGTCGTTCGCTGCGCGCTCAAGCCGAAAAACGTCGCCAGGGCCAGCGCCGTACGGGTCGGGAACGTGTCGATCGGGTAAACGCGAACCGCATCGTTGCGACCGGTGATGCTGAAGACGTACGGCATCGTTGCCGAACGGCGGTAAATCTCGACGCGCCGGCGCTGGTCGAGCAGCGAGATGCGCATCTGCTCGCTGAAGAAGTGGGCCGAGAGCCGTCGCGCGGCCACGCGCGCGTCGCTCGGCGGACCGCCCGCGCCCTGCAGCACGGTCTGGACGTCGACGATGGTATCGAGCACGTCGCGGTTGAGGGTGCTGACGTAGGTCGAAAACGCGAAGAGGGTAAACGCGATCACGATCGCTACGAAGCCGCCGCCGATGACGACGGCCGAGATGATGGTAAGGCGCCGCTCGAGCGAGGCGCTCATCGCTCCATGGCGCGCAATGCGTAACCCACGCCGCGCAGGGTCTGAATCAGTTTGACGGGCTCGTTGCTGTCGATCTTCGCCCGCAGGTAGGAAATGTAGGTCTCGACCGTATTCGGGACGACGTCGCGATCGACGCCCCAGACCAGATCGAGCAGCATGCTGCGGGTGAAGACCTGTTCGGGACGGCGCACGAACGTCAGCAGCAAGTCGAATTCGCGCGTGGACAGATCGATGCGCCGCTGGCCGCGAAAGACCGAGCGCCGGCCGACGTCGACCGTCACGTCGGCGTAGCGAAATTTTTCGCGCAGTTCCATCCGCGGCCGGCGTAACGCCGAGTTCAATCGCGCGATCAGCTCTTCGAGTTCGAACGGTTTGCCGACGTAGTCGTCGGCCCCGCGCGCGAGGCCGGTGACTTTTTGCGCCGTCTCGGTCTTCGCGCTGAGCATGATGATCGGCGCGTCGGTCAAACGCCGGACCGACGGCAACAGCGTGAACCCATCGACGTTGGGCAGCATCACGTCGAGGACGATGACCTCCGGCACCCACTCCGCGATCACGCGCAACATCTCCGCACCGTCGGGAACCGTGCGCACGGAGAACCCCGCCTGATGCAGCCCGTAGTCCAGCATCTCCCGTAATGCGTCTTCGTCGTCGACGACGAGAACGCGCGCCCCGATGTTCTCCATTGCTCGCTTAGTATCTACCGTTTTGCTGGGATAACGTGCACACGATTCCAAGAAAATTTCAAGGATCGTGACCCGGGCCGGCGGCTACACTGGTGGATGCCGTGAAAACCCACACTGCTCGTTACCGTCGCTACTCTGTTCAGGCAGCCGCCGCTCTCGTGCTCGGTACCGCGCTCGCCGCGTGCGGCGGCGCGCATCCGGCCGCGGTTGCGCAAGCCCCCTACGTCGAGACCACCGTTGCCGCCCAAGGGGTAATCGTGCCCGGCGAGCAGCTGGCCGGCGTCATCGCGCCCTACCAGAATGTTGCCATCTCGTCGACCCTCACCGAACCGGCCGACGCGGTCAACGTGGCCGAGGGCGACGTGGTGCACCGCGGCGAGGTGCTGGCGCAACTCGACACCGCCGATCTAGTCGCGGCGTTGCAGTCCGAACTGGCGCAAGCGCAGAGCGATCATGCCGCGACGAGCCACAACAAGTTCGCGGGCTCGCTCTCGATCGACCAAGGCGTCGACAGCCTGCGTTCGGCGCAGACGGCCGTGCAGCAAGCACAAGCGAACCTGGCGCGCGACACGACCGATTTGCGCCGCTACCAGCAACTGCTCCAAAACGGCTACATCGCCGAACAGCAAGAGGCGCAGCAGCAGACGACCGTCAACGACGATGCGCAAACGCTGCGCGCCGATCAAGCGGCGGTCGCGAGCGCCGCATCCAACGTCACCGCGAACGGCTCGTCTTTGAACGCGTCCGGTTTGCAGTCATCGACCGTGCAGGCTGCGCAGGCGACCGAACAAGTCGCGCTGGCCAATGCCAACCAAGAGCGCGTGCAGATTGCGAAAGCCACGATCGTCTCGCCGATCGACGGCGTGGTCGTCAATCGCAACCTCAACCCCGGCGAGTATCCCGGCACGCGCCAGATCTTCACGCTGCAGCAAGTCAATCCGATCTACGCGATTCTGCGCGGCTCCGGCCAGCAGATCGCCCAGATCGCAAATGGTGCCCCGGCGACGATTCTCAGCACAGACGCCAAGCACTCGCAGCGGAACGGCACGGTTGCGGGCGTCCTCAACCAGATCGTGCCCGGATCGACCGACTTTCAGGTGAAGGTCGTGCTGCAGAACGGCGACGGTACGCTGCGGCCCGGCATGGCCGTATCGGGCAGCGTGCGTCTGCCCGGCGTGCACGGGATCCGTGTGCCCGAGACGGCATTCACCGACGACAACCACGATGCGCTGATGACAGTGCAACAAGACGGAACGGTAAAGACGGTCCACGTCGCGGAGATCGCCGATGACGGCGTGACCTCGATCGTCACCGGTGTCGATCCCGGTGTACGTGTGGTCAGCAACGGCCAAACGAGCATCGGCGACGGTGAGAAGGTTGCCGTCCGTTGAACCTGACTCGTCTTTTCGTCGCCCGCCCGACCCTCGTCTTCGTGCTCATTGCCCTGATGTCGCTCGCCGGCGTCATCTCGGTCATGACGATCGTCAAACAACTCTTCCCCAACGTCGATCAACCGACCGTAACGATCTCCGTTCAGTACAACGGCGCATCCGTCACCGAGATGCGCGACAACATCGTGGCGCCGATCGAGCAGTACCTGGCCGGCACGACCGACTTGCAGACCTTCAGCTCGGTCGTGGAACAGGGACAAGCCTCGATCCAAGCCACGTTCGTGATCACCTCGGACATCGCGACCGATCTGGCGCTGGTCAACAAGGACGTGCAGTCCGCTGAGAAGGTACTGCCGACCAACATCACCCCGCCGACCGTTTCGATTCGCGACCCCAGCGAATCGACGGTGGTAACGATGGCGATGTATTCACAGAAGCTGACGCCCGGCGAGCTCTCGCTCTACGCGCAGAACGTCATCGCGCCCAAACTCGAGCAGCTGCCCGGCATTTCCTACGCCAACGTCGGCGGTGTGGTGACGCCCGCTTACGAGATCAACGTCGATCCGGCGAAGCTGGCGGCCTCCGGGTTGACGCTCGACGACGTGATCGCAACGGTCAGCGCCGATAACTCACGCGTTCCGGGCGGGACCATTTACGAACCCAACCGCCAAACGACGGTCGACGTGCGCGGCGACATCCAGAATATCGACACCGTCGCGGCGTTGCCGATTCAGCAGGCGGCGGGCGGCTCGTCGGCGGCCACGTCCGGCTCCTCGCCGGGCGCGACTGCCACCTATGCCAACGGGTTGAACGGTTTGCCGGGCAGCGTCGATACGTGGACGGCGAGCAACGCCGTGCGGCGCATCGAGGACGTCGCGAACGTGATCTCGGGCTACGAGCCGCGCCAGGTCTACGCGCAAATCTCCGGACGTCCCGGCCTCTTTCTTCAAATCCAGAAAGCTTCCGACGCGAGCGAGGTTGACGCCTCGAACGCGGTTCTCGCCGCACTGCCGCTGATCCAGCAGCAGTTTCCGGCCATCGAGTTCAAGATCATCAACGTCCAGTCGAAGTTCACCGAGCAGCAGATCGACCTCGTCGTTCGCACGCTGATGGAAGCGGTGATCCTGACGGCGATTGCGATGGTGTTCTTCCTGCGCTCGTGGCGCAACGCGCTGGTCGTGTGCGTGTCGATCCCGACGTCGCTCGCGATCGCGTTCTCGGCGATGAAGCTGCTCGGTTTTACGCTCGATACGATCTCGCTGCTCGCGATGTCACTCGTGATCGGGATTCTCGTCGACGACTCGACCGTCGTCCTCGAGAACATCGAACGGCACTTCACCGAACTTCACCAGACCCCGGAAAACGCCGCGATCGAAGGTCGCGCGGAGATCGGGGCGGCGGCGATCGTGATCACGTTCGTCGACGTGGTGGTGTTCTTCCCGATCGCGTTCATCGGCGGTCAAGTCGGCCGCCAGCTGGTCGAGTTCGCGATCGTGGTCGTGATCTCGACGCTCACCTCGCTATTCGTTTCGTTCACCGTCACGCCGACGCTGGCCGGCCTGTGGGCCCTGAAATCGCATTGGAAGCCGCCGGCCTTCATCGATTGGTTCTCCAACGGCTTCGATAGCGTGCGTAACTGGTACGCGCATCGCGTGCTGCCGTGGGGCTTGAACAACGGCGTGCTCGTCGCGGCCTTCTGCGCCGTCACGTTCGGCATCGCCGTGGCGCTCGTGCCGCTTGGGATCGTCGGTGAAGAGTACATCCCGACGACCGATCGCGGTCAGATCTTCATCCAGCTCACCTACCCGATCGGCACGCCGCTCGCGCACGTGCGCGATGCGGCGTTCAAGCTCGCCCATGCCGTCGACCGGCAGAGCGACGTCGACGCCGAAGCGACGACCGCCGGCGGCTATTCGGCTTCCTTCGGCGGCTTCGTCGTGCAGAGTAACGTCGCGCAACTGACGGTCTTTCTCAAAGACGACCGCAAGCTCAGCACGGCCGACTGGGTACCCCGTCTGACCCGGATCGCGCATCGAGCGGCTCCCGATGCCATGGCCGTCGTCGTTCCGTCGACCGGCCAAACCGGTGGTAACAAGCAGCCGATCGACTTCATCGTCTCCGATATCACCGGCGGCGATCCGACACCATACGCGACCAAGGTGCTGGCGCTGCTGCTCAAGAGTATTCCGGGTGCCACCAGCGTGAACAGCTCGGGCACATCGCTCGCGCCCGAAGTCTCGATCGAGTTCAACCGGCAGAAGATGCAGGCGCTCGACGTGAGTCTCGGATCCGCCGCCCAAGCCGCGGGTGCCGCGTTCGGCGGCGATGTCGCAACGCAGTTCGAGACGCCGGCCGGACTGGAACAGGTGCAGGTGATCTACCCGCTCAGTGACCAGACGGCGCTGCAGTCGCTCGGCCAAGTACCGATCCGCTCGCAGAACGGTTCGATCGTTCATCTGAGCGATTTCGCGACGTTCAGCTCGACGCCGACGTCACCGCTGGTCACGCGTACCGACCGCTTGAACGTGATCCACGTCGACGCGAACTTCGCACCCGGCTCGTCGCTCTCGAACGTGCAGAGCGCGTTCGTCCATGCGCTCTCCTCGCTGCACCTGCCGCCGAACATCACGGTCAAGCCGGCGCCGCTCGGGCAGCAAGACTTCATGAATCAGACCTTGCGCGGACTCGGCTCGTCGCTCGTGCTCTCGATCTTGCTCGTCTTCTTGTTAATGGTCGCGCTCTACAACAGCTATCGCGATCCGTTCATCATCATCTTCTCGGTGCCGGTCGCGGCGGTCGGGGCGATGTCGGCATTGGTGCTTACGCACCGTACGCTCAACCTGTTCTCGCTGATCGGCACCATTCTGCTGGTCGGCATCGCAACCAAGAACGGCATCCTGCTGGTCGACTACGCCAACACGCTGCGAGGTCGCGGTTACAGCAAATTCGACGCGATCAAGCAGAGCGCGTTCACGCGCTTCCGCCCGATCGTGATGACGAGCTTTTCGGTCATCTTCGGAAACTTGCCGCTCGCACTCGCGCTCGATCCCGGTTCGGGTTCGCGTTCGAGCCTCGGCATCGTGATCATCGGCGGCGTGATCAGTTCGCTGATTCTCACGCTGCTGCTGATCCCGAACATGTATATGTGGCTGGCACCGAAAGAACTGCCGAAGTCGCACGTCAGCNNCACTCATCGGTGAACGGGGGGAGCGTTACGGGAGAATACGAACGCTCCCCGCGATGGTGAATCGAGGGATGTTTCTCGCCGGTTTAGCTGCGGCCGGCGCATGCGCGGGGCCGCTCGTCGCAGCCGCACAGAGCGGTAATCCACGGCGCATCGACGTCCACCGCCACGTGAGCCCGCCGGGCTATGCGGCCGAGATCAAGAGCGCCTATGGAAAGCCGTTTCCGCCAGTGCTGGCGTCGTGGACGCCGGAGACGTGTCTTGCCGACATGGACGCCGCCGGAATCGAGTTGGGCATCCTCTCGATGCCCGCGCGGCCCGGCGTCTATTTCGGCGACGTCGCATTCTCGCGCAAGTTCTGCCGCGAGAGCAACGAGTACATGGCCGAGTTGCGGCGCACGCATCCGGGCCGTTTCGGCATCTTTGCCGCGCTGCCGTTGCCCGACGTCGAGGGCAGCATGACCGAACTCGCCTACGCGCTCGACGTGCTGCACGCCGACGGCGTCGGCGTGTGGTCGAGTTACGGGCAACGCTATCTCGGCGATCCGTTTCTCGCGCCGTTATGGACCGAGCTCAACCGCCGCAACGCGGTCGTATTCTGCCACCCGACCGACGCCGCGTGTTGCGTGAACCCGGTTGCGCCGACGATGTCCGAGACGGTGGTCGAGTTTGCGGCCGACACGACACGCACGATCGGCAGCCTCGTGTTCAGCGGCACGTCGACGAAGTTCCCGAATATCAAGTTCATCTTCTCGCACGGCGGCGGTTTGATGCCGTACGTGATCGACCGCTTTCACAACGACGAGCGCCTGCCGAAGAACGCCGGCATGTTTCCGCACGGCGTCGAGGCCGAACTCAAGCGGTTCTATTACGACACCGCGTTCGTGTCATCGCCGAGCGGTATGGCCGCGCTGCTCAAACTGATACCGCCCTCGCACGTCGTGCTCGGAACGGATTATCCGTATGCCCCCGGTTCGGCCACGACCGGCGAACTCGCGGTGTGCGGGGCCGCGCCGGCCGATCTCGCAACGATCATGCGCGCGAGCGCGCTACCCCTCGTCGGAGCAGCGTCGCTGCGCGCGTAGTCGTCTAGCGCGGAGGTCCGGACGTATCCGGCGGCGCGCGATGTTCGCCGGGCGGGATCTGCCGTGTTGCGCCCGGACGAACCGGAGCCGCAGCAGCCGGTCGCGCCGCTGCGGGCGCCGGCACCGCGGCGGGGCGTACGAATGCGGGTCGCGCGGGTGCTGCCGCAGGCGCAGCCGGAACAGCAGGGATGACCGGTGCATGATGCACGTAGACCGGAGCGTTCGTCACCGGGCGTGCCGCCGGTGCAACGTACGCGGGACGTGCCGCCGGTGCAACGACTGCCGGACGTGCGGCCGGTGCAACGTATGCGGGACGTGCCGCCGGTGCAACGACCGCGGGACGCGCCGCCGGTGCAACGACCGCGGGACGTGCCGCCGGTGCGACGACTGCCGGACGTGCTGCCGGTGCAGCGTATGCGGGGCGCGCCGGTGCAACGACTGCGGGACGTGCTGCCGGTGCGGCGTATGCCGGGCGCGCCGGTGCAGCGACTGCTGCCGGGCGTGCCGCGGGCGCTATGGCATGAGGCGCCGCCGGAGGACGTGCGATGAGTTGCTGTCCGGCGCTGCGATCGTTCGTGGTGACCGGAGCGAACCCGGCCGGTTTTGCGGCGCTCGTGAACGGATGCGGCGCAACGACGACCGCCGGCTTCCCGGCATTCACGGTCGCGAGGTTGCGACGATCCTGGCCGGCGACTTGCGCGTGTTGGACTTGCGGCGCCGTCATGGCTTGATGCGGAGCGCGCGCTGCGGCGAGTTCCGTCGCCGTCGGACGCGCGGTCACGCCGCGCGGTCCGCCGTTGTAGCTGATGTGGTTGTTGACCGTCGTGTTGTTGATGACGGTCTTGTCGACATACACGTTGTGGATGACCGTACGGTTCACCGGCGTGACGGCGGTGTTGTAGTGAAACTGGTTTCCCGACCAGCGTCCGCCGACGTAGCCATGGCCGTAGTATCCGGCGCCGTAATTGATGCCGCCGTAGAACCCGACCGTCAGACCCCAATAGCCCTGATGCCAAACGTACGCACTATTATTGTTGTAGGCCCAATATCCGGGGGTCCACAGATAATCCGTCTGCGGCGGCTGCGTCCAGGTGCCCGCCACCCAGTAATAGCCGCCTTCGCCCCATGCCCAGTACCCCGGGACCCAAATGTCGTTCTGCTCGGGAGCCGGCGGCGGTTCGTAGTACGGAATCGCGGGCGGCGGTGAATCGACCCAATCTCCGTCTTGATCGCTTGACGGAACGGGCAGCGACTCCGTCGGCGCCCCGGACATACTGATCTCGACCAAGCGGTCGGCCTCGTCCCACTGGACGCCGGCGCCGAGGGCTTGCGATACGAAACGCAGCGGAACGTACGTGCTCGCTCCGACGATAAACGGCGCGACGTCGATCGTTGTCGGTTGTCCGTCGACCTCAGCTTGCGTCGATCCGATCTGCAGCGAGATATCGCGTCCGTTGCCGGTCGCGTTGATCTGGCCGTTCGAGTAGACCACGGTTGCCCCGAGGTTCTCGAACACGCCGCGTAGCGGCACGAAGACGCGCCCCGCCTGGATCAGCGGCGATGGCGAGACGTCGATGTCGTTACCGTTGACGGAAATCGCGACTTGCGCACTTGCTGAGAGCGTGAGAAGCAAGCCGAAAATGAGCGTGGCTACGCTTCCGGCAAGAGACCTGATACGTATGTTCACGGTCCTATCGTACCCCGAAACCGGAGCAGGCAACCGTGCGTTGCTTAAATCTGCATGAGACCGTGAAGGACGCGGTCACGGTGACGTTCCGGATCGTGCTGAGTTCTTAAGCTCCCTGAACGTTGGGATCGCGCCAGGCGCGCTCGAACGGCAGGCGCCACGCGTGCGGCGCGACGAGCTGGTGGATCGACTTCGGTCCCCACGAACCGGGCGGATAGAGCCGGACCGGCGGCGGCGCTTCCAGCAACGGGCGGGAGACTTCCCACAAACGCTCGATGCCTTCCGCGGTCGTAAAGAGCGTGTGATCGCCGCGCATCGCATCGAGGATCAGGCGTTCGTACGCCTCGAGCACATCGCCGATCAAACCCGTTTCGTGCATGGCGAACTGCAGGCTCAGTTTTTCCAGCTTCATCCCCGGACCGGGCCGCTTGCCGTAGAACGAGAGCGACATCTTCGATGCGTCGGCAAGGTCGAAGGTGAGGTGATCGGGACCTTCCGCGCCGACACCGGAACCCACCGGGAACATGCTCTTGGGAGGTTCACGAAACGCGATCGAGATGATGCGCATGCCTTCGGCGAGCCGCTTGCCGGTTCGCAGGAAGAACGGCACCCCGGCCCAGCGCCAGTTGTCGATCATGCACTTCAGCGCAATGAACGTTTCGGTGTCCGATTCCGAGTCGACGCCTTCTTCGTGCCGGTAGCCGGTGTACTGGCCGCGCACGACGTCTTTGGGATCGATCGGAAGCATGCAGCGGAAGACTTTGTTCTTCTCTTCGCTGATCGGTCCGGGTTCGAGTGACGTCGGCGGCTCCATCGCCATGAACGCCACGATTTGCAAGAGATGCGTGACGACCATGTCGCGAAACGCGCCGGTCTGTTCGTAGAAAGCCGCTCGATGATCGAGCGAGAGTTTTTCCGGCACGTCGATTTGGACGTGATCGATGAAGTTGCGATTCCAGATCGGCTCGAACAGACCGTTGGCAAAGCGGAATGCGAGGATGTTTTGCGCCGGCTCCTTGCCCAGGAAATGATCGATGCGGAAAATCTGCTCCTCGGCGAAAACCTCGTGCAGATTGGCATTGAGCGCGATCGCGCTTTCGAGATTCGTGCCGAACGGCTTCTCCATGATGATCTTCGAGCCGGCCACGAGGTCGGCTTCGCCGAGCATCCGCACGGCCGAGAGCGCGGCGTTCGGCGGCACGCTGAGGTAATGCAGCCGTTGGCTGTGGCCACCGAGCGACTCTTCTGCTCGCGCGACGGCAGCCTTCAGCGCGTCGACGCCCGCCGACAAGGGCAGGTAGTCCAGGGTCTGTTCAAACTCGGTCCACGCGTCCTCGCTGACCTTGCGCGTAGCGAACTCATCGACCGCCCCGCGCGCGAAGATGCGGAACCCATCGACGTCGAGATCGTCGAGCGACACACCGATGATGCGGCAGCCCGGGATGAAGCCGACGCTCGAGAGGTGGAAGAGCCCCGGCACGAGCTTCCGGCGCGCGAGATCACCGGTCGCGCCGAAGAGCACGACGACTTGGGGAAACTTCGGACCGACCCCGGGGGCGACGCGTTTCATGTCTAACACTCCCATGCAAACCGACCGGTACCTATCGACGAATGTGACATCCGTCGGTCGTGTCGATGGGCGTCGTGTCTTAGTCTCTTCTTAATCTCCCAAAGGCTATGCTATCCGTGTGATCCGTTTCGTTGCAGTTTGTATTGCTCTGACATTTGCCGTATCGACGGCCTCGGCTCCGCTCGCCGCCCAATCATCGGGCGACGTCCGCGCGGCGACCCCGATCAAACACGTGGTGATCCTGTACGGCGAAAACGTGTCGTTCGATCACTACTTCGCGACGTATCCGAAGGCCGCGAACCCGCCGGATGAGCCGGTGTTCCATGCCGTCCCCGGTACGCCCGCCGTGAACGGGCTCGTGGCGTCGCATCTGTTGCGCAACAATCCCAACCTCACCAACACGGCCAACGGGGCGGACGCGGCCGATCCGTTCCGCCTCGACCGGACGCAAGCCAACACCGCGGACCAAAACCACGCGTACACGGCCGAAGAACAAGCCTACGATGGCGGCAAGGCCGACCTTTTTCCGAAGTACACGGGGAAGGGCACCACGGGCGGGGTCGGCGCGTTCGGCTCGCGCGGACAAGTCATGGGCTATTTCGACGGCAATACCGTGACCGCGGTGTGGCGCTATGCGCAGCACTTCGCGATGAGCGACAATACGTATACCGATGTGTACGGACCGTCGACGCCGGGCGCGCTGAACATCGTCTCGGGTCAAACCAACGGCATGCTCGCGAGCGCAAAGACGAAAGCTCCGGCCACGGTCGCCGTACCCTCGTATTTCATCAACGACGGGCAGGGCGGCATGACGATGATCAACGATGTCGATCCCGCCTCCGACGTCTGTTCCAATCCGAACGATCAGGTATCCATGTCGGGCCGGAACATCGGCGATCTGCTCAACGACGCGGGCGTCACGTGGGGCGGTTTCATGGGCGGTTTCGACATTTCGGCCGCCAATGCCAACGGCACCACCGGCTGCAAGCGCACGACGTATTCGCCGATCGTTGCGTCGGCCGTGGTCGACTATATTTCCCACCACAATTGGTTCGCGTACTATCCCTCGACGGTGAATTCAACGCACGCCCGGCCGGCGTCGGTCGGCGCGATCGGGCACACGCTCGACGCCGACGGCACGCGCGATCCGGCCAATCACGAATACGACCTCAACGATTTCTACGCGGCGGTTAAGGCCGGTAACTTCCCGGCAGTCTCCTACCTCAAGGCTCCCGCGTATCAAGACGGCCACGCGGGCTATTCGGATCCTTTGGACGAGCAGAGCGCGATCGTGACGCTCGTGAATTTTCTCGAAGGCCGGCCGGAGTGGAAAGACACCGCGATCATTCTCACTTGGGATGATTCGGACGGCTGGTACGACCACGCGGCGGCCAAGGTCACGAGCCCGTCATTCGATGCCGCCGATCAGCTCGACGGCAACGCTCTGTGCGGTTCGGGGACCGCTCTTCCCGGCGTCGGCGGAAAGCCGGTGAACGGCCGCTGCGGACCCGGAACGCGGATCCCGTTCCTGGTGATTTCGCCGTGGGCGAAGACGAACTGGGTTTCGCACACGCGCATCTCGCAAGCTTCCGTGGTTCGCTTCATCGAGGACAACTGGCTTCACGGCCGGCGGCTCGGAGGTGGTTCGTTCGACGCGAGCGCAGGCTCGATCATGGATATGTTCGACTTCCGTTCGGGTGGCCACGCACCAGTGCTCGTGCTCAGCCCCAGAACCGGAAACCCGGTAGCCGCGCGCTGACGCGCGCGCTCGCCCTCGCGGGATTCTTCGCGGTTGCACTAAGCGCCGTGCGTCCGGACGGCGGTAATCCGCAGCCCGCACGTCTCGTGCGGCCGGCGGTCGCGCCGCTCTCCGCGATGGCCCAATTGGGCCGCCTCGTGTTTTTCGATCGGAGCCTTTCATCGTCGGGCGCGCTTTCGTGCGCGTCATGTCACAGCCCGCAGCACGCGTATGGACCGCCCGGAGATCTGCCCGTCATGAGCGGCGGGCGTGCGCTCGCGAGCCAAGGCGTGCGGGCCGTCCCATCGCTGATGTACCTCGAACGCCAACCGAACTTCAGTATCGGGCCGGACGATGCGGAGAACGAAACGGCGGCTGCGCCGCTGCCGTCCGGCGCACCGGCGATTGCGGTAAAGAGCGCGCAGAACACCGCGCAGAGTGCCCAGAACCTCGTACCGCAGGGTGGTTTGTTCTGGGATGGACGCGTCAACACGCTGCAGGGTCAGGCGCTCGAGCCGCTGCTCAACCCGCTCGAGATGGATGGCGGGAGCGTCGAACGCGTCGCGCGACGCTTGCGCAGCGCGCCGTACGCCGCGCGTTTCACGCAGCTGTTCGGCCCGCAGATCTTCGATCGCGCCGACAACGCGGTTGCCGAGGCGCTGTTCGCCGTAGCGCGCTACCAGATCGAGGATCCGTCGTTCCACCCGTACTCGAGCAAATACGATGCGTGGCTCGAGGGGAAAGCGCGGTTCTCGCCGGCCGAGGCCCGCGGCTACGTGCTCTTTCGCGATCCCGGCGGGGCAAACTGCGCCGCCTGCCATCTCGACCGGCCGGATGCGAATGGGTTGCCGCCCCTGTTAACCGATCATCAGTTCGAAGCGCTCGGCGTGCCGCGCAACATGGCGCTCGCGTCGAACCGCAACCCGCGTTCATTCGACCTGGGCATTTGCGGCCCGGTGCGTACGGATATGAAACATGCGACGCCGTACTGCGGGATGTTCCTGACCCCGACGTTGCGCAACGTCGCCACGCGGCACGCGTACTTTCACAATGGTGTCTACCACACGCTGCGGCAAGTCCTCGACTTCTACGATTTTCGCAGCACGCGGCCGCAGCGCATTTACTCGCACGGTGCGATCGACGATCTGCCGGCAGCGTATCGCGCCAACCTCGATACGGCCGATGCCCCGTTCGACCGCACGCCCGCGCAGGGGCCGCCGCTGACCGCAAGCCAAGAGCGCGACATCATCGCCTTCTTGCAAACGCTGACCGACGGGTACCGCCCGGGGCGGTGACAAAGGGCCCGCTATGCTTCGCAACGTCTTGGCAGGGGCCGCCGTCTGTTTGCTCGCCGTGGGCGCCGCGCGGGTTTCCGTCGCTGCGCCGGTTCTGCAAACCGTGCGCATCCAAACCATCGCGACCGACGATGCGACGCCGATCCTCTACGCGCAGCGCGCCGGGCTGTTTGCCAAAGCCGGGCTCGACGTGCAGATCGACAAGGCCGGCAGTGGTGCCGCGATCGCAGCAGCCGTGCTGGCCGGTTCGTTCGACATCGGTCTCTCCAACCTCGTCACGCTGATGAGCGCGCACGTGCGCGGCGTCGGTTTCACGCTGCTCGCGCCGGCCGGAACGTACTACAGCAAGACGCCGTTTTCCGAGCTGGTCGTCGCACACGATTCGACGGCGACGAGCGGGAAAGACCTCGACGGGAAAACCATTGCGACGCCGGCGCTCGACTCGCTGTCGACGCTGGTGATCTCGAACTGGGTCGACCGTCATGGCGGCGATTCGCGCACGCTGAAGTTCGTCGAGATCCCGATCAGTGCCGCGCAAGCCGCGCTTGAACTGCACCGCGTCGACGCCGCGTTGATGAATGATACCGCATTGGCCACGGCGCTCGCGTCCGGGAACGTGCGCATTCTCGCGCCCGCGATGGATGCGGTCGCACCCGAATTTCCGTATTCGGGCTGGTTCGCGTCATCGGACTGGGCGGCCAAACACCCCGATCTCGTGCACGCTTTTGCGCGCGTGGTGGCCGAATCAACGGCGTACACGAACGCCCATCATGCCGAAACCGCGCCGATGCTCGCCGCATTCACGGGACAGACGCTCGAGGTCATCGAGCACGCGAACCGTCCCGAACTCGGCACGGTTCTGCGCCTCTCGGAGATTCAGCCGCTGATCGACCTCGCGGCCAAGTACAAGCTCATCGCACACCCCTTCCCGGCGCGCGAGCTGGTCGATCCGAACGTCGCGCGGCCTTAGTCGCCGTAGTTCGTGTTCAGGTAGTCGAGCACGGTTTTCATTTGATCGGGCGTGATCGGCGCCCCGAGATAGACCATCCGGTTCACGATGCCGGTCCACTGCGCGTGCGTGCGTTTCGTCGCGACGACGCGGTCGACGCCGTGACAGAGGCTGCAGCGGCTCTGCACGATGTCGGCCCCCGCTCCGGCGGGCAGATCGATGTGCGCCGGCGTCGGCCCCGGGAAGGGAATGCCCGGGCCGAGGTGCGTTGAGAGGTAGTTGACCATCACGTCGATCTCGCTCGGCGACACTTGCGCGCCGCGCTCGATCATGTCGTAGATCTGATGGCGCCACGCCTTCGGGCCTTGGCGCAATTGCGCGAGAGCGTTGAGGCTGTGACATTGCGAGCACGTGACCGCGACGACGTCGCGGCCGTCGCCGGGCGGCAGCGGGTTGCTGTCTTGCTGCGCGCGCAGCGGCAGCGAGGCGGCGCCGAGCGCGGCCACGAGCGTGAGGAGAAACAGCGCCGGCTTATACATGGCGCGTCCGCATAGCGGCGACGGAGAACGGCGGATACCAGGTCGAGCCGGCACCAACGCCGTCGCGCTGAATGAGGATCTCCAGCAAGTACGGTCTCCCTTCGGCGGTCGCGCGTTTTCCGCGCGCGATCGCGGCTTTGATCTGGCCTGGTTCTTTGACCAGCTCGGCTTCCACGCCGAACGCTTCCGATGCCTTGACGAAGTCGACGTCGGGTGAGCCGTTGTAGCACGTCATGTCGAGCCCCGACTTGAACTGTTGCCCCGAAATGAACGTCCAGATACGGTTGCGCTCGTTATTGTAGCTGCGGTTGTTCAGCACGATGTTCAGCACCGGCACCTTGTAGCGCGCCTGGCTCCACAGCGGCTGCGGGCCGCCGAACAGGAACGCGCCGTCGCCGAGGATCGCGACGACCGGCGAATCCGGCCGCGCGAGCTTCGCGCCGAGACCGGCCGACATGCCCCAACCCAAGATGTTCGGACCGTTGCCGACGTACGTTTTGCCGCCGGCACCGAAGGTCATGAACACGTCCATCTTCTTGCCGGAGTCGATGTCGTTGACGTAGATCGTGTCTTTCTCGAGCCCGTTCTCGAGTTCGAACCCGAGCCGTTCGAGCGTGATCGGTCCGCCGTCGGCGCTGGGGAAACCGGTGAGCATCGCTTCGCGCATCTGCTTCATGCCGTCGGTGTACGCTTTCGTCCGGGCCAGACGGTCGGCGGCGATCTGGCGCAGCCGGTCGGCGGTTGCGAGGCTCTTCACCGCGGCGACGAGGTCGGCAGCGGCGAGCTTGTTGTCGGCCACGAGGCCCATATCGACCGGACCCACGCGCCCGAGGCTCGTCGGATCGCGCCGGATCGAGATCAGCGTGGTGTTCGGTCCGGCAACTTCGCCGTACACGTTGCCGATGTTCAGCCGCACGTCGACGTCGCCCGGGAACTTCATGTTCTTGAGCACCGGCCCGAGATAGAGCGGGTGCATCGTCGGGAAGGGCTTGGACCAGACGCCGAACTCGCCGCCGCCCGCTGCCGGCAAACCGAGGAGTTCGGCAAGTTGCAGCACTTCGGCCTCGCCGTTGCACATCGTGATCTCGTCACCGACCGAGAGCAGCGGGTTCTTCGCTTCGATCAGCATGCGCGCGACTTTTTCGATGTCGCTCGCATCGGCGCGAATCTTCACCGGCACGTCGAACATCGACTGATCGATGATGTCCGCCGCGGCGGGCTGGCCGAGAATGTCGTCGGGAATCGAGACGAACACCGGGCCGCCGGGCGGCGTCGACGCAAATTTCAGCGCGCGCCGCGTCGTCTCCGGAATGTCGGCGCCGGATTCCGCCAGCCAGTACCACTTCGTGAGCGGCTGCAGCATGGTTTCCTGATGATCGTAGTCTTGCGGGCCGTCGCGGCCGGACTGCTGCGTACCGAACGCGGCGATGACCAAGAGCATCGGAATGCGGTCTTTGTAGGCGTTGACGAGCTGCGTCATGCCGTTCGGCAAGCCGACGTTGGCGATGCTGCACACGCCCGTCTTGCCGGACATGCGTGCGTAACCGTCGGTCATCGCGACGACCACGCCTTCTTGAATGCCCTTGATGAGCTGAATGCTCGGCTCGTTGGCGATCGCGTTGAAGATCGGTGCGTCGCCGGTGGACGGGTTGAAGAAGTAGTACTTTACGCCCGCCGCCTTGAGTTGTTGCACGAAGAGCGTGCCGCCGGTGTCGCGCACGTTGCGCACCGCGCCCGCGGCCTGGGCCGCGCTCACGTTCAGCGGGGCCAGCGATTCGGCGATCGTACTCGCCGCCGCGGCGCTCAAGCCCACCGCCCCTAGGCCTTGGAGCAGTTTTCCCCGTGATATATTGCGGTCGAGGTACTGTTTAAACAGCTCTTGCATAAAGGCGTCTCCCTCAGAGCTCGGTAGTCGTGATGAGGTTCCGGCGCGCGGGTTGCGGTTCCCCGCTCGCACCGTTGCGTGCCGGGAACACCACTCGAACGTCCAGAACTGTAAACGGTCGTGGAAATCTCGAATGATGGGGCCGCCGCGGCCCTCGCCCCGGGTATGCGGCTCGGCATCATTGGTGCCGGGGCGATGGGGGGCGCGCTCCTGCGGGGCGTGCTGGGTAGCGGCGTGCCGCTCGATGCGGTCTGGGCCGCGACCAAATCGGCCGCGTCCGCGCGCACGGTGGCGAGTGAGTTCGGCATCGCGACGCACACGTCGTATGCGGAGCTGACCGCGAGCAGCGACGTGCTGCTGCTGGCCGTGAAGCCGGCCCAGCTCGAGGCGGCGCTGGTCGAACTCGTGGCGGCCGGGCTGCGAGCGGATGCGCTCGTGATCTCGGTCGCCGCCGGCGTCTCGATCGCGCGCATCGAAGCGGCGCTGGGCTCGGGCAATCCGGTGATCCGCGCGATGCCGAACACCCCGTCGTTCGTCGGCTGCGGCATGACGGCGATTTCGGGCGGCAGCCACGCGACGAAGGCGCACCTCGCGATTGCGGAGCGCCTCTTCGGCGCCGTCGGTTTGTGCATCACGATCGAAGAGCGTCTGCTCAACGCGGTTACCGCAATTAGCGGCAGTGGGCCCGCCTACGTCTATCTGATCATCGAAGCGCTGGCCGATGCGGGCGTGCGGGTCGGTTTACCGCGCGACGTGGCGATGACGCTCGTCACGCAAACCGTGCTGGGCGCGGCCGTCATGGTGCAAGAGAACGACCGTCATCCGGCCGCGCTGCGCGATGACGTGACGACCCCGGCGGGCTGCACGATCGCCGCGCTGCTCGTGATGGAAGACGGCAAGCTGCGCGCGGTGCTGGCGCGCGCGGTTGAAGAAGCGCGCAATCATCTCGAAGGCGCGAGCAGATGAGTTCCGCGCGCCCTTCGACGGAGCTCCGGACGGGCTCCGACGGGCTCGCGTCCGCACGCCGCCTGATCGTCAAAGTCGGCTCGGCCTTGCTGGTCGACGAAGCCTCGGGCGACATCCGCCGCGATTGGCTGGCGGCGCTGGTCGAAGATCTCGTCCGCTGCCGCGCGCGAGGGCAAGACGTCGTGCTCGTCTCGTCGGGGGCGATTGCGGTGGGGCGGCGTCATCTCGGCCTCGTGGGCCGAACGCTGCGCCTCGAAGAGAAGCAGGCCGCGGCGGCGACCGGGCAGATTCGTCTCGCGCACGCGTACTTGGAAGCGTTCCGCCGCCACGAGATCGGCGTTGCGCAGATCTTACTCACCCTCGATGACACCGAAGAGCGCAGCCGCCACTTGAACGCGCGCGCGACGATCGAGCAACTGCTCGCACTGGGTGCGGTACCGGTGATCAACGAGAACGATACGGTTGCCACCGCCGAGATTCGCTTCGGCGACAACGATCGCTTGGCGGCGCGCGTCGCGCAGATGATCAGCGCCGACACGCTGGTGCTGCTCTCCGACGTCGACGGGTTGTATACGGCCGACCCGCGGCGCGTTCCGGATGCACGTCATCTGCCCGAGGTTCGCGAGATCACGCCGGAGATCGAAGCGATGGCCGGACATGCCCCGCGCGGCTATAGTTCGGGCGGGATGGTGACGAAGCTCGCTGCGGCGCGCATCGCGATGGCGGCGGGCTGCCGCATGGTGATCGCGCGCGGCGAAGGACTGCACCCGCTCGCCGCGATCGAAGGCGGAGCGCGCGCGACCTGGTTCATTCCCGATGCCGAGCCCAACACGGCGCGCAAGCGCTGGATCGCGGGCGCGGTCAACATCACGGGCACGCTCGTCGTCGACGACGGCGCGGTGAGCGCGCTCGCCCGCGGCACGAGCCTTCTCCCGGCCGGCGTCCTTGCGGTCGAGGGAACCTTCGAGCAAGGTGATGCGGTTATTGTCCGCAGCAGCGCCGGGATCGAACTCGCGCGCGGGCTCTCGGCATACTCGAGCGCAGACGCGCAAGCGATCGCCGGGCATCGCAGCAACGAGATCGAGGCCATCCTCGGCTATCGCGGCCGCGACGAGATGATCCATCGCGACGACTTGGTGGTAAGCGGAAAACGACAATGACGGCAGTTCAACCCAGCGCAACCGATCTCGATCTCGAGATGCGCGCGATCGGACGTTCGGCGCGCGAAGCGGCGGGCGTGCTCGCCCGTGCGCCGGCGGCGCAGAAGACCGCGGCATTGCAGAACGCGGCGCACGCGGTGCGTGCGGCGCGCGCAGAGATTCTCGCCGCCAACGCTGTGGACATGGCGGCGGCAAATGCTGCGGGCGTTTCGGGGGCGCTGCTCGACCGGTTGCTGCTCAACGAGAAGCGGGTCGAGGATATGGCGGCCGGGCTCGAAGCGATGGCCGCGCTGCCGGATCCGATCGGTACCGAACTCGCGCGCTGGACGCGTCCCAACGGCCTGGACATCGCGCGGGTGCGCATCCCGATCGGCGTCATCGGTATCATCTACGAGTCGCGTCCGAACGTGACCGCCGACGCGGGCGGCTTGTGCCTGCGTTCCGGCAACGCGGTGATCCTGCGCGGCGGCTCGGAGAGCTTCGCGTCCTCAGGTGCGATCGCGGCGTGTTTGCGCAGCGGTATCGCGCAAGCCGGGCTGCCCGAAGATGCGGTGCAGCTCGTACCGACGCGCGATCGTGCCGCCGTCGGCATCATGCTGGGCATGGCGGACTCGATCGACGTGATCGTGCCGCGCGGCGGACGTTCGCTGATCGAACGCGTGCAGCGCGACAGCAAGATTCCCGTGATCGCGCATCTCGAGGGCCTGTGCCATACCTACGTTGATGCCGGGGCGGACCTTGCGAAGAGCCGGAGCGTGACGCTCAACGGCAAGATGCGGCGCACGGGCGTGTGCGGCGCGACCGAGACGCTGCTGGTCGACCGCGCGGTCGCCGCGACGCATCTGCCCGGGATCCTCGCCGATCTTCACGCGGCCGGCTGCGAGATTCGCGGCGACGCGGAAACGCGCGCGCTCGATCCGCAAGCGCTCGCAGCGACCGAAGAAGATTGGACGACCGAGTATCTGGATGCGATCCTATCGGTACGCGTCGTCGACGGCGTGGCGGGCGCGATCGCGCACATCAACTACTACGGTTCGCACCACACCGACACGATCGTCACCGAGAACGTGGATGCTGCCGCGCGCTTCTTGGACGAAGTCGAAAGCGCGATCGTGTTGCACAACGCCTCGACGCAATTCGCCGACGGCGGTGAATTCGGGATGGGTGCGGAGATCGGCATCTCCACCGGCCGCTTGCCGCCCCGCGGCCCGGTCGGAGCGGAGCAGCTCACGACCTACAAGTACCTCGTGCGAGGCACCGGCCAGATTCGCCCCTAGGCGTTTATGTTGACGTAGATGCCTTGCCCGAAGCCTTGGAGCGTCGTTTGCGGCAACGGGGTGATGCCGATCGACTCGATCGTCAGTTTCGCGGTGGTGTCTTGCATGGTGCCGACCGGCGAAAGCGTGATCCGCTGATCGGCGATATTGTTTCCGGCTGATGGTGCTGGGGCGGCGACTCCGGTAGCCATTTAGACTGGCCTCCTAGGGGGAGTGAGCGCCCAGAAAGTTCTGCCCGCCAAGCGCTAATCCCCCGGGTGCCGGCTGGAAGCATCTGTAAAAGAAGCGTAAAGCATTGGGAAAGCCGACGGCACAATGCATTGACGAAACCGGCACCAAGCATTGACAAAACACGCCGGAAATGCGTTGCGGAACCCCTTTCAAAAGCCTATTATGACCGCAAATGGCAGGGTAAAGTGACCGTCTAGATCACGACAAACACCCCCCATAAGTGGAACCGAGCATGGCCACCATGGCAACACCCGAAGCCCGCCCTCAGAGCCCAGCGCTCGCCCCGGCCGTCCCAAACTTCCGCGAGGACGAGCGGGTCCTGGCCCGCTACAAATCGATGATCGAGCGGCGCATCAAAGATTTTGCGTCCGAATACGACAATTCGGTCCGCCGCAACGCGTCCGCCAAGCGCGACGAGCTCCAGGAAGAGCTCGAAGAAGCCAACGCGGAGTGGAACCGGCGCACCGAAGCGCTCGAAGCCGCCCGCGAGGCCTATCGCAAGCTCTATCCGCACCACGTCAAGAAGACGCGCGTCGTGGAGCCGTCGGTCATCGAGAACATGAAGAGTCTCGGCGCGGCGAACAAGCTGTACCATGCCGCGCAAGATGCGTGGAAAGCGGCCGAAAATGCGGCCAGTAACATCCGCCGGATCGAGCACAACGAACCTCAAGTCGAGATCGAGATGCAGAAGGCGCTCGAACGCTCGCCGCAGGTCGTGAAAGAAGTCACGACCTCGGAGAAGTGGCTCGCCGAGATCCATCAGGATGAAGAGCTCGCCGGCGTCAAGGCCAAGGTCGATGAGATCAATGCCGAGCGTGAAAGCTACGCTGAGCGTCTGGCAACCGGCCGCGTCTCCAACGAGGAACTGCGCCTGCGTGCCTTCGGCGAAGGCGATATCAAGAAGTTCCAGATGCCGGTCAGCGGCGTGATGTTCTTGCGCATCGATCAATTCGGCCCCGACGCATACGTGATTCTGCGCGATACCCGTAAACAGCTGAGCGCGCTGCCCTACGACCGGCGCCTGGAGAACGTTTTCGCCGGCGTCTTCGACTTCACGCGCAACGGCAAGGAATTCGAACTGCGCCGTGCCCTCTTGCCCAACAGCCCGATGCCGTTGACGCTGCTCGAGCACTTCAAGAAGTGCAGCGATACCCCGGAGGCCGCGCAAGAAGCCTACGCCGCGCACCAAGAATTCGTCCACGAGAAACGAGCCCTCGAAACGACGCCGGTCAACGAACTCGACGAAATGGAGACGAAGGCCGTCGAACTTCTCGTGAAGTTCGCCGGCGAAGATTAAGCAGCGCTGAGAAGCGCGTTCTTCTTACGCGTCTTTCATGCGGCAAGCACGACTCCCAGAGTATTCTCAGGGCGTCGTTTTGCTTACCAACCGCTTGAAAGAAAGATCTGCTCATGCGCACCATCTCTCTCGGTCTCGCTCTGACCGCAGCCCTGATCGTTACCGGATGCGGTGGTGGGGGCTCCACTCCGGCAGCGCCGTCGTCATCCGGAACCGGATCGGGTTCCACGACGATGTCGGAAACCGCCGTCTCGACGACCAACGCCGTCGGCACGCCGATGAACAGCCTCTCCGACTACAACAACGCGAGCTCATCGCTGCAATCAGTGGCCCGCAGCACGCAGTCGATTACGCTGAACACGTGCGAGACGACGTCGTCCGGCGGCAGTTACGAGTTTTTCGCACCCGATAAGAACGGTGATCCGAACTCTACCGAACAGCAATACTTCTACGACTCAGCGTGCTCGTCGCTCGCCCGCGACATCGTCCGCATCTGGACGTCGACCGGTACGAGTTCGGAGACCGTCAACCGAACCGCGAAGATCTACGCCGCCGGCAACGGCACGTCGATCGCCACGCGCACGGATGCGGAAACACTGCGAAACGCGACCTTCGACCAATACGGCTTCGCGATTCCGGCCGACGGATTCGCGCGCTCGAACGCCGGCACGCTGCAGTATTCGGGCACGAATGCCGTCGCTTCCGACGACGAGCTCGTGATGAGCGCACTCAGCGGCGCCGGCGAATCGTTCTGCGGCGACTCGGCCGGCTACAACGTGAACGGCGTCGCCGCACTCGGCGAAACGTTCGGCTGGCAGGGCGGCGTGTTCTCCGGCGGGACGCGCGTGGTCAACGGCGATGGTTCGGTGACGTGGACGGCCGCACACGCCGGCTCGACCGCGAAGGGCGCGATCGGCTCGTTCTCGATCGGCGTGGGCACGCAGAATACCGCCTGTCCGATCACGACGCCGATGTTCACACTCGCCGGCGGAACGTCGCTCGGAAGCTATAACATTCCGACGACGGCAACCTACAAGTCGGGCTTGCTGATCGGGTTGACGATCGCGAACGCGACCCTGGCCAACGGCACGACGCTCAACGTGACGACCAACACCGGCGTTTCACCGATGAGCGACCTGTTCATCACCGGCGTCATCTCGAGCGCCGGCGCATCGGTCGCGACCTTCACGGTAAACGCGTTCGGTGACGGAACACTCACCATGAGCGCCGGCGGCACGCAGTACGTGATCACCGACTGGCACGTGGTGAAGTAGGTGTGCCCTTGTCATCCCGAGCCTGTCGAGGGATCGCCTCTATCGTCGTCGCTGGGTGGCTGTCCCTCGACGAGCTCGGGATGACAATCGGCTATCGGGCCGGCGCTCGTTCGATTTGCGGCAAGAAACCCGCGAGGAGTCCGATCGCCGGCAAGAACGCGCAGACGCCGTAAACGAACTCGATGCCGGCGTGATCGGCGAGCAGGCCGAGAACGGCGGCACCGAGTCCCGCGATCCCGAACGCGAAACCGAAGAACATACCCGAGACCGTGCCGATCTTACCCGGTACCAGCTCTTGCGCGTAAACCACGATGGCCGGGAACGCCGAGGCGAGGATCAACCCGATGACGATCGTGAGTGGGCCCGACCAGAACAAATTGGCGTGGGGCAGCAGTAACGTGAACGGCAGCGTGCCCAAGATCGAAAACCAGATGATGTATTTGCGGCCGAAGCGGTCGCCGAGCGGGCCGCCGGCAATCGTTCCCACCGCCACGGCTCCGACGAACATGAACAGGTGCAGCTGTGAGGTTTGCACCGACACGCCGAACTTCTCGATCAGATAGAACGTCAAGTAGTTGGTGATGCTCACGAGGTAGAAATACTTCGAGAAGATCAGCACCAGCAAGATCACGATGGCCGTGACGACTTGACGGTGCGGAATCGTGATGTCGAGCGGGTGGCGCTTGGCGGCAGCCTTCAGCCGCGTGAGCCCCTCGGCACGATACCACTGCGCGATGAACCACAACACGGCGAACGCAAACAGCGAGAACATCGCGAAGAACACGAGGCTCGTTTGGCCGAAGCGCACCACGATGAGCGCGGCCGCGAGCGGTCCCAGGGCCGAGCCGAAGTTGCCGCCGACCTGAAACAGCGATTGCGCGAGGCCGGGCTGTCCGCCCGAGGCCATGCGCGCGACGCGCGACGCTTCGGGATGAAAGATGGCCGATGAGACGCCGAGCAAGCACGCGCCGCCCACCAGAATGCCGTAGTTGTGCGCGACCGCCAACACGCAAAGGCCGCCCATGGCGAAGAGCGTGCCCAGCGGCAGCGCGGACGGGGTCGGGCGCTTGTCGGAAAACAGACCGACGGCCGGTTGTAAGAGCGACGCCGTGATTTGGTAGGCGAGCGTGACGAAACCGATCTGGGCAAACGTGAGGCCGAGGGCCAGCTTGAGATTGGGATAGATCGCGGGCAGCAGCGACTGCAGCAAATCGTTGCTGAAGTGGGTGTAACTGATCGCAATGAGCACGCCGAAGGCGGTGGTTGCTGCGGGCCGCGGGCTCAAAAGTCCGGCCCGAATCGCTTGCTGACTCATGATCCCCCTCATTGTCCGCCTGTCCGGCCCGCCTGCCAAGGGGTAAAAGTCGCTATTTTATGCCGAGCACCTTGCGTGCGTTCCGCGCGTATGACTCGTCGATGAGGGCGCCGACGGGCACGGCTTTCTGCAGCATGTTCAACTGCAGCCAAAGCTGCTCTTGGCGGGTGATGGATTCGACCGAAATCTTGCCCACACCGGGATACGCCGGTCCTGGGATCGATGCGATGACGTCGCGGCTTTGGCCCGACCACTTCACGACTTCGTCGATCAGTTCCGGCGTCCACTTGCCGTTGGTCGCCGCGATGTCGCGGCACGCGCGCAAGTACGCTTGTACGAAACGCTGCACGTCGTCGGAATGCTCTTTGGCAAACTGCGGCGAGATCGCGAGATAGCCCGTTTGGTAGTACGGAATAACGTCCTGATACCCGAGCCAGCGGTGCGCGATCCCCTGCTTCTCGAACTGCGTCGCCAACGGTTCCGGGACGCTCAGCGCGTCGAACTGTTTGTTCAGGATCGACGGCAGAAAACTCGTCGTGCCCGTCAGCAGCACGTTCATGTTGACGTTCGACATCGTGAGGCCGGCTTTGGCCAAGATCTCGAGCGTGAGAAAGTCGTTGGGCGAACCGGTCGGTTTCGGCAGTTTCAAACCGCGCAGATCGCTCGGCTTGCGGACCTTCGTGTTCCACAGATCCTGGCGCACCATGAAATAGACGGTGTCGTTCCAGCCCTTGTGCGTTTCGTCGAGCGTCGCGACGACCTTGATGCCGAAGCCTTGCGTGTATTGGTTGAAGAACGCCGGCACCATCACTTGGGGAGCGACGTCGATGTCGCCGCGCGCGAGGAACGGCACGATCAGCCCAAGTGACCCCGGAGTCTTCGTAACGCGCACGTCGAGGTGGGCATCGGCGAAATAGCCCTTGTCGAGCGCCAGTTCCAGCGGTAGCGCATCGTAGATGCCGGGGTTGAACATCAGCCGCACGACGTCGCCGTCGGCGGCGCGGCCCGCACTCGGCACGAGGCTTACGAGGAAGGCGGCAATCGTGACCCAGAGCAGGGCGGCCTTGACAGGGGCGCGGCGCACGTTTACAATCATTCCAGAATGTATGTAAAGCCCCTGCCGGCGGAGGCCTACTTCGAAGATGTTTCCGGCGTGGGCTACTGCGCGTGCGCGCCGTGGAAGCCGGTGGTGGTTTCGCGCGAGCAGATTGCGGCGGAGATCGCACGTTTGGCCGATGAGCCGCGGCCGGCCAACGGCCGGCGGGCCGCGCTGGTCGTGCATCCGCAAGCAACGGCGCCGGGCCTCGGCTTCGCGCCCGGCATCGACGTGACGATCAACGTGCTCAAGCCGGGCGAAGAAACCGTTCCGGTTCGCCGCAATTCCAACCAGCTCGAGATCTGCATCGGCGGCAGCGGCACGGTGCGCGCCGGCGGCGAGCAGTTCGTGGTCGAGGATCACGACATTTGGAACATCCCCGCGATGCAGACCTACACGCATCGCAACACCGGATCGGAACTGTGGGCGCGGTTGAGCTACTCGAACGCGCCGCTGCTCGAAAAACTCGGCGCGCATTACTTCGAAGAAGATCCGCCGCCGCTCGTGATCGATACCGAAATCGCAACGACGACGCAGCACAAGAACAGGTACGCACGCGAAAATGCGCCCGATTTCGCCGTGACCCCGGAAGGTGCGCGTTTGCGCGGCTACGAGTTTCTGGTCGACATCGAAGTGCTCGAGTCGAAGGCGATCCACTGGCCGTGGAAAGCCGTTCGGCCGCATCTGGCGATCAGCGGGAATCCGGATGCGCGCGGCATTCTGCTGCTCTACAATCCGGCCACGGAGCGGCGCAACGGCACGACGCATAGCTTCTTCGCGACGCTCGGGGGCATGCCCCCGAATACGCCGCAAAAAACGGCGCCCGCCGGGCACCGTCACACGTCGGCCGCGGTAAACTACCGCTTCATCAGCGATGGCGGCTACAGCATCGTCGACGGCGAGCGGTACGATTTCGGCGGCGGCTCGCTGATGCTCGCCGCGCCGAGCTGGACCGACCACGCCCATTCGTACCGTCCCGCCCCGACGGGGACCGTCTCGCTGACGGTTCAGGATCACCCGCTGCACATCGGGATGGAATCGCTCATCTGGCAAGAGGATCTCAACCTTCCCATTCTCACCCTTGGCTCGCAGGCCGGCGTCACGGGATACGTCGGTCCGCGGAAACGTGGAGATTGACCCAATGATTTCCGAGCGCAACCAATTCATGGTCGATGTATCGGGCACGGGCTATGCGCCGAACGACCGCTGGTCACCGATCGTGGTGCCGCGCGCGTCGATCCTCGCCGAAATCGAGCGCTTGGCCTCGGAGCCGCGGCCGGCTAACGGCCGCCGCGCCGCCCTGGTCGTGCACCCGCAAGCCACGCGGCCCGGGCTCGGATTTTCGCCCGGCATCGACGTGACGATCAACGTGCTCAAACCGGGCGAAGAAACCGTTCCGGTGCGGCGCAACTCCAATCAGCTCGAGATCGTCATCGGGGGCACCGGGGTGGTGCACGCGGGCGAGCGCGAGTTCGGCGTCGAGACGAACGACATCTGGAACGTCCCGGCGATGCAAACATATTCATACCGCAACACGGGTAAGGAACTCTGGCCGCGGCTGAGCTACTCGAACGCGCCGCTGCTCGAAAAACTCGGCGCTCACTTTTTCGAAGAAAATCCCGCGCCGGTCGTGATCGACACCGAAATCGCAACGACGACGCAGCAGAAGAACAAGTACGCGCGCGAAAATGCGCCCGATTTCGCCGTGACCCCGGAAGGCGCGCGTTTGCGCGGCTATGAATTCCTGGTCGACATCGAAGTGCTCGAGTCGAAGGCGATCCACTGGCCCTGGAAGGCCGTGTGGCCGCACTTGCGCAGCAGCGGCAATCCCGATGCCCGGCGCATCATGCTGCTGTACAATCCGGCGACGGAACGGCGCAACGGCACGACGCACAGCTTCTTCGCGACGCTGGCCGGCAAAGAACCGAACCGGGAACCGGGACCGCTCGGCCGCGGGCATCGCCACAGCTCGGTCGCGATCAACTACTACTTCCTCGGTTCGGGCGGTAAGAGCGTGGTCGACGGCGTGACGTATGAATGGGGCGTGGGCGATCTGATGCTCTCGGCGCCGAGCTGGGCCGAGCACGCGCACTACGTGAGCGCCTCACCCGTCGGCAACACGACGCTGACCGTGCAAGATCATCCGCTGCACATCGCGATGGAGTCGCTGATCTGGCAAGAGGAGATGGACGGGCCGATCCTCACGCTCGGTTCGCAAGCAGGCGTAACCGGGTACGTCGGCCCGCGCCGCAAGGGCAAGTGACAGCCCTCGCGACGCCGCCACGCGTCCGCCGCAGTCAAGAGCAACGCAGCGCCGAGACCCGCGAGCGTCTGATCGTAGCCGCGATCGAGTGCATCGAGCGCGTCGGCTATGTCGAGGCGACGACGACGCTGATCGCACAACAGGCGAACGTCAGCCGCGGCGCACTCCAGCATCACTTCGCTACCAAGGCCGACTTGATCGTCGCGGTGATCGATCGCGTCTCGGAAGAACTGAACCTGCGGTTCGACGTCGACTCGCTCGCGGCGGCGCCGCTCGAAGCGCGCGTGGCCGCCATCGTCGATCGTTACTGGGAAGTGTTCACGGGGCCGTCGTTTCGCGCCGTGCTCGGCATCAGCCTCGGCATCGCCGGTGAACCGGCGCTAGCGGCGCGTTTGTCGCGTTCGCTCGACGAGGCGCGTGAAAGTTACGGCGTCCTCTGGCTCGAGCTGTTTCGCGACGCCGGCCTCAACGCGGCGGAATTGTCGGCGATCCGGCGCGTTGTGATGTCGGCCGCCCGCGGCTTCGGCGTGCTGAAGATCCTGCAACCGCAGGGCGAGCACGATGCCGATCGCAGCATGCTCTACAAGATTGCGTTGCGCGAATTGCGCAGCGGCTCGCATTCGTAGGAGATCCTTTGCGCCTGGCAACGTTCAATCACGATAACCGGCAGCGCTGGGGAGCGGTGCTGGGCGATCAGGTCGCGCCGCTCGATCACGCATGGCCGAGCCTGCGGCTCGCGCTCGGCGCCGGCAACCGCGCCATCGCGGCGGCGCTCGCCGAGACGACGGCGCGCGCACCGTTGGCGGACGTGAAGCTGTTGCAACCGGTACCCGACCCCGAAAAGATCTACTGCGCGGGGGTCAACTACAAATCGCACACGAGCGAGACCGGACGCGAGAACAAAGCCTACCCCTCGATGTTCATGCGCTTTCCGGATTCGCAAGTCGGTCCCGACACGCCCATCGTGCGCCCGTTTCTCTCTTCAGACTACGATTTCGAAGCCGAACTCGCGGTGATCATCGGCAAAACCGGCCGTCACGTTGCAAAAGAGAACGCGTATGAGTATGTGGCGGGCTACTCGTGCTTCGGCGACCATACGCTGCGCGACTACGGGCGGCACGAACGGCAGATCACGCCGGGCAAGAACTTTCATCACAGCGGGGCGTTCGGGCCGTGGCTCGTGACGGCCGATGAGATTTCCGATCCGGCCGCGCTCACGCTCACGGGCAAGCTGAACGGTGAGATCATGCAGAGCGCGTCGACCGGCGATCTGATCTTCGACATCCCGTTCTTGATTTCGTATTTGAGTTCGTGGTCGATGCTGAAGCCGGGTGACGTGATCGCGACCGGCACGCCGGCCGGGGTCGGCTTCACGCGCAAGCCGCCGCTGTGGATGAAAGCCGGCGACGTGTTCGAGATCGAGATCAGTTCGATCGGTATTCTGCGGAATACCGTCGTCGACGAACTATACGGCTGAGGCTTTGCGCCCGGAGCGCCAGCGGGCTTGAACGCGCTGGGGCTTGGGAATTTCCTGACCGATGCCCTTGGCGCGCGCACGCTCGTAGACCATCTTCGCGACCGAGAGGTCGGAGATGCCCATGCCGAGCGCTTTGAAGAGCGTGATGTCGGCATCGGCGGGACGCGTCGTCTTCGCGGCGATGATCGCACATAGTTCTTTGACGTCGTCCCACGAGCCGCCGCCGCCGTCGTAGCGTTTGCGGAACTCGAACGATGCGATCTTGGCATTGGGAATGTGGTCGACCACCACCATCGTGGCGCGGTCGAAGATGTCTTGGTGGAATTCGCCGAACTTCGGCAAGATCGCGCCGACGGCGTTGAGGTGCGCGCCGCGGTCGATGTCGGCGGAGGAGAAGAAGGGCTCGCGCGCCCGCGTCATGATCGTCACGATCTCGGCGCCCTTGGTCGCCTCGCGCAGCGTCGTGGCTTCCACGACATCGAAGGCCAACAGCGCGGCGGCGTTTTTCACGAACGCCTTGCGATGTTCTTCCGTCGGGCTGAACACGCGCAGGCGTTTGAGCGGCCGCACCGCCGCGATGGCCGCGACTTGCAGCAGCGCCGACTTGCCGGTGCCGATCAGCGCCATCTCGCTCGCGTCCGGCTTCGCCATCCATTTCGTTGCGAGGCCCGAAATGCCGGACGTGCGGAGTTGTCCCAAGAGCCCGGCCTCGATCACCGCCATCAGCGCGCCCGTTTCCGCGCTGAAGAGTTCGAAGATCGCGCCCGCACCGTGCTTCGTGTTGGCCCACGTCTTGAAGCCGACGTAACCGGCGCCGGGAAACATCGAGCCCAGCGCGTGCATCGAGTTGCCGTCGCCCCACGTGCCGAGCGCCTTTGCAACGTTCTGCGCTTCGCCGCGGCCTTCGAGCGCGAGGCCCTCCTCGAGCGCTTCGATCGCGTCCTCGAGTGAGACCAGTTCCGATACTTCGTTGCCGGTGATCCAGATGATCGGGGCGTCGCTCATGATTTCTCCGTCTCCGCGGCCGGGATCACCGGCTGCGAACGCTTGCTTTGGATGCGCCAGCCGTCGGCGAGACGCACGTAGCGGTCGGTGCTGAATTGCACGCCGCCGGCGCGAATGAGCACCGGCTCACCGGGCTTCGCGATCTTCTCGCGCACGCTGACGTAGTAGTGAACGCGAGCGCGATCGGGATCGAGTGCTTCCGCCCATACGTTGGTCAAGACGTGCGCGGTGGAGCGGTCGGGCGAGCGCTTCTCGAGTGCCGCCAAAACGTCAGCCGGTCCGGTCAGCAAAACGCCTTGGCGATGCCAGGTCCCGTCCGGTGCGAACATCGCGGCTGCGGAAGCATGTTCGCGCGTGTCGAGGCTGAGGTAGAAGCGCAACGTCATCTTGGTGCACGTCGCTTCGATCGCGGGATTCCCGTCGCTCGGAAACATTCGTTCTAGATTGTATGTATTCTAAGCGGAGGGTGTCAACCTCGCCGGAGCCTAGCCTCGATCGAGCGCAAACCCCATACGCACTGCCGACTCGAAGAGCCCGTCGGAGAGCAGCCGGCGCATCGTCGTGAAGGCGTGGGCCTCGCCGGTCACCAGCGTGCGCAGCGGCGGATGGGCCTTCGCAACGATCTTGGCCACGGCGCGCGCCACGACGTCCGGCGGCGGCGCTTTGGCTTCGAACCCCTGCATCGTTTTCAACGCGCGGTCGCGCCACGGTGTGTATGCGTCCAGCTTCGTCGCTTGCGCCGTTGCAAACAGAGAGGTTGCGATTGCGCCCGGTTCGACCATCGCAACCGCGATGCCGAACGGTTTCAGCTCAGCGCGCAACGTTTCGCAGTAGCCTTCAACCGCGAATTTGCTGGCATTGTAGTAGCCCCAGAACGGCACGGGCACGAGGCCGGCGAGCGAACTCAGCGTGACGATCTTCCCGCTGCGCTGTTCGCGCATCTGCGGCAGCACCGCCGCAACGGCACGCGCGACGCCGAAGAAATTGGTTTCGAACTGCGCGCGAGCCTGATCGAGCGTGAGTTCTTCGATCGCGCCGGCGATCAGTTGCCCGGCGTTGTTGACCAGTACGTCGAGGCGTCCGGTGCGCTCGAGCACCGCGTCGACGCACGCGCGCACGGACTCATCCGAGCAGACATCGAGCGCCAGCGCTTCGACCCCGGCCGGACTTTGTGCGCGGCGGCTTCCGCCGAAGACCCGGTATCCGTCGCGCACCAGTTGCGACGCGATCGCCGCCCCGATGCCGCTCGACGAACCGGTGACCAGGGCAACCTGCTGCATCGCCATAAAAGGCAGTCTACGTACAAAACTCTCAAAACGGAAGTACTTACCATTTTGTTAGTAAAGGGCATCCTGTGGCCGTGATCGATGAACGTTGGCCGCAACCCGACATCTACGACCGCCGCTGTCCGGCCCGAAACGTCCTCGGCCACGTCACCGGACGCTGGGGCGGCCTGATCATCACGGCGCTGCTCGATGGAACGTTGCGCTATTCCGAACTTCGCACGCGCGTCGACGGCATCTCCGAGAAGATGCTCGCGCACACGTTGCGCGAGCTGCAACTCGACGGGTTGATCGTGCGGACTAGTTATCCGGTTGTTCCCCCGCGCACGGACTATCAACTCACGCCTTCGGGCCGTGAAGTCGCCGGACTCGTGCGGGCCCTCGTCGGTTGGATCGAAGAGCACCTTCACGATGTGCTTGCGGCGCGCGAGTGCCCGCAGGGAGAGCCGATGATCGGCGGGTAGGTGAGCGCATGAACCGCATCCCCTCATTGGTCGTCGCCCTCGTTTCATCGGTCGCCTTTGTTGCCGTCGTCGCCGGGCCGCTTGCGGTGAGCGCCGCGCCGGCCGCTCCGAAGGTTGCGATCGTTACGAGTGCCGGCAGGATCGACGTCGTGCTCGACCCCGTGCACGCACCGATCACGACCAAGAACTTCCTAAGCCTGGTCGATCGCAAATTCTATGACGGCGGCACGTTCTTCCGGGCCGTGCCCGGCTTTGTGATTCAAGGCGGCAACAAAACGCGCGAAACGGACCACGACAAGACGATTCCGCTCGAAACGCCGCTCAAGACGGGCGTGAAGAACCTCGACGGCGCGATCGCGATGGCACGCACGTCCGATCCGGACTCGGGGACCTCGGAATTCTACATCGACGACGGCGATCAAGCGATGCTCGACGGCGCACCGGGTCAGCCGGGCTACGCCGCGTTCGGCCACGTGACGAAGAACATGGACGTCGTTCGCAAGATCGCGCGCCTGCCCGCCGAGGGCCAGATGCTGCTGGCCCCGATCAAGATCATCAGCATCCGCCGCGTGCCCTAGCAACCGTGGTGAGATCTGTTTGGGGGGCCCTCATTACCGTTGTCTTTGTTTTCGTTTTCATCATTTTATTCCTCAATGTCACGCCGGGCGTGACGCCGTCGCCATTGCCATCGCCGGCCAGCAACCGATGCTCGCCCAGCCTTTACAGCACTATTAACAACGCATTGCCACTGCCGGTAAATTTCTGCGCATACGGCACCCTGCCGTGGCGTAACTACTTGGGCCCGACGCCTTCTTCAACCGACGCTGCGAACTCTTCGATCGTGCAGACGTACGCTGTCGACACCGCTGCAGGCGCTGAGTACTTCACAACGTATGCGAACTCGAGGGTGGACGGAACCGGCATCGGCGGTTTTCCGGTTTACTACGCCGCGACGAGCGATCCGGCAGTCTACATCAACTGTTCGAGTGGCTCCGTGCAGTATGGCTGCACGCTGGGATCCAGTACCGCCGGCCCAACCCGCACGGTGATTACGAGCTCATCATACGGGCCCTTCAATATCCCGGCTCAAGCTCGACCCGGGTCAACGAACTCGAAGAACTCGGGCGACGAGAACCTGACGATCATTCAGCCTGCGCGTGGCCGCTATCCGGGGCTGGCGGTAAACCTTTATTTTACCGGCTGCAACCAATGGTCAAATTGGACGAACTCGGATATCGTCGGCACGAACGTTTGTTCCGGCTCGTTTGTCGGCGCGTCGTTCTCGAATGTCGCGACGGACAACGGCGTTAACCCCGGCAACATTGATGGCGGCGACGACTTCGCCGCGATCATCCCGCACTACAATGAGGTGGTCACGACCGGCGTCATCAACCACGCGCTCGAACTGCGGGTGTCATGCGTGGCCCGACCACCGGGACGCTTCCCGGGGACGACGGCAGAGGTGTGCAATTCCGGTGGTTTGATCGCCGGCGCACATATCCACTTGCGGCGAACACACGCGCAGATGGATACGATCGGTGCGAGCATCACGAACTATTCGTATCTCAAGCCGTTTTACTACGCGCTCATCGATTACGGCGGGTTCGTGCTCGACACATCGGGCCCGTCAAACTCGTACAAGTTCGTGGGCCCCATCTCCATTGAAGACGCGAGCGTATGGCTGCGTAGCGGCGGATCGAATCCATGGGTTGCGTGGTTCAACGCGCAGGGCGCGCCGTCGTATAACAATGCGAACGGCGCGTACTTCTACGACAAGGTAAACTTTTTCGCGCCGATCGCGAGCTACCTCGAAGTGCTCGCGCCTTGCCACGATGTCGGGACGTGCTAACCCTCGGCAACGGCCACACGCGCGGGAGCAACGACCGCGGGCGCTACCTGCTCAGCCGCGCGTTCCGGCGCGGCACGTCCGAGCCCGGCGAAGGCGTGGATTAACGGACGCTCGATCGCCCAATAGACCAGTCGCGAGACGATCACGACCACGACGAAGGCGCCGGCGATGTACGCGATGTCCGCCACGACGCCATGTGGGTGCAACCGTAGGACGAGCGCCGTCCAGGCCGCGAGGGCGAAACCGTGCCAGAGATACATCGAATACGATGCGTCGCCGATCCGACGCAGCCAAACGGGCGCGACGCGACCAAAGCGTTCCTCGAGACCGACAGCGCCGTACAGCAATAGAGCCATGGCCGGCGCGACTACGACGGCGCGATACCATTGGAGCGGCGTCGTCCCGAAGCCGTCGAAGCGCGTCGAGTAGCCGGCGACCGCCACGACGGCAACGACGGCGAGAGCGAATAGAAGGCGCGGATGGTAGAGTCGTCGCTGCATGACGAGAGCGCCGACGATCATCCCCAGCATGAACTCGAGGCTCAACGGCTGGGCGATGAATCTAATTGCCACGATCATGACGTGCGGCGAGAGAAGCGCACAGACCAACATGGTCGCGATCCAGCCGACGCTGATCCACAAGAGCGCTCCACGCCTGAAGAACAGCGCTCCGGCGAACACGAGATAGAAGTACATCTCGAACGAAAGCGACCAAGCAACGTCGGAGATGTTGTCGATGCTGTGCGGGATCAGCAGATAAGAGGCGATCACGTCCCAGGGCCGCTGCGGATCCATGTGCAGCAGCAGCGGCGCGGCAAACGCGAGCGCGATGTAGATCGTCAACATGATCCAGAACAGTGGATAGATGCGCAACGCGCGGCGCGCCAAGAACATCGGGCCGGCGCCGCTGCGACCGAAGCTGTTCCACGTCGTCACCACCATGATGCAGCCGCTGATGACGAAGAAGAGATCGACCCCGGTCGCGCCGCCGGCGCCGACCCACTGTACGAGGCCGTTCGGGAACGCCCGTGCTTCGAGCCGTGGGAGATGCGTGGCAACGACCATGAGCGCTGCGACGGCGCGCAACGCTTGGATGTTGTGCAGCCTCATGCTGCGGCCGGCAAGGTTCTCAATTTGACGTTCCAACAGGACGCGAGTGATATGCGGCGCCGGTACATGTCCCAGCGTCCGTGGCTGCTTCCGCTATCGTGCGCTTCCAGCAGCGCGTCGAGGAGGCACCGGAGTCCTAAGCTGTTGGGACCGGTCCCCTTTGGTCTCCCAAAGTCGGGCCGGAATTCGTTCTTAGGTGGGGGAAGACCCCGCTCATGGTTACGCGCGCGGAGCTTCCGCCGCCAGTTGGTTCTCGCTTGCGACACTGGCTGCCGTTCACGCAGATGAGCGGATTCGACGTACGTACGCGGACGTTCGTACGCGGCCGCGGCACGATGCTCACCGATGCTGCCGGAGCGCACGTGTTCGATGCGATTTCTTCGGTGTGGACAACGATTCACGGGCACGGTCATCCGCATATCGTCGAAGCGATCGCGCGGCAGGCGGCCGTGCTCGACCACGCGACCGCGCTCGGTGCGACCAACCCGCTCGCGGACGAGCTGGCCGAACGTCTCTGCGCGCTCACGTCGCTCGACGTTGCGTTCTTCGCGAGTGACGGTGCCAGCGCGATCGAGGCCGCGCTGAAGATGGCGATCCAGTACTGGCAAGCATGCGGCGAGCCCCAACGCGTGAAGTTCGTACACTTGCGCGATTCGTATCACGGCGATACCGCCGGCGCGATGGCCGTTTCGGACATCGCGGCGTTCCGAGCGCGCTTTGCGCCGATCTTCGTCGAATCGGTGTGCTACGACGATGCGCCCGACGCCCTCGCGCGCGACGACGTGGCAGCGATCGTGTTCGAGCCGCGCCTGCAAGCCGCGGCCGGGATGCGCATCGTTGCCGCGGAGCGCTACGCGGGGATGCGCGCCCCGCATCGCCCGCTGCTGATTGCCGATGAAATCGCGACGGGGTTCGGCCGCACGGGCACGATGTTCGCCTACGAAGCGCTCGCGCTCGCTCCGGACCTGGTATGCCTGGGTAAGGGGATCTCGGGCGGGACGCTCGCTCTTTCGGCGGTGCTCGCGACGCAGCGCATCTACGATGCGTTTCTCAGCGCACCGGAAGCGAATCGGCAGTTCTTTCACGGCCACTCGTATGCCGGCAATCCGATCGCCTGCGCGGCGGCGCTCGCTTCGCTCGATCTGTTTGCGGCGGAACACACGCTCGCTCACGTGGCCGAGCTCGACGCGGCGATGGACGGGCTGCTGGCGCCGCTCACCGCACATCCGCGCGTCGCCGACGTGCGCCGCGCGGGCCTCATGGCGGGCATCGAGATCACCGCGCCGGCCCGGCGCGTTGCCGACGATCTCTACGCCCGCGGCCAGTTCACGCGGCCGATCGGGCAGACGGTGCAGCTCGTGCCGCCGCTATCGTCCACGCGCGAGGAGATCGCGGCGTTCGTCGCGGCGTTCGTAGACGTGCTGGACCGCGCCGGATGAGCTATCTCGATCGCGTGCGCACCGAACTTGCGGTGCTGAGCGCAAAACAGCGCCGTCGCGTTGCACGGAATAGCGTTCCGGCCGGCGCGATCGACTTCGCGTCGAACGATTACCTCGGGCTCGCGCGCGACGAACGCGTGCTCGCTGCGCTGCGCGGCGCGACGGCCGCGGGCAGCGGCGGCTCGCGGCTGCTCGGTGGCGCCGCCCGCGAATACACCCAACTGGAAGCTGCGCTGGCCGAATGGACGGGCCGCGAGCGCGCGCTGCTCTTCTCATCGGGTTACCTCGCGGCGATCGGCGCGATCACCGCGCTCGCGCCGTGCGTGAGCGGCGCGTATTCGGATGCGCTCGTGCACGCGTGTATCATCGACGGACTGCGCTTGACCAAACTCGAGCGGCACATCGTACCGCACGCAACGCTGCCGGATCGCCCGGCCGCTCCGCGCGGCGCGCTGATCGTCACCGAGTCGGCGTTCGGCATGGATGGATCGCGGGCGCCGCTCGCCGCGCACGTCGCGGACCTGCGCCCCGATGACGTGCTGCTGATCGACGAAGCGCATGCGCTCGGCGTGGCCGGATTGCATGGGGCGGGCTATGCAGCGGGGTGCGGCGACGAACGCATCGTGGTGATCGGCACGCTTTCGAAGGCTTTAGGCGCGGCCGGCGGTTTCGTTGCCGGCCCGGCGGAAGTCATCGAGCTGCTCACGAGTACGGCGCGTTCGTTCATCTTCGACACGGCGATGCCGCCGGCCATCGCCGCGGCCGCCGCTCGGGCGCTGGGCATCGTCCGCGATGATGAAGGCGATGCGCTGCGCGCGCGGCTGGACGCGCGTGCCGAGCGCGTGCGCGGCGAACTGCGCGAACTCGGCTACGACGTGCAAGGCGACGCCGGGCCGATCGTGCCGCTGGTGCTCGGCAGCGAGAGCGCGGCATTACGGTTGGCGCGCGCGCTCGAAGCGCGCGGTGTGTACGCGCCCGCCGTCCGGCCGCCGACGGTGCCGCCCGGCGCGTGCCGTTTGCGCTTGTCGGTGCGCGCGAATCATACCGAAGCGGAGATCGGCATCCTTATGCAGGCGTTGCGCGAACTGCGTCCGGCGGATTTGGTCGCAACCGACTGATGCGGCTGTTCGTGACCGGCACCGATACGGATGTCGGCAAGACGCGCGTCACGGCGGCGCTTGCCGCGATGTGCGTTGCGCGCGGCGAGAGACCGACGATCGTGAAAGCGGTGCAGACGGGCCTCGCGCCCGGTGTTGCGGGTGATGCGGCCGAAGCGGGCGCGCTCGCCGGATGCGCGGCGCTCGAGTTTGCGCGCTTCCGCCTGCCGGCCGATCCGTGGTCGGCAGCGCTGGCCGAGAACGCTTCCCCGCTCGACGCGGGCGTTCTGGCGCGCCGGATCGAGGCCGTAGCCGGCACGGTGATCGTCGAAGGTGCCGGGGGCGCGGCCGTTCCGATCAACGCCGATGAGACGCTGACGACGGTCATCGCGCAGACATCGTGTGCTGCCGTCGTCGTCACCGGCATGCGCTTGGGCTGCATCAGCCACACGCTGCTCACGCTCGTCTACCTCGAAGCGCATGGAGTTCCGGTGCACGGCGTCGTACTGGTGGAGCGTTGGGGGCCGTGCGATCCCGACGAACGCGCTCGCATCGGACGCGCGATCGAAATGCACGCGCCGTTGCTCGCCCTCATCGAACACGATCTCGACGCGCGGCGCAGCGTCGCCCGCGCCGCAACACTCTTGGACAAGGTTGGAACCCGTGCTTGACGCCCTCCCCACCGCGCGCCGCATCGCCCTCGACGAGCAGGGCGTCCTCAGCCGCGAGGTGCTGGCCGGCCTCGCGGCGTTGCCGCGTGAGGACGTCGGCGGTCTGCTGACGCTCGCCGATGACGTGCGCCGCCGGGCGTCGGGCGACGCCGCCGCGGTCGAGGTGCTGTTCAACGCCAAGAAGGGCGGCTGTTCCGAAGATTGTCATTTCTGCTCGCAGAGTGCGCGCTATGCCACCGACGTCTTGGCGGAGCCGCTGCGCGAAACGCACGAATTCCTCGACGCCGCGCGCGAAGCGCGCGACCGCGGTGCGGCGGAGTTCTGTATCGTCGTCGCGGTGCGCGGTCCGTCGAACGCGCTGCTCGAGCGCGTTTGCGAAGCCACGCGTGCGATCCGCGCCGACATGCCGGAGATGCACGTCGCGGTATCGCTCGGCATCCTCACCGATGCGCACTGCGCGAAGCTGGCCGAGGCGGGCGTGCACAAGATCAACCACAACTTGGAAACCTCGCGCCGCCATTTTCCCGCCATCTGCAGCACGCACTCGTACGACGAGCGTTGGGAAACGTGCTTGCGCGCCAAGCGCCATGGTTTCGAGCTTTGCAGCGGCGGCATCATCGGCATGGGCGAGACGGCGGAAGACCGGCTCGATTTTCTGTGCGCGCTGCAAGAGCTCGGACCGGTCGAAGTGCCGATCAACTTTCTCAACCCGCGGCCGGGTACGCCGCTCTCCGATCGCTCGATCGTCGACCCCGTCGAAGCGTTGCGGTTCGTCGCGATGGCGCGGCTCGCGCTGCCCTACGCGCTCGTGCGGCTCGCCGGCGGACGCGAGATCACGCTGCAAGGCTTACAGGACTTGGGCATGCAGAGCGGCGCCTCGGGCATCGTGTTGGGCGCGTATCTCACAACCGCCGGACGCGACGACGAAGAGGATTTTGCGATGCTCCGCCGCACCGGCTTCGCGGTTTGAGGCGTCAGCTGCCGCTAACGGTTTCGACCGCGATCTTCTGGGGAGACCGTTTCGCGCGTTTCTTGAGATCGGCGAGCAGCGTGGAAAGCGCGTCGAGGTTCACGCGGCCGCTCTCCTCCTGAACGAGCGCACATCCGCAGCTGACCGAAAGCAGCGGTACGAGTGCGGTCGCCCCGTTGCGGTCGTTCGCTTCGATCACCCCATCGTGGCGGGCTCGGGCGTCGTAGAAGCTCGCCATGTCCGAAGCGAACTGGGCGATGAACTCGGGCAGCGATGCGATGACCGGCTCCACCGCGGCGCCGTGCGCTCCGAGAAAGAAATCGTCGCCGCCGATGTGTCCCAAGAACACGTCGCCGCCGGCCAGACGTGCGCGCATGAGATCTGCAAACAGCGTGATGGCGCGATCGCCTTGCCGAAAGCCGAAGCGATCGTTGAACGGCTTGAAATAGTCGAAATCGAAGTGCACGAAGATCTGCGGCCGCTCGTCGCTGTCGAGTGCATCGACCATGTAATTGGCCACCATGATGTTGCCCGGCAATTTGGTGAGCGGGTTTTGATCCCGGGCCCGACTGACCACCCGTTCGTGCATGGTTCGAATGATGCCGCGCGTGTCGAGTAATCCGATGTAGGTCCCGTTTTCGACCACGAGCACGGCGTGGTCGTTCGGACGCTGCGCGATCGCCGCCAGCACGCGGTCGATCTCGGTTGAAACCTCGAAGATCAGGCACGGTGTGAGGTAATCGGTCACGCGATGCGGCCGCACCCGATTAGTGAGGAGGTCGCGCCCGAACTGCGAGTAGATGAGCCCCTTGAGCCGTTCCTCGTGCACGATGCCGACGGGTTCGCCGCGCCCGTTGATGACCGGAAAGAACGAGCGGGTCTTGTCGTCCCGAAAGGCCTCGAGAATCGCGATCATCGGCGCGCTGACCGGCAGCGCCGCAATGGGGTCGAGTTCGGCGCGCAGTTCGTTGCGCGCTTCGGGCCGATCGCGGCGATTGCGCCGGTTGAGGTGCTGGACGATCTCATAGTGCGTGTGATGGGTGGAGAGATCGCTCGACGGGTGCGCGATGAAGAAGCCTTGCGCGTAGTCGCAGCCGATCTCGCGGCAGATCTGAAACTCGATCTCCGTTTCGATGCCTTCGGCAACGACCGAGAGGCCGATCGAGTGCGCAAGGCCCACGATCTGCTCGAGAAAGAGGCGTTTCTCTTGGCTCCGATCGACGCCGGCGACGAAGAAGCGGTCGATCTTGATGATATCGGGACGGCTTTCGGCCAGGAGGCGCAAACCGGAATACCCGGTTCCGAAATCATCGAGCGCGATCAGCGGGCGGTCTTCCCAACCGTTGAAGAACTGCTGCGAGCGCGAGACGTTCAAGGTTTCGGCTTCCGAGAGCTCGATGCAAAAGCGGGCCGTCGGGAGCGAATGGCGTTCCAAGATCGCCCGCATGTGCGGGCGGTGTTCGAGATGCGCGTTGAGCACGCGGTTGTTCGCGTTGAAGAAGAGCCGCGCGGATGCCTCGCCCGCGAAGAGCATGAAGTCGCGGATCGCCTTGTCTAGCAGCAGCATCTCGGCATCGACCGCGACGTCGACGTCGGCCATCGATGCGAACAGCATCGGAATCGCGCTGAAGCCGAGGTTCCGGTGCCCACGTAGCAGTGCTTCGAAGGCATACGCCTCGCCGGTGTGCACGTTGACGATCGGCTGATAGGCGTAGACGACATTGCGGTCAAGCGCGTCGAGAAATGCAGTTGCGCCGGCCGTTACACCACGAGTAAGGCTGGAGTTCACAGGATCCTAGTGTACGGGGCCGCGCGTTAAGGCTGGTTTAACCTCTCAGCGGGCTAGGCAAGGACTGATCGGCGTCACTTCCCTCAGATCGAGGGATAGTGCACCGGGGGCATCACGCCGACTGAAACGGTCGTGGAGCGCGAGAGGGTATCGCTGACGGTGAGCGTGCACGAGCCGGCCGATACCGAGGTAACGGTAAGCGAGCCGTTTGTGACGGCACCGGCGGTGATGATGCCCTCGCAGCCGCTCACGGTGTAGACGTCGCGCAGCAAGCCCGGATCGCTCACGGCGATCGCCTGGGTCTGGCCGGCGGCCGTAAACGTGAGGCTGGCCGGCGAGACGGCGGGCCCAAGCGGTGTCAGCGGGGTCGTGTCGACGCCATTGGCGCTGCACGCCGCCAGGGCGGCGAGGAGCGGGAAGACCAGCCAACGGAGCGCGTGACGGGGCATGTCCTCCCGTTTTCCACCGGCCGGCCGAACGCCTCGCGGCTGGGGCGGGAGTGAGATCACGGTTTTGGAATACCGAGCACCACTTTGATCATTGATTGCCACGGTCACTACACGACGGTCCCCGAAGGCATGGCGACCTTTCGTCAAGCGCAACTGGCGAAGACGAAAGACCCGACCCAACCGGCGCCCATTTTGCCCCATTTCAGCGACGACCAGTTGCGTGAGACGCTGGAGAAAGCGCAGCTGAAGCTGCTGCGCGAACGCGGCATCGACGTTACGATCTTTTCCCCGCGCGCCTCGACGATGGCGCCGCACGTGGGATCGGTAGAGGACAACGTCGCGTGGGCCCGTGCGTCCAACGACCTGATCCACCGCGTGTGCGGCTTGTACCCCAAGAATTTCATCGGCGTTTGCCACGTGCCGCAGACGCACGGTTCCGACCTCAAGGCCGCGATTGCCGAGCTCGAACGCTGTGTGAACGAACTCGGCTTCGTGGGTGCGAACCTCAATCCGGATCCATCGGGCGGTCACTTCGACGCGCCGCCGCTGTACGATAAATACTGGTATCCGTTCTATGAGAAGATGGTCGAGCTGAAGGTGCCCGCGATGGTGCACGTGAGCGGTTCGTGCAACCCGGTCTTCCATGCGACCGGCGCCTACTATATCTCGGCCGACACGACCGCGTTCATGCAATTCATTCAATCCGCGCAAGTCTTCAAAGACTTCCCGGAACTGAAGCTGATCATCCCGCACGGCGGTGGTGCCGTGCCCTATCACTGGGGACGCTACCGCGGAATCGCGCTCGATATGAAGCTCGGCGAGCTGAACGATCTGCTGATGAACAACATCTACTTCGACACCTGCGTCTACCATCTGCCCGGCATCGAGTTGCTGCTCGACGTGATCCCGCTCAAGAACATCCTGTTCGGTTCGGAGATGGTCGGCGCAGTGCGCGGGATCGATCCCGACACCAACCACTACTTCGACGACACGAAGAAGTACATCGACGCGCTGAAGCTCGACGCGAACACGCAGACGCAGCTCTTCGAGACGAACGCCTATAACGTCTATCCGCGGCTCAAAGCGCAACTCGCCGCGCAAGCGAAGTAAGAGGAACGCGACCTCATGGACATCTTGGATCTCAACAAGTTTCATCCCAATCCGTCGAAGCCCACGTTCGTCGTGCCGCCGGGGTCGGTCGACGCGCATTGCCACATCTTCGGGCCGGGCGACGTCTTCCCGTATAGCCCCAAGCGCAAATACACGCCGGGCGATGCCTCTAAAGAAGACCTCTTCCGTTTGCGCGACTTCCTCGGGCTCTCGCGCAACGTCATCGTGCAGGCGAGCTGTCACGGTACCGACAACGCCGCGACGATCGACGGCATCAAGGCCGCCGGCGAGAAAGCCCGCGGGATCGCCGTCGTTGAGCTGGACATCACGCTCGACGAACTGCGGGCGATGGATGCGGCCGGAATACGCGGCGTGCGCTTCGCCTTTCTCAAACGCCTGGTCGATCCGACGCCGCCCGAGCGCTATCAGCGCGTGATCGAGATGTGCCGGCAGCTCGGCTGGCATGTCGTCGTGTACTTCGAATCGGCCGACCTGGAAGATCTCGCGCCGTTCATCGAGGCGATCCCGACGACGGTCGTGGTCGACCACATGGGCCGGCCCGACGTCAAGCTCGGGCTCGAACATCCGCAATGGAAGCGCTTTCTGCGCATGCTCGACGAGCATGAAAACATCTGGGTGAAGGTCACGGGACCCGAGCGCATCAGCGAGACCGGACCGCCGTACGACGATGTGGTGCCGTACGGCCGGACGCTCGTGGAACGCTACCCCGACCGCGTCTTGTGGGGCACCGATTGGCCGCACCCCAACATGGAGACGCACATGCCCGACGACGGCAAACTGGTCGACTTCATCCCGCGCGTCGCGACGACCAAGGAACTGCAGCAGAAGATGCTCGTCGACAACCCGATGCGGCTCTACTGGCCGAAGTGAACCGGCACGCGTCGCTGCTGCGTCCGGCAGCGATCGCGTTCCTCGTGTGCTTCTGCGCGTTCGCACCCCGCGCTGCGGCGGTGCAAGCGTCGGCAGCCGAACCGGCCTGCAGCGGGCTCGAAGCCGCGGGACTCATCGCGAATACCACGGTGACGTCGGCGCGCATGGTCGTCGCCGGCGCCGCGCCCAACGTGCCGGCGTACTGCGAAGTGGTCGCGACGATCCGGCCGGTGCCGGGCTCGAACATCGGCGTCGTCTATCGTCTACCCGATGATTGGAACGGCAAGATGCTCGGGATCGGCGGCGGGGGGTTTGCGGGGAACCTCACGCTCGCCGGAGCCGCGCAAGGCTTGATCCGGGGCTACGCGGTCATCGAAACCGATACCGGCCATCCGAGTACGAGCCCGACCGACGGTTCGTTCATGATCGATGCGCCGGGTAAGATCAATCAGGTCACGCTGACCGATTTCGGCTTTCGCGCCGTGCACGAGATGACGCTGGCCGGGAAAGCCATCGTTGCGCATTACTACAGCCGCGCGCCGTCCAAGTCGTACTTCGAGGGATGTTCCACCGGCGGCCGGCAAGGCTTTACCGAAGTGCAGCGCTTTCCGGACGACTACGACGGGGTGATTTCGGGTGCGCCGGTCTACGATCTGCGCGTCCAGACGAGCGCGCTCTTCCGCCTGCAGTTCTTTCAGAAAGACCCGTCGAGCAAACTCTCGCCGAAGCAAGTCCAGACGATCAACGCCGCCGTGTTGCGCGCGTGCGATCTCAACGACGGCGTGCGCGACGGCATCATCGAGGATCCGTCTAACTGCAAATGGGATCCGAACGAGCTGGCGTGCAAGGGCAACGACGCCGGCACCGGTTGTCTCACGGCGCGTCAAGCGATGGCAGTACGGCGCAGCTATAATGGAATTTCCACGCCCGATGGACGGGTCGCCGCGTTTCCATTACCGCGCGGCGGCGAGCTGCAGTGGACGCCGCGTTCGATCGGCGGCACGCCCGACAACCCGTTCGGTACGAATTTCACGCTGGGCGTACAGTATTTCATGGACGTCATCTACGGCAATCCGAACCAAGAATGGGATTCGTTCACGCCCGAAACGGCACTCGCCGCGATCGCTCAGAGCGATACCGCGCCGCTGGTGCAAGCGACCGATCCCGATGTATCCGCGTTTCTCAAGCACGGCGGAAAGTGGATCATGTGGCACGGCGTTTACGATCCGGGACCCAGTTCGCAGGGCACGCTCGAGTACTATCACGCCGCACTCGCCGCTTCGGCCAAAAAAATGGGCGTGAGCGAAGCAGCGTTGGCGGCCGATATCCGCGTGTTTCTCGCACCCGGCGTCTACCATTGCGGCGGCGGTCCCGGTCCCGATCAGTTCGACCTGCTCTCGGCACTCGACGATTGGGTCGCCGGCGGCAAACCGCCGATGCGCATCGTGGCCACGAAAGCCGGTTCGCCGATCTCACGTCCGCTGTGCGTCTATCCCGCGCAAGCGCGCTATACCGGTGCCGGCGATACCAACCGCGCGGAGAACTTCGTCTGTAAGTAGAACCGCGCCGCCATGGCAACTCGCACGCGTGGATCGTTCATCGCTCTGAGTGGTGCGGCGCTTGCCGCGCCGTCGTTTGCCGGCGCCGCGGATCTCGTCGCAATCAAGATGGCCGGCGTGCCGGAAGACTCAGCTACGACCGTGCTCTACGGCATCCAAAGCGGCTTGTTCAAGCCGTACGGACTCGACGTCGACATGCAGCCCCAGCACAACGGTCCCTCCGTCATGAGCGGCGTGGTCGGCGGCAGCTATCAGGTCGGGAAGTCGAGCACGCCGCCGCTGATCGCCGCGTTCAGTAAGGGATTGCCGTTCACGATCATCATGCCGGCCGGGATATACGATACGCGTGCGCCGATCGCATCGCTGCTGGTAGCGAGCGATTCGCCGATCAAAAAGGCCGCCGACCTCAACGGGAAGACGATCGCCGTCGGCGCGCTCAACGACATCCATTCGCTGGCCGTGCTGGCCTGGATGGACAAGAACGGCGGCGACATCACCGGGATAAAGTTCGTCGAGATCCCGATCGGCGAGATTCCCGTCGCGATCGAGCAGGGCCGCGTGGCGGCCGGTTCCGTCAACGAGCCGGTGCTCTCGGCGGCTCTCGCCGACAACAAATTGCGTGCCGTGGCCCATCATTTCGACGGCATCGCGCCGCGCTTCATGTACACCGCTTGGTTCACGACCAAGACCTACGCCGCGGCGAATCCGGCCGTGGTGAAGAGCGTCTCGCAGGCGCTTCGGAAAGCCGCCGACTACTGCAACGCGCACCACGCGCAAACGGCCGACTTGATCGCGAAGTTCACCTCGCTCGAACCCGCGCAAGTCGCGAAAATGACGCGCGTGGAACAAGGGACGACGCTCGATCCGAAGCTCGTGCAGCCCGTGATCGACACGATGCTGCGCTACAAGACGTTAGCGCAGCCGGTCGATGTTCACGACGTCATGTTCTCGGGTTAGAATCTGGCGGAGCGTTTCCCGCGCCGCCGCCGTCTGTTCCGGCGACCAGCCGCCGAATGCTGCGTTCGCAACGAACTTCGCTTCGATCTCGGCGGATGTGAGCGGTTCTTGTGCGCCGCCGCGAAAGTGCGGTTGACGTTCCTCGATCGTTGATCCGTCGGTGAGCGTCGCGCGCAGGTGACCCGTGAACGCGTGCGGATACGGGTTTTCCGGATCGATGCGGTAGCGGATCTTCGCGGCGAGCGCGCGCACTTGCGGATCGTGCGCGGCTTCTTCGGTGAATGCGCCGAGCCCGACGTCGCCGCGGATGAAGCCCAGCGCCATGCAGAACGGCGTGCTGAATTTCGCCGCGTACGCGTTCGGCGGCGCCTGTTTGCCGGCCAGCGGTTCCCATAAGCGGTGCACGATACCCTCGGCGGTGTCGCACTCGATCGTTGCGATCGCATCGGCGCTCACACCGCGGGCTGCCAGGCGAATCGCGCAGTCGATGTACGGATGGATCATCGTCCCGCACGCGTAGGGTTTGAACGCCACCGTTTCCATCACCCACTCGCTGCCGAAGCCGCCGGTCAGCGGCGTGAAATCGCCGTCGGCGGTGTTGGCGAAGCCGAAGAAGAGGCCGTGCGTTCCCTCGAACACCGTTCGCGGGCCGACGAAACCGCCGCGGGCCAACAGCGCCGCGCGAATGCCGGATTGCGCGGCCCAGCCGGCGTGCAGCCGTTTCGTCCACGCGCCCTCGGCCAAATACTCGATGATGCCGCCGGCCATGCTGCCGACGATGCCGAGCGCGTCGACGGTTTGTTTCTCGTCGAGTCCGAGCGTGACCGCCGCTGCGAGCGCGCTGCCGATCGCGCCGAAAACGCTGGTCGGATGAAAGCCCGCCTTGTGCACGCGCATCGGTGCGACGAGCCCGAGCCGGCACATCGTCTCGGTCCCGGTCGCGAGCCCGCGCAGGATCGCATCGCCGGAAGCGCCGTAGCGCTCCGCCGCTGCGAGCACCGCCGGGACGATCACCGCGCCCGCGTGGACCGGACCGCCTTCGAACGTATCGTCGTAATCTTCGCCGTGCGCGGCGATCCCGTTGATCAGCGCAGCGTCGAGCGCGGCGTAGCCGCCCGGATGACCGATCGCGGTGCAGGCGCCGCCGGGTTCGACGCTGCGCAGTACGGCGGCGATGTAATCCGTGCCGCGCGCCGCAACGCACAAGCCCGCAACGTCGAGGATCAAGTCCGCTGCCACGCGCCGGACGGCGGCCGGCAGTTCGTTTGCGCGTACGCCCTGCGCGGCGTGGGCAAGCTGCTCGGCAATCGTGCTCATAATCGCTAGTCGTGAAGGTGCCGCACGTTCTCCTGCGGAGAAACGATCCGCATGGAAGCGGAACTTGCCGGATCGGTCGTGCTCGTAACCGGTGCGGCGCGCAACATCGGCGCGGAGATCGCGCGCACGTGCGCGCACGGCGGGGCGGCGGTCGTCGTCAACGCAAAGTCATCGGGCGAGGCTGCTGCGGCGCTGGTCGCCGAGATCGAAGCCGGCGGCGGCCGCGCCGCGGCGATCCTCGGCGACGTGGGTAATCCGGCCGACGTCGCGCGCGTGGTGGACGAAACGATCGCGCGTTTCGGTCGCCTGGACATCCTGGTGAACAACGCCTCGCTGCGCCATGAATCGACGTTCGCCGAACTGACGCTCGAGCGTTGGCACGCCGTGCTGCACGTTGCGCTCGACGGCGCGTTCTTGTGCAGTCAAGCCGCGCTGCCGCACCTGCGCGCGAGCGGCCGCGGTGCGATCGTGAACCTCGGCGGCTTGACTGCCCACACGGGCGCGCGCAATCGCGCCCACGTCGTCACTGCCAAAGCCGGCATCGCCGGGTTCACGCGCGCGCTGGCACACGATTTGGCGCCGGATGGAATCACCGTGAACTGCGTCGCGCCGGGCTTGATCGAGACCGTGCGCGACTTCATCCCCTCGCACCGGGTGGATCGCGTCACGCTGCTCGGCCGCAAGGGCGTGCCCGAGGACGTCGCCTCCGCGGTGCGCTGGCTCGCGGGTCCGGGCGCGCGCTTCATCACGGGCCAAACGCTGCACGTCAACGGCGGCCTCTACTTGTCATGAGGTCCCGAGCCGCATTTCTCGCGACGCTGGCGGCATTCGCGTCCGCGCCACGCTTCGTGGGCGCTCAAACGCTGACGAAGCTGCGACTCTCCGGTTCGCCCGATCACGACATCATCGGCGCCCTCTGGGGCGCGCAGAGCGGGATCTTTGCGAAGTACGGTCTCGACGTCGACGTGAGCAGTTCCAACAGCGGTGCCGTGGTGACTGCAGCCGTGATCGGCGGTTCGCTCGAGATCGGCAAGGGCAGCCTGCTCTCGCTGCTCAACGCGCACGCCAAAGGTGTCTCGCTCGTGCTCGAAGCGCCGGGCTCGATTTGGAATACCGATGCGCCCGAGTCCGCGTTGCTCGTGGCGAAGGATTCGCCGATTCGCACCGGCCGCGATCTCAACAGCAAGACGATCTCGGTGCCCTCGCTCGGCGACCTCTACCAGATCGCGATCTCGGCTTGGATCGACCAGCACGGCGGCGACGCGCGCACGGTGAAGTTTCTGGAGTTACCGCACCGCGCTGCCGCCGAATCGATCGCGGCGGGGCGCGTCGACGCCGCCAACATCGCCGACCCGATCCTGGGTGAGGCCGTGCAAAGCGGCAGATTCCGAGTGATCGGTCACGCGCAAGATGGGATCGCCAAGCACTTCATCGTGACGGCGTATTTTTGCACCGCCGACTTCGCCGCGAAGAACGCCGACGTGATGGCGCGTTTCCGGCGCGGTCTCTACGAAGCGGCCACGTATGCCAACGCCAACTTCCAGCAGATGATTCCGCTCCTCGCGAAGTACAGCGGCGTCGAGGAGAAGGTCATCGCCGCGATGTCGCTCTCGCCGGTCGCGACGAACCCGAAGCAGCTCGATCCGAAGATGATTCAGCCGATCATCGATGCCGCCGTGAAGTACAAGGCGCTGGCGGCGACGTTCCCCGCCAAGGACGTCATCGACCCGAACGCGTGGATTCACGTTCCGTGAATCCACGCCCTAGTGAGCGGTTATTGGTACTTTGCTGAAGGCGGCAAAGACGGCGCAGATGTCGTCGGCGAGCGCCGAGTATTTGGCCGGTGAATGCCGGAACCCGCGCTCGAGGCTGTCGGCGTAGTGCGCTTTGTTGCGCTCGAGCGCGAACTGGATCACCGCGTTTTTGGCCGGATCGCGTACCGTGCCCATCGGATCCTTACCGGCGGCGATGTTCGCCAGTTCGCGTTTGAGCATGTTGCGGTAATGGATCACCCCGATGTCGGTCGTGCCGAGTTTTTCGAGATGCCGTTGCGCGATCGGACCCTGCGTCTCCCACGCCATCACGTCTTGCACGTTGATGATGTCGAGCAAGTACTCGCCGTTCGCGTCGCGCGTCGGGATCTCGAAGTAGTCGAGGTTGTTGAGCAGATGTGGTGGGACGTCGACGCCGCCGGGCGGTGCGTAGGCCGAGTACCAGTAGTGCATCGTGTGCTCGTCGTCGATCGGCACCCGAATCTGGTAGCGGTGAAATTTCCACACGTCGCCGCCGCCGCTGCCGACGGCGAGGATGTTGGGAAAGAGCACCGGGTGACCGACGCGCCAATCGTCGGAGTCTTCGGAATGACCGGCTAAGAGGCGGCGCTTGTAGACTCCGTATTCGAATTCTTCAAAATCGATCTTGAGATGCTTCGACGCGATCGCGAATTTCGTGCCTTGTTTTTCGCGGCGAAACTCGAGCAAGGCGCCGTGCAGCCACTCGGTGTGCACCGGATCGACGGAGTTCTCCATGATCTGCAGCCAATTGCAGTTGACCACGTTCCAGCCGCAGATCTGTATCGTGCTCTCGCCGGCGAGGCCGTCCCAGCGCGGCAAGAGCGGCGCCGGCTGCGGGCCCAAATACGCCCAAATCAAACCGCCCAGAATTTCCACCGGATAACCGTCGGTGGCGACCTTCTCTTTGAACGAACTGCCGTCGGGCTCGTTCGGCTGTTCGATGCAGCGCCCCGCGCCGTCGAACGCCCAGCCGTGGTACGGACAGCGAATGCCCTCGGCGGTCGGGATGCCGTAGGCGAGCGAAGCGCGGCGATGCGGGCACACCTCCGCGATCAGGCCGAACCCGCCGCGGCGATTCTTGTAGAGCACGAGGTCTTCGCCGAGCAGACGAACGCGCTTCGTCCAGCGGTCGGTCATTTCGGAAACCGCGCCGATCACGTGCCAGTAGCGGCGCTGCAGGTTGCCCATCGGCGTTCCGCGGCCGACGCGCGTGAGCAGTTCGTTCTCTTGTTCGGTGATCATGGCAGCGTTTGCACCTTTACCGCGTACACCGGCGGGAGATCGCGCACGATCGGCATCCAGCTCTCGCCCGCATCGCTCGAGGCGTAGACCGCGCCGCCGCTCGTGCCGAAGTACAGGCCGCACGGTGCGAGCGTATCGGCGCAAATCGCGTTGCCGGCGACGCTGACGTAGCAGTCGCGTTGCGGCAACCCGGTCGTCAGCGGATCCCATTTGGTGCCGCCGGCGCGACTGCGATAGACGCGCAGCTTGCCGTCGAGGGGGAAATCTTCAGCCGCGCTCTTCATCGGCACCACATAGATCGTCTCGGGTTCCTGCGCGTGTACCTCGACCGCGAATCCGAACGCCGACGGCAGGCTTCCGGTGACGTCGCTCCAGGTTGCGCCGCCATCGTTGCTGCGCATGACCCCGTTCGCGGCTTGGGCGTAGATCAGGTTCGGGTTGCCGGCGGGCACGGCCAGGCGCCGCACGTCGAACCCGGCTTCACCGATCGGGCGCCACGATGCGCCGCCGTCGTTGCTGCGAAATGCACCGGCCGCGGAGCCAACGTAGATCCGGTCCNNCTTCGTACGGAACCGCCAGCTCTTCCCAACTCTCACCGCGATCGGTCGACCGGAGCAGCGTTCCGTCCTCGCAGGCGGCGTAGACGGTGTCGGCGTCGGCCGGGGACGCAACGATGGAACTGATCCGCCCCGGCATGACGCCGAGCGATTCCCAGGTGAGGCCGCCGCTCTCCGAACGGTGGATTTGCGGACCGGGTGCGCCGCCGTTCTGCGCTGCGTAAAGTCGATTCGGCTGAGCCGAGCCGGCGACATCGGAAATCTCGCAGCCCGGAAACTGCGGCCCCCCGACTTCCCAGCGATCCCGCTTGCCCTCGGCGGACAAGATGAACGCCCCCTTGTGGGTACCCACGAGGACTCGAACGCGGCTCATACGCGGCCGGTTCGGGGAGAGTTTCGTTAAATCCGCGCTCGACGGCGGGGCTTTCGCCTCAGATGCCTAAGGCCGATCAACTCACGGAGGAGATTGTGATGGACATCAACGACCTGCACGACCTGCGCGACGGTGCCTCGGCCCGGCGACGCCGCACGTTCAACCCGTTCGTCCATCTCTCCACGGACACGCCGCTGATGCGGATGCTCTTTTCGATCACGCGTCCGGGCGGTATCAACGACCACCAGCCCGCGCACAAGCGGGTCGCCCGGAAAAAGGTCGTGCGGGCGGCGACGCTGCCGGCCGGCTCGATGGTCTCGTACTCGAAAGAGCGGATCGAGAAACTCAAGCCCAAACCTTAGTGGATTCACGTTCCGTGAATCCGTCGCGTTTGGGCTTCGCCCAAGCCGCCCTCGAAGCTCAGGCGGGCTCTATGGACGTGCCGAGGAGGGTTCCGCTCGCGCTGATGACTTCGTTGTGCAGCCGCTGCGCATAGAGTTCGGCGACCTCGAGCGTCGTGGTGGCGACGATGCCGCGCCCGAAGAAATCGATCTCGCGTGCCTTCCGTTCGGCATCGCGCAGGCCCGTCCCGACGATGCGCATCAGCCCGAAGATCACGTCCTCGAACGTGTGACAGTTGCAGTTGTGGACGATCGTGTGGTAGAGCGGCATCGGCTGCGTCTGCGCCGCATCTCGCTCCTGCGTCTGGATCCTGCTGGGCACGGCGGATTCTTGTCCGCTGGATGCCCATGCGCCTCGTGCGGCGAAGCCGCCCCGTCGCATGACGCTTTCGAACGCCAACCCTTTCAAACGCGCGCTGCGCGAGAAACGCACTCAAATCGGGATGTGGCTCGCGCTCGCTAACCCGTATACCGCGGAGATCTGCGCGACCGCCGGTTTCGACTGGCTCTTGATCGACGGCGAGCATGCGCCGAACGACATCCCCTTGATCCTCTCGCAGCTGCAAGTGCTCGCCGCCTACCCGGCGCACCCGGTCGTGCGCGCGACGACGGGAAATTCCGTGCTGATCAAACAGCTGCTCGACATCGGGGCTCAAACACTGCTGATCCCGATGGTCGAGACGGCGGAGCAGGCACGCGACCTGGTCGCGGCGGTGCGTTATCCGCCGCGAGGTATCCGCGGTATCGGTGCGAGCATCTCGCGCGTGTCGCGCTGGATGGCGTTTCCCGACTACCTCGCCAACGGTGAGGAAGAGATCTGTTTGCTCGTGCAAGTCGAATCGAAGCTCGGGCTCGACAACGTTGCGGCGATCGCCGGCGTCGACGGGATCGACGGCGTATTTCTCGGTCCCTCGGACCTCGCCGCCTCGCTCGGGCATCGCGGCAATCCGGGGCATGCGGACGTGGTCGCGGCCATCGAGGGCGCGATCGCCACGATCCTCGCGACCGGGAAGCCGGCCGGTCTGCTCACCCCCGACGAACGCTTGGCGCGCCGCTATCTCGAACTGGGGGCCACGTTCGTGGCGGTCGGCACCGAGGCGACGCTTCTCGCGAACTCCGTGCGCGCGCTGGCCAAAGGCTTCGACCGCTTACTCTAAGTCAATCCAAACCCCGTTCCGGTCCGTTGGGAGTGCGTCACGATTCGTACTCTCATCCCGGAGGTTTGGATGTTCAAATTCGCACTACTCCCCGTCGTCGCCGCGGCGGCGATCCTCGGTTCCACGCTTGCTGCCGGCGCGCAGACGTCGAGCATGTCTTTGTCCTCATCGATGTCGTCGATGGGCGGCGCGGAACATGGCATGCCCGAAGGTACCATGGGCGGCGACGGCGTCACCTATACCGGCGCACCGGACCTGCAAGGTGCGGTCTCCCTCGTCGTCGCGGGCGGCTCGATCGGCCACTTCTCGATCACGAAGGCCATCACGGCGCTCGCCGGCGCGGCGACCGCCAACGCGGAAGTCGCCAAGCTCACGAAGCAATACGGCGCGGCGAAAGTCACGTCGTTCGTTACCGTGCAGAACTTCGCCGTCGATGACGCGGTGAAAGTTGCCACGGCGGCCGGCGTCAAGTTTCCGGCGCCGGCGGTGAAGGGCGGCGCCTTGGCGCTGCGCGTCACCAAGCTCGGTCTCGTCAACGGAACGTACTACGAAGGCACGATGCTCGATCACTTGGTATCGCATAAGATTCACGAGATCGTGATGGTCGACATCGACAACAAATTCGGCGCAGCTGCGGACGGCAACTATCACCGCATCGCCGATCAGGCGCACGTCGACCTCGCGCACGCGCTCGGCGTGAACACGGTCAAGCTCGCCGCTTACCACTAAGCGCCGGTCGCCGGTGTAGCGGGGGTTGCGCGTTCGGCCCCGAGCGCGAGCGCAATCCCCGTCATCACGAGCGGCGTGAGAAAGATGTAGTACACGCTCGTCGTCCAGCGCGCCAAGACGAAGATCATCGCAACGAGCGCGCAGCCTTGCAGAAACGCAGCACCGAGATTCGGCGCCGGCCGGCGCCATAGGGCGACCGCGGCGCCGGCGAAGGCGACCAGCGTGATGGCCGGAATCAACGGCGCGATCGCCACCTCGCCCGGCTGCAGGCTCAGCACGTCGTGCCACAGGTTGCGGCCCCAAATGTTCGGATGCAGCAAGAGCGCGCCGCCGACGTTCGATACGAACGCGACCGGATTCCAGGCGAAGAACGGCAGCACGAACAGCATCGTCGTCGCAGCGGCGGCGGCGATCCAGCCGCGCGCGCGCCGCGCATCGCTGCGCCACAGGAACAGCGCGACGAACACCACGATCGGCAGCGCGTATTCCTTGAACGCCACGACCCAGCCCAGTGCAACGGCCGACGTCCACCACAAGGTTTGCCCGGCGCGGCCGCGCACATCGAGCGACCACGCGAGCGCGACGATGCCGAGCAGCACGAGAAACGATGCCGCGGTATCGTTACTGCCGTCCGTCGAGTGAAAGATGACGTCGACCGCACCGGCGAGCGGCATGATGGCGAGCGCGGCGAACCCGTCGCCGATCAACGGTGCGAGGCTCGCAATGAGACCGAGGCCGATGATGCCGGCCAGCATGTCGACGCGGAAGACGTTGAGGCCGAGCAGGTGCGCGAGCCCGTAGAACGCGAGTTCGCCCGGCGGATAGCCGAACGGGCCGCCGGGCGGATTCGTCATCGCGTATACGTGCGTGTACGGATTGCTGCCGCTCCCGAGGACCATCAGGGCCTCGTTGGTCGTTTGCATCACGTCGCTGGCGCGATTGTCGCCGGCCAGGCTGCGCAGGTAGGCGCCGACGACCAGAACGGCGATCAGAACCGTGAGCCCGGCCCAGCGTTTGCGCAAGAGNNATGATCAAAAGCGGAAGCGCGGCGGCAATCAGGGCGATCCGGTCGACCGGATCCAGCGGCCCCGAGTTACCGGCGTTCATGGCCTTCAGACTACCGGTTGCTTCGTCACCATTCCCGCGGCCGGGACGGCGGTCACAAATGCGTTAAGCATGCTTGCTTCCCAAGCACCTGGGACCGGCGAAGTGGTATATTGAGCCCATGAGCGGCATTTCTTCGATTACGTCGGGTTCGTCGAGCTCGCTTCCGAACGGCGGCCTGTCTTCCGTCGGCGCTTCCCTGCTCAACAGCGGTACTGCCCCGGACCCGGTTCCCAGCGCCGCATCGGCGACGTCCGATTCGAAAACGATTTCGCCGTATCAAGCGCAGTACTTGAGCCTGCAGGCATACGACACCCAAGAGCTGCTCTACGCATCGTTCCTGTCGCCCGCGGCAAGCCTCGCCAACACCGATTCGGTCCTCGAACAGGCTGCAGCGCTGCTGGGCACCCCCGGCCAACCCGCGACGTCAGCCACGAGCTCGGCTTCGACGACCACGCAGGGATCGTCCACGACGGAGGGGTCGACGTCGACCTCATCGGCGTCGAGTTCGCTGCCGAACCTTCCGTCGGTCGCCTCGATTCTCGCCGCAAGCGACGACGAAGCGCAACAGACGCTCAACGCCTATGCGAACGCGCCGGTCGGTTCGTCGATCCTCGACTACCAAGCCTAGCGGGTATCCTTCGAGCGGCTCAGGAGACGCAAGCTCGCGGCGACGTTGGTCACCGCGAGCTTTTTCGTGTCCTTAGTGGTGGCGGTCGCCGCCGCGCTGCGGGCCGCCGTAGTGCTGCTGCGGCGCGCGCGTCACGCCGTGCGGAACGTAGCCGCCGCGCTCGGGCGGTGCGACGTAGTTGCGGCCCTGGTAGGCACCGCCGCGGTAGTAGCTGTTCACGCGCACGTTGTTGTAGACGCGTGCTCCGCCGATGAAGCGATAGCCGCCCCCGAACCCGCCGCCGTGCCACCAGCCGGGATTACCGAAGAAGAAGCCGAGGCTGATGCTCGGACCGTAGTAGTTCCACGGATGGCCCGAATAGTACGGGATTCCCGAATAGAACTGGTACGGCGTGTCGACTTCGTTCGCGGCGAAATAATCGCCCGCGTTGTAGCCCATGATGCTCACGACCATCCCCGGAGCCAGCGTCAGCCCGGTTGGATTGATGATCGTTCCTTGATGCAGCTGGACGTTGTCGACGTAGCCCTTTTCATCGCGAACCTGGAGGGAGTACGCGCCGTCGAAGGTCAGGATCCGGCCGTGAATGTTCGCGTCGCCGTCCTGTGCGGGGCCGGCCGCGTAGGATGGTGCGATCTGCGCGTTTGCCGCTAACGGAGCGGCGAGGAAGAGTGCCGCGATAATGGCGGCGATGAGTCTAGTCATAATGTCTTCGGAACGTACCCACTTTTCGGAAAGGTGCGCTTCTCATCAAAATCAAGTTTTCGCCGGCGACGGTTGCGGGGCCGGGGAACCGCTCGCTTCCGGAGCTGGGGTTTCGCTGGGAGTCTGCTGTCCGTCCCGCAGGAAATTCTGCTCGGCTTGCGCGTTGAGCACGACGATGCTGATGCGCCGGTTGGCGGGATTGGTCGGATCGTTTTTCAGGAACGGTAACGCGTCGGCCAGCCCGCGGATCTGCAAGACCTTGTTCGCGCGCATGCCGCCGGTGAGCAATTCCCGCCGCGCCGCGTTGGCGCGCTCGCTCGAAAGCTCCCAGTTGGAATAGCCGTCGAGCATCCCGTGATAGGGCAGCGCATCGGTGTGGCCGGCGATCGAGATGTGATTGGGCACATTGTTGAGCGCCGGCGCGATCTGATCGAGGATGTCCTTGGTGTAGCTCTTGAGCACCGCGTCGCCCTTGTCGAACATCGGGCGGTTTTGGTTGTCGATGATCTGAATGCGCAGGCCTTCGCTCGTGATGTCGATCTTGATCTGATTCTTGAACGCTTTGAGTTTCGGGCTCTGCTCGATCAGCGTATCGAGTTTCGTCTTGAGGCTCTGCAGTTGGTCCTCTTCGTCCTTGCGCCGCGCTTGGTCGTCTTCTTTTTCGGTTTGCGGTGCGGTGGTCGCCGTGACGCCGGGTCCCTGTGTGAACAGCGCTTTTAGTGGACGGTTGAAGTAATCGGCGATGCCCTGCAGATCGCCCTGATTCGTCGACGAGAGGAGCCACATCAACAGAAAGAACGCCATCATCGCGGTGACGAAGTCGGCGTAGGCGATCTTCCACGAGCCGCCGTGCGCGTCGCCGTGGCCGCCTTTCTTCTTGCGGCGGATGACGATCGTCGGCGCGCGCACGTGCGTGAGCGAAGCCGCGGTCGTGCCCGACACGAATGTCTTCGGTCCGTGTTTGGCGGCTCGGTCCTCGGCGTCGGTATCGCGCGGAGCACCGGACGTCGCTTCTCCGGAGGTTGCTTCGCCGGGTACGTCGGTGTCGGCGATGCCGTCTCCGGCAACGCTCTCGGCTTGCGAGTCGTGCGGCTGCGGATCGCGCTGTTCTTCGTCCGGATGCTCTCCCGGGCGGTCGTCCACGGGTACCGCCTACGCCGGGGTCGGCACGGCGTCGGGGGCACCATCCGCCGCTGCCGGTTTTTCCTTGGTCGCGCGAACGGCGTCCTCGAGTTCGTCGAAACTCGGCCGGTCGACCGAGAACACGACCTTGCGCCCGAATTCCACCGCAACGGTCGGTGAGTAGCCGCTCATCGATGCGAGCAGCACCGATTTGACGCACTCGAACTTCTTGGCTTCTTCTTGCGAGTTCGCTTCGATCAAGCTCGCGAGCGGCCCGATGAAACCATAGCCGAGCAGGATGCCGAGGAATGTACCGACCAGCGCGGCCGCGACCATCTCGCCGAGCACTTTGGGCGGCGCACCGACCGAGCCCATCGTGTGTACGACGCCCATGACGGCCGCCACGATACCGAATGCGGGCATCGCGTCGGCGATGCGCTGGATCGCGGTCGCCGGTATCGCCGCTTCGGCATGGTGTGTGTCGAGCTCGGCGTCCATCAGCTCTTGGATCTCGAGCACGTTGAGGTTGCCGCTGAGCATCATGCGCAAGTAGTCGTTGATGAACTCGAGCAAGTGGACGTCGTCTTTGACGCTCGGATATTTTGTGTAGATCGGGCTTGCTTCGGGATCGTTGACGTCGGATTCGAGCGCCAGCAGGCCCTCTTGACGCGCTTTCTGCAGCAGTTCGTAGAGCAGCGCGATGAGCTGCAGATACTTTTCTTTCGAGTAGTCTTTGCTCTTGAAACACGCCGGCACGGCTTTGAGCACGGAGCGCAGCGTCTTCGGTGGGTTGCTGACGACGAATGCGCCGGCGGCGGCGCCCGCGATGCACATGAATTCGAACGGTTGCAGCAACGCCAATATGTGGCCGCCGCCGAGGACGAAACTGCCGAAGACGCAGATGGTTACGACCACCCACCCGATGATGATCAGCACGCGTCTCAGCCGTTCTTTTTGAGAACTTGAATAATCTCGCCCAACACGCGGTCGGCATCTGCCGGCGCTGGTTGACACGTGCCGGCGCCGAAGTGGCCGCCGCCGCCGTAGTGATCCATCAGCGAACCGACGCTGGTCTTGCAGGTCCGGTTGAAGATGCTGTGTCCGACTTGAATGCTGTTGAATGCGTTGTTGGCGCCGTCCGCGATGCGCACCGAGACGTTCGCTTCGGGGAAGAGCGTATAGATGAAGAAGCGGTTGCCGAGCGGCGCATCCTTGAGTCCGCGCACGTCGGAGACGATCACGTTGCCGTCGGCGCGGCTCGTTTCGATCAAGTGTTCCATGAACGACCACTGCTGATCGCGCAGGATGGCAACGCGTTCGGCAACTTGCGGATCGGCCAGCACCGCGTCGGGATCGTTCGGATTCGCCTTGACGAGGTCGAGGACGTGTTTGAAGTAATCGCGGTAGCGCGCCATGCCGGTGCGCGGATCGAGCGTGTAGCCGACGAGGATCCAGCCCTTCGGATCGGTGACGTCTTCGGGCTCGAGGTCGGCGGAGTCGAGCCGGTCGGTCTGACGCAGCAGCTCGGTGTACGCGCTGAAGTCGGCGTCCGGATAGTGCCCCGCGACGACGCGCGCGGCGCTCGGCGCGGTGGCTTGGAAGCCGCCCTTCGTTTCGCCCTCTTTCCACTCGTCGGTCTGGCTCGCGTGATGATCGAAGATCATCCCGGCGCGCGGATCGTGCGGCAAGTTCGCGAGAACGTCGTTGGAGGTGATGTCGACCTTCCCGTCCTGCACATCCTTGGGATGCACAAGCATCACATCATCGATCGTCTCGACCTGCGAGAGGAGTACCGCGCACGTCAGGCCGTCCAGATCAGCACGGGTAATAAGGCGCATGGTTCCTCCAGGGAAATGAGGCGGGAAGGGCTTGGTCGTTCACCGTTCGGCCCGCCGAACCCCGCGCTTAGGAAGCGCTGGGGCGGAGGTACCAGTCGACGTTCAGGTGATCGGAGCTGAGGTGCTCCAAGCGCCGTTTCACCACGTCGGCGACGCGGTCCAAACCGGCGCGCGTCGTCGCGAAGGCGTCCAGCCGCAAGCCCTCGGGCCACGCGTGCAGGTCGCAGATGCCGTCGGGCAGCTCGACGGTACCCGCCTCGGCCGACCATTCGGCGGTGAACTCGAGGCCGAGCTCCTTGGTGACATGGGCCGCGACCGCTGAAGGGTGGTCGGTCAGAACGAGCGCCTGCGCGTGAAACATGCGGGTTAGTTAGAGAAACGAGAGGTCTTTGGCCTGCGGAACGACGTCGTTCTCTTTCAGCCAGGCCGCGTTGTAGATGCGCGAACGATAGCGATCGCCGCCGTCGCAGAGGACGGTCACGACGCGGCTGCCGGCCGGGAGCGTCGCGGCGTAGCGGGCCGCTCCGGCCACGTTGAGGGCCGCCGACCCGCCGACGAATAGCCCGGTCTCGCGCAGCAGCCAGTGCGCCATCTCGACCATCGTGCGATCGTCGACGCGCACGGCATCGTCGACCGGCGCGCCCGTGAAGTTCGCCGTCAACCGTTTGATGCCGATCCCCTCGGCGTTCGAGTCGCCCTCGGCTTCGAGCTTGCCGTGCTTGACGTAATTGTAGAGCGCCGAGCCGTACGGATCGCAGAGCACGACCTGGATCTTCGGGTCGTGCGCCTTGAGTGCGCGGCCGGTACCGGCGAGCGTGCCGCCCGTGCCGGCGGCGGCGACGAAGGCATCGAGTTTACCGTCCATCTGGGCGACGATCTCGGGGCCGGTCGTGCGTTCGTGCGTGTCGCGGTTGACCGTGTTCTCGAATTGGTTCGCCCAGACGGCGCCGGGGATCGATTCGGCGATGCGCCGCGCCGCGTGATAGTAGTTGGCATCGTTGGTGAACGGCGCCGCTTCGACGACGCGCAAGTCCGCGCCGAACGTGCGCAGCAGTTCGTACTTCTCCGGCGCTTGATCGTCGGGCATGACGATGATCGTGCGATAGCCGCGCGCGTTCCCCACCAGCGTCAAACCGATGCCGGTGTTGCCGGCCGTGCCTTCGACCACGATGCCGTCGGCTTTGAGCAAACCGCGCCGCTCGAAGTCTTCGATGATCCCCAGTGCTGCGCGATCCTTCACCGAGCCGCCGGGATTGAGGTGTTCGGCTTTGCCGAAGATATCGCGGCCGACGTGGGCCGAGAGCTTCGAGAGTCGGATCAGCGGCGTGTTGCCGATCGCGCCGCTGAAACCGTCGACGGCCTTCATGCCGGTTGCGGGAGATCGGACAGCAATTTCAGCTTGACGATCGTTCCCGGTTTGATCGTGATGTCGGACTTCATCGCCGAGACGATCGCGAACCCGGCAGCTGCGCCGCCGAGCGTTCCGCCGCCCACGTGTGTCTTCTTCGAGACAACGTGTCCGACCACGGCCGAGCCGATGATGATCCCCATATCGCGGATGTGATGCGTCTTGGGTTCGAATGCCGATACGTTCTTCACCGCCACCGAGACCGGTTCGGTGCGCCCGTCGGCGAACTTGATGTCGTCGAAGATCACGCTCATCGAGGCCTTGCGTGTCGGCGATGCGGCAACGACGTCCTCGAGATGGCCTTCGATCGTTGCGCCGTGCAGTTCGGGATGGTGCACGAAGAGCAAGTCGGTTTCGGTCATCGCGAAGGGATCGCCGGAGTTCGAGGTCTTCGAACTCATCGACGTGAGCACGCGCACGTCGACCTCGGAACCTTTCTTGGTCAAGGGCGCCGACTGCGCTCCGGCTAGCCCCGCGCAGAGTGCTGCGAGAACGGCGCCGGCGGCCAGCGTGCGAAGCGAGTTGCGGATTTTCATGAGGTCCCGGCCTTCGTCAAAGAGAAACCGAGTCCGTCCAGAGGGGTTGGAGTTCTATGATCGATACCGTCGTCCGCGCGCTCGCCGCCACCGTGGCTTTCACCGTCTTGGCGGGTCTCGGTGGAGCGTCGGCGCAGCAGCCGCCGTTGCGCATCGGCGTGATCTACAGCTACAGCGGCGCGCCGCCGATTAGCGGGAAGCTCTTCGATAGCGGCATCGATCTGTACATGAAGCAACACGGCGACGTCGTTGCGGGCCGCAAGATCGAAGTGATCCGCCGCGACGACACGGGCCTGGCCCCGGATGTCGCACGCCGGGTGGCGACCGACCTGATCGTGCAAGATCACGTGGACGCGTTGCTCGGTCTCTTGCTCACGCCGAACGCGATCTCGGTCGAGAGCGTGTCCGCTGCGGCGAAAAAGCCGGTCCTGATCGTGAACGCGGCCTCGTCGCACATTCTCGAGCGCGATCCGTACGCCGTGCGCTTCGGTTACTCGATGCCGCAGCTCACGCAACCGCTGGCGCAGTGGGCCGCGAGCCACGGCATCAAGACGGCGTTCATCCTCTATCAGAACTACGGGCCGGGCGTCGACGCGTCGACCGCCTTCACGAAGTCGTTCACGGCGACCGGCGGAACGATCCTCGATACGGTTGCTTTCCCGGTCGGCACGATGGACTTCTCAGCCTACATCCAGCGCATCAAAGATGCGAAGCCGCAAGCCGTCTACGCGTTCATCAACGGCGGCGGCAGCGGACCGCAATTCGTGCAAGCCGCCGATCTGGCCGGCTTCAAAAAAGCCGGTATCACGATCCTCGCGGCCAACGACCTGATCGCGGTCAACGAATTGAAGTTGGCCAACGCGTTCAGCGTCGACTTGATCCAAGCGATGGACTACACGCCCTCGCATCCCAGCGCGACCAATCGCGCGTTCGTCAAATCGTACGATGCGCTACTGAACAATCAGCTGGTTCCGGACTTCCTGGCCGTCGCGACCTACGATTCGATGGCCGCGATCTACAAAGCCGTCGCCGAACAGAACGGAAACCTCGATCCCGACAAGACGATGGCGCTGTTCGCCGGGATGAAGCTCGATAGCCCGCGCGGCCCGATCGCCATCGATCCGAAGACGCGCGACATCGTCGAGAACATCTACGTGCGGCGCGTCGCCAGTCAAGGCGGCACGACGCATATGACCGAGATTCAAACCTACCCGATGGTTCACGATCCGACCGAAGAATGATGGCGCAGAGCGGAGGCCACGATGCTCACCACGGCTGAAAACGAACTGATCACCCGCACCTGTTCCGCGACGCCCGGCGGCGCGTTCTTGCGCCGCTTCTGGTTTCCGGTCCTCACGTCGGACGATCTCAAACCCGGCGGTGCGCCGCAGCGCGTGCGCTTGCTGGGCGAAGACCTGGTTGCGTTTCGCGGCAGTGACGGCCGCGTCGGGCTGCTCGACGAAGCATGTCCGCACCGGCGCGCGAGCCTCGCCCTCGCGCGCAACGAAGATTGCGCGTTGCGGTGCCTCTTTCACGGCTGGCAGATGGACGTCGACGGCAACGTGATCGACGTGCCGTCCGAACTCGCCGGCGCGCGCTTTACGACCAAGGTGAAGACGCGCAGCTACGTCGCGCGGGAAGTGGCGGGCGTGATCTGGGCGTTCATCGGGACGGGCGAACCGAGTCAATTCCCGTCGTACGGGTATCAGCAGCTTCCGCTCGAGCAGATTCGCATCACGCGCGGGATCGTGCGCTGCAACTGGGTACAGATCGTCGAAGGCTTTCTCGACTCATCGCACATCTCGCACTTGCACGCGTCGAACGAATCCGATCCCGAGTATAAGAAGATGAAGATGGCCGACGGTGCGCCGCGCTTCGACGTCGAGACGACGCCCTATGGCCTCTATGCCGCCGCGATTCGCAATATCGGGGGCGGGCAACGCTACACGCGCGTGACCGAGTTCGTGATGCCGGGCGCGGGCTTCATCCCCGGCACGCGCGCGCCGGGGCCGGCATACGATGCTTATCCGGAAGTCGTGATCCTGAGCGTGCCGGTCGACGACGTGACGACCGTGCAGTGGTGGATCCGCTACACGCGGCGTGCCGAAGACGCGGGCAACCTGTTCGGCGGCGGCTGGGTGCAGCGCTCGGAGGCGGATACCCTGTGGGGCCAGGATCGCGAGAAGATGGCGGCCGGCCACGCGACCGGCCTCGCCTCGCTTCCGATGGAAGGGCCGAGAGTCAGGGTGCGATCGCCGACCGCTCGCGCGAGTATCTCGGGTCCAGCGACTCCGTCATCGCCCGCTACCGCCGGTTGCTGATCGAACAGATCCGCGCGTACGCGGCCGGCAAGGTCCCTCCGTCCCTAGCCGGTGACCTTCCTTACAAGACCCGCCGAGCCCACGGCGTGATCCACCCCGAATCCCTCGACTGGCGCGAAGCGATCGCCCTCCAAACCGCATGACTTGTCATCCCGAGCTTGTCGAGGGACCGCCTCAATCGTCGTCGCTGGGTGGCTGCCCCTCGACAAGCTCGGGGTGACATAGTAGCTCGGGTCTGATAGAATAGGGCGCTCAGGTCACATTCGCGTGTGGCTGTTCGGACGAGAAGGGTCGCCCTTGTGGCGGCCTTCTTGCTGGATCGCCCGCTACGCGTGACTGACCTCGAGGTCGTGGTGAGGATTGCCTCACCACGTGTGTAGGGCCGGACTTGAGAGCCGGCCATCAACCACCTACATGAAAGTGAGCCCATGCCCCCTCCGAAGAGTAAATCCAAAAGCGCGGCCAAAAAAGAGCGCCGCCCCAAGCGCAAGGTCTGCACGTTCTGCGCCGACCGCCTCGAGCCGATCGATTACAAAGACCAGACGCGCTTGCGCAAGTACATCTCCGAGCGCGGTAAGATCTTGCCGCGCCGCATCAGCGGCAACTGCGCGAGCCATCAGCGCGCGCTGACCGTGGCCGTCAAACGCGCCCGCGTCATCGCCATCCTGCCGTTCGTGGCTCAGTAGGCGGCGCGATGAAAGTCATTCTCCTCTCCGACATCAAGCCGCTCGGCAAGCGCGGTGACGTTGCCAACGTGGCCGACGGCTACGCCAACAACTTCCTGCTCCCGCGCAAGCTCGCGACCGCGGCGACGCCCGGCGCGATCAAGCAGCTCGAGCAGCAAAACCACGCGAAGAAGCGCCGTCAAGCGGAAGAAGTCGCGAACGCGCAAGACGTCGCAACGCAGCTCGAAGAGCAGACGTTCGAGATCCTGGCGAAGGCCGGCGGCAACGGCCGCCTCTTCGGCACGGTCACGAATGCCAACGTCGCGGACGCGATTGCGGCAGCGCTCAACGTTGCCATCGACCGGCACAAGATCGAGATGAAAGACGGCATCAAGGCCGTCGGCACGTATCCGATCGAAGTCCGGCTCGGCAACAACGTCATCGCGAAGTCGAACATTCGGGTCGTCGCGGCCAAGTAGTTCATGCCCGCCGACCCCGAGCGCCTCGACGCCGAACGGTTCCGCCGCAAATACGGCGGCGGCGAAGGGGTGCGCCGCCAAGTCGCGGCGCTCTTCGACGTGCTCGCGGGCGCGCTCGGTAAAGAAAAAGTCGTCATGCGCGCGGGGAAACTCGGCGCGCTGAAACTAATGCGCTCGGCGTCGCTCGGCGAGCGCATCTTGGCGTTGCAGCGGCTGGTGTTCGAAGATCCCACCCTCGAGCGGATCACGCCCGCATCGCAGTACAAGAAGGCGATCGCGGAGATCGAGGACGCGCTGGCGGACATCGTCGCGCAGCGCACCGTAGAAGACGAAGTCGAGCGCCGCGTCAACGAGAAGATGGTGCACCGGCACGCCGAGTACGTGCGCGATCTGAAGATCGAAGCACTGAGCGAAGCGGCCGGTCCGGAAACGCCGGCCACGCAGCGCCGGCTCGAGGATCTGCGCGCGCTCGACGAGCGGCGCCTGAATTCAACCGCGCTCGATGCGCTGCGGCCGAAGACGCTGGCCGGGATCGTCGGGCAAGAGGCCGCGGTCAGCGCGCTCTTGGCGAAGCTCGCCTCACCGTTCCCGCAACACGTGATCCTCTACGGTCCGCCCGGCGTCGGGAAGACGACCGTCGCCCGGCTCGCGCTCGAGCTGGCGAAGAAGCGCGCGCATACGCCGTTCGCCGCGGCCGCGCCGTTCGTCGAAGCCAGCGGCACGACGTTGCGCTGGGACTATCGCGAAACGACGAACCCGCTGCTCGGCAGCGTGCACGATCCGATCTATCAGGGCAGCCGGCGCGACCTGGCCGAGAGCGGAATCCCCGAACCCAAGCTCGGCCTGGTCACGAAAGCCCACGGCGGCGTTCTGTTCATCGACGAGATCGGTGAGATGGCGCCGGCGCTGCAGACGAAGTTGCTCAAGGTGCTCGAGGACAAGCGCGTGCTCTTCGAGTCGTCGTACTACGACGAGCACGATCCGAACGTGCCGGCCTACGTGAAGAAGCTCTTCGCCGACGGCGCGCCGGCGGATTTCATCCTGATCGGCGCGACCACGCGCGAGCCCGACGCGATCGATCCCGCGATTCGCTCGCGCTGCGCTGCCGTGTACTTCGAACCGCTCACGCAAGCGCAGATCCTGCGCATCGTGCAAGAAGCGGCGAAGCGCCTCGGGGCGCGCACGATGAAAACCGTGCCGGCGCTGATCGCTACGTACACGAACGAGGGCCGCAAGGCCGTGCAGATTCTGGCCGACGCCTACGGTCACGCGCTCTATCGCCAAGGGGCACCCGCGGCCAAGGGCGCGTTGGTGCGTGACGAGGACGTGATCTCCGTCGTCCAGGCCGGCCGCATCGTGCGCAGCGCACCGACGCGTCCGCGCAAGAAGAAAGAGATCGGCCGCGTGCACGGTCTGGGCGTGCTGCAGTACGTCGGTTCGCTCATCGAGATCGAGGCAGCCGCGTTCCCGGCGCGCGAACCGCGCAAGGGCACCGTGCGTTTCAACGACACCGCCGGTTCGATGTCGCGCGACTCCGTGTTCAACGCGGCCTCGGTCGTGCGCGCGATGAGCGGGCTGGATCCGAGCGACTTCGACCTGCACGTCAACGTGATCGGCGGGGGCAACATCGACGGGCCATCGGCTGGGCTCGCGTTCTTTCTCGCCCTCTACTCCGCGCTGACGAAAACGCCGCTGCCGCAAGATATCGCGTTGACGGGTGAGGTGTCGCTCGCCGGCAAGGTGCGCGCGGTCGGCGGTGTGGTGGAGAAACTCTATGCGGCACGCTCGGCGTCGATGCGCGCGATCGTATTGCCGGCGGAGAACGCGCGCGAGATCGAGGCGACCCCCGACGGCATCAACGTGATTCCGGTTTCGACCATCGCGGAAGTGCTGGCCGCCTACGGCTTGCGCGCGCCCGCGATCCCGCAAGCGCGCGGGCGGGGCGTGCGCGGATGAGCACGGCGCCGTTCGTCTCGCTCGTCGACCGCATTCCGCCGAGCAACCTCGAAGCGGAGATGGCGCTGCTCGGCTCGGTGCTGGTCGACAAAGAGATGATGGCGGCGGTCAGCGAGATCGTCCGCCCGAACGACTTCTACGCCTCGCTGCACGAAACGATCTATCTCGCGCTCTACGCGCTCTACGAGAGCGGAAAACCGCTCGACAAGGTCGCGCTGGCCGAAGAACTGCGCTCGCGCGGGATGCTCGACAAAGTGGGCGGCCTAGCCTATCTGTCCTCGCTGATGGACACGGTTCCGACGGCCGCGTCGGCGGAGTACTACGCCAAGATCGTGCGCGAGAAGGCCTCGTTGCGCGGCCTCATCCACGCCGGCACGCGCATCACCCAGCTCGGCTACGAATCGGAAGACGACGTACCGGCCGCGCTCGACGAGAGCGAGCAGATCGTGTACGAAGTCGGCAATCGCGACGCGCGCGGGTCGTTCTCGGCGGTGTCCTCGCTCTTGCTCGATACGTTCCACGAACTCGAGAAGCGTCACTCGCAGCGCGGCGACCGCACCGGCGTCACGAGCGGCTTCGCCGACATCGACGATTTCACGGCCGGGTTCCAAAAGGGCAACCTGATCATCTTGGCGGCGCGCCCCGCGATGGGCAAGACGTCGCTCGCGCTGAACATGGCGCTCTTCGGCGCACGCGAAGAGAACTCGCCCGTCGCCGTGTTCTCGCTCGAAATGACGAAGCAAGAACTCGTCGAGCGCCTCATCTCGAGCGACGCCGGCATCGACGCGAGCAAACTGCGGCGCGGTGCGATCGAAGGCAAGGATTGGGAACGCATCGGCAACTCGATCGGCCGCCTCAACGAGTTGCCGCTCTATCTCGATGATTCGGGTGCCGTGACCGTCGGCGAAATTCGCAGCCGCCTGCGCCGCTTGAAATCGACGCACGGTCTCGCCATCTGCTTCATCGATTACCTGCAACTCGTGCGCCCGTCGGCACTCGGCCGCAACGTGAACCGCAACGAAGAGCTCTCCGAGATCTGCCGCACGCTCAAAGCCACGGCCAAAGATCTCGAGATCCCGATCGTCGCGCTCGCCCAACTCAACCGCGCCGTCGAAACCCGGCAAGACAAACGCCCCATGCTCTCAGACTTGCGCGATTCCGGAGCAATTGAACAAGAAGCGGACATCGTTACGTTTCTGTATCGCGATGCGTACTACAATAAAGAAACGTCGCCCGAACCCGACGCCACCGAACTGATTTTCGCGAAGCATCGTAACGGTCGCGTGGGAACGGTGAAACTGCGCTTCCGTCCCGAGCACACGCTCTTCCAACCCTACGGCGACGACTCACACTACCCCGCGCCGTAACAGCGACAGCATCGCCCCCCGTGTCATCCCGAGCTTGTCGAGGGACCGCTACGATCGTTGTCGCTAAGTGCGGACGGCGTAGGCCGGACGCGTGCCGGGCGAAGAGTTACGGCGCGGTGGGGGTGGGTTCGGCGGAGGCGCTGGTTTCGATCGTCTCTTGCATTTCGGGGTCGCCGATGGTTTGGGCGAGGTACGCTCGCGAGAGGCGCACGTAACTGGCCGGCGTGTTCTCGACCCAGTGCAGGCTGACGCCTTCGAGCTTGCGCTTGGTTACGGCGGGCGCACCGGCGTTCAGCGTTTCTTCTTCGATCCGGGCGTTGGCCGGCACGACGGAGCCGGCGGCGATCAGGGCCTTGCGCCCGATGGTCGCGCCGTTGAGGATGACCGCGTTGCTGCCGATGAGCGCGCCGTTTCCGATCACGCAATCTTCCATCGTCACGCTGTGACCGACCGTGCAATCATCGCCGACGACCGTCGTCGAGCCGGGGCTCACGTGCACGACGGAGTTGTCCTGGACGCTCGTGCGGGCGCCGATGCGAATCGGACCGTTGTCGCCGCGGATCACGACACCGAACCAGATGCTCGACTCCTCGCCGACTTCGACGTCGCCGATCAAGACCGCGGTCGGCGCGACAAACGCCGTCGCTGCGATCTTCGGATGCTTTCCGCGAAATTCGATGAACATGACCGGCCTCCAGAGAACGTTGACGGCGAGGCACCACTTGAGCGACCACCGCCACCGTACCCCCTTACGCGGCACCGAAGTTATCCCGCGCCCGCAGCCCGACAATCCGGAATATTCTGCCGTGAATTACCGCTATGCCGGGCAGACCGGACACATCCACGAGGTCGTCGAGATCGGCGGACGCGAGCTGGCGAAAGTCGGCTTCGACGATCGGAAGATCGTCTATTACTTTCTCGAGGATCTGGAACGCGACGACGCCGCGGACAAGCGCACGTTTCACGACTTGCCGGAATAGCCCGAAGTCCCGATCGCGATGGTGTTCGCTCCGGTTACCGCCCCCCAACCGCTGGCGCAGCGCGGCCCGTTTGCCGCGCTTATGGTCGATTCTGCCCGCCGGCGCATCTTCGCGGCCGGCGCGCACTCGGTGGCGGTGCTGGACGCCGACACCGGCAAACTGCTCGCGACCGTACGGATCGACGGTGCGCGGAGCCTGGCGCTGGAGCCGCTGGGCGGCCACGTCTTCGTCGGGACGGCCGACGGGCGGATCAGCGAAATCGATCCGGACCGGAAAACGATCGTCCGTTCGCTCGACGCGGGGGGCGCCGTCGACGCCATGGTGGACGATGCGGTGACGGGCCGGCTCTATGCCGACGGCGACGCGCGCGCCGAATTGTCGGTTTTTGATACACGTTCATTTTCACGGAGCGCCCCGGTCGCGTTTCCCGGCCGCGTGCCGGCGCAGTTCGTGCCCGACCCGATCACGCGGGAACTCTACGTCGCCTTTGCCGATCGGCCCGAGGTCGCGATCGTCGATCCGCAGAGTGCAACCGTGCGCTCCTCGTTTCCGACGCCGGGGCTGCTCGGCCGGCGCGTCGTGCGTTTCGATGAAGCGCTGGGTCAGATCGTCGTCACGGGCGGCAACGGCATCTTGGACGTCTACGACCGAGCCGGCACGCGGCGCTTTCGCATCGCAGTACCCGACGGAGTCGGGGCGTGCGATCTCGATACCAACAGCCACGTCCTCGCCTGCACCGGTGCGACTTTCTTAACATTCGTGCAACTGATTCGCGAAGCCGCGCCGCAGATTATGGGGACGACCGAACTGGCCGGACCGGCGCTGGTGACTCTTGACGGCAAGACAAACGACGCCCTCGTCGTGCGCTCTGTTTCGGGCGGCGGCGGCACGGTTTTGGAGCGCTGGAGCACGTCGCCGCCGGCCGCGAAACCCACGCCTTGAGCGCGTTTGCGCGCTTAATCAGAAGGGACAAACGACAACATACCTAATGCCGCACTTTCGCTGGTGCGAAGTTCCGGAGAGTACCCTACCCGTGCAGAAAAAAAAGTCATCGGTAAACTGGGGCGGCTATGGCTTCTTCCTTGTTTGCGTTGTCATCATGGAGTTCGTCGCGCGTGCGGGGTGGCTGACCAGCTACGTCCCGCCGCCGTCGCAGATTTTCGTCGCCTTGTGGCAAGGCTTGATCAACGGTGACATTTCGAGTCAGATCGGGGTTACGCTGTCGGTGTACGTCCGCGGCTTGGCTCTGGCAACGGTCTTGGCCATCACCATCGGGATCCTGATGGGGACGTACAAGCCCGTGTTCGACGCGCTGAAGATCATCGTCGAGTTCTTGCGTCCGGTTCCATCGGTCGCGATGATTCCGCTGGCGATTTTGTTCTTCGGCCTCGGCGCGACGATGCGTATCTCGGTGATCACGTACGCGGCCTTCTGGCCGATGCTGATCAACACGATCTACGGCGTGCGCGCGATCGACCCGCAGGCGCTCGACGTCGCGCGCAACTTCGGCATCACCGGTTATGAAGCGCTGTGGCGCGTCACGCTCCCGTCGGCCGTCGCAAGCATCGCGACCGGCTTCCGTATCAGCGCGACGATCGCGCTGATCGTCACGATCACGACCGAGCTGATCGCCGGCAACAGCGGCATCGGCTTCTACATCTCGCAGATGGAACAGGCGAACCGCCTGCCGCCCATGTACGCGGCGATCATCCTGACCGGCATTCTCGGCTACCTTCTCAACACGTTGTACTTTACGCTCGAGCACAAGGTCGTCTTCTGGACGCCGGCCGCGCGGGAACGGGTGACCTAACGTCATGAACAAGGTCTTCAATCGCGGCAACGCCGCCGGGATCATCACCGTCATCGTATTGCTGCTGTTGTGGCAAGTCATCGCGATGTGGAAGCAGACGGTCTACGTGCCGCCGGTCTCGACGATCTTCTTGACCTTCCTCAAGGAGTGGTTCTCGCCGACCTTCGGTCAGCAGGCCGTGCCGAGTCTCTACCGCATGGCCGTCGGCTACTTCTTCGCCTCGCTGATCGGCATCGCGATCGGGATCGTCATCGGCTCGTTCAAGCGGATCTACCAGTTGCTCGACCCCGTGCTGCAGTTCTGGCGCGCCATCCCGGCGACGGCGATCATCCCGGTCGGCATCCTGCTGATCGGGATCGGCGACCAGATGAAGATGGTCGTGATCTGCTTCGGTGCCATGTGGCCGATCCTCATCAATACGGCCGACGGCGCCCGCCTGGTACCGACCGAGCGGCTGGATACGGCCAGGATCTTCGGCCTCACGCCCATCGAGACGCTGCTCCGGGTGATTCTGCCGTCGGCCACCCCGATGATCGCGGCCGGGATGCGGACCGGGCTCTCGATCGCCTTTATTATGATTGTCGTGTCCGAAATGATAGGCAGCACGGACGGTCTCGGGTATTATATCCTCCAGGCTCAGCGTACGTTCGCGATCCCGGAGATGTATGGCGGCATCTTGCTGCTGGCAATCCTCGGTTATCTCCTCAACACCGGTTTCGTGTGGGCCGAGCACAAGGTGCTCGCCTGGCACTACGGACAGACGGCCCGCCCGGTCTAACTGTCCGGCGTAGTTATAAAGAAAGGTCAACGCATGTCGAATCCGAGCGAGATTCTCCTCGACGTCAACGGGCTGCAGAAGCGGTACGCTGACGGTACGCTCGCCGTCCAGGAGATCACGCTCAACGTCCGGGCGCGCGAATTCGTGTCGATCGTCGGTCCCTCCGGGTGCGGGAAGACGACGCTACTGAAGACGATCTGCGCGCTGCTCGCGCCGACCAAGGGGTCGGTCAAGCTTCACGGGACGTTGATCACCGAGCCGCCTCCGCAGATGGTGCTCGTGTTTCAGGACTACGCGCGTTCGCTCTTTCCGTGGCTGACGGTCACCGGCAACGTGATGTTTCCGCTGCGCAAGCGTAAGGACATGACGCAAGCCGAAAAAGAGACCGCCTCCCAGCGCGCGATCGAAGCGGTCGGCCTGACGAAGTTTGCCAAGCACTACCCTTGGCAGCTCTCGGGCGGCATGCAGCAACGCGTCGCCATTGCGCGCGCGGTCGCGTTCCGGCCGGAGATCCTGTTGCTGGACGAGCCCTTCGCCTCGGTCGACGCCCTGACGCGGGCCGACCTCGAAGATCTCACGCTCCAGCTGCGCGACGAATTCGGTATCACGATGCTGCTCGTCACCCACGACATCGACGAGGCGGTCTATCTGTCCGACCGCGTCTTCGTGCTGAGCACCCCGCCGTCGACCGTGCTCGAAGAGATCCCGATCCTGCTCTCGCAGCCGCGCGATCAAGTGGCCACGCGCTCCGAACCGGGCTTCCTCCAGCTCCGCAACCACATCCACGGCCTGATCGGCAAGAAGAAAGAGGACAACTCGAAGAGGTTTATCCTCGATTCCCCGATCCCGCGCTCGGTCGAACTCGAAGGCGACCCCGTCTCCTAGTCGGGGTCTTCCCGGTCGATCCACGCGAGCAGATGTTCGACGGCGAACGTCTGTGCGCGGGTGTAGAAATGATCCCCGTCCGGGACCACGACGTAGTCGAGGTCCCGCTTCTTTTGGCGCACCTCGGAATAGCCGTCCGGGTAGTCGCGGAACGTGGGGTCGGAGAGCTCGAACTCGCCGACCAGGGCGAAGACCGGGCACGGAATCTTGGCGACGTTCATCAGGGCGTCATATTTCGTGCCCATCGCGTACTTGGCCAGGTAGGCTTGAGCGGCGCTGACCGAGCGCAGCGGAAACGTGGTCGGCATCAGCTCGTCCGGCTTGCCGGCGGCGACGAGGGCCTCGGCGCGCTCGATCGTGGCCGCGAACTCGGGCCCGCGCTCCGACGCCAGCATCACCTCGGTGTTGAAGCGCGGCGGTGAGGCCAGCACGCAGCCCCCGACGCGCGGGTCGGGCTGGGTCGCGAGGTAGTAGGCCGTCTTGACGGCGCCCAGGCTGTGCCCGAAGAGCAAGATGCGGTGGAACCGCCGCGACTGGAGGAAGCCCAGCCACGCCTGCCAGTCGATGATGCAGTCGTCGAGGTGCTCGACGGCCACGCCCTGCGGCGCGCCGCGGCCGTTGCCGCGGTTGATCACGTCGTGCCCGCGGTTGTTAGCGCGCAGCGTCGCCACGCCGCGCTCGACCAGCGCGGCGCTGAAGTTGCGGTAGAACGGGTCCGCGAACGCGCCGCCGGCGCCGTGCATCATAAGCACCGCGTCGAAGCGCGGCGTGCCGCCGGCCCGTTTGGCCGGTTTCGCGAGCGCTCCGGCGTGCGGGATGTCGTCGCTCGTGTGGACTTCGACCAGCTCGACCAGCGGGAGCGCACTTGCCATCCTCGCCGAGTCCGCCGGACTGCATCGGCAGCCCTCCGCCCGGCTCGCGGGAGCGCCCGCACCCGGCCACTAAAGGGACGTTATGGCAAGCGATAACGGCAACGGACAAAAGCGGATGGACTACGGCGCGCAGACCGACCGGGTTTTCGTGCGCGGGATCCAGGGCGAATACAACCTCAGCCACGAGCTGAAGCGGTTGCGTTCGCTACCGCGGGTGGTCAAAGGACGGGAGACGCCCTTCCACAGCGGACCCCAACAATTCAGCAAGCACTATATGGAACCCAAAGACGGCTTGGGTCAAACGCTCCACATCCATCTCGAAGAATATTCGCCCGGCGGTTCGTCGCAGAAGCACGGACACGTCAACGAGGCCGTGTTCTACATTCTCGATGGTGAAGGCGCCGAAGTCCACGACGGCATCCGCTACGAGTGGGAAGCCGGCGATGCGGCGATCGTGCACAACAACTGCGTGCACCAGCACTTCAATCGCAATCCGCACAAACCGGCGCGCGCGCTCGTCATGAAGACGAAGCCGATGTATCTCTTCATGAACATGCTCTTCCAGAAGATCGTCGACAAGATGCCGGCGCAGCCGACGCCGACACAGGGCGACTTCGTGCCGCGTGAAGACCCGCCGCCGCACTACGATCACGATCACGAACACGACCACGATCACCACCACATCCACGAACACGCGCACGGAGATTAGGACGATGGCAGAACAAGCCCCGTGGGATGAATACGGGAAATATCTCCAAGGCAGTCTGAGCGGCAGCCACTACGAAGATCTGCTCGACGATGCCGCGACCGCAGCCGAACGCAACGCCGATCGTCCCAAGGTCATCAAGTCCTCGCAGATGCCGTGGGAAAACGCGCCCGACGGGCTGCTCAAGCACATCGTCAACGAGGGCATGAACACGCGCGCCGAAACCGTTGACGCGTACATGCAGGTCATCCCGCCGGGCAGCCGGTCGGGCAAACACCGGCAACTCGCCGAGCAGGCCTGTTACGTGATCGAGGGCCGCGGCTACGACATCCACATGGATTGCGACCTGTCGATCCCCGACGGCGAGAAGTACATGTGGGTACCGGACGGCGACGAAAAACGCTTCGAGTGGGAAGCGGGCGACTGCATCTACGTTCCGCCGAATACGATCGTCCAGCACTTCAACGCGGATGAAACCCGGCCGGCGCGGCTCGCGGTGATCACCAATCGCATCTACCGCAAGAGCGGCCTCAACGACCTCGAGCAGATCGAGAACGCGCCGGAGTACGATCCCAACGAGAAGCTCACCGCCGAGAAACTCAAGCGCTACCTGCAGCCTAAGTCCGTTCCGAGCCGTTAGCGATTCGCTATAATCGTGTCCCGTAGGAGCCGTTAATGCCGTCTGCCGTTCTCGACGTTCAAGCCTTTGCCGACGAGCTGTTCGCCGCCGAGCGCGACCGCGTTCAGATCGAGGCCTTTTCGGCGCGGGCGAAGCTGACGGCCGGCGATGCCTACGCGATCCAGCTCGCCAACGTCAAACGCCGTCAGGCGGCGGGCGAGAAGGTCGCCGGGATGAAGGTCGGGCTGACCGCCAAGGCCATGCAGAAGATGCTTGGGGTCGATCAGCCGGACTTCGGGCACCTGTTCGCCTCGATGCGGCTGGCCGACGGCGACGACTGCCTGCTGAGCGAACTGATCCAGCCGCGCGTCGAAGCCGAAATCGGGATCGTCCTGGCACGCGACTTGCGCGGTCCCGGGCTAACCGACCTCGACGTGCTGGCGGCGACCGACTACCTGGTCCCGACGCTCGAGATCGTCGATTCGCGGATCATGAACTGGAAGATCACCTTCGTCGATACGGTGGCCGATAACGGCTCGTCCGCGCGCTTCGTCGTCGGCAAGAAACGCACGTCGCCGCTGGGCATCGACACCCGCACCGTCGGCACCGTCTTCGAGAAGAACGGCGAGCTGGTCGGCACGGGCGCCGGGGCCGCCGTTTTGGGCGCGAACCCGTATCGTGCGGTTGCTTGGCTTGCAAACACCTTGGCCGCCGACGGGTTGGAACTCCATGCGGGTGACGTGATCATGCCCGGCGCGCTGTGCGCCATGGTGCCGGTCGCTCGCGGTGACGTCGCCAGCGCCGATTTCGGTATCCTCGGTTCCGTTTCGATTCACTTCGTCTAACACTCATCGCTTACTCGAGGCAAACACGCAATGCCCCCACTAAACGTCGCGGTCATCGGTTCAGGCAACATCGGGTCGGACCTGATGTTCAAGATTTTCCGCAACAAGAATCTCAAGATGATCGCCCTCGTGGGTATCGATGCCAAGAGTGACGGCCTGGCGCGCGCACGCAAACACGACGTCGCGGCGATCGACACCGGCATCGAGGGGTTGCTGGCGCGTAAGGACTTGATGGATCAGATCGATCTGATCTTTGACGCCACCAGCGCCAAGGCACACGAGTACAACGCGCCGCTGATCAAGGCCGCGGGCAAGTTCGCCGTCGACCTGACGCCCGCCGCGGTGGGCCCCTACATCATCCCGCCGTTGAATCTCAAAGAGCACCTCGAAGGCGACGTGACCAACGTCAACATGGTGACGTGCGGCGGTCAGGCCACGATTCCGATCGTCGGCGCGATCGCCCGCGTGCAGCCCGTCGAGTACGCTGAGATCGTGGCGACGATCGCCTCGAAGTCGGCCGGCCCGGGCACGCGCGCGAACATCGATGAGTTCACCGAGACGACGTCCAAGGCGATCGAGCAGGTCGGCGGCGCGAAGCGCGGCAAGGCGATCATCATCCTCAACCCGGCCGAGCCGCCGCTGATCATGCGCGACACGGTCAACGCGATAACCGAGACGACGCCCGATCAAGCCGCGATCACGGCATCCGTGAACAAGATGGTTGCCGACGTGCAGACCTACGTGCCGGGTTACAAACTCAAATCGGGCCCGGTGTTCGACGGTAACCGCGTCAGCGTGTTTCTCGAAGTCACCGGTGCCGCGCACTACCTGCCCGCCTACGCGGGCAACCTCGACATCATGACGGCCGCCGCCGTCCGGGTCGCAGAACAAGTTTACGAGCGCCGCAACGCGCTGGTTGGAGCGAAGTAACATGCCGAAAGTCCGCATCACCGACGTCAGCCTCCGCGACGGTTCGCACCCGCTCTTCCATCAGTTCACCGTCGACCAAGTCACGCGCATCGCCGGGGCGCTCGATGCGGCCGGCGTGCCGCTGCTCGAGGTCACGCACGGCGACGGGCTCGCCGGCTCGTCGATCCAGTTCGGTTTCTCCAAAGTCGACGAACTCAAGCTCATCGAGGCGGCCGTCGCAACGGTGAAGCAGGCGAAGATCGCCGTGCTGCTGCTGCCGGGCGTCGGCACCATTCACGACCTCAAGGAATCGCACAAGCGCGGCGCCAGCGTCGCCCGCATCGCGACGCATTGCACGGAAGCCGATATCTCGGCGCAGCACATCGCGGCGGCCAAAGACATGGGCATGGAAGTCGTCGGCTTCCTGATGATGTCGCATCTGATCGAAGCCCCGGAACTCGTCGTCCAAGCGAAGCTGATGGAATCCTACGGCGCCGACGTCGTGTACGTCGTCGACTCGGCCGGTGCGCAGACGATGGACATGGTGCACGATCGCGTCTCGGCGCTGCGGGCGGCGCTCCAGCCGAAGACGCACGTCGGTTTCCACGCCCACAACAACCTCGGGCTCGGCGTCGGCAACGCCGTGACGGCGGTCAAGGCCGGTGCCGACAACATCGACGGCGCGTGCCGCGGGCTCGGAGCCGGCGCGGGCAACGCGGCGACCGAAGCGATCGTCGCGGTGTTCAACAAGCTGGGCTGGGAGACGGGCATCGATCTCTACGGCGTCATGGACGTGGCCGAAGATATCATCGGCGGCGAGATCGGCATCACGCCGATCGTCAACCGTGCGGCGCTCGTGCTGGGTTATGCCGGCGTGTACTCGAGCTTCTTGCGCCACGCCGAGAACGCGTCCAAGCGCTTCGGCGTCCCGACGGCCAAGATTCTCGAAGCGGTCGGCGCTCGCAAAGCCGTCGGTGGACAGGAAGACATCATCGTCGAGTGTGCCATCGAGCTGGCCGCTGCGAAGGGTGAAAAGCCGGCGCCGGAACTCGCGGCGGTCTGATGACGTCGGTCGCGACCGATAAAGCCGCGGCGGCGCTCGGCAAACTTCAGGCGGCGAATGACGGCCGGTCCGAGATCGAACCGCTGACCGACACGTGGCCCGAACTCGACGAGCACACCGCGTACGCGATTCAGAAACGGCTCGTCGTCGGACAAACGAAGAGCGAGCACACGCACATCTCCGGGCTCAAGCTCGGCTTGACCAGCGTCGCGAAGCAGAAGCAGATGAGCGTGGGCGAACCGATCTACGGGTTGCTCATCGCGTCGCGCATGATCGGCGAGGGCGACCCGCTGCACGTCGCCTCCCTGATCCATCCCAAGGCCGAACCCGAAATCGCGATCGTCACCGGCCGCGATCTGCAGGGACCCGGCGTGACCCCGGAGCATGCGCGGGCCGCGATCGAGTCGGCGAGCTGCGCGATGGAGATCATCGACAGCCGCTATAAGGATTTCCGTTTCACGCTCACCGACGTGATCGCCGACAACACGTCGGCTGCAAGGCACACGATCTCGGCGTATCGCGTTCCCGTGAAGGACCTCGATCTGCGTACGCTCGGCGTCGTGTTCGAGAAAAACGGCGAAGTCGTGACCACGGCGGCCGGCGCCGCGATCCTCGGCGATCCGGCGGTCGGACTGGCGTGGCTTGCGAACAAGGTTGCCGAACACGGCGAATCGATACCGGCCGGAACGGTCGTGATGACCGGCGCGTTGACCGATGCGATCGCGATCGCACCCGGCGACGTGGTGCGCGTTTCGATCGCGCAGCTCGGTTCGCTCAGCCTGCGCTGCACTTGACGCAAGCGACGGTCTAACGATGCCGATCGTTCGCATCGAGTCGTCGATCCCGCTGCCGCCGCACACGTCGCGCGCGGCGGCCTTCGACGCTATTTTGGAGTTGATCACGCGCGGGCTCGGCGTGAAGCCCGTGCAGGTTCGCGTGGCCTTCGACGAACTGGATCCGGCGAAGGTGATGGTCACGGGAAAAACGGGCGCGGATGCGCCGCCGTGGCTGGTCGCGTGGACGTACATTCTCGAAGGCCGGCCCGAGGAACAGCGCGCGGCGTTCGTCGCCGAACTGCTGGCGCTTTTGGCCAAGCTCTACGCCGTAGATGAGAGCATCATCCGCGTGCTGGTTACCGATTTTCCAAGCGTGCACTGGGGCATGGGGCGCGCGACCGCGACGACAAAGGGGTAATTGTGTTACAGGAAGTGCGCACGCGTCCGCGGACCGGCATTCTCGACGTCAAGCTCTTCATCGACGGCCGGTACGTCGATGCGAAGAGCGGCAAGACGTTCAGCGATACGAATCCGGCCACGGGTGAACTGATCGCGCGCGTCGCGGAAGCGGACTACGCCGACGTCGATCTCGCGGTCAAAGCCGCGCGCCGCGCGTTCGACGAAGGCCCGTGGCCGAAGATGACGGTCGCCGAACGCTCGGCGATCCTGATGAAGGTCGCGGCCGGCATCAAGGCGCGCATGGCGGAGTTGAGCGAGCTGGAATCGCTCGACACCGGCAAACCGATCCGGGAGAGCTCGCACCTCGACATCCCGCGGTCGGCCTACAACTTCGAGTTCTTCGCCGAGCTGATCAAGTACGTGGGCACGGATTGCAATCCGGTCGACGACAAGTTCCTCAACTACTCGCTGCGCGAGCCGGTCGGCGTGGCCGGCTGCATCAGCCCGTGGAACTTGCCGCTCTTGCTGCTCACGTGGAAGCTCGCGCCGGCGCTGGCGTGCGGCAACACCGTGGTCTGCAAGCCGGCTGAGTTCACGCCGATCACCGCGAGTTTTCTCGGTGAGATCGCGAACGAAGCCGGGCTGCCGCCGGGCGTGCTGAACATCGTGCAGGGCTTCGGGCCCAACGCCGCCGGCTCGGCCATCACCGAGCACCCCGACGTCGACTGCATCTCGTTCACCGGCGAAACGACGACCGGCAAAGCGATCATGAAAGCGGCGGCCGAGGGACTCAAGGAAGTTTCGTTCGAGCTCGGCGGCAAGGCCGCCGCGGTGATCTTTGCCGACGCCGACCTCGACCTCGTCGTCTCGCAAACGATCCGTTCGACGTTTCTCAACCAAGGCGAAGTGTGTCTCGCTTCCCCGCGGCTGCTCGTGCAGCGCCCGATCTTCGATGAGTTCTGCAAACGCTATCAAGCGGCGGCCGAAGCGCTGGTCTTCGGTGACCCGCTCGACGAGGCGACCTCGATCGGTTCGCTGGTCGACAAAGAGCATTACGACCGCGTCACCGGTTACATCGAGATCGCGAAGAAAGAGGGCGCGCGGTTGCTCTTCGGCGGCGAGCGTCCGAATCTGCCGGCCCCGTTCGACAAGGGCGCGTTCCTCAAGCCGACGGCGTTCGTCGACGTGAACAACCAGATGCGCATCTGTCAGGAAGAAGTGTTCGGGCCGGTCGTCACGATCGCACCGTTCGACACCGAAGACGAAGGCGTGGCGCTGGCCAACGACGTGAAGTACGGCCTCGCCGCAACGATCTTCACGCGCGATCTGCAGCGCGCGCACCGCGTGGCGCGCCGCATCCGGGCGGGTATCGTGTGGGTGAACTGCTGGTTCGTCCGCGATCTGCGCACGCCGTTCGGCGGGATGCGCGAATCCGGTATCGGCCGTGAAGGCGGGCGTCTCTCGCTCGAATTCTATAGCGAACTCAAGAACATCTGTATCGCCCTATGAATACGATTACCGGATCGGCCGCAGGCCGACCGATAGAGATTCGACGGAGTCGAATCCAATGCTGAAACCCGCGGATAACGAACGCCTCACTCGTGTCGGACCCGGCACGCCGGGCGGCGCGCTGTTCCGCCGGTATTGGCAACCGGCGCTGCTCAGCCGCGAACTGCCGGAGAACGACGGTGCGCCCGTGCGCGTGCGCATCCTCGGCGAAGATCTGGTGGCGTTCCGCGACACCAACGGCGATGTCGGCATCGTCGACGCGTTCTGTCCGCACCGGCGGGCGCCGATGTTCTTCGGCCGCAATGAAGAGTGCGGCTTACGCTGCGTCTATCACGGCTGGAAGTTCGATCGGAGCGGGACCTGCGTCGACATGCCGTCCGAACCGCCGGACTCGCTGTTCAAGACCAAGGTCACGATCAACGCCTACCCCACCTGGGAAGGCGGCGACATCGTCTGGATCTACATGGGACCGCGCGAGTTGCAGCCCCCGCCGCCGAACTACGAATGGGTCCGCGCGCCCAAGACGCATCGCGGCGTCTCCAAGACGTTCGAAGACGCCAACTACCTGCAGGCGCTCGAAGGCGGCCTCGACACCGCGCATTCATCGTTTGCGCACAACGAGAAACTCGGCGACATGAACTGGGTGCGCAACCGCGACGGCGCGCCGCGGCTCGACGTCGAGCGCACGGATTACGGTTACACCTATGTCTCGACGCGCAACCTCGGCGCTGACGGGAAGTACGTGCGCGTGTATCACTACGTTATGCCCGCGCAGCAGATGCGCGGCGGCGTCACGTCGTGGACCGGCACGGGCAAAGCCGACGTACCGCGGCTCGACGGCCACATGTGGGTTCCGATCGACGATGAGTCGACGTGCGTGTTCAACATGATCTGGAGCTACGACGAGAACGTCCCGATCACGCCGGAATGGTACGCGGGCGACGAAGCACGCTGGGGCCGCGGCGCCGACGACCTGATCCCCGGCACGTTCAAACTCAAGAAGAACCTCTCCAACGATTTCATGATCGACCGGCAGATGCAGAAGACGAAGAACTTCACCGGCATCGTCGGGCTGAACACGCAAGATTACGCGCTGCAAGAGGGCATGGGCAAAATCGTCGATCGTTCCAAAGAGCATCTCGGAACGACCGATAAGGCGATCATTGCGTGCCGTCAATTGCTGCTCGAAGCGGTCGACGCGGTTGCTGCGGGGCAGCCGCCGCGCGGGGTCGAGCCGTCGACCTACGAGCGCGTGCGGCCGTACGATGCGGTCGTTCCGCCGGGCAAGACCTGGGAAGCCGAGTTTGCCGGGGAGCTGGTCGCGAAGTTCTAAGCGGCGGTGTTCTCGATCGAGAACAGCTTGTTGAAGCCGACGATGTGCAGCGTGCGCAGCACCAGGGCGTTGGGGCGTTGCAGGACGATACGGTCGTCGCGATGCTGGCGGCGAAAGCGCGCGAGTTCCGTCAGCGCTTGGGATGAGAGGTAAGGCACGCGTTCAAGGTCGATCGCGACGTCTTCGCCGCCGGCGTTCTTGAGGGCCAGCCGCAGGTTGGCGGTGCAGTCACCGTCGCGGTCGGGAAGAAGTGGGATCATCGTCATGCGACCTAGCGTAGTCTTGGAACCTGTAGCGGAGTTGAGGCAAGGCTGCGATTTTGCCAAGACCCGGGCAGGAGACGCGCCGCAGGGCGACTGAGGGGAGCACGGTATGGCTACTGACACCTTGCGCGCCGCCGTTCAGATCGCGCCCAAACAAACCCAGATTCAAGAGTTCGAGCTGCCGGAGATTCCGGCCGACGCGGGGATCCTGCGCGTGCTGCGGGCGGGCATTTGCGGCGCCGACGTGCCGGGCTACGCCGACGCCACGCGGTTGCCGCGCATTCTCGGCCACGAGAACGTCGGCATCATCGAGAAGCTCGGCGATCTCGCCGCCGAGCGCTGGGGCGTGAAGGTCGGCGACTATGTTGCGCTCGAGGAATATCTGCCGTGCGGAAGCTGCGATCTCTGTCGCGCCGGCGAGTACCGCGCGTGCTCGGGGACCAATCGCATCAACGGCGGCTTGCGCTATGGGTCGACGACCACGACCGTCTGGCCCGGCCTGTGGGGCGGATACAGCCAGTTCCAATACATCCACCCGCGTGCCGTGATGCACAAGGTGCCGGCGAATGTGCCGCCGCGCATGGCCGCGATGGCGCTGCCGCTGGGCAACGGTTTTCAGTGGGCGTTTCTCGACGGCGGCGCCAGCGTCGGCGAAACGGTCGTCGTGCAGGGTCCGGGTCAGCAGGGCTTGGCCTGCGTCGTGGCCGCCAAAGCGGCCGGCGCGCGCACGGTGATCTCGACCGGGCTCGCGAGCGACCGTCAACGGCTCGACGTCGCCAAGAAACTCGGCGCCGACTATACGATCGCCGTCGACGAAGAGTCATTGCGCGACCGCGTCAACGAGATCACCAACGGTCGCGGCGCCGACCTCGTGCTCGACGTATCGTCGGGCGGCGCAACCGAAGTGATCAACGGCGGGCTGGACATCCTCAAGGCTCGGCACGGCCGCTTCATCGCCGCCGCGTTCAAACACAAAGCGATCGACGGTTTCGCGCTCGATACGGTCATCGGGAAGACGATCAACTTCCGCGGCGTGCGCGGACACAGTTTCAAAGCCGTGGAGATGGGGCTCGAGCTGATGTCTTCGGGCACCGTCGATCTCGAGGCGATGTCGACGCACGAGTACGGCCTCGAAGGCGTCGACGAGGCGCTGCGTCTCGTCGGCGGCGAGATCCGCGACAAACACGGCAACCAGGCCATCCACGTCACCATCGACCCTTGGAGGATTCACGTTTCGTGAATCCTTCGCGTTTGGGCTGCGCCCAAGCCGCCCTCTGATGGCAACGGTAGTATTAGACGGTATTTCGACGCGCTACGAGGTGGCGGGTTCGGGGCCGCCGCTCTTGATGTACTCGCCCGGCGGTTTCGAAGCGACGATCGAGAAGTGGTCGGCGATCGGCGTCTACGCGAAGATCAATATCCTCGATCATCTCACGAAGCACTTTACCTGCATCATGTTCGACCGCCGCGACACCGGCGCGTCGGGCGGCCGCGTCGAGTTCTTGCGCTGGTCGCTCTATGCGACCCAAGGCAAAGCGCTGCTCGATCATTTGGGCTTTGCCAAAGCGCACGTCATGGGCGGCTGTATGGGCGTGCCGTGCGCACTGGCCTTCGGCGTGAATTATCCCGAAGCAACGCTGAGCCTGCCGCTGATTTGGCCCGTGGGCGGCGCGGCGTATCGCATGTCGTCGCATCTGCGTTACGCGCAGCACCTCGCGTTCGTGCAGCAAGAGGGCCTCGCCGGAGTTGCGGCGCTCGTGCAGAGCGAGGGCAAACACTTCGGCGCCGATCCGCGAGTCGGTCCCTGGGGATCGGTGCTCAAGCACGATCGCGAATTCGCCGCAGCGTACGTCAAGCTCGATCTCGCGAAGTACAGCGCGCTCGTCGCCGGAACGGTGCGTACGATGCACGATAGCGATACGGCTCCCGGAGCCGAACCCGAGGAACTGATGAACCTCGACATTCCGGCGCTGGTGATCCCGGGAGCGGACGCGGCGCACGCGACGTCGGGCGCGCGCTATCTGGCCGAGTGCTTGCCGCGTGCCGAGTACTGGGACGTCGCGCCGGCCGATCAGACCGAGGCCAACGCCCCGGCGCGCATCCTGCAGTTCTTAGGCGCTGGTTAGCTCGCGCACGCTGGGCGTGAACATCTCTTCGACCGTGAAGGGCTTTGTGAGGATGCCCTGCGCGGTTGCGGTGCTGATGATCTCTTCGAGCATGCGGCGATTGGGCTCGATGCCGTAGGGCAGCGGGTCCTTGCCGGTGATCTCCATGACGCGGCGGTGCATCTCATCGACGGCCGTCGGCTTCTCGATCGTTCCGGCGCGCAACTTCTCGACGTAGAGCCGCTTCGATTCGGCGAACGTTTCGAACACGTCGACGGCGAGGTCGGGGTGTGCGGCGAGCGTCGTGTTGCGGATCGAGACGAGGTGGTTGATCGGGTAGTGACCGTTCTTTTTAAAAGCGGCGAGCCCGGCCTCGAGCGCGTTCGGGATGAGCGGCACGACGTCGGGATGCTCGGTCTCGATGCCGATCGCGGCGACCAATTCGCCCGAGATCAGCATGTCGTTCATCTTCTTGCCCGCTTCGATCGGCACGACGTTCGGCGGCGGAACGTAGGTTTCGACGTGCTCGTCGCCCGAGAGCACCCAGGTAATTTTCTTTAGATCGACGCCGTACTCGTTGGCCAGGATGCTGCGCGCCCACACGCCCGTCGTCACGGTGTAGCCGCGGTTCACGCCGACGCGTTTGCCTTCGAGATCTTTCGGTGTCTTGATACCGGCGTTCTTGTTGACCAGGATCGCGCCGTGGTGAAAGGCGCGCACGAGAAACACCGGCACCGCGGTGAACGCGATGCCGTGTTCGCGGGCCGTCAGGTAGGTCGTGATCGCCATCTCGCAGATGTCGAACTCGAGTCCTCGCACCATGCGGCGAAAACCATCGACCAGGACGGGGATCTCGATGAATTCCGGCGTGAACGTGCGCGGCTTGACGATGCCCTCTTTGAAGGCTTGATTGTTTCCTTGGGTGCGGGTAACGGTGGTAAGCGTCATGAAGCCCAAATGCCATGCAAAAAGTCACGATTCCCGCACTGCACCAGATGAAGCGCGACGGGCGCAAGATCGTGGGTGTCGTGGCGTGGGATTACCAGATCGCGCAGCTCATCGACCGGGCCGGTGTCGAGATCATTTCCGTCGGTGACACGGTCGGGATCAACCTCTGGGGGCAGCCCTCGCCGCTCGAGGTGACGATGGACCAGATGGTGCTGGTCTGCCAGGCGGTCCGGCGCGGAACCGAGCGCGCGCTGGTGAGCGTCGACTTCCCGTTCGGCCCGCTGCAGGAGGGCGTCGACAGCGCCATCCGCGCCGCGATCCGGCTGGTGAAAGAGGCCGGGGCCGACATGATCAAGCTCGACGGCGCGGCGGCCTTTCCGGAGGCCGTACGGGCGCTGGAAAAGGCCGGGATTCCGGTGTTCGCCCACTTCGGCATCACGCCGCAGACGGCGCTCCGTTACGGCGTCGACTACGCGGCGATGCAGAAGGGCGCTCAGGTTCCGGCCGAGATGACCGAGCAGCTGGTCGCCGAGGCCAAGCTGCTCGAAGAGGCGGGTGCCTCGTTGCTCGACTTCCAGAATTCCGGACCGATCGTGGGGCCCGCCGTCACGGCGGCGGTCAAGATCCCGGTGATCGGCGGCTTCGGCGGCGGGCCTTGGCTCGACGGGCGCATGCGCATGGCGCACGCGGCGATCGGTTATGCTGCGTCGGCGGCCGACTCAACCGCCGATGCCTATGCCAATGTCGCGAAGATCACGCTCGAGGCGATCGGCGCCTACGCAACCGACGTGCGCGAGGGGCGCCATATCCGGGGCCAAGTACCGACGTAGGAGCCGCTTCTCGTGAAGTGAATCTGTCAGGTCGCTAATACGTCGAGGAGAGAGAGTTTTTCGTGGCAGAAATGGTGCCTTGCGCGGTAAAGACGGGTCCGAGTACGACCGAGCTTCGCGAATTCAAGATGCCGGAGATCGACGACGAGTCGGCGATCCTCAAGGTGGAAGTTGCCGGCATCTGCGGCAGCGACGTGAAGAACTACAAAGGGTCGATCGACAACGTCATCATGGGTCACGAGAACGTCGGCCGCATCTATAAAGCCGGCAAGAAGTGGCTCGACCGCAAGGGTTTCAAGGAAGGCGACTTGGTCTTCCTCGAGCACTACCTGCCGTGCACGAGGTGCGAGTGGTGCCACAAGGGTGAATACCGCCACTGCTTCTTCACCGACTGGCACCACAATCCGGGCGCGATCCGTTACGGCTACACCACCTCCGACATCGCACCGCACCTCTGGGGCGGCTTCGCCCACTACCTGTACATGCCGTGGAACGCGGTCTGCCACAAGGTTCCCGACGGCGTCAGCGCCGAGCTCGCCGGCATCGGTACGCCGATGGCCAACGGCGTGCAGTGGACGCTGTTCGAAGCGGGCATCGGTTACGGTTCGAAGGTGCTCATTCAGGGGCCGGGCCAACAGGGCTTGTGCCAAGTCGTCACCGCGAAACAAGCCGGCGCCGATCTGATCATCATCAGCGGAACGTCGAAAGACGCGAAGCGCCTCGAAGTCGCGAAGCAGCTCGGTGCCGACGTCATCATCGACGTCGACAAGACCGACGTGCTCGAAAAAGTGCGCGAAGTGACCTCCGGCAAGGGCGTCGACGTGTCGATCGACTGTACGGCCGGAGCGGGACAGAAGGCTTTCTTCACCGGCTTGCGCGCCCTCAAGGGCAAGGCCGGCACGCTGGTCGTGCAAGGCAATGAGAGCAAGACGTTCCCCGACTTCCCGATGGAAGAGCTGACGCTGAAGTACGTCACGATCAAGAGCGCGCGCGGCCACAGCTACGTGGCGTGCGAGCTCGCGATGCAGCAGCTGGCCTCACACCGGTTCCCGATCGAGAACGCGCTCACGCATACGTTCTCGCTCGACCAAGTCGATCTCGCCATCCGGTCGGTCGGCGGCCAAGGCGAAAAAGACTGCATCCACGTCAATGTCAAACCGTGGAAGGAAGCGGCCGCGTAAGAAGCACGTGGCAAAACTGAGCCTCTCACTCGCGTGCTGGGATTACGACCGCACGCGAGCGATGCGTGACGGGCGCGTGCAGGTCGACGGCGTCGACCTCATCTATCAAGCGCTCGAAGTCGAGGAAACGTTCTTCCGGATGCTCCGCCATCGCGAGTTCGACGCGTGCGAGATGTCGTTCTCGTCGTATTGCGTCTCGAAGTTCAAAGGCGATCCGTTCATCGCGATCCCGGTCTGGCCGTCGCGTTTCTTCCGTCACTCGTGCATTTACATCAACACGAACAGCGGCATCCGCGAACCGAAGGACCTGATCGGCAAACGCGTCGGCAATCCCGAGTATCAGATGACCGCGCCGGCCTGGATTCGCGGTATCCTGGCCGACGAATACGGCGTTCCGGTCGACTCGGTGCAGTATCTGACCGGCGGTGAAGAAGAACCGGGCCGCCCGGAAAAGATCGCGCTCGACCTGCCGCCGAACATCAAGCTCGAACCGATCGGCCCGGCCGATACGCTCGCGCAGATGTTGATCGACGGCAAGATCGATGCCCTCTACACGGCTCGCAAGCCGTCGTGTTACGGAACGGTGCCGCACGTCAAGCGGTTATTCGAGGACTACGTTCCGGTCGAGCAGGCGTACTTCGCAAAGACGAAGATTTTCCCGATCATGCACACGGTCGTGCTGCGGCGCGACGTGTACGAAAAGAACCGCTGGCTGGCAAACGCGCTGTACAAAGCGTTCGTCGAGGCCCAGCGGTTCACGTACAAGGACCTGCACAACACCGCTTCGCTGCAAGCGATGCTGCCGTGGGCGTCGGCCGAAGAAGAAGCCGCGCGCAAGCTGATGGGCGACGATTACTGGCCCTACGGTTTCGCCGCGAACAAGCACGTGCTCGACACGTTCACGCGCTACTCGTTCGAACAGGGCCTCTCCAAACGCAAGCTCGATCCGGAAGAGCTGTTCGCTCCCGAAACCCTCGAAGCGTTCAAGATCTGATGATCACCGTCGCCGAGGCGCAAGCCGCGATCGCGAAGATCGTCGCCGCCACCGAGGCCGCGGGGTTCATCGTGGCGATCGCGATCGTCGATGAGAACACCGACCTCGTTGCGGCGTACCGCATGGACGGCTGCCGCCCGCGCTGGATGAAGGTGTCTTTGCGCAAGGCGCACACCTCCTGCGCGATGGATCGCACGACCGAAAACTTCGGCGAAGAGATCATCCGCCGCCAATTGCAGATATCGTACTACGGCGATCCGATGTTCACCGCACTTCCGGGCGGCATCCCGATCGTCGGCAAAGACGGTTCCACCATCGGCGGCATCGGCGTCACCGGGCTGACGAAAATGCGCGATGCCGAGCTCGCCGCCGCCGGCCTGCCCTGTTTCAAGGACGTGGATTCACGTTCCGTGAATCCGTAGCGTTTGGGCTGCGCCCAAGCCGCCTACGTGCCGGCGAGCGCTTCGATGAGGGGTTGGAGGTTAGCGCGGTAGGTGCCGGCGGATTTGACCCTGGTGGCGTAAATCGGTTGGCGGGCTTGTTTGTAGCTGGCGGTGCGGATCGGGCGCGCGGTTTCGTAGAAGCGCAGGACGGCATCGTTCCATGGGAGATCGCAGAAGGCCAGCAGTGCGCGCGCGCTCGCTTCAAGGTCCGCGACGACGTCTTCGTATGCGAGGTCGAGCATGATGCCGGGCGGTAAGATCGTGCGCCAGTGTGCCATCAGCGATTCATAGGCGCGATAGTAGCGTCCGCACTCGGCGAGATCCCACGAGAAGTCTTGGCGCCCGGTGAAATTGGTCGTGTAACACGAAAAGCACGTCTCGAGCGGGTCGCGCGTCGCGTGCACGATGCGCGCGCGCGGGAGCGCGAGATGCAGCAGCGCGACGTGGCGGAAGTTGCTCGGCAGCTTGTCGACTACGCGCTTTGTCGCCGGCGCCACCTCGTCGACGAGCGCGAGATATCGTGCGCCGAGCGCGGTGATGTCCTCGACGCCGGCCTCCGCGATCGCGCGATCGAAGAGCGTCAGCTCCCCCGCACCGTGCACGTCGGGGTGTGAGGCGAGGATCTGCTCGACGAGCGAGGTCCCCGAGCGCGGCATTCCGAGCACGAAGATCGGTGCGCGCGTGTCATCCCCCGCCCCGTTCATCGCCCGCATCTTCTCCGGCGTGAAGAACGCGATGGTGTCAAATGCGAAGCGCTCGTCGGCGGCGACGTCGTAGGTCATGGTGCCGCGGCGCAGCGCGTTCCCGGCAGCGAAATGACGAAACGCGTTGTCCGGATCGCCGGCTTTGCGATACGCTTTGCCGAGCGCGAAGTGCATGAGAATCCGCGGCTCCAGCGCGCGCAAGTTGGGTGAGTTCGCGAGGAACGATTCCATCTTTGCGAGCGCCGGATCACCGGGCGCGAAGTCGAGCAGCTCGGCCAGCGTGTTCCAGGCACCCGGCAGATCGGGCGTGATCTCGAGTGCCGCTTCGAGCGCGTGCCGGGCTTCATCCAGGCGTCCGATCTCGAGCAGGCCGCTGGCCTTGAGGACGAGGATCGCGGCGCGGTCGTGGCCGAGCTCGTAGGCTCGATCGAATGCCGCTAAGGCTTCTTCGGAGCGGCCGAGCCCGCGCAGCGCGCAACCCAGTGATTCGAGGAACAGGCCGTAGTTCGGGCGGAGCGCCAGGCCGTCGCGCGCCGTCGTGAGGGCTTCCGCGAAGCGTTCGAGGCGCAGCAGGCAATACGCTCGCGCAGCGATCGCATTCGGATTCCCGGGCTCGCTCGCGAGCAGCGCGTCGATCTGCGCGAGCGCAACGTCGTAACCGGAAACTGCCCCCTCGATGAATGCGGCGGTGATACGGGCGGCCGAGGAGGACGGTTCGATCTCGACCGCGCGCCGGGCGTGCAGCAGCGCTTCGGCGTTGCGTCCCAAGACGTGTAGTGCCGCCGCGGCGTTGGCGTGCGCGGCCATCAAGCCCGGGTCGCGCTCGATCGCATGCCGGTAGCTCTGGACCGCGCGCTGGTTGTCGCCCATGCGCACGAGGGTGTTGCCGAGGTTGTTGTGCGCCGATGCGAACGCCGGATCGATGTCGACGGCGCGTTGAAAGGCGGTGTAGCTATCGGCGAGATCGCCCCGGAGCTGGTAGAGCACGCCGAGGTCGTGCCAGCACTGAGCCGAGGTCCCATTCGCCGTTACGGCGCGCTGGGCACTGACGATCGCACGATCGAGTTGCTCAGTTTGCTCCTGAGAGTTCATCCATGCTATTTCACCGCACCAAGCTTAGAGGGCGCTTGCGGTGCGCTGAATGCGCAGCCGGATCGCTTTGGCGCGGGCCCGGCAGCGGGTGGCGGCGCGTTCGAGCGAATCCTCATCCGAACTCTCGTCGCGAACGTAGTCGGGATCGTTGATCCCCGCTTTGGCCGTCTTTGCCGCCAACGCGAACAGCCGCGACGCGTCGCGCAGCGCGCTGCGGTGCTGGGCCTCGACGCCGGCCCGCTCGAACTCTCCTACGGCTTCCTTGAGATGACCGGCCAAGACGTAGAGCTCGGCGCGGCGCGCGATGGCATACCAGTCGCCGTTGTCGATCAGCAGCACCGCCATGCGCAGCGCCTCGAGCGGCCCAGGGTGGCGCCAGCTCTCAGGAAGCACGTCACGCAGCACGCGGTAGGTGATGCCGACTTCGCCCTCCGGTGTCGAGCGGACGAGGCCGGCGCGCTTGAGTTTGGAGAGCGAGGAATTGACGGCGGAGGGCGAGATCCCGAGCAGCATCGCCAGGAGCTGCGGACCGACGAAAACGTCGAACGCCACCAGCGATTGCAAGAGCGTCCGTTCGCGCGAGCGCAGCCGGCCGAATTTCTCATCGAGCAGCGCGCGCGTGATGGCCAGGTCGGGACCAGGGGTCACGGGAGCCTGCGGACGGTAGCTCGGCTACTCGGCATCGGGGACGTTCCCCGGTTTTCGGCCGAGTTTCCTTCAGCCGGGCGCAACCGGAGGGGGCCTCCGGTCAATCGAAGTGGATAGCATGAACGAAGTCAGTGAGCGCGTCCGCGGCTGGTTCGCCGAGGGCAAGCGCGTGGTGCTCGCCACGCTGGTCGATACCGATGGGCCCTCGCCGCGCGACGCGGGCGCGATGTTCGCCGTGTCGAGCGATCACGATTTGGCCGGCGCGATCAGCGGCGGTTGCGTCGAGTCGACGCTGGTCGACGTCGCCGACTCGATTTTCGACGGCGGACCGCCGCGGCGCAGTTCGTTCGGGCCGGACGACGACTTCGACGGCGGACCGACCTGCGGCGGCACGCTGCACGTCGTCACCCGTGAACTCGACCGGGCCACCTTTGAAGCCTTCGTTGCCGCGCAAGAGAGCAGCGAACCGTTTGCGCTCGCGCTCTCCATCGACCCCCCGTTCACCATGCGCGTTCTGCACGACGACGACGCGATCAACCGCTGCGATGAGCGCACCTTCGTGTTGCGATACGGTCAGCCGCCGCGCATGTACGTCATCGGCGCGGTCGACGTCGCGCGCCCGCTGCTCACCTATGCGAAGACGCTTGGTTTTGCGGTGACGATCATCGATCCGCGCGCGCCGTTTGCGGTGCCCTCGCGCTTTCCCGGCGCGGAAGTGCTGGTGGCGTGGCCGGATGAAGTCCTCGACGGTGCGGCGATCGACGAACGCACGGCGATCGTTTCGCTCGCTCACGATCCGAAGTTCGACGTGCCCGGCATTTCGGCGGCGTTGCGCAGCCCGGCCGGCTACATCGGCGCGATGGGCAGCCGGGGCACGACCGCGCGGCGCGCCGAAGCGCTGCGCGAACGCGGTTTCACCGAAGCGGATCTGGGCCGCCTCCACGCGCCGATCGGGCTCGATCTCGGCGCACGTTCGCCCGAAGAGATCGCGCTTGCGATCGTCGCCGAGATCGTCAAGGAACAACACGGCGCCGCGGGATCGTCGCTGCGTTACGGCACCGGTCCGATTCGCAGCAAGGTGATGGTTCCCGCCTGACGATCGTCGTGCTCGCGGCGGGAGCGTCGCGGCGGATGGGACGGCAGAAATTGCTCGAGCGCATCGATGGGCGTTCCCTGATCGGGCGCGCCGTCGACGCCGCTGCGGGCTGGCCGACCGTGATCGTGGCTTCGGATGCCGTGGCGGCGGAACTCACGGCGTCGGGGGCGGCCGAGCGCGTACGGATCGTGCGCAACACCGAGCCCGAGCGCGGGATGAACCGTTCGCTCGCGCTGGCCGACGCGGCGATCGCGCCCGATGAACCGATCGCGGTCGTGCTGGGCGACTTGCCGGATTGCGACGCCGCGGCGATCGCGCGCGTGCTCGCCGCATACGGCGACGACGTCGACGTGGTCGTTCCGCAGGCCGGCGAGCGGTTCGGTCACCCGGTGGTGTTCGGCCCGGCGGCGCGGCGCGCGATCGCGGCGCTGCCCGACGGCGATGGGCTCAACCGCATCCGCGACGCGGCGGGAATGCGACGGCGCGTCGTCGCGGTCGACGATCCGCGCGCGTTCGAAGACATCGATACCGAAGCCGAACTCGCAGCACGGATCGCCCGCGGTTAACGCTTCGGCCAAAGGCCGGGTGCAGGGACGGACGAACCGGTGCGCATCGAACGCGATCCAGGCGCGCCGTTACGAGCGCGCGTCACGGCTCTGGGACGGCTCGTCGGCGACGTGCTGCGTGCTTACGCACGCCCGGGCACGTTCGAGTACGTCGAGCGCCTGCGCGCGCTGACGCGCCGTCAGCGCAGCGAACCCGGCAGCGTCGACGACCGCGAGATCGATGCGATCGTCGACGCGCTGAGCATCGACGATGCGGTCGACGTGATTCGCGCCTTCACGCTGTACTTCCAGATGGTGAACTTGGCGGAGGAGCTGCATCGCGAACGGCGGCGGCGCGAACGCGCGATCGCGGGCGAAGGACCGTTACGCGGCTCGATCGAGACGCTCCCTGCCGCTGCCGCCGGGCTGCTCGATCGGCTCGAGATCCGGCTCGTCTATACCGCGCACCCGACCGAAGTCCGGCGCCGCACGACGAGCGAGAAGCTCGCCGCGATTGCCGTGCTGCTGCGCGCGAGCGACGAGCGCGTGCTGACGCGGGAGGAAGAGGCGGCGATCGAATCCGAGCTGCACGCGCAAATCGTGCTTTTATGGCAGAGCAAAGAGCTCTATGCCACGCCGCCGACCGTCGCCGACGAAGTGCGCAATCTGATGGCGCGCTTTCGCGAAGCGATCTTCGATGAGGCGACGCTCTTGTTCGAACGCCTGGAAGCGCAGCTCGGAGCGCCGGTGCCGGCGTTCTTGAGCTTCGGCAGTTGGATCGGTTCGGATCGCGACGGCAATTCGAACGTCGCGCCCGATGCCGTGCTGGGCGCGCACGAGCGGGCGCGCGCGTTCGTGCTGGAGCGAACGATCCACGCGGTGGAAGAACTTCAGGCGCGTTTCTCGCAAGACGTCGTGCGCGGCGCCGTCGCCGCGGAATTGATCGCCTCGGTCGAGCGCGACGGCGACGAGCTGAGCGACGTCCGCTATACGATCGGGCCGCGGCAAGAAGCGGAACCCTACCGGCGCAAGCTCGCCTTCATCCACCGCCGGCTGACGCTGGCGCGCGACGATGCGCCGGGAGGCTACGCAAACGCGGGCGAGCTCGACGCCGATCTGGCGCTGATCGAAACGAGCATGAGCGCGAGCAGCGGTCCCGACGTCGTGCGGCCGTTGCGGCGGCTGCGGCGCGCGGTCGCGATGTTCGGCTTCCATCTCTGCGAGCTCGAGTGGCGCCAGCAGAGCGGCAAGGTCGTGCGGACGCTCGACGAGATCGTCGCCGCGATCGAACCCGGTCAGCCGGCCCTCTCGCAACGTCCGGCGGCCGAACGCGCAGCCTGGTTCGAACGCGAGCTGCGCACCGTCCGTCCATTGATCCCGCGGGTGCGCGCGTTTTCCGCCGAGGCGACCGACATCATCGTGTCGATGGAGTCCGTCGCCGCGCTGCGCGCCCGGCGCGGACCGCAAGCCGTTGCCTCGATGATCCTGGCCAACGCGGAAGAGCCGTTCGAGATGCTCGCGCTGCTGGTTCTGGCGCGCGCCTGCGGCGCACTGGATGCGGGGCCGTTGCAGATCGTGCCGTTACTCGAGAGCGCGACGTCGGTGGCCAACGGCCCCGCCATCGCCGAGGCGTTGCTCGCCAGTCCGGGCTTTCGCGCGCACGTCCGCGCCTGCGGCGACCTGTGGGAAGTCATGCTCGGATATTCCGACAGCGCGAAGGTGGCCGGGATCGTCTTCAGTTCCTGGTCGATCTACCGCGCGCAGTTGGCGGTTCACGACGTCGCCGTGAAGCACGGTGTCGCGCTGCGCTTCTTTCACGGCCGCGGCGGGTCGCCCGGACGCGGTGTGGCCGATGCTCGCGAAGCGATCGCCGCGCAGCCGCCGCAAGTCCGCGAGGGGCGCTTCAAGGTCACCGAACAAGGCGAGGTCATCAGCGACCGCTACGGGCTGCCGTCGCTCGCGCGGCGCAACCTGGAGCTCGCGGTCACGTCGGTGCTGGGCGGCTTCGGTGCGCCGGCGGATTTCGCGCCGGAGTGGTTCGCGCTGCTCGACCGGATGGCGGCCAACGCGCAAACGGCCTACGTCGACTTGATTGCGAGCCCCGGCTTCTTGGATTTCTTCGCCGCCGCGACGCCGGTCGACGAAATCGGCGAGATGCAGATCAGCTCGCGGCCGGCGCGGCGCGGCGAACGGCGTTCGATCGAGGATCTGCGCGCGATCCCGTGGTCGTTCGGCTGGGCCCAAACGCGCGCGCTCTTGCCGGGCTGGTTCGGTTTCGGCAGCGCGGTCGCGGCCGAGCGCGAGAGCCGCGACGCGTTGCGCGCCATGCTGCGCGACTTTCCGTTCTTCGGCACGCTGGTGCGCAACGTCGAGCGCGCGCTCGCAATTGCCGACCTTCCTATTTTCGAGCGCTACGCGCGCGAGCTCGTCGACGACGAATCGGCGCGCGCGCGCTTCGTCACGCGCATCCGCGAGGAACACGACGCGTCGGTCGCGGCCGTGCTCGACATCTACGGACACACGCGGCTGCTGGAAGACGATCCGATGCTCGAGCGCAGCATCGCGCTGCGCAATCCGTACGTCGACCCGCTTTCGCTGTTGCAGGTGCGGCTGGTGCGAGCATACCGTGCCGGCGGAAAGACCGACACGGCGCTCGCTAACGCCATTCGCCTCTCGATCAACGGCGTGGCCGCCGGTTTGCGCGTAACCGGTTAAGCCTGCGCCAAGAGGGTGTAATTGCCGAAGGGACTCGGGTACGAGCTCTTCAAGTGTTGGCCATCACCGTGGAACAGAACAGGAACCGTCGCGCAGAAGAACGCCGCCGCGACCCGACCCTCGTCGTCGAGTTAGCGCTTGGCGATCTCGACCCGCGCAGCGGCGACCGGCGCCAGTACAACCGCCGTCGCGACGACGCACGGTCGGTGACGGAAACGCTGAACGGCGCAGCCGACGGCGCGACCATGATGTTCTCGCTCGGCGCCGCGCGCGAACGCAAGAGCGCCGTGTACAGCTGCGGCTGCGTTGCCGTCGACCCGGCAACCCCGGCCGGTTCCGTGCAACTGCTCCAGTGCCCGACGCACGCGGCACTCCAAGCCAAGCTCCGCCGCCGCCAAACCGACCGCCACTGACGCTGGGTAAGACTTACGCTACCGAGAAGACCTGGCTGCGCGTGAGCGCTGCTTCGAGGTCGGCGATGAGGTCGTCGACGTCTTCGATGCCGACGGAGATGCGGAGCAGATCGTCGGTGACGCCGAGGGCGATCTTTTCTTGCACCGGCATCGAGCCGTGGGTCATCACGGTCGGGATGCAGATCAGCGATTCGACGCCGCCGAGCGAGGCGGCGAGGTTGAAGATCTTCGTGCTGCGCGCGATGGCGAGCGCGCGATCGGCGCCGCCGCGTGCGCGGAACGAGAGCACGCCGCCCGAACCGTGCATCTGGCGCTGCGCGAGTTCGTACTGCGGGTGGGCTTTCAACCCGGGATAGTAGACGTCGGAAACGTCGTCGCGACGATCGAGCCACTCGGCCACGGCCTGCGCGTTCTTCACGTGTTCGCGCATGCGTATTGCCAGCGTCTTCGCGCCGCGGAGCGTGAGGAACGCGTCCTGCGGACCCGGGATCGCGCCGACCGCGTTTTGGTGGAACGCCATTTGCGCGTGGATCTCGGCGTTGTCGGTGATGACGATCCCGCCGACCACGTCGCTGTGGCCGTTGATGTACTTGGTCGTCGAGTGCCAGGTGATGTCGGCGCCAAGTTCGATCGGCCGCTGAAGGTACGGCGAGCAGAACGTGTTGTCGACCGCCACCAGCTGGCCCGGTTGACGGATCGCGCAGATTGCGGCGATGTCGATCACGGTCAGGAGCGGATTGGTCGGCGTCTCGACCCAGAACAGTTTCGTCGCCGGCGTGACCGCGGCGCGCACCGCCGCGAGGTCGTTCATGTCGACGAACGTGGTCGTGATGCCGTATTTCGGCATGATCACGGTCAGCAGACGATGGACGCCGCCGTAGATGTCCTTGGTGGCGATGATGTGATCGCCCGCCGAGAGCAGCGAGGTGACCGCGTGCGCGGCCGCCATGCCCGACCCGAACGAGATGCCGTACCGGGCACTCTCCAAATCGGCGAGTTGGCGTTCGAGCGCAAGCCGCGTCGGATTTCCCGACCGTGCGTAATCGAAGCCCTTATGTACGCCCACGGCTTGTTGCGTGAACGTGGCGGTCTGATAGATGGGGACAATGGTTGACCCGGTCGCGCTATCCGGATCTTGTCCGATTCGGATCGCTCGAGTAGCGAATCCCTTGTAGGGAGAAGCTACGTCGCTCTCACGGCCGTTGGGCCGTGAAGTCGACTGCGAGTGAACCGACGGTTCGGTCGGCATGAGTGCACTCCACAGAAGGTAAGCGTTGCTGTAATTGCCAGCATCCATGATGGACGAGGGCGAACGCGCGGTCTACGGTTTTTCTCGTGCAGGTACCTCCTTTTGCCGAGTACAAGCGCTCGGGAACCGAGTCTTCCGGAGGCAAGCCATGGCCGTAAAGCCCCCTATCGACCTGACCTCGATCGTCTCGAAGGCGTTCTCACGCCTGCGCCTGGGCGAGCGCGTCGGGAACGTGCCGAGCGTCCAGTCGAAGCGAACGCGCGAGCTCGCCGGGCGGGTGCGCGGCGCAAAGCCCGTCGTGAGCCTCTGCTCGTACTGTGCCGTCGGCTGCAGCCTGCTGGCATACGTCAGCGATGAGGGCAAGCTCCTCGACGTCGAGGGCAACCCCGATAGCCCCGTCAACGAAGGCCACCTGTGTCCCAAGGGCTCCGCGATGTTCGGGCTGACCGTCAACGACCAGCGCTGGACCACGCCGAAATACCGCGCGCCCTATAGCAACGAGTGGGTCGACGTGACGATGGATTGGGCGCTCGACCGCATCGCGGAGAAATTCAAGACCGCGCGCGACGAGACGTTCGTGACGACCGGCCCCGATGGGAAGCGCCGCAATCACACGCTCGGCATCGCGTCGCTCGGCGGCGCCACGTTCGGGCTCGAAGAGAACTACTTACTGCAGAAGCTCTTCAAGTCGGCCGGCGTTGTCTCGATCGAGAACCAAGCTCGAGTTTGACATAGCTCGACGGTGCCCGGTCTGGGTGCCTCGTTCGGTCGCGGCGGCGCGACGACGTTCGTTCAGGATCTGGTCAATGCGGATTGCATTTTGATCGAGGGTTCGAATTTTGCCGAATGCCATCCGGTGGCGTTCCGCTTCGTCATGGAAGCCAAAGAACGCGGCGCGACGATCATTCACGTCGATCCGCGTTATACGCGCACGTCGGCCGCCGCGAACCTCTACGCACCGATTCGCAGCGGCACCGACATCGTCTTCCTCGGCGCGCTGATCAATTGGGTGCTGACGAACGAGCGGTACTTCAAAGAATACGTCACGGCATTTACCAACGCGTCCTATCTCGTGCGGGAAGATTTCCAAGACACGGAAGATCTCGACGGCCTGTTCTCCGGCTGGGTCGGCGAAACGCAGGGCGACGCGGGCGCGGGGCACGGTACGGAGGGCCAGGAGGGCAGCGCTGCCGAGCAAGGCAAATCGAAAGTCGCGCCCGGCAGCTACGATACGTCGACGTGGACGTTCGAGACGGAAGAGGTTCCGCGCTTCGACGGCGAGGGCACGGTCAAGATTCCCAAGCGCGACGAAACGCTCGCGCACCCGCGCTGCGTGATCAACGTGTTGCGCAGACATTTTTCGCGCTATTCGCCGCAGATGGTTGAAGACGTGTGCGGCATGCCGGCGGCGACGGTGGAGCAGATCGCGAACCTCCTCGCCGACAACAGCGGTCGCGAGCGAACGACGGCATTTGCGTACGCCGTCGGCTGGACGCAGCATACGGTCGGGGTACAGTACATCCGCACGGCGGGCATCCTGCAAACGCTGCTCGGAAACATGGGCCGTCCGGGTGGCGGGATCATGGCGCTGCGCGGACACGCGAACATTCAAGGTGCGACGGATATTCCGACGCTCTACGACTTGCTGCCGGGCTATCTGCCGATGCCCTCGACGCAGCGCGATGAGCAGACGTATGCGGGCTACCTCAAGAACGCGACCAAACCCGGCTGGTGGTCGAACACGCCGAAATACATGACGTCGCTGCTCAAAGCGTATTACGGCGACGCGGCCACACCGGAGAACGATTTCTGCTTCGAGTATCTGCCGCAGATCTCGGGCGATTACTCGGTGTTGCCGACGCAGATCTCGATGAAGGACGGCAACGTCAAAGGCTACTTCGTGATCGGCATGAACCCGGCGTCGTCCGGTCAGAACGCCGAACTTGCGCGTGCGGCGCTCGAACGCTTGAAGTGGATGGTCGTCGTCGATTCATACGAAACGGAGACGGCATCGTTCTGGCGGCGCGAGGGCGCCGATCCGTCGAAGATCGGCACCGAGATGTTCTTCTTGCCGTGCGCGACCGTGCTCGAAAAAGACGGCACGATGGTCAATACCAATCGCATGCTGCAGTTTCACGACAAGGCCTTGCAGCCGGCCGGCGACGCCAAGTCCGATCTGTACTTGATCTATCAGCTCGGCATGCGGCTCAAGACGCTGTATGCGAATTCGACGGATCCGAAGGACCGTCCGATCCTCGACCTCACCTGGGAATATCCGCACGAAGACGAGCACGAGCGCAAACGCGGCGAGCCGTCGGCCGTCAAGGTGCTGCAAGAAATCAACGGCTATAAAGTCGAGTCCGGCAAACGCGGCTACGAGTGCGAGCAAGTGGCGGCCTTCGCCGATCTCAAAGATGACGGCTCGACGGCCTGCGGCGCGTGGATCTTCTCCGGCGTGTTTCCCGATAAGGAAACGAACCGCGCGCGCAACCGCGTCAAAGACGACTGGACGTCGCTCGGCTGGGGCTTCTCGTGGCCGGCAAACCGGCGCATGCTCTACAACCGCGCCTCGGCCGACGCCGACGGCAAGCCGTGGAGCGAACGCAAGAAGTACATGTATTGGGACGAGGCGGCGAAGAAGTGGGCCGGTCCCGACATCCCGGATTTCCCGGCGACGAAGGATCCGCGCACGCCGGGCAAACCGGGTGCAACCGGTGTCGACGCGCACGCGGGCAGCGACCCGTTCATCATGCAGCCCGACGGGCGCATGCAGCTCTTCTCGGCGGGGACGCTGAAAGACGGACCGCTGCCGGCGCACTACGAGCCGATGGATTCCGTCGTGCGCAACCACGTCTACGGCCAGCAAAACAATCCGGCGCTCCGCGAATTCGATCGCAACGACAACCGCTACAACGGTCCGCAGAACCCCGACTTCCCCTACGTGCTCACGACCTACCGGTTGACGGAGCACTCGGGCATCATGACGCGCTACGTGCCGTGGCTGGCCGAGCTGCAGCCGGCGCTCTTCGTCGAGATCGATCCGGAGCTGGCCGTCCTCAAGGGCATCAAGAACGGCGGCTGGGCGACCGTGACGACGCGCGTCGGCGAGATCGAAGCGCGCGCGCTCGTCAGCGGGCGCATGCGTCCGCTGCGGCTCGGCAAAGGACAACGCGTGCATCAGATCGGTATACCCTACAACTACGGAACGCTTGGATACACGAGTGGTGACGTTGTGGGCGATCTCATTCCGCTGGCCATGGACCCGAACGTCTCGATTCACGAGGCAAAAACGTTGACGTGTAACATCCGGCCCGGGCGCCGCGCGGCTTACGGCGGGACGGCGGTCGACGCGCCGGTTCCCGCGGCGCAACATACGAAGGCCGGCGAGTCGCACGCCCATGGGATCGACCACGGCGGTGACCGTGGCTAACGGCTTCTTCACCGACACGACGCTTTGCATCGGCTGTAAAGCCTGCGAGGTCGCGTGCAAACAGTGGAATCAGTTGCCGGCCGACGGCTACGAGTTCTCCGGCAGCTCGTATGACAACACGCTCGAACTCGGCGGCACGACGTGGCGCCACGTCGCGTTCGTCGAGCAGGCTGCGCCGCCGGATGCACCGGCGGCTGATACGAAGTGGCTGATGATGAGCGACGTGTGCAAGCACTGCACGAATGCCGGCTGTCTCGAAGCCTGTCCGACCGGTGCGATCATCCGCAACGAGTTCGAGGACGTCTTCATCCAACCCGATATCTGCAACGGCTGCGGATACTGCGTGCCCTCGTGTCCGTTCGGGGTGGTCGACCTGATCGCGCCCGCGAACTACGATGCGTCGCGCGGATTCGTCTCCGACGGCCGCACCAACGACGATGCCACGCAGCATCATGGCGGCGTCGCCGGCAAGTGCACGCTGTGCTACGACCGTCAGAAACTCGGTCTCACGCCGGCGTGCGCGAAAGCCTGTCCGACGGAATCGATCCAGTTCGGCAACGTCGATGAACTGCACGTGCGCGCGAAACAGCGCGTCGAAACGCTGCAAGCACGCGGGGTGCAGGCCTACCTCTACGGCGTCGACGACAACAGCACCGTGGGCGACCTCAACGCGTTCTTCTTGCTCACCGATGCGCCCGCGGCGTACAACCTGCCGGAGCGCCCGGTATTGCCCTCGACGCGTCAAGCTGCCGGTTACGCGGCCGCCGCGATGACCGCGGCCGCGCTCGCGCTGGCCGGCTGGGCCGTCTTCCGGAGCGGCGATTGAGCACGGCGCAGCTTCCGCCGCAGCCGAACGACTCGGATCGCGGCGCGTCGCGCGGCGACGGGTTGCCGGCGCACGCCTCGGCCACGTATTACGAGCAGCCGCTGCTGAAGAAGCCGCACTGGGAATGGGCGGTCATCACCTATCTGTTCCTTGGCGGCATCATGGGCGGCTCGGGCATGCTGGTGATGATCGCCGACGAGCGGCCCGAGCGCGAAGCCGACCTCGCCCGCAGCGCCCGCTACGTGGCCTTTGTGCTCGCCTCGGCGTGCCCGCTCGTGCTCATCAGCCACTTAGGCCGTCCCGAACGCTTCCTCAACATGCTGCGCATCGTGAAGTTCAAGTCGGTCATGTCAATGGGCGTTTGGGGGCTGATCGCCTACACCGGTCCCGCGAGCCTGGCGGCGGCGGCACAACTCTCGCGCGACGGGGTCTTGCCAAAATGGATCGATGCGCTGGAGCCGCGCCCGGTGATGAAGCTGCTGCAAGGCATCATCGGCGCGTTCATGGCCGGCTATACCGGCGTGCTGATCAGCGCCACCGCGATTCCGGTGTGGGGAAAAGGCAAACGCTACATCCCCGCGATCTCGGTGTGTTCGGGCTTCGCCGGCGCGTGCGCGCTCAACGCCGCGATCGTTGCGCTCAGCGGCAGCGATCGCACGCGGCACAAGCTCGAACGTCTCGAATTGATCGCGTCGACCGCGGAATTCATCTTGCTCGAAAGGTTCCGCCGGCACGCCGGCCCGCTCGGCGAGCCGATGTACGGCGGCGCGCGCGGACGCAAACTGCGCACGTTCACGGAGATCGGCGGCATCATAGCTCCGGCGCTCCTCGGCTGCTTACCGTTCGGCGGCCGGGCGAAGACGCTGCTGGCCGGCGCGCTCACGCTCGCGGGCGGCTACGTCTTGCGCGAAACGTTCATCGAGAGCGGCAAGGATTCGGCCGACGATCCGCGCGCGGCCTCGCGACAGCCGGAATGATTTCGGGCGAGAACCGGCCGGGGGCGACCGTCGAGACGGAGGTCATCAGCTACGACGGCGACGCCGTCGCGCAGCGCTACGACCGGCTCGCGACCGAGGAACCGCTCGAGATCCGGATGCGCGCCGGCGGACAAACCCGCACGGTTGCGATCACGATGCGCACGCCGGGAGCCGATTTCGAACTCGCCGCCGGCTTTCTGTTCAACGAAGGCGTGCTCACGTCGCTCGAGCGGCTCAGCGGGATCACGTATTGCGTCGATCGCGACGTTGCCGAAGAGCAGCGCTACAACATCGTCAACGTCGACCTGCATGGTAACGATTTGCCGCCGCTCGACGCACTCGAGCGGCACTTCACGATGACGAGCGCGTGCGGCGTGTGCGGTAAGGCCAATATCGACGCGCTGCGCGATCGCGGGTTGCAGCCCGTGCGCTCGGCGCTGCGCGTCGAACGGCAATCGATTGTCGCGCTGCCCGAACGCCTCGCCGCCGCGCAGCGCGTGTTCGCTTCCACCGGCGGGCTCCACGCCGCGGCGCTGTTCGATGCGCGCGGCAACGTGCTCGCCGTGCGTGAGGACGTGGGCCGGCACAATGCGCTCGACAAGATCGTGGGCTGGGCGCTGATGAACGGGAAGCTTCCGCTCGATGCGCAAATCGTGCTGCTCAGCGGCCGCGCGAGTTACGAGCTCGTGCAGAAGGCGATCTCCGCCGGCATCGCCGTCGTGTGCGCGGTTTCCGCCCCCAGCAGCCTGGCGGTCGATCTCGCACGCGAATTCGGCGTCACGCTGGCCGGCTTCGTGCGCGGCGCGCGCTTCAACGTCTATTCCGGTGCGGAACGCATCGTTTGAACATCCTCTTGCTCGGCGGTTACGCCTTTCTCGGGCGCGCGATCATCGACGTCGCGCAAGCGCGCGGACATGCCGTGTCGGCTTTCAATCGCGGCAATCGTACCCCGATGGCCGGCGTCGAGCAGATCACGGGCGATCGCAATGCGCTTGTGCTGCCCGACCGCCGCACCTGGGACGTTGCGATCGATACCAGCGGGCAGGCCCCGCGTCACACGCGCGGTGCGGCCGAAGTATTACAGGACCGTATCTCGCACTACATCTACACCTCGTCGATCAGCGTCTACCCGTACCCGATCCTCGCCGGCGTCAACGAATCGGCGCCGGTCGCACCGTTTCCGCCCGGCGCAAACCGCGAAGATGCGCGCGACGTCGAGAATTATGGTCCGCGCAAGGCGGCATGTGAAGAGGCGCTCGCGGCGGTCTTACCGGCGAGCAGTCTCTTGATCGTGCGCCCGGGCTTCATCGTCGGACCGCATGACTACACCGACCGCTTCAATTCGTGGATCGAGCGCGCAGCCCGGCCGCAGCCGCTGCTCGTTCCCGGCGATCCGGAGCAGCCCGTGCAGCTGATCGACGTGCGCGACCTTGCGCAGTGGACGATCGCGATGGCCGAACGCCGTGCAGCCGGCGTCTTCAACGTCACCGGCCCCGAACGGCCGTTACGTTTGATCGACGTCGCGCAAACGTGCATCGACGCCACCGGCGGCACCGGCGCCCCGCTCGTCGTCGCAAGCGAAGAACTCAAATCTGCCGGCGTCATCCCATGGGAACACATCCCGTTCTGGCTCGAGCCCGACGAGTACGGGCTGATGGAAGTGAACATCGACCGCGCCCTCACCGCCGGCCTGCGCTTCCGCCCCCTCTCGGAGACGGTGCGCGATACCTACGCGTGGCTCCAGTCGAGCGACCATCCCCGAAGAGTAATCTTCCCACCCGAAATAGAGAGTGCCGCGATAAGCGCCGTGCGTCGTCCTTAGCGGAGCGCCATGCGGAGCGTCAAAAAGAAAGCCCGCGCAAGAGCGGGCTTTAACTTAAAGCGGCGACAGTAGCCCAAGTCATTCCGAGCAGCGCCGAAGGCGCGTCGTCGAGGAACGCGAGATGACCGCGGCGATTAGCGTGCGAGCGCGAAGGCGCGAGCAGTGGTTACTTTACTTTACTCTTCCTTATTTACACCACTGCTCGCGCCTTCGCGCTCGCACTCAGTAGTGTAGATTGTGGCGTGTTCCTCGACGACGCGCCTTCGGCGCTTGCTCGGAATGACACAAGGGGCGCGTTAGTCGATTTCGCGGGCGTTGAGGTCGACGAGTTCGCCGTTGATACCGCTCGAGCGGTCGCTGGCGAGGAAGGTGAGGACGTCGGCGACCTCTTGCGGCGTGGCGGCGGCTTTGATGTCTTCGGGAGAACCCGCGCGGCCGGGAAACGCCACGCCGCCGAGCACGAGCGCGTTGGCGACGATGCCGTCGGCTTTGTGTTCGCGCGCGATCGCCAGCATCAGTGCGTTGACGCCGGCTTTGGCAACGGCGAACGCGCCGCGTCCCGGCGCCGGCGACTTCGAGGAACCGGCCGTCACGGTGACGATGCGGCCGCGCGAGAGCATGCCGTCGCGGAACGGTTGGGCCAGCATTGCGCGGAGCGCCGGCAACGCCAAATTGTATGCGGTTTCGGTGTAGCCGGCGATCGACTGCTGCAAGTCTTCAAGCGTTGTCTTCACAAGCGGAATACGCTGTGGACCGTTGCCGGCCAAATTGATCAGCGCGTCGATGCGTCCAAATGCCGTGATGCAGGCCGTGACGGCCGCGGCCGCCGAGTCCGGGTCGTTCAAGTCGGCCTCGAGCGGGAGCGCATTGGCGACCTCGCCCGGTTCCAGGACCTTCGCGATCGTCGCCGCGGCGCGGGTGCGATCGCGCGAAAGTACCGCGACGCGCGCGCCTTCGCGCACCAGCGTGGCCAGCGTCGCACCGCCGACGCGTCCGGTCGCGCCGGCTAAGAGAACGGCGTCGCCGTCGACGAGCTTCACCGGTCGGTCAACCTCGCGGTGAGATCGAGCAATGCGCCGTTGATACCGCTCGAACGATCGCTGGCGAGAAAGGTGAGGGTGTTCGTGAGCTCTTGCACGGACACCGCGGTCGCGCGCGCTGTTTCGGAACGGAAATGATCGGCGCCGGGAAACGCGATGCCGCCGACCAGCAAGGCGTTGGCGACGATCCCGTCGGCTTTGTGTTCGCGCGCGATCGAGAGCATCAGCGCGTTGACGCCGGCTTTGGCCGTCGCGAACGCCGACATCCCGGGGTTCGGCGCCTTGGCCGTCGTTGCGGTTACCGTTACGATGCGGCCGCGCGAGCGTGCGCCCTCGCGATACGGCTGCGCCAGCATCGTGCGCAGCGCGGCTTGCGCGAGGTTGTACGCCGTGTCGATCACTTCGGCCAGCGTTTCGCGCAGATCGCCGAGGCCTGAGTCGGTGACCGTTTTGCGGCGCCAACCGCTGCCGGCAAGGTTTACCAGCGCATCGAGCCGGCCGAACGTCTTGACGCATTCCGCAACCGCGGCCGCGGCCGACGCGGGATCGTAGAGGTCGGCCGCAAGCGCCAGCGCCCGGTTGCGCAGGTTGGGTTCGAGCGCCGCCGCGATCGCGGCCTCGGCTCGCTTGCGATCGCGCGAGAGCACCACCACGCGAGCGCCTTCCGCGACCAATGTCGTCAGCGGTGCCGCACCGATGCGGCCGGTGATGCCGGCGAGCAAAATTACGTCGTCTTGTACGAGGTTCATACGGACTCTTCGACCAACTTGGCGCTGATGGCGACGATCCCTTCGGTAGAAACTTTTCAGTGGGAAGATCCGCTTCTGGCCGGCGAATTACTGACCGACGAAGAGCGGATGATCCGCGACATGGCGCACGATTACGCGCAGTCCAAATTGATGCCGCGCATTCTCGAAGCGAATCGCAACGAGATCTTCGATCGCGCGATCCTCACCGAAATGGGCGCGCTCGGACTGCTCGGTTCGACGATTCACGGGTACGGTTGTGCCGGAACAAGTTACGTCGCCTACGGATTGATCGCGCGCGAGATCGAACGCGTCGACAGCGGGTACCGCTCGGCGCTTTCGGTGATGTCGAGCCTGGTGATGTATCCGATCTTCACCTACGGCAACGACGAACAGCGGCAGCGCTTCTTGCCGCGTTTGGCAACCGGCGAGATCATCGGCTGCTTCGGTTTGACCGAGCCCGATCACGGCTCCGACCCCGGCAGCATGACGTCGCGCGCGAAAAAAGTCGACGGCGGCTACCAGCTCAACGGTGCGAAGAACTGGATCACCAACTCGCCGATCGCCGACGTGTTCATCGTGTGGGCCAAAGACGACGACGGGAAGATCCGCGGCTTCATCCTCGAGAAAGGCATGAAGGGCCTGACCGCGCCGAAGATCGAGGGCAAGTTCAGCCTGCGCGCATCGAGCACCGGGATGATCAGCATGGACAACGTGTTCGTCCCCGATGCCAACCTCTTACCGAACGCGCGCGGGCTCGCCGGTCCGTTCGGCTGTCTCAACCGCGCGCGCTATGGGATCATTTGGGGCGCGCTCGGTGCGGCGGAATTCTGCTGGCATGCGGCGCGCAAGTACACGCTCGAGCGCACGCAGTTCGGCCGCCCGTTGGCGGCGACGCAGCTCATCCAGATCAAGCTCGCCGACATGCAGACCGAGATCACGATCGGTTTGCACGCCGCGATTCGTCTCGGGCAGTTGATGGACGCCGGTCGCGAGCAGCCCGAGATGGTCTCGATGCTCAAGCGGAACTCGTGCGGGAAGTCGCTCGCGATCGCGCGCGTGGCCCGCGACATGCACGGCGGCAACGGCGTCTCGGATGAGTACCACGTCATCCGGCACGCGATGAACCTCGAGGCCGTGAACACCTACGAGGGCACCCACGACATCCATGGGCTGATCCTAGGCCGCGCACAAACGGGGATTCAAGCGTTCAATTAGACGCCGCTGCGGTCGCCGTTTGGGGGACTGGTTGCGGGTTAGGACGCCTGTGAGAGGCGGTTTTCGCTGCGCAGACGTTCGACAGCGCTCGCGTACTCCGCGAACCACTGGTCGAGGAGCTCGCCGTCGGCGAGTTCCGTCTGCAAGTCGGCCGAAAGCGCTGCCCGGAGGGTAGCAAGGATCCGCCGGTTGCTCAAGCGACCGAATTTATGGCGAAGCGTGCGCCGCGCCACCTCTTGGGCGTCGGCACGCAACACGGCATCGAGCCGTCGTTGGGTATCCGAGGTTTCCATCTTCGCTCCACGTCAACGAGAGGAAAGACCGTATTATAGCATGTCGTGATACGCCGTGCAAACGTGCGCCTCGCAGGCGCTGAAGTGGACCGGCCGGAGTTCATTGAATACGCTCAATTCGAGGGGCCACACGTGGAAAATGCCGTTCACGCTTCAGACGCGGGTGGACGCGTCGCGAACCGGCCGGTGCCGACGACGCCGGGCATCTCGTTGCCCCTGGCCCTCGTCCTCGGGCGGTTGCTCCGGCCCCAGCGCCACTTGTACGCCCTGGCGGTGTGGCTCGAGGCGACGCCCTGGGCCTACCGCGCGTTCACCGCGGTCGAGAAGGCGGTCAAAGGGAAGCTCTTCGGCTGCCGGATGTGCGCCCAATGCGCCCTGCCGAGCACCGCGTACGCTTGCCCGATGAGCTGCCCGAAAGAGCTCCGGAACGGCCCGTGCGGCGGCGTGGCCGCCAACGGCGACTGCGAGGTCTACCCCGGCCTGCGCTGCGTGTGGCTGGTGGCCTACGAGCGCGCCGCGGCAGCGGGCCGGACGGCCGATCTGCGCCGCTTGCAGCGGCCGATCGACCAGCGCGAGTGGGGCCTCAGTTCGTGGGTGAACTACTGGCAAAACCGCGACGCAGGGTTGTGGAACGGCGACACGTCGTTCGCTCCCGCGCCGCCGATCGAGCCGCGATGAACGCGCCCGGCAGCCGATTGCGCGACGCCTTGCGCGAGCGCCGTTTCGCCGTGACCGCGGAGATCAGCCCCCCGCGCGGTGCCGATCCCGATGCGATCCGCAGCGGTGCGCGCCTGTTGCACGATTGGGTCGATGCCGCCAACGTCACCGACAACCAAGGCGCGATGGTGCGGCTCTCGAGTTTGGCCGGCTGCGTGCTCGCGCTCGAGGAAGACGTCGAACCGGTGATGCAACTGCAGTGCCGCGATCGCAACCGCCTCGCGTTGCAATCCGATCTGCTCGGCGCCGCCGCACTCAACATTCCCAACGTGCTGCTCTTGACCGGCGATCATCAGAAGTTCGGCGACCACCCTGAAGCGCGCGGCGTGTTCGATCTCGACTCCGTGCAACTGTTGTGGACCGCGCGGACGATGCGCGATCAGGGAAGGCTGCTCTCCGGAAAGACACTCAAGCCGGCGCCGGGCTGGCTGATCGGCGGCGTCGAGAACCCGTTTGCGCCGCCGCTCGCCTTCCGAGCCGAGCGCCTGGGCAAGAAGGTCGCGGCCGGCGCGGAGTTCGTGCAAACGCAATACGTGTTCGACGTCGCGCACTTTTCGGCGTGGATGCAAGCGTCGCGCGATCTCGGACTCACCCAGCGCTGCGGGATCCTTGCCGGGGTTGGGCCGATCCGGTCGCTGCGCGCGCTCGAACGCATGCAACAGATTCCCGGGATCGTCGTTCCGGCCGCCGTGGAAGCGCGTTTGCGCGGCGTGCCGCCGGCCGCCGTGCACGACGAGAGCATCGCGATGTGCGCCGAGATCATCACGGAGCTGCGCGAGATCCCCGATCTTGCCGGGGTGCACGTGATGGCGTTCGGCGCGGAGCACCTGGTTCCCGAAATCCTCGAGCGCGCGGGACTCGGCCGGCGGGCACACGCGCAGGTGAACGAACATGTTGGTTGATCTGCGACCCACGGAGCGTCTGCGCAAAGACAACGGCGCCGCCGTAGCGAGCGTGCTCGGCTCGATCATGCACGCGGTCGGCGACGAGTCGCTCGACCTCGATCACTTGCGCATCGTGTGCGACTGGGTGCAGTACAAGAACAGCTTCCGCGAAGCGGTAGAGATCCGGCCGATCCTCAACGGCAGCGCGCACGAACAGCTCGAGATCGGCGTCGATCTGCGGCGCACGGCGAGTACGCAGTACGACGTGAATGCCGAGATGAGCCGGGCGCTGGCGCGGCGCGACGAGTCGGACCGCCACCATCTCGAACCGTGGGGCCGTACCACGGCGAGCTTGATCTGGAGCTTCAACTCGCTCTACTGGAAGGCGCTCGGTTTGTGGGAAGCCGTGTCGGGCCGGCCATACGAACAGGCCCTGCCGGGAGGCGAGAGCGATGCGCGCAACGCGGCCGCGGCGCGCGATACGATCACGCGCTTGTTCGCAATTTGGGATGGGCTCGCCGAGCGGCGCGCGTTACCCGATCAGCTTCACGTGCTCGAGATCGGCGTCGGCAACGGCAGCCAGGCGCGCGTGTGGCTCGACACGTTCGTCGAGATCGACCGCGAAGCCGGGCGCGATTACTACCGCCGCCTGCACTATCTGATGGGCGACTACTCGCCCCACTTGCTCGACGTTGCGCGCGCACAAGTACGCCACCACGAAGACCACACGAGCACGATCGTGCTCGATGCGACCAAGCCGTCGAACACGCTCGGTTTCCTCAAGTACAAGACGTTCTTCGTCTACATTTCCAACGTCTACGACAACCTGCCGACCGACGAGATCGCGCGCATCGACGGTCATCTGTTTCAGGTCGAGACGCGCGCGTATCTGGCCGCCGCGCCGGCCGCGGCGATCGCGGCGAGCATCAACGCGACAGCCGGCGAATTGCCCGACCTGATCGCACGCCTGTTGCGACTGGGGCCGGAGCTGTTGGCGGAAACGGAGCCGCGCCGCTTTGCCGACGCCCACGCTGCCGTGCGGTTTTGGGCGGCGGTGTGGGAAGCGATCGGGCTCGAGGAACGCTACGTCGCGCTGCCGCCGCTCGATGAGTACGAGTTCGCGCCCGGAATCAACGGCGAAGTGTTGCGGCCGTTGATGGAAGCGCACGGCGACGTACGCATGCACGTCAGCAACGGCGCGGCGGCAAGCTTCGTCGACACGTTGCCGCTCTTGCACCCGCACGGCATTCTCGAATGCCACGATATCTTCGTCACCAACCTCGAAGGCTACGCGAACGCCTTTCGCGGGCCGGGGAAGTACGAAGGCTCGGTGGTGAACTGGGTGAACGGCAACGTGCTGGCCGCGCTCGGCGGCCGCCGCGGCTTCGACGTCGCCTTCCGCAAGTTCGCGTTTCGGACCGGATCGAACATTACCACGATGACCGCAGAGGTACGTGAATGAGCGAGGAGCTGCTTCCGACGACGGTCGTGGGTTCGTACTCGGTGCCCGAATGGCTCGAGCGCGCGAAGACGGACTTCCACGAAGGGCGCATCAGCCGCAGCTCGCTCAGCGAGATCTACGATACCGCAATCAAGGCCGCGCTCAAGGATCAAGAGCGCGCCGGGGTCGACATCGTCTCCGACGGCGAGTTGCGCCGCGACAACGACATCGACTATTTCCTCGAGCGCATGCCGGGCATCGAGCTGCCCAAGCTCGCCAAGGTGCACTATTACGACTACTACGATGCGGCCGTGCGAGCGCCGCTCCCGCACCTCGAGGATGCGCCGGGCTTGCGGCTCGCCGCCGACTTCCAGTTCACGCGCGAACAAACCGACCGGCCGATCAAATTTTCGTTTACCGGCCCGTTTTCACTGGCCAAGCGCATTCGCAACGAGGGCTATCCTGATGCCGAAGGCCTCGTGCTCGATATCGCGCGCATGCTCAACCGCGAAGCGCGCGATCTCGCCGCCGCGGGCGCGGCACTCTTACAGATCGACGAGCCGTTCTTGGCCGGATATCCCGAAGCGGTGCCGCTGGCGGTGAAGGCGATCAACGTCGTCGTCGCGGGCGTCGACGTCGAGTGGGCGGTGCACATCTGCTACGGGAACCGGCACGCGCGCCCGGCCTGGGAAGGTCACTACGACTTCCTGTTTCCGGCCATCATGGATGCCCAAGTGGATCAGCTCGTGCTCGAGTTCGCGCGCAAGGGTTACGATGACGTTGCGCTGTTCAAGAAGTACCATCCGTCGTTCAAACTCGGCTTGGGTGTGATCGACGTGAAGACCGAAGCGGTCGAGACGCCGCAGCAGGTTGCATCGCGCGTCGACCGGGCGCTGGCCGTGATGGGTCCCGAGTGCATCGTCGTCAACCCGGATTGCGGATTGCGGTATCTGCCGACCAAGATCGCGCTGGCCAAGCTGCGCGCGATGAACGCCGGCGCCGCCCTCGTGCGCGCCCGCGTGCGAGGCGAAAAAGTCCCGCAGCTCACGTAGTTCTACTAGGAGCACGGTTCGCAACGGTTAGTAGGGAGCGCACACCTCTAGTAGGGAGAGCACACCTCGGCCCTACGGCCATCGGCTGCTCTGGCGAACGTGAACTTCTTTGGTATGAGTTTTCTTGTCGGGATAAC